>JBGAIW010000046.1:0-32199 GCA_044225265.1 Reyranella sp.
CTCAACGCTTCTGGCAAGCCTCGATGAAGGCCAGCGCCTCCTTGTTGAAGCGCGGCGCGTCCTCGGCAAAGGGCGAGTGGCCGCAACCCTCGAACCACGACACGGTGGCATGCGGGATTTCGGCCATCAGCTTGTCGACTGTGTGCGGCAGCACGACTGCGTCGTCGCGGCCATGGGTGATGCGGACAGGCACGCGGACCTTGCGCATCGCCTCGATCGTCGGCGCTGCCGGAGTCGACCAGCCGGCGATGGCGCGACGCACGAAGCCCGGCACCCTCATGTTATAGGCAATGGCGCGGCGGAACTCGGTCTCGCCGGGCTTGCGGCCATAGCAGCCGTCGATGAAAGCGATGGCGAGTTCTATTTCCTCGGCCAGTGACAGCGTCTCGGGCCACGGCTTGGGTGCCGAGGGGCCGCGACCGTCCGGGCCCTCGATCACCTGCGAAGCGACGAAGTTGATGCCGGCGAGGCGGGCATCGCCATGCACCATCAGATACTGGCGGGTGACGCGGCCGCCCATCGACCAGCCGACGATCACCGGCCGCTTCAACTTCCTGGCCTCGATTACCGTGGCAATGTCGTCGGCCCAGACCCGGTCGCCCTGGTATGCGGCCGGATCGGCCGGCTGATCAGAGGCGCCGTGACCGCGCTGGTCGTAGGCGACGACGCGGCAGGTCCGGGCGAGGGCCCGGATCGCCGGCTCGAAGCAGAGGTGGCATTGCGCGAAGCCATGGATCAGCAGGACCTCGGGCCCGGCCAGCTGGCCCCATTCATAGACGGCGAGTCGGGTGCCGTCGGGGGCGCGGATGTCGCTCCGCGCCCCGTACGCCGAAGGATCGTTCGTCACTTCTTTTCGATGTTCCAGTGGACCACTACCGGCGCATTCAGCCAGCCGACGACGTTCGCCCGCGACGCACCCGGGCCGAACCACATGCCCAGCCAGGCATACTGCGCCTGGTCGAGCGCGCGATTCTGCACCGCCAAGGCCAGAGCCTTGCTCTTTGCCGGGTCGGTCTCGCGAGAGTAGGCGTCGCGCAGTTTCTCCATTTCCGGGTCCTTCGGCCAGCCGAACCACGCCTTGTCGGGATCGGCGATCATCCAGTTGGCCGAAATCGGGTTCAGGATGTCGACGGCGATGGCGTAGGTGTGGAAGGCACTCCAGCCGCCCTTGTCGGCGGGATCCTTCCGGGCGCGGCGCGCCACCACGGTCTGCCAGTCCATCGACTGCATGTCGACCTTGAAGCCACCCTGCTCGAGCAGCGACTTGGTTACCGGCGCCATGTTGGTCAGCACGGGCAAGGTGGTCGACTGCATCAGCACGACGGGCGTGCCGTCGTAGCCGGCCTCCTTCAGGAGCTGCTTGGACTTCTCGAAGTTCGGCTTGACCAGCAGGTCGCCCTTGATCTCGACGCCGTTGGGCGTGCCGCAGACGAAGGCGGCGGTGCAGACCTTGTAATATTGCGGTTCGCCCACGGTCGCCTTGAGGTAGTCCTCCTGGCGCATCGACAGCATCGCGGCCTGGCGGATCTTGGGATTGTCGAACGGCTTGGTCAGGTGGTTCATGCGCAGGATGAACTGCTGACCGAGCGGGTTCCAGTTGACGGTCTGGACGTTCTTGTCCTTCTTCAGAATCGGGATGAGATCGTGCGGTACGTTCTCGATCATGTCGATTTCGCCGGCGATCAATGCATTGATCTGCTGCTGCGGGTCGGACATGTCGACGAACTCGACCCGGTCGACCTTCACGACCTTGCCGCCAGCCAGGCCCGAGGGCGGCTCGGCGCGCGGCTTGTATTTCGGATTCTTGACGTAGACGTGCCTCTCGCCGGGCTTGGACTCGGCGTTGACGTAGATGAACGGCCCCGAGCCGATCTGGCTGTCGATCTGCTTGAACGGATCGGTGTCGGCAATGCGCTTGGGCATCATGAAGGGCACGTTCGACGACGGCTTGCCGAGGGAATCGAGCACCAGGCCGTACGGTTCCTTGAGCTTGATGGTGAAGGTCTTGTCGTTCGTCGCCTTCATCTCGGCGACGAAGTCCATCAGCTTCTGTCCCATCGAATCGCGGGCCGCCCAGCGCTTGATCGAGGCGATGCAGTCCTCGCTGGTGACCGGCTTGCCGTCATGCCATTCGAGCCCGTCACGCAGCGTGAAGGTCCACAGCATCTTGTCGGCGGAGACTTCGTACTTGTCGACCATCTGCGGCTTCACGACGTTGTTCTCGTCGCTCGAGAACAGCGTGTCGTAGACCATGTAGCCGTGGTCGCGCGTGACGTAGGCCGTCGTAAAGATCGGATCGAGGATCGTCAGGTTGCCGGCCTGGACGAATTTCAGAACCTTTCCCTGGGCCAGCGCCGGCGCGGCGGCCACCAGGCCGAACGCCACGGCACCGGCCGCAAGGATGCGGCGGTTGAATGAGATCATCGTTTCCCTCCCATGCTGGGTCGTTGACGTTTTCTTGAAATCGTTTTCACCAGCCTTGCTGCTCAGATGGGGTTGAGTCAATAGTAACGGTGGTATCGGGGAGGAAAACGTTTCCAGGTCGAGTGTCTTGACGATCCGCGATGTGGCGCGCGCCGCGGGCGTCTCGTTGAGTTCGGTGTCGCGCGCGCTGAACGGCGGGAAGAACGTCAGTCCGAGGATCGCGCGCGAGGTCGCCGCCGCCGCCCAGAAGCTCGGCTATCAGCCCGACTTCGCGGCCCGCAGCCTGCGCACGCGTTCGAGCGGCCTGGTCGGCTGTCTGGTGTCGGATGTCTCCAATCCGCTCAACGCCGCCATCGTGCAGGCTGCGGAAGCGCGTCTGCGCGAGGCGGGCTATCTGCTGATAATCGCGAACACCGCCAACGATGCGACGCGCGAGCGCGCCGCGGCTGGTGAATTCCGGGGCCGCCGCCTCGATGGCATGCTGATCGCCCCCTGCAGCGACGCCAATGACGGCATGTGGCGCGACCTCGTCTCGGCGGGCACGCCGGTCGTCGTGCTCGATCGTGATCCCCTGCACGAGGATGGCGAGGCGGTTTCGCCGGCCGTCCTGGTCGATCACCGTGCCGGCGCGCTCGCAGCGACCCGCTACCTGATCGGGCTCGGGCACCGGCACATCGCATTGCTGACCGCCGACGCGCGCATGCGTCCGAGCCGTGAGCGCATCTCGGGCTTTCGCGAGGCCTTTGCCGAGTCGGGTCTCGAGCCGGCGGGCGCGCAACTCTGCATCCAGTCGACGCCGATGGACTTTGCACAAGGCGATGCGTTGCGGCTGTTGCGGGCCGAAAGCCGGCCGACGGCGATCATCGCGCTCGGCACCCGCATCCTGGCGGGTGTGCTGCGGGCGGCGCGGGAGCTCGACCTCTCGGTGCCGGCCGATCTCTCGGTCCTGTCGGTGGGCGACACCGATCTCGCTGCCGTTCACTCACCGGCCATCACGTCTCTGCGCTGGAGCCTCGACGATATCGGCCGCGCCGGCGCCGAGCTGCTGCTGCAACGCCTGCGCGGTCAGGCGAGCGGGGCGCAATCCCGCGCCCTGCTGCCGGTCGATCTCGTGTTGCGGGAGTCGTGCGCGCCGCCCATCTCGGGGTGAGCGAGAGTTGACGCCATCGAAGCCCTCGGGTACGCCCTCGCACCCCCGAAGGTTCGCCGAAAAGTGCCCGATTCCACCGTCTCCATTGCGTCCGACGCCCGTCTGGCCGGCCATCCCGCCGGGCTGCGGCGCACGTTCGCGATCATCTCGCATCCCGACGCCGGCAAGACGACCCTGACCGAGAAGCTGCTGCTGTTCGGCGGCGCCATCCACGTCGCGGGCGCGGTCAAGGCACGCGGCGAGGCGCGGCGCGCGCGCTCGGACTGGATGAAGATCGAGCAGCAGCGCGGCATCTCGGTCACCACCTCGGTGATGCATTTCGAGTATGGCGGAGCGGTGTTCAATCTGCTCGATACGCCGGGCCATGAGGACTTCAGCGAAGACACCTACCGGACGCTGACTGCCGTCGATTCGGCGGTGATGGTGATCGACGCCGCCAAGGGCATCGAGGCGCGCACTCGCAAGCTGTTCGAGATCTGCCGCCTGCGCGACGTGCCGATCATCACCTTCATCAACAAGATGGACCGCGAGGCCAAGGATCCGATCGAGCTGCTCGACGAGATCGCCTCGACCCTGGCACTCGACATCTGTCCGATGACCTGGCCGACCGGATCCGGCCAGGCCTTCAAGGGCACCTACGATCTCGCGCGCAACCGCATGCTGGTGTTCGACAACGCCGACCGCAGCCGCATCGGCGAGGTGATCGAGAATTACGAGATCGAGGACCGGCGCCTCGCCGAGGAAGTGGAACTCGTCCGCGCCGGCTATCCGGCCTTCGACCTGGAGGCGTATCGCGCCGGCCACCTGTCGCCGGTGTTCTTCGGGTCGGCCTACAACAATTTCGGCGTGAAGGAGCTGCTGGACGCGATCGCCGCCTGGGCGCCGCCGCCGCGGCCGCAGCCCGCCGAGCCGCGCGCCATCGAGCCCACCGAGGGCAAGGTCACGGGCTTCGTGTTCAAGGTCCAGGCCAACATGGACCCCAACCACCGCGACCGCATCGCCTTCCTGCGGCTGTGCAGCGGCAAGTTCCGCCGCGGCATGAAGCTCACCCAGATGGGCACCGGCAAGACGCTGTCGGTGAACTCGCCGATCCTGTTCTTTGCGCGCGAGCGCGAGATCGTCGACGAGGCCTGGCCGGGTGACATCATCGGCGTACCCAATCACGGCGTCCTCAGGGTCGGCGACACGCTCACCGAGGGCGAGACGATCAAGATCGTCGGCATCCCCAACTTCGCGCCGGAAATCCTGCGTCGCGTGCGGCTCGAGGATCCGATGAAGTCGAAGCAGCTCAAGCGTGCGCTCGACGACCTCGCCGAAGAAGGCGTGACACAGGTGTTCCGCCGCGTGATCGGCGGCGACAACATCGTGGGCGTGGTCGGCGAGCTGCAGCTCGACGTACTGAAGACGCGCGTCGAGGCCGAGTACTCGGTGAATATCGATCTCGAGCCGGCGCCGTTCGAGACGGCGCGCTGGATCTCGGCCGAGAGCAAGGCCGACCTGGAAGCCTTCATGTCGGCCAACCGTGGCGGCATGTCGGAGGATCGCGACGGCTCGCCGGTTTTCCTGGCGCGCAATGCGTGGGAGCTGGGCTACATCGCCGAGAAGAGCCCGAAGATAAAGTTCTCCGATATCCGCGAGCGCGCCTGACAGCCATGGCAGACCACGCTCCCGTACAGGAGGCCTGGCGGGACCGGCTGCGCCAGGAAGAACTCAACGGCTTCGCCTTCGCCTTCAAGGCGCGCACCATCGCGCTCGGCGTCGTCGTCCTCTGGGTCCTGGTCTCCTCGACGGCCGGCCGCCTGCCGATGCTGATGGCGGCGGCGGCGCTGTTCATGCTGGTCGGTTGGATCGCCTATGCCGGCCGCAACAGCCGTCATGCGCTGCTGATCCAGGGAATCTGCGCCGTGCTCGACGTGGCGATCGTGGTGGCGGCGAGCCATATGCCCGAGAAGGACGGCTACGAATGGGCGCTGCAGAGTTGGATGCGCCGGTCGGCCTTCCTTTATCTGGTGGCCTATGTCGCGAGCAGCGCTCTCACCTTCTCGGTGGTCATCGTGCTGGTCGCCGGCATCGCGGCCGTATTGGGACAGCTGGCCTCCTTCGCCTACGTGATGTACGCGGCCGAGAAGATCGATTCCTTTCAGGGTCTTGCCGCGGCCAACGCCTACGACCTGCTGCGCCAGATGACGGTGATGCAGGGCGTCGAGCCCTGGGTGTTCATGGCCAATCAGCTGGTGCTGCTGGCCGTCACCACGGGGCTGATCGCCGGCGCCATCTGGCGGGCCCGCCGTCACGTCGAGCGCGCGGTGCAGGCCGAGGCACGTACCCGCAATCTCGGCCGGTACTTCTCGCCCGAGGTCGCCGCCCGTCTCGCGGAGAATGCCGGCGCGCCGGGCAAGGGCGAGGTGCACGACGCGGCCGTGCTGTTCGTCGACGTGATCGGCTCGAGCCGGCGCATGGAAGGCGTGGCGCCGGAGCGGGTGATCAACGCGGTGCGCGCCTATCACGAGCGCGTCGTGCCGATCGTGTTCCGGCACGGCGGCTCGATCGACAAGTTCCTGGGCGACGGCATCATGGCGGTGTTCGGCGCTCCGGAAGAGACTCCGGCCGACGCCTACGATTCGATCCTGTGCGCGACGGTGATCCTCGACACGATGGATGCCTGGAGCGCCGACCGCTCCCAGCGCGGGCTGATGTCGACCAGGGTCGGCATCGGCCTGCATTACGGCAGGGTGGTGCAGGGCAATGTCGGCATCGCCGACCGGCTGGAATTCACCACGCTCGGCGCGACGGTGAACGTCGCCAGCCGCCTGGAGGGCATGACCCGGCCCTTCGGCACCGGCATCGTGCTGAGCCGCGACACCATCGAGGCCGCCGAGCGCTTCAAGCCGCTGCCGGCCGGCCTGAAGGCCCGCATGCGCGATCTCGGCATGCAGCCGATCTCAGGCCATGAGGCGTCGCTGCATCTCTTCGCGATCGACCGGAAGGCCGCCTAGCGCTTGGGCGACCAGCCGTAGGCCTTGGCGCACGCGCCGCCCATAAGCATCGCGCGTTCCGACTCGCTCAGCCGCTTGGTCTCGAGGAACGGCTTGACCGCCTGCTCGTAGTTGACGACCGCGAAGGCGCGGGTCCAGTCGGTGCCCCACAGGCAGCGCTCGAAGCCCCAGGCATCGAACACGCGCTGCAGCGGATCCCAGATGTCGGGGAACGGATAAGGCTGCTTGGACAGCGTGCAGGCGCCGCTGACCTTGATCACGGCGTTCGGGCGCTTGGCGAGTTCCACGATCTTGGGCAGGTCGGCCCAGGGTTCAGCAGGTGCCGGCGGGACGCGCGGCTGCAGAAGCCCGAGATGATCGACGATGAAACGCGTGTTGGGATGACGGTCGATGATCTTCATGCCGTCGTCGACCCGGCCCCAGAACAGGAAGTTGAGGGGCAGATCGTACTCCACCGCGGCCTTGCAGATGCGGTCGAGGCCGGGATGGTCGGCGGCGCGCTTCTCTTCCTCGCGCAGGAAGATGCGGATGCCGACGGCACCTTGCGTCTTCTTCCACTTCGCGATCACGTCGGCGACATTCTTGTCGTCCGGGTCCACCGGCTTGACGATCGCCATGCGGCCGGGGTGCTGGCGCGCAACCTCTTCCGCATAGCTGCCGTCATAGCGGTACATCGAGAAGGACGAGATGAAGATCGCGCCGTCTACTCCGACCTGGTCCATCGCTGCGACCATCTCGTCGCCGGTGACGTGCGGGGGCCAGTTGGGAACCGTGGCCCAGGGCCGCTTGGGCGTGTTCGCCTCGTAGGCGTGGACCTGGCTGTCGATGATCGGCATCGGACTTTCTCCCTAGGCTTTCTTGCGTTCGGTCACGGGCACGGTGACGCCCGCCTCGTGCAGTTTGGCGAGTTCGTCGGCTTTCAGCCCCAGCAGTTCGCCGAGCACGGCGTCGGTGTCCTGGCCCAAGGTCGGGGCGGGACGGCGAATCTCCGACTTGCCGCCGGTATGCAGGCGAATCGGCGAGATCGGCACGCGTGTCTTGCCACGGCGCGGATGCTCGACATCGACCCAGAAGCCGCGTGTCTCGAGATGGGGATCGGTCGCGACTTCGCGCGCGGTCTTGACCGGCGCGCAGGGCACATGCGCCTCGTTGAGTTCCTTCAGCACCTGGTCCTTGGTGCGGGTGATCGTCCAGGCGCCGACCAGGTCGTCGACTTCGGCCATGCGCTTGGCCCGGCCGATCGTACTCGAGAACTCGGGGTGCTCGGCCAGGTCCTTGCGCCCGAGCATCGTGCACATCGATTGCCAGTGTCGCTCGGCGGCGGTGAAGATCGCGACGTAGCCGTCGCTGCAGCGATAGGTGTTGTAAGGCGCCATGGCGAGGGCCGGATGCCGGTTGCCGGTGCGGTCGGGCACGTTCTGGTCGCCGTCCATCACCGCGCCCAGCGCCGAGGCGAGCGAAATCACCGCGGCCTCGTGCATGGCGATCTCGACCCGCTGGCCCTTGCCGGTCCGCTCGCGTTGGACCAGCGCGCCCAGGATGCCGGCGCAGAGATGGATGCCGGCCAGGAAGTCGCACACCGCGGCGCCGGCTTTGGTCGGCGGACCCTCGGCGTCGCCGGTGGCGTTGGTGATGCCGCTCATCGCCTGGATGGTGACATCCATGGCGGCGAGATCGCGATAGGGGCCGTCGAGGCCGAAGCCCGAGCTCCCGCCATAGACCAGGCGCGGGTTGAGCTTGCTCAGCACGTCGTAGCCGAGGCCGAGGCGCTCCATGACGCCAGCGGCGAAATTCTCGATCAGCACGTCGGCCTTGGCGACCAGCGCCAGAAAGATCTCCCGGGCGCGCGGCTGCTTGAGGTCGAGGACCACCGACTCCTTGTTGGAGTTCAGCATGACCAGCGGATAGGGCTCGGCCTCCCGCTTGCGGCGGCGCAGCACGTCGCCTTCCGGCGGCTCGATCTTGATCACGCGCGCGCCCATGAACGAGAGCTGCAGTCCGGCGTAGGGGCCGTTGTAGATCTGCCCCATGTCGAGGACGAGCATGCCGTCGAGCGGGCGCTTGATGTCCTGGGGGCGAATCTCGGTGGTCATTTGGCGGGGTGAACTTTCTTCCAGTGACGGGCGATGTCGACGCGGCGCGTGACCCAGACGCGCGGCTGGTTGGCGAGCCAATCCAGGACGCGGGCGAGACCCAGCGCCCGGCCGGGATGGGCGATGATGCGATTGTGCAGGCCGAAGCTCAGCATGCGTGGCGGGTCCTCCTCGAGCACGCACTGAACGGCGTTCTTGATGTAGGTCTCGTACTCGTCGCCGCTCGTCATGCCCTGGCGGGCGAAGCGGACGTCGTTGTGTACGACGGAGTAGGGCACGATCAGTTGCTGCCGCTTGCCGACCTTCAGCCAGTAGGGCAGCTCGTCGTCATAGGTGTCGCTGTCGTATTCGTAGCCGTTGTCGAGCAGCAGGTTGCGCGTGTGCATCGAGGGGGCATAGCGGCTGTACCAGCCGGCGGGCCGCTCGCCGATCGTCCTGGCGATGCTCTCGGTCGCCAGCCTGATCTGCTCGCGCTCGTAGTCGAGCGCCATGTTGCCATGGATCTCCCACTTGTAGCCGTGGCCCGCGACGTCCCAGCCGCCCTCGCGCATGGCAGCGCAGGCCTCGGGATTGCGCTCCAGCGCGCGGGCGATGGCGAACACCGTGCAGGGCAGCTTTCGTTTGGTGAACATGCGGTGAAGCCGCCAGAAGCCGGCACGGCTGCCGTACTCGAACATGCTCTCGGCGCCGAGGTCGCGTCCCTTGACGCCGGCCGTCGAGCCCTCGGTCAGACCCGTCTCGGAGGCGGGCGCGCCGTCCGGCACGGAAAGTTCGCCGCCTTCCTCGTAGTTGATGACGAAGTTCACGGCGACGTGCGCGCCACCCGGCCATTTCGGATCGGGCGGATTGCGCCCATAGCCCACGAAGTCGCGGACGCGACCGGCCTCTTCATCGGTCATTTCGATCGTTCCTCCCGTGCCGCACCTTATCGCGAACCGCCAAAATCTGCTCTACGGTTGACGCATGACCGACCTCAGCAGAATCGATCCCGGCCCGCGCCTCAGCGAGGCCTCCGTCTTAGGCAATCGCATCCATTGCTCGGGCATGATCCCGGAAGACCTGTCGCAGGATATCGCAGGCCAAACCCTGCAGGTGCTGGCCGAGATCGATTCGCTGCTGGCCAAGGGCGGCAGCGACAAGACCAGGATCCTGTCGGCGGTGATCTGGCTCGCCGACATCGGCGATTTCGCGGCGATGAACGAGACGTGGGATGCCTGGGTCGTGCCCGGCCAGACGCCGGCGCGGGCCACCATCCAGGCCAAGCTGAGCGACCCTGCCATGAAAATAGAAATCATGGTCGTGGCGGCGATCTAGTCTGCTAAGGTCCCGGCCGCTCTACGAGTTCCGAGAGGGAGAGAAAGCATGAGCATCAAGCGAATCAACGCCGGCCCGCGCATGTCGAGCGCCGTGGTCCATGGCAACACGGTCTATCTTGCCGGCCTTACCGCCGACGACACCAAGGCCGACGTGAAGGGCCAGACCAAGCAGATCCTCGACAAGATCGACAAGTTCCTGAAGGACGCCGGCACCGACAAGTCGAAGATCCTGTCGGCCAACATCTGGCTGACCGATATCGGCACCTGGAGCCAGATGAACGAGGTGTGGGATGCGTGGGTCTCGCCGGGCAACACGCCGGCGCGCGCCACGGTCGAGGCCAAGCTCGCCAACCCCGCGCTCAAGGTCGAGATCATGGTGCAGGCGGCGCTTTCGTAAGCGCAGTCTTCGCCGCAAAGACAAAGGGCCGGCAGATGCCGGCCCTTTTTTGTTTGTCCGGTCGGGCCTAGTTG
This sequence comes from Reyranella sp., assembly GCA_044225265.1. Taxonomy (GTDB): domain Bacteria; phylum Pseudomonadota; class Alphaproteobacteria; order Reyranellales; family Reyranellaceae; genus Reyranella. The sequence continues at coordinate 10,451 of JBGAIW010000046.1, forward strand.
ATCGGCCCGATGATCTTGCCGGGATTCATGATGTTGTCCGGGTCGAGCGCCTTCTTGATCGAGCGCATCAGCGACATCGCCTCGCCGTGCTCCTCGTACAGGAACTTGATCTTGCCGATGCCGACGCCGTGCTCGCCGGTACAGGTGCCACCGAGCGACAGGGCGCGCGCCACCATGCGGTCGTTCAGCGCCTCGGCCTTCGGCAGGTAAGTCGGGTCGTCGGGATCTACCATCATGGTGAGATGGAAGTTGCCGTCGCCGACATGGCCCACGATCGGCGCGTAGAGGCCGTTGGCGACGATGTCCTTCTGGGTCTCGAGGATGCATTCGGCGAGCCGCGAGATGGGCACGCACACGTCGGTCGCCCACATACCCCAGCCGGGTTTGGCGGCCTTGGCGGCCCACGCCGCGTCATGGCGTGCCTGCCACATCTTGCTGCGCTCCTCGGCCTGGCTGGTCCAGGCAAAGTCGCCGCCGCCGTTCTCGCCCGCGATCGCCTGCACCATCTCGGCCTGCTCCCGGGTGCCGGCTTCGGTGCCGTGGAATTCGAGCAGCAGCAGGTTCTTGTTCGGCAGCGAGAGCTTGGAATACCTGTTCACGGTGTCGACCGTATAGGTGTCCATCAGCTCGATGCGCGCCACCGGGATGCCCGACTGGATGGTCTGGATCACGGTGTTGACCGCGCCTTCGAGCGATTCGAATGCGCAGGTCGCCGAGACCATGGATTCGGGGATGCCGTAGAGGCGCAACGTGATCTCGGTGATGATGCCGAGCGTGCCTTCCGAGCCCACGAACAGCTTCACCAGGTCGTAGCCCGCGCTCGACTTGCGCGAGCGGCGTCCGAGCCGCATCAGCCGTCCGTCCGGCGTCACGACCTGCAGCGACAGCACGTTCTCGCGCATGGTGCCGTAGCGCACCGCGTTGGTCCCCGAGGCGCGCGTGCTGGTCATGCCGCCGATCGAGGCGTCGGCGCCGGGATCGATCGGAAAGAAGAGTCCGGTGGCGCGGATGTATTCGTTGAGCTGCTTGCGGGTGACGCCGGGCTGCACGACCACGTCGAGGTCGGCCTCGTTGACCGCCAGCACCTTGTTCATGCGGCTGACATCGAGCGAGATGCCGCCGTTGGGCGCCGAGATGTGGCCCTCCAGCGAGGTGCCGGTGCCGAAGGCGATGATCGGTGTCTTGTGCTTGGCGCAGAGCTGCACGATTTGCTGCACTTCCTCGGCGGATTCCGCAAAGACCACGGCGTCGGGCAGGTGTGCGTCGTGAAAGGAGATGTCCTTGCCGTGCTGCTCGCGCACGGCGTGCGCGGTGCTCACCCGGTCGCCGAACAGCTTCTTCAGCTCGGCGATCGTGACATCGACGTTCGGGGCTCTTGCCTGCGGGGCCGCAACGGCCATATCGGGTTCTCCTAGCCTAGGCCGGTTGGATACGCTCAAATGCCGGCAAAGCCAACCGAGAGAAAAACATGCGCGATGTCTATGTAATTGGCGCCTACACCACCGCTTTCAAGAAGCATCCGGGCATGAGCTTCGGCGATCTCGCGCGCGAGGCCTACATGGGCGCGCTCAAGGACGCCGGCATGAAGACCGGCGCCGACATCGAGTCGGGCTGGCTGGGCAATTGCGGCATGGGCTTCTGGGGCCAGAACTCGATCCGCGGCCAGGCGCTGTTCCAGCCGCTGGTCGAGGAGGGCCTGTTCCCCGAGCGCGTCCCGATGTTCAACGTCGAGAATGCCTGCGCGACGGCGTCGACGGCGTTCATGGGCGCCTGGAAGGACGTGCTGGCCGGCACGCACGAGCTCTCCTTCTGCATCGGCATCGAGAAGCTCTTCAGTCCGGACGCGCCGGAGCGCACGGCGGGCCTGTTCAATCAGGGCTACATCACCAGCCAGCACGACAGGCTGATCGAAGAAATGAACCGCGTCGGCGAAATGGTCGGCTCGAAGTTCGAACCCGGCGCCGACCGCACCATCTTCATGGACACCTACGCCATGCAGGCGAAGTGGCACATGTGGAAGTACGGCACGACGCAGGAGCAGATCGCGGCGGGGGCGGCCAAGAACCACAACTATGGCGCCTTGAACGAGAAAGCCCAGTACCGCTTCCAGATGACGACGCAATCGGTGCTGGAGGATCGTCCGGTGTCCTATCCGCTGACCCGCGCGATGTGCGCGCCGATTGGAGACGGGGCGGCGGCTGCACTGCTCTGCTCGAAGGAATATCTCGAGAAGCTTCCGGCCTCGGTGAAGGAGCGCGCGGTGAAGATCGCGGGTGTGGGCTTCTCCGGCGGCAAGTACCGCAAGCTCGACGAGCCCGGGCTTACGCGGGCCGCGTCCGACAAGGCCTACAAGATGGCGGGGCTGGGTCCCGACGACATCGATGTCGCCGAAGTGCACGACGCCACCAGCTTCTGCGAAATCTACCAGTGCGAGATGCTGCGCTTCTGTCCCGAGGGCGAGGGCGGCAAGTTCATCGCCTCGGGCGCGACCGGACCCGGCGGCAAGCTGCCGGTCAACACCTCGGGCGGCCTGGTCTCCAAGGGCCATCCCGTCGGCGCCACGGGCCTGTCGATGCTGGCCGAACTCGCGACGCAGTTGCGTGGCGAGGCCGGCGCGCGCCAGGTCAAGGGTGCGGAAATTGCGCTGGCCGAGAACGGCGGCGGCGTGATCGGCATGGAAGAGGCGGTGGCCTCGGTGGTCATCCTGCAAAAGGTCTGAACGGAAGGAACAAGAAGACATGACTATTCGCTTCGACAATCGCGTCGCCATCGTCACCGGCGCGGGCAATGGACTGGGCCGCGCGCATGCGCTGCTGCTGGCCAGCCGCGGCGCCAAGGTGGTGGTCAACGATCCGGGCGGCGCGGTCGACGGCCGAGTTGACGCCAAGGGTGGTGGCGGCCACGCCGCGGCCGACAAGGTGGTAGACGAGATCAAGGCAGCCGGCGGCCAGGCGGTCGCCAACTACGACTCGGTCGCCGACGCCAGGGCCGCGGCCAACATCGTCAAGACCGCGGTGGATTCCTACGGCACGGTCGACATCGTCGTGAACAATGCCGGTGTCCTGCGCGACAAGACCTTTCACAACATGACGGTCGAGGATTTCGAGTTCGTGGTGAAGGTGCATTTCCTCGGCACCGCCTACGTCACGCACGCCGCCTGGCCGATCATGCGCAACAAGGCCTATGGACGCGTCGTCGTGACTTCGTCGAACTCCGGCATCTACGGCAATTTCGGCCAGTCGAACTACGGCGGCGCCAAGCTCGCGGTGGTGGGCTTCATGAATGCCGTCCGCCTGGAAGGACAGAAGTACAACATCATGGTGAACGCGCTGGCGCCGATCGCGGCCACGCGCATGACCGAGAGCCTGATGACGCCCGAGGTGCTGAACAAGCTGCGGCCGGAGTTTGTCTCGCCCATGGTCGCCTATCTCTGCAGCGAGCAGTGCCAGCGCACTGGCGAGATCTGGAGCGCCGGCTCAGGCAACTTCGCGCGCATCGAGTATCGCGAGGCGGCGGGGCACCGCGTCGAGGGCCGCGCGCCGACCATCGAGGACGTGATGGAGAACATCGACAAGATCGCCGACGTCTCGGCGAGCAAGGTCTTCCGCACCTCCGGCGAGGAGGTCGCGGCGGTGGTGAGCGGTGCCTGACACGAGCCCGCCGGTTCTGGCGAACTGGAGCGTCGAGCCGGTCGTCGACTGGCTGGTGCGCGAAGGCCGCCTGATCGCCGACGGCTCGCGGTTGGTCGAGCAGCTGACGGAACGCCTGGTGGCGGCGGGCGCGCCGCTGTCGCGTTTCACGATCGGCCTGCAGGCGATCCATCCGCAGTGGCGCACGATGGGCCTGCAATGGCGGCGCGGCCAGCCGATCGTGCAGGCCGCGCGCCCGCACGGCATCGAGCAGTCGTCGGAATATATCGGCAGCCCGATCCAGGAACTGGCGCTCAGCGGACGTCCGGTCCGCTACCGGCTCGACCGGCTGACGCCTGGCAATCACTCGGTGCTGCACGAACTGCGCGCATCGGGCGGCACCGACTATTACGCGACGCCGATGAAGGTGGCACAGGGCCGTCCTGCAGCGCTCACCTTCATGACCGAGCGGCCGGAGGGGTTCACCGACGCCGACATCGCCAAGTTCCACCGGCTGATCGATCACCTCGCGCCGATCGTCGAGGCGCGCATCAATCACCAGCTCTCCACGACCCTGATGGACACCTATCTCGGCCGCATCGTCGGCGAGCAGATCCTGAACGGCCGGATCAAGCGCGGCGACGGCCAACAGATCAACGCCGTGTTGTGGTTCTCCGATTTGCGGGACTTCACCGGGTTGAACGAACGGATGGCGGCGGACGATCTGCTCGAATTGCTGAACAACTACCTGCAGCTCGTGGGCGATGCGCTCAAGACGCATGGCGGCGAGATCCTGAAGTTCATCGGCGACGGCGTGATGGCCTATTTCCCGGCCGAGGATGCGCTGTTCCTGCCGCAAGTCACCAACAACGCGCTCTCCGCCGCGCGCCGGCTGATCGACGACATCTCGGCGGCCAACGAGGCGCGCGCCGCGGCTGGCCACGATCCCGTGCGCTTCGGCATCGGCCTGCATGTCGGGCCGGTGACCTTCGGCAATATCGGCACCGAGGACCGGCTAGACTTCACCGTCATCGGGCCCGCGGTGAACCGCGCGTCGCGGCTGGAGGGGCTGACCAAGGCGCTCGGCGTGCCGGTGCTGGCTTCCGCCGAATTCAACGCCGCCAGCACCGTGGCGATGAAGTCGATGGGCAAGCATCGCCTGCGCGGCGTGCCCGAGCCGGTCGAGGTCTTCACCTTGCCCGAGATGGGCTAGACTAGGGTTTTCCAGCCCTCGATCCAGCCCAGCGCCTCCTCGTCGGGCAGCGGCTGGGTCGAGGCGTCGATTTCCAGGCGATCGCCGATCTTCTTCGCCCCGCGAGCCGCGAAGGCCTTGTCGAGCTGCCTGCCACCGCCGCAGAACGTGTCCTGGTAGGTCATGTCGCCGAGCGCGATGACACCGTAGCGATGGCGCGAAAGGTCGGGCCTGTCGCGATCCAGGCTCTCCGCCAGCGGCAGGATATTGGTCGGGATATCGCCCGAGCCGTGGGTGGCGCAGACCACCAGGAACGTGTCGTGGCTTTCGAGGTCGGCCGGCGTCGTTGCCCTGTCGCTGACGTCGACGGCATGGCCACCCGCCTGCAGCACCGGCTTCAGCGCGTCGGCGACCATCTGAGCGTTGCCCGACTCGGTGCCGACCAGGATCAGGATCTTGGCCATCTGCATGTCCGCATAGGGCCAGCCGTGCCGCGATGCGACGCGACCGGTTGGCGCGGGTTTGTTGGCGCAATGGGGGCCGCCGTGCCAGTCTCGGCCGCGATGGAAGAAACGCCCGTGCTTGCCGTCCTCGACGATGGCGTCCTCACCCTGACCCTCAATCGCCCTCCGAGGCTCAACGCGATGAACAACGCGCTGATCGAGGCGATGATCCGCGAACTCGCCCGGGCCAACGACGATCCCGCGATTCGCGCGGTGCTGCTGACCGGCGCCGGCCGCGGCTTCTGCGCCGGAGCCGATCTCGCGGGAGGCGGCACGATCGATTCGAAGGCGCCAACGGCGCCCGATCTGGGTGTCAACATGGACAGGCTGTTCAATCCCATGATCCGCGCCATGCGGGCGCTGCCCAAGCCGATCGTCGGGGCGATCAACGGCGTGGCCGCGGGCGGCGGCGCCAATCTGGCGCTCGCGTGCGACATCCTGATCGCCGCGCGCTCGGCGCGGTTCGACCAGGCCTTCGTACGAATCTCGCTGATCCCCGATCTCGGCGGCACCTATTTCCTGCCGCACAATGTGGGCGATGCACGTGCCCGTGCGCTCGCGATGCTGGGCACGTCCGTGCCGGCCGAGGAAGCGGCCCGCATGGGCATGGTGTGGCAGGTAGTCGACGATGCCGCCTTGATGGACGAGGCGACCAGGATGGCGCGCCGCCTGGCAGCCGGTCCGACGCTCTCCTATGCCGCGATCAAGCAGGCAATGAACGCGGCAGCGACCAACACGCTCGACGAGCAACTCGATCTCGAGCGCGACGCCCAGCGCACGCTCGGCCGCAGCGCCGATTTCAAGGAGGGTGTTGCGGCCTTCCTCGCCAAGCGGCCGGCCAACTTCACGGGACGATGAGACAGGGAAAGCAGGACGATGACCTACAACACCATCCTCGTGGCCAAGGATAATGGCCTCGCGACCATCACGCTGAATGCGCCGGACAAGCTCAATGCCGTGTCGCGCAAGATGATCGCCGAGCTCAAGCAGTGCTGGGAGGAACTGGCGGCCGATGGCTCGGTGCGCGCGGTGCTGCTGACCGGCGCGGGCCGCGGTTTCTGCGCCGGCGCCGACCTCGCCGACCCAGACCGCGAGGCGAGCGCCACGGCCGATTCGGGCTCCGCGCTCGACAAGTACTTCAATCCGGTGATCCGGCTGATGCGCACGATCCCGAAGCCGGTGGTCTCGGCGGTGAACGGCGTGGCGGCGGGCGTCGGCATGAGCTTCGCGCTGGCGTCCGACATCGCGATCGCGGGCAAGTCGGCCTCTTTCCTGCAGGCCTTCGCCCGCATCGGCCTGCTGCCGGACGGCGGCAGCACCTGGTTCCTGCCGCGGCTGGTCGGCGAACAGCGGGCGCGGGCGCTCGCCATGCTGGCGCCGCAGATCAAGGCCGAGCAGGCCAAGGAGTGGGGCCTGATCTGGGATGTCGTCGAGGATGTCGAGCTGATGACCAAGGCCACCGAGACGGCACGTCGCCTGGCCGAGGGGCCGACGCTTGCTCTGTCGCGCATCAAGGCGGCGCTGAACGAGTCGAGCGGCAACGATCTCTCGGCCCAGCTCGACCTTGAGCGCGACAGCCAGCGTGAACTCGGCCGGAGCGAGGATTTCAAGGAAGGCGTTATGGCCTTCCTGGGCAAGCGCAAGGCGAACTTCAAAGGCAAGTAGGAAGAGGGGGAGACGATCATGACGACGCCGCACAAGGAGATCACCTCAGGTCTTCTATTCCCCGAGGGACCGATTGCCATGCCCGATGGCTCGGTGATCCTGGTCGAGATTGCGCGCGAGACGCTGACCCGCGTCACGCCCGACGGCAAGCAGCACGTCATCGCCAAGCTGGGCGGCGGCCCGAACGGTGCGGCGGTCGGTCCGAACGGCAAGATCTACGTCTGCAACAACGGCGGCTTCAACTGGATCAAGCGGCCCGACGGCCGGTTGTTCCCCGGCACGCAGCCGGACTCCTACAAGGGTGGCTCGATCCAGGTCGTCGATCCCGAGACCGGCAAGTTCGAGACGCTGTACGACAGCTGCAACGGCCGCAGGCTGAACGGGCCGAACGACCTGGTGTTCGACAATGCCGGCGGCTTCTGGTTCACCGATCTCGGCAAGACACGCGAGTACGACAACGACCGCGGCGCGGTCTACTACGCCCGGGCCGACGGCTCGAAGATCGAGCAGAAGGTTTTCCCGCTCGAGCGGCCGAACGGCTGCGGCCTGTCGCCCGACGAGAAGTGGCTCTACGTCGTCGAGACGCCGACCGCGCGCTGCTGGGCCTTCGAACTTTCGTCGCCCGGCACGATCAAGGATGCCAACGGCCCCTATCGCGGCGAAAAGGGCCGCGTGATCGCGGGTCTCGGCGGCTACCAGATGTTCGATTCGCTCGCCGTCGATTCCGCCGGACACATCTGCGTCGCAACGCTGATCACCGGCGCGGTCTCCGACATCTCGCCCGACGGCAAGAACGTCACGCAGTACAAGCTGCCCGACCCGATGGTCACCAATGTCTGCTTCGGCGGCAAGGATTTGCGCACCGCCTACGCCACGCTCTCGATGACCGGCAAGCTGGTGAGCTTCGAATGGCCGCGGCCCGGCCTGAAGCTCAACTACCTCAACAAGTAAGGGTCAACCCTTCGCCTGCGCGCGGACCTCTCGGCTCGCGACCGCCTTGCCGGCGGCGTAGGCTTCGTGATTGGCATCGACGTCGGACAGCTTGTAGCGGTAGTTCACCATCATGCCGTAGGACTGCTTCAGTCCGTTGGCACTCATGTCGCCCTGCCAGTTGAGCCGCTCGACGATGGCGCCGTTGCCGAGATGGAAGTGGGCCACGCGATCGAGCGCGCGGCCTCTGTCGTCAACTGAGGTCAGGTAGTTCGCCGCAAGCCGCGTCAGGATCGGCTTCAGCGCCTTGTCGACCGCCGGCACCTCCCACCAGCTCGGCCGCGACAGCAGCATGGCGACCGCGGCGGCGCCCCGGGCCTCGCTGGTCACCGGCATCAGGGAAGCGATCTCGGAAGCGGTGAGGGCGCCATCGCCCTCGTTCCTGAGCCGGCCGTCGATATGGGCGCGCAGGCCGGGAATCGGCGAGAGGGTCGCGAAGTTCTTGATGCTGGGCAGGTCGCGCGCCAGCTGCTCGGCCACGCGCTTGATCAGGAAGTTGCCGAAGCTGATGCCGGCCAAGCCCTGCTGGCAGTTCGAGATCGAATAGAAGATCGCCGTGTCGGCGGCCCTGGGGTCGCTGGTCTCGGCTCTGGTGTCGAGAAGGCGCTGCACGTTGCCGGCGAGACCGTCGACCAGCGCCACTTCGACGAAAATCAGCGGCTCGTCCGGCATGCGCGGATGGAAGAAAGCGAAGCAACGGCGGTCCGAGTCGAGCCGGTTCTTGAGGTCACGCCACGAACGGATGGCGTGCACCGCCTCGTAGGCGACCAGCTTTTCGAGGAGCGCCGCCGGTGCGCGCCAGTCGATGCGCACCAGGTCGAGGAAGGCGACGTCGAACCACGCCCCGAGCAGGGGGCGCAGATCCTCGCTCAGCGCCCGGCAGGTGGCATCGGCCCGGCCCAGCGCCAGCAGCTCGGCCCGCAGGTCGACCACGAATTTCACGCCCTGCGGCACGCCCACGAACTCGCGCATCACCCGTACCGCCGGCGCCTCCAGTTCGCGTGCCAGGGCGCGCGCCGGCTCCTTGGAACCGCGCCAGCGATCGACTGCGGAAACTGCGGCATCCCGGGTGAGGCCGTAGTCGCGGGCCAGCATCACCAGGAATTTCCTGCGGCCGGCCGACGACAGCGAGAGATAGGCCTGGCCCAGTTCCGCCGCCCGGCCCCGGCGCGCGGTCTCGCCGCCCTTGCCCTCGAGGCAGGCGTCGATGCGCGCCCTGAGGCGGGGAAGCTCGTCGTCGGGGAGATCGGGCCGCAGCGGCGCGCCCACCACGTCGCGCGCGCCGCGCGCGGTCTCGCGAAACGCGCCGCGCAGGCGGGTCAGGGTGCTTTGCAGGGCATCGGCGAACGGCGAAGACATCGGCGCAGTATGTCATGAAACGTGGCGAACCGGAGGCGATGCGGCATCAGGTGCGCTAGTCTCGACTCCAAAGTGCATTTGGCAGTGGGGGAATACACGTGTCGTCGGGATTGCAGCACAAAGTCGCTCTCGTGACCGGCGCGGCGCGCGGCATCGGGCTCGCCACCGCCCGTCGCTTCCTCGAGGACGGCTGGAAGGTGGCGCTTCTCGACATCCTGGGCGATACGCTGAACGATGCCGTGCGGGAGATCGGCCGCCCCGACGACACGCTGGCGCTGGAAGCCGATGTCTCCGATCTGCGGGCCGTCGGGAGCGCGGTGCGCGAGACGCAGGGGCGCTTCGGCCGCATCGACGCGCTGGTCAACAACGCCGGCATCGCGATCTTCAAGCCGATCCTCGAGGTGACCCTCGAGGAATGGAACCGCGTGATGGCGGTCAATCTCACCGGGCCGTTCCTGATGACGCAGGCGGTGGCGCCGCTGATGCGCGACCAGGGCGGCGGCGCGATCGTCAACATCGCCTCAATCTCCGGCCTGCGCGGCTCGACGCTCAGGGTGGCCTACGGCACCAGCAAGGCGGCACTCGGCCATCTCACCCGCCAGCAGGCGGCCGAACTCGGCGAGTACGGCATCCGGGTCAATGCCGTGGCGCCGGGTCCCGTCGACACCGCGATGGCCAAGGCCGTGCATACGCCCGAGATCCGCGCCGACTATCACGACCACATCCCGCTCAATCGCTACGGGCTGGAAGCCGAGCTCGCCAACGCGATCTTCTTCCTGTGCAACGATCAGGCGAGCTACGTCACCGGCCAGGTGCTGGCCGTCGACGGCGGCTTCGATGCGGTAGGGGTCGGCCTGCCGACGCTGCGCGGCCAGCGCCGCAACGCCTGAGCTCGTTTCAGTCCTTGGGCGCCTCGAGGACGCGCCACAGGTACCAGCTCGCGACCGTGCGATAGGGCCGCCACTTCTCGCCGGCTTTGCGCAGCCCCTCCTGGGTCGGCAGCTTGCGCTTGTTGAACGCCTTGGCGTAGGCCTTGCGCAGACTGTAGTCGTCGACCGGCAACACGTCGGGCCGGCCGAGGCGGAACATCAGGAACATCTCGGCGCTCCAGCGGCCGATGCCGTGGATGGCGACCAGCTTGTCCACGATCGCATCGTCGTCTAGTCGCCGCGAGGCGGCGAGCGAGGGCACCTCGCCGGCGGCGGCACGGCGCGCGAGGTCGCGCAGCGATTTCAGCTTCGGCCGCGAGATGCCGCAGCCGCGGATCTTCAGGTCGCTCAGTGCCTGCAGGTTGTCCGGAGCGAGGCCGGCGGGGCCGCGCGGAAAGAGCGCGCAGAGCCGGCCGAAGATGGTGGCCGCGGCCTTGTTGGAGAGCTGCTGGTAGACGATCGCCTCGGCCAGCGCCGCGAAGGTGCTGCGCGACTTCTTGAGCTCCATCGCGAACGGGCCGGTGGCGTCGATGATCGCGGCGAGCTGCGGATCGGCGGCGCGCAGGTGACGCACCGCCGAGCCGGGGTCGAAGCCGAACTCAGGCACTGAACAGGGGCCCCGCACCGACGACCGCGGCGCCCTCGATCTCGAGCATGCGCCGCTTGGTGTCGACGCCGCCGGGCGCCGAGAAGCCGCCCATCCTGCCACTGGCCGCCACCACACGATGGCAGGGCACGATGATCGGCACCGGATTGCTGCCCATCGCCTGGCCGACGTCGCGTGCCCGCTCCGGCCCGACGCCGAGGCGCTTGGCGATGTCGCCGTAGGTGATCGTCTGGCCCGGCGGCACGGCGCGCGCGATGTCCCAGACCTTGCGGTTGAACTCCGGTGCGTCGCCGAGATCGAGCGGGATGTCCGTGAGGTCGATCCTTTCGCCCTTGAGCAGGGTCAGTACACGCTCGATCGCGCGCTGCACGCCGGGCGGCGGCGCGGCCTCGACGGCGCTCGGCCAGCGCTTCCTGATGCGCGCGCGCGTCCTGTCGGCATCCTTCGCCGGCAATTGCATGCCGGCGATGCCGTTCTTGTTCCACGCCACGCCGCAGGTGCCGATCGGCGTGTCGAACAGGGCAAAGGCTTGGGGTGCCATGGCGTCACCTTTCCTAACCATATATACGGTCAAATCCGCCTGTCATCAAAGTGTGATTCCACCGGCTTACTGTGGATGGAGTTGGGTTTAGTCCGGAGCAGCCGGCGTGATCTATCCGCAGGCCGAGCGTCATTTCCCCGTCCGACAAGCCGTGCGCCGCAGCAGGGCGATGAGCCGCGAAGGGCTTCTGGAGCGCCTGTTCGAGCGGCTGTTCCACGGCCTGGTCTATGCCCAGATCTGGGAAGATCCGGAGATCGACCTCGAGGCGCTGGAGCTGACGCCGCAATGCCACGTCGTGGCGATCGCCTCGGGTGGCTGCAACGTGCTCTCCTACCTGACCGCCGATCCGGCCCGCATCACCGCGGTCGATCTCAGCCGCGCTCATGTCGCGCTCAATCGCCTGAAGCTCGCGGCGGCCAGCCGACTGCCGTCGTGGCAGGCCTATCATCGCTTCTTCGCCGAGGCCGACGATCCGGCCAATGTCGCCGCCTACGACCGGCTGATCGCGCCCCATCTCGACGCCGCAAGCCGCGCCTACTGGGAGGGCCGCACGGTCTATGGGCTGGGCCGGCGCCGCATCTCCATCTTCGCTCGCAACGCCTACAGGCATGGCGTGCTCGGCCGGTTCATCGGCCTCGCCCATGTCGTGGCGCGCCTGCACGGCGTGCGGCCGCGCGATCTGCTGAAGGCCGAGAGCCTTGCCGACCAGCGCCGCTTCTTCGAGGAGGCTTTGTCGCCGCTGTTCGACAAGCCGGTGGTGCGCTGGGCGACCGACAGCAGGCTGTCGCTCTACGGGCTCGGCATCCCGCCGGCGCAGTACGAGGCGCTGGCCGGCGGCCGCAGCATGGGGGCGGTGCTGCGCGAGCGGGTCGAGCGCCTGGCCTGCGGCTTCAGCCTGACCGACAACTATTTCACGTGGCAGGCCTTCGGCCGCGGCTATGGGCGCGATGAGGCGCCGTTGCCGCCCTATCTGCGCCGCGAGCGGTTCGACCTGGTGCGCACGCGGGTCGATCGGGTCGACGTGCGCCTCGGTTCGATCACCGACCATCTCGCGGCGTCGCCGTCGTCCTCCCACGATCGCTACGTACTGCTCGACGCGCAGGACTGGATGACCGATCTGCAGCTCAACGCGCTGTGGCGGCAGGTCACCCGTACCGCTCGCCCGGGCGCGCGCGTGATCTTCCGCACCGCGGCCGAACCTTCGCTCCTGCCCGGCCGGTTGGCCCCCGACCTGCTGGCGCGGTGGCGCTACGAGGAGGCGGCGTCGCGCGCCTTCACCGACCGCGACCGTTCGGCGATCTACGGCGGCTTCCATCTCTATGTCCGTGAGGACTAGGCGATGAGCGACGCGGTTCCGGGGACCCTGGCGGCCGCGCCGCTGATGGACCGCCTCTACCGCCGCCAGCGCCACATCTACGACCTGACCCGCAAGCACTACCTGCTGGGCCGCGACCGGCTGATCGACGGGCTGCGGCCGGCGTCGGGGTCGCGGGTGCTGGAGATCGGCTGCGGCACGGCGCGCAACCTGATCCGGGCGGCGCGACGCTATCCGGAGGTCGAGTTCTACGGCATCGACATCTCGCTCGAGATGCTCGAGACGGCGCGCAAGGCGGTCGTTCGCGAGGGTCTGACCGCGCACATCCAGCTCGCCCAGGCCGATGCCACGCGCTTCGACCCGGCCCTGCTGTTCGGGGTGCCGAGATTCGCGCGCATCTTCGTCTCCTACAGCCTGTCGATGATCCCGGCCTGGCCGGCGGTGCTGGCCACGGCCGGGCGCTGGCTGGCGCCGGGCGGCGAACTGCACATCGTCGACTTCGGCCGCCAGGAGCGGCTGCCGACCACCTTCCGGATTTTGCTGCGCGGCTGGCTGCGGCAATTCCATGTCCAGCCGCGCGACGACCTGGAGCATGAACTGAAGCGGCTGGGATTGCCGTTCCGGCTGGAACGTCCGTTCCGCGGCTACGCCCAGTACGCAGTAGTCCGCCAGCCGGGGTAGGTCCCGCATGGCCCCTCTGCCCCAGGAACATCGGGTGAGCCATTGGCAAGTCACGCCGGGCGGTGCTAACCGGGCAAGAGCGAAGTTCCGGGAGTTGCCCAAGATGACCCAAGCCTTCATTTGCGATGCCATTCGCACCCCTGTCGGCCGATACAACGGCGGCCTGAGCGCGATGCGGGTCGACGACCTTGCCGCCCACCCGATCAAGGCGCTGATGCAGCGCAACGCCAATGTCGACTGGGGCTCGGTCGACGACGTGATCTACGGCTGCGTCAACCAGGCGGGCGAGGACAACCGCAACGTCGCGCGCATGGCGGGCCTGCTGGCCGGCCTGCCGGTCGAGGTGGCGGGCGCCACCGTCAACCGCCTGTGCGGCTCGGGTCTCGAGGCCGCGGGCCATGCTGCTCGCGCGGTCAAGCTCGGCGAGGCCGACATCATGATTGCCGGCGGCGTCGAGGGCATGACCCGCTCGCCCTACGTCATGGGCAAGCCCGAGGGCGCATTCGACCGCTCGATGAAGCTCGAGGACACGGTGCTGGGCTGGCGCTTCGTGAACCCCAAGATGAAATCCGCTTACGGTGTCGACCCGATGGGCCAGACCGCCGAGAACGTCGCCACCGAGCACCAGATCAGCCGCACCGATCAGGACGCCTTTGCCTATCGCAGCCAGCGCCGTTGCAAGGCAGCGCAGGACCGCGGCTTCTTCGACAAGGAGATCGTCGCGGTGACGATCAAGACCCGCAAGGCCGAGCAGGTCGTCGGCAAGGACGAACATCCGCGCGGCGACACCACGATGGAGACGCTGAGCAAGCTGCCGGCGGCGTTCCGCGAGGGCGGTTCGGTGACGGCCGGCAACTCGTCGGGCCTCAACGACGGCGCCTGCGCCATGATCATCGCGTCCGAAGCCGCCGCGAAGGCGAACGGCCTGACGCCGCGCGCGCGCATCCTCGGCGCGGTGTCGGCCGGCGTGCCGCCGCGCGTGATGGGCATCGGCCCGGTGCCGGCGACGCAGAAGCTGCTCGCCAAGCTCGGCATGACGATCAGGGATTTCGACACGATCGAGCTCAATGAGGCGTTCGCCGCCCAGGCGCTTGCCGTGCTGCGCCAGCTCGGCCTGGCCGACGACGCCGAGAACGTGAACCCCAACGGCGGCGCGATCGCGCTCGGCCATCCGCTCGGCGCCTCGGGCGGCCGGCTGATGATCACCGCGCTGAACCAGCTCGAGGCCACCGGCGGCAAGCGCGCGCTCTGCACCATGTGCATCGGCGTCGGCCAGGGCATCGCGCTGGCGCTCGAGCGGGTCTAGCCGCGCTCGCAAGCACAAGATGTAGTTTGGTTGCCGGAGGTTCCCTTCAGACTGACGGGAATCTAACGGGACACGGGCGGAGACACCCCTCTCATGGTGCTACCAACGCGGCACCGGTTGCCATCATCCATCCGGTCCAGAACCGGCGTCTCCGATGGCCCCCGCGCTCAATGGGTCCGGGTCCCCAACGCACTCCATAAAAACGCGTCGATTCTAGAAACGCTGACTTTCGCCGCCCAAGTGGCTGATCTATCGTGCTTTTATGGCAATGACTGGTTTGCGTTCTAGAATTTCTAGAAACTCCAGAAAACTGCCATGTCAGCTGTGAAAGTGGCTTTCGGTCGAAGCGCAGGTGAGTCGACGATCATCGTCGCATTGTGGCGATTATCGCAATAAATGTCAAGGCCCGCCTGCGACTCCGCCTCACGGGGCATCAGGCGACTGCGTTGAGATTGATTCCCGCCTGGCGCATCTCGGCCAGCATGCGCCTCTTGCTGCCGTCGAGATCGATGGCGGAGGTCGCCTCCTGGACGACGGCGACGTCGAAGCCGGCCTGGCGCGCGTCGATCGCCGACCACGCGACGCAATAGTCGAGCGCCAGTCCGCAGAACACCAGGCGCGTGAAGCCGCGCGCCTTCAGGTAGCCGTCGAGGCCGGTGCGGGTCATGCGGTCGTTCTCGCGGAACGCCGAGTAGGAATCGATGCCCTGGTGATAGCCCTTGCGCAGCACGAGCTGGGCCTTGGCGGTGTCGAGCTCGGGGTGGAACTCCGCGCCCGGAGTGCCCTGCACGCAATGGGCCGGCCACAGAGTCTGCGGGCCGTAGGAGAACTTTACGGTGCTGAACGGCTCGGCGTCCTTCCAGGAGCTTGCGAACGAGGCGTGGCCCGCCGGATGCCAGTCCTGGGTCAGCACGACATGCTCGTGGCGGCCGATCAGGCGGTTGACCAGCGGCACGATGGCATTGCCGCCCGGCACCGCCAGGGCCCCGCCCTCGCAGAAGTCGTTCTGCATGTCGACCACGATCAAGGCCTCGTTCGGCACGTACTCGCCTCCATTACAGGGGTGGAATGTCACCCGACGCTTGTTCGCTCTCGAATGCGGCAATCCACGGACCGAGCGTGCCGGCCTCGATGGCGCCGCGCAGGCCGCGCATGATGTCCTGGTAGTAATGAAGGTTGTGCCAGGTCAGCAGCATCAGCCCGAGGATCTCGTCGCTGCGGATCAGGTGGTGAAGATAGGCGCGGCTGTGGTCGCGACAAGCGGGGCAGCCGCATTTTTCGTCGATCGGCCGCGGATCGTCGCGATGCCGTGCATTGCGCAGGTTCAGCTCGCCACGCCGCGTGAAGGCCTGCGCCGTGCGGCCGGCGCGGGTTGGCATCACGCAGTCGAACATGTCGATGCCGCGCCGGACGGCGCCGACGATGTCGGCCGGCCGGCCGACGCCCATCAGGTAGCGCGGCCGGTCCTGCGGCAGCAGCGGCAGGGTGCCATCGAGCGTGGCGAACATCGCGTCCTGGCCCTCGCCGACCGCCAGACCGCCGACCGCATAGCCGTCGAAGCCGATGTCGGTCAGGGCCTTCACGCTTTCCGCCCGCAGGGCCGGGAAGACGCTGCCCTGGACGATGCCGAACAGGCCGTAGCCGGGTCGCTCCCTGAAGGCCTGCTTGCCGCGCGCGGCCCATTTCATGGAAAGCCGCATCGACTTGGCGGCGTCCTCCTCCGACACCGGCCAGGTCGTGCATTCGTCGAACGACATGGTGATGTCGGCGTCGAGCTGGTGCTGGATCTCGATCGATTTTTCGGGCGTCAGCCGATGCTCGGTGCCGTCGATCGGCGAGCGGAAGGTGACGCCGTCGGGGTCGAGCTTGCGCAACTCCTTCAGCGACATCACCTGGAAGCCGCCGGAATCGGTGAGGATTGGGCCCGGCCAGTTCATGAATTTGTGCAGGCCGCCCAGGTTCGCGACTCGCTCCGCGCCGGGCCGCAGCATCAGGTGGAAGGTGTTGCCGAGCACGATCTGCGCGCCGGTCTCGGCGACCGACTGCGGCAGCATCGCCTTCACGGTGCCCGCGGTGCCGACCGGCATGAAGGCCGGCGTCTCCACCGTGCCATGCGCGGTCTGCAGCCGGCCGCGGCGCGCGGTGCCGTCTTTCCCCAGGAGCTCGAACGTCAGACTCATCGGCGCAACAAACAACAATCGCCGTAGGAATAGAAGCGATAACGGCTTGCGACCGCGTGCCTGTAGGCGGCCTGCATGCGCTCGAGGCCGGCGAAGGCGGAAACCAGCATGAACAGCGTCGATCGGGGCAGATGGAAGTTGGTCAGCAGCATGTCGGCGACACGGAAGCTGAACCCCGGTGTGATGAAAATATCGGTTTCGCCGCGCCACGCCTTCACCGCGCCATCATGATCGCGAGCCACCGTCTCTAGCAGACGCAGCGCGGTCGTGCCGACCGTCACAACTTTGTCACCTCGTCGTCGCGTCTCGGCGATCGCGGCGGCGGTTTCCGAGGATATTTCGCCCCATTCCGCATGCATCGTGTGCGCATCGGTGTCGTCGACCCGCACCGGCTGGAACGTGCCGGCGCCGACATGCAGGGTGACCGTCGCGATGCCGATGCCGGCTTCGCCAAGCGCCTGCATCAGCGTCGGCGTGAAGTGCAGTGCGGCGGTCGGTGCGGCAACCGAACCGTCGAGGCGCGCGAACATGGTCTGGTAGTCGGCCCGGTCGCGCGCATCCGCCACGCCGCCCCTGATGTAGGGCGGCAGCGGCACCAAACCGCTCTCCTCGAGGGCCGCCAGAAAGTCGGCGCCGCTGGCCTCGAAGGCGAGTTCGACCGCGCCGTCCTCCTGCTTGCCGGCGACCGTGGCCGAGAGGTCGGCGGAAAAGCGCAAATGGTCGCCGATGCGCAGGCGCTTGGCCGGCCTGGCGAACGACAGCCAGCGGCCGCCGCCGAGATCGCGGATCAGCAGCGCCTCGACCTTGCCGCCACTCGTTCTTGTTCCGATGAGCCGCGCCGGAATCACTTTGGTGTCGTTGAACACCAGCAGGTCGCCGCGCTTCAGCAACGCCGGGAGGTCCCGCACTGTGCGATCCGACAGTCCATTTGCCTCCACGTCGAGCAGCCGCGCAGAGTCGCGCGGAGAGACGGGGCGCTGGGCGATCAGGTCTGGCGGCAGGTCGAAGTCGAAGAGATCGACGCGCATCAGGTGCTAGGTCGGGCCGGTATCCATGACTTCGGTGTCGCTGTCGTCGGCCGGCGGCTGGCTGTTGGCATCGACCAGCGCGACGAAGCGATGCACGCCGTCGACGACCGTGCGCTTCACCCGCGCGCGGGTTTCGAGACAGTGCAGGTGGGCCAGCGTTTCGCCGAAGGCGAACACGATCTGGTTGTTGTCGAGATGGCGCGGGAACAGCACCGGCACCATGTCCCAGCCGGTGGCGCCTTCGGCGCCGCGGCGGGCGATTGCGGTCGCCATGTCGTTCAGGCGCGCGTCATGATGGGCGACCAGCTGGTCGAGCCGGGTGTGCAGTCCGATGAAGGGAAATCCGTGGCTCGGCAGGATCAGTGCGTCGGCCGGCAGGCGGCGGAAGCGCGAGAAGCCGTCGAGGAACCAGGTCAGCGCGTCGGCCAGCGGCTCGTTGGGCCACACACCGACATTGGTGCTGATTTTGGGCAACACCTGATCGCCTGCGATCAGGACGTTGAGCTCGGGGCACCACAGCGAAGCGTGTTCCGGCGCGTGGCCGCGGCCCACGATGACATCCCAGCGATGCCCGCCGATGGTGACCGGGTGGGCGTGGATCAGGCGCCGGTAGGCCGGCGGCAGTGGCGCGACGCCCTTGGCGTAACCGCCCTTGTGTCGGTGGAACAGCGGCACCTTTTCGGCCGGCACGCCGTTGCGCGCGAGATGGGCGGCGCGCACGTCCTCGTTCTCGACGATGTCGTTGCGCGCGGCGACGGCACTCATGTATTCGCCGAGCGTCATGTAGAGGGGCGCGTCCCAGCGCTCGCACAGCCAGCCGGCCAGGCCGACATGGTCGGGATGCAGATGGGTGGCGATCACGCGCGTCACCGGCTTGCCGCCGAGCTTCTCGGCGAAGATCTTGTCCCACAGCTCGCGCGTGGCCTGCGTGTTGATGCCGGTGTCGACGATCGTCCAGCCGTCCTTCTCCTCGACCAGCCACAGATTGATGTGATTGAGCTGGAAGGGCAGCGGCATGCGCAGCCACCAGATGCCGGGCGCGACGTTCTTGATGTCGCCGGGCTCCGGTACGTCACCGCAGGGAAAGCGCAATTGCGCCAGCAGGCGCTGCGAAAGATCGGCTGAATCGGGCATGGGTGGATTTTATTCCGCCGCCGCCTCTTGTGTCACCGGTGCGAACCGACTGCCCGCCATGCGATATCGCGGCGATAAAAGCCCTCGGGCCAATCGATCAGCCCGATCGCCTCGTAGGCGCGGGCCCGGGCCTCCTCGACGGTCGGCGCCATCGCCGTGATGTTCAGCACGCGGCCGCCATTGGCGGTGATGGTCTGGCCGTCCGTACCGAACTTGGTGCCGGCGTGGAAAATGGTCACGCCCGGGACCTGCGACGCCGCTTCGAGACCGCGGATCGTGCTGCCCTTGGGATAGGAGTCGGGATAGCCCTTGGTCGCCATGATCACGGTCAGTGCAGCATCGTTCGACCAGCGCAGGTCGAGATGCTTCAGACCGCCGTCGGCGCAGGCGAGCAGCGCCGGCACGATGTCGGACTTCAGACGCGGCATCAGGACCTGGGTCTCCGGATCGCCGAAGCGGCAATTGTATTCGACCAGCCGCGGCGCGCCCTTGTCGACCATCAGGCCGGCATAGAACACGCCCTTGAACGGGCAACCGAGCTCCTTCATGCCGCGCACGGTCGGCAGGATGATCTCGTTCATGATGCGCTTCTGCAGGGCCGCGTCGAAGATCGGCACCGGCGAGTAGGCGCCCATGCCGCCGGTGTTGGGTCCCTTGTCGTCGTCGAAGGCGCGCTTGTGGTCCTGGGCGTCGATCAGCGGCAGCACGTTGTCGCCGTCGCACAGCACGAAGTAGCTGACTTCCTCGCCCTGCATGAATTCCTCGATCACCACCGAGGAGCCGGAGGCGCCGAACTTGTTGCCCGACAGCATGTCGCGTACCGCGGCGATCGCCTGGTCGATCGTCTCGGCGATGATCACGCCCTTGCCGGCGGCGAGGCCGTCGGCCTTGATCACGATCGGCGCCTTCTGCGTCTTCAGGTAGGCCTCGGCCCTGGCGAGGTCGTCGAAGCGCTCGTAGGCGGCGGTCGGGATGCCATAGCGCTTGCACAGATCCTTGGTGAAGCCCTTGGAGCCTTCGAGCCGGGCAGCCGCCTTGGAGGGTCCGAAGTGTTTGATGCCGGCAGCTGCCATGGCGTCGGCCATGCCGGCGACCAGCGGTGCGTCGGGCGCGATCACCACGAAATCGACCTTCAGCTTCTGCGCCAGGGCGACCTGGCCCGGGATGTCCTCGGCGCCGACATCGTGGCATTCGGCGACCTGGGCGATGCCGGCATTGCCCGGCGCGCAGAACAGTTTTGTGCACAGGGGCGAGGCGGAAATGGCCCAACACAGCGCATGTTCGCGGCCGCCGCCGCCCACCACCAGGATTCGCATGGCGAGGTTTTGACCATGGCTTGCGGGGGCGGCACAAGGCGTTAGGCTTGGGACAACAATGGATAACCTCGACCCTCCGCAGCCGCCGAGCAACGTCCCCGAATTCTCGGTGTCGGAGCTGTCGTTCGCGCTGAAGCGCGAGATCGAGACGGCGTTCCCGCGCGTGCGTGTGCGCGGCGAGATCAGTCAGCCCAGCTTCCCGCGCTCGGGCCATTGCTATTTCCGGCTGAAGGACGAGAACGCCGTGATCGACGGCGTCGCCTGGAAGGGCACGCTTCCGCGGCTAGGCATCAAGATCGAGGAGGGGCTGGAGGTCATCGCCACCGGCAAGCTCACGACCTATGCCGGTTCCTCGCGTTACCAGATCATCGTCGACCGGCTCGAACTGGCGGGCGAGGGCGCGCTGCTCAAGCTGCTCGAGGACCGGCGCAAGAAGCTCGCGGCCGAGGGCCTGTTCGACCAGGACCGCAAGCGCGATCTGCCCTACCTGCCCGAGGTGATCGGCGTCGTGACCTCGCCGTCGGGTGCGGTGATCCGCGACATCCTCCATCGCCTGGCCGACCGCTTTCCGCGCCGTGTCCTGGTGTGGCCGGTGGCGGTGCAGGGCGAGAAGGCGGCGGGCGAGGTCGCCAATGCGATCGCGGGCTTCAACAGGCTGCCGGAGAAGGGGCCGGTTCCGCGGCCCGACGTGCTGATCGTGGCGCGCGGCGGCGGCAGTCTGGAGGATCTCTGGGCGTTCAACGAGGAGATCGTGGTGCGGGCCGCCGCGGCCTCGACGATCCCGTTGATCTCCGCGGTCGGCCACGAGACCGACACGACGCTGATCGACTTCGCCTCCGACCGCCGCGCGCCGACCCCGACGGCGGCGGCCGAGATGGCGGTTCCGGTGCGGGCCGACCTGATCGCCGACCTGCTCGATCTCGGCAAGCGCACGGTCGGTTCGATGACCCGCCATCTGCGCGAGGCGACGACCGAGCTGAACGGTCTGGCCCGCGGGCTGGGCGATCCGCGGCAGATGATCGAGGAGCGCCAGCAGCGGCTCGATGTCGCCGGCGAAAGGCTGGCGCTGGGGCCGCGCCGGGTGATCGAGGTCAAGCAGCAGCTGATTGCCGGCGAAGGTCGCGCCCTGAAGAGCGCCGGCGAGCGCTTCAAGAGCGACGCCCTTCAGAAGTATGCACGGGCCTTCGATCGGCTCGACCAGTTCGGCGACCGCCTGAAGCGTCACGGTGCCGACCTGTTGGCGCGGGGCAACGACCGCGTGGTGCAGGCGGGAAAGCTCCTGGAAAGCTATTCTTTCCGTTCCGTGCTGGAGCGCGGCTTCGCCCTGGTGCGCGACCAGGACAACCAGCCGGTGCTGTCGGCCGCAGGCGCGAC
>JBGAIW010000047.1:0-31944 GCA_044225265.1 Reyranella sp.
GCCCGCCGCGACGCCGGCCGGCGCCAGCGCCTCCAGGACCGGTTCTTCTATCTCGCCACCCTGGGCTTCGCGCTGCTCGTGCTGGTGCTGCTGGCCGGGGTCATCCTCGCTTTGGTCGAAGGCTCGATCCCGGCCTTCTCGAAGATGGGCTTCGGCTTCTTCGTCACCGAGGTGTGGAACCCGGTGAACGAGGATTTCGGCGCGCTGGCGCCGATCTACGGCACGCTCGTCACCTCGGCGCTGGCCATGCTGTTCGGCGTCCCCGTCAGCTTCGGCATCGCCCTTTTCATCACCGAGCTCTGCCCGGCCTGGCTGAAGCGGCCGCTCGGCATCGCCATCGAGCTGCTCGCCGGCATCCCCAGCATCATCTACGGCATCTGGGGCCTGTTCGTCTTCGCGCCCTTCCTGCAGCGCACGGTGCAGCCGCTGCTGATCGACACCATCGGCAACGTGCCGCTGGTCGGGCGCCTCTTCGCCGGCCCGCCCTACGGCATCGGCATCCTGACCGCCGGCATCATCCTCGGCATCATGGTGCTGCCCTTCATCACCTCGATCACCCGCGACGTCTTCGAGACCGTGCCGCCGATGCTCAAGGAATCGGCCTACGGCCTGGGGGCCACGACCTGGGAAGTGGTCTGGCAGGTGGTGCTGCCCTACACCCGCGTCGGCGTCATCGGCGGCGTCATGCTCGGCCTCGGCCGGGCGCTCGGCGAGACCATGGCGGTGACCTTCGTGATCGGCAACGCGCACAAGGTTTCGGCCTCGATCCTGCAGCCCGGTACGACGATTTCGGCGACCATTGCCAACGAATTCACCGAGGCGGTCGGCGACCTCTACACCTCCTCGTTGATCGCGCTCGGCCTGATCCTGTTCTTCATCACTTTCATCGTGCTGGCGCTTGCGCGCTACATGCTGGCGCGCATCCAGCGGAAGGCGGGCTGACATGAGCGTTTCCAGCAGCCCGCTCTATGTCCGCCGCCGGGCGCGCAATACGGTTGCCCGCATGCTCGCCTGGAGCGCCGCCGTGTTCGGCCTCGGCTGGCTGGTGTTGATTCTGGGCGTCCTGATTTACCAGGGCATCGGTGGCCTCTCGCTTTCGGTCTTCACCGAGAACACGCCGCCGCCGGGTTCGGCCGGCGGCCTGCTGAACGCCATCGTCGGCAGTGTCATCATGACGCTGCTGGCGATCGTCATCGGCACGCCGATCGGCATTCTGGCCGGCACTTACATGGCCGAGTACGGACGGCACGATAAGCTCGCGGCCGTTGTTCGCTTCATCAACGATATCCTGTTGAGCGCGCCTTCGGTCGTGGTCGGCCTGTTCATCTACGAGATCATGGTGGCTCCGATGGGCCACTTCTCGGGCTATGCCGGTTCGGTGGCGCTCGCCGTCATCGTGATCCCGGTCGTGGTCCGCACCACCGAGGACATGCTGCGGCTGGTGCCCGACACCTTGCGCGAGGCGGCGGCCTCGATCGGCCTGCCGCGTTCGCTGATGATCATGCGCATCGCCTACCGCGCGGCACGCGCCGGCATCATCACCGGCATCCTGCTGGCGATCGCCCGCATCAGCGGAGAGACCGCGCCGCTGCTCTTCACTGCGCTGAACAACCAGTTCTTCAGCACCAACATGAATGCGCCGATGCCCAGCCTGCCGGTGGTCATCTTCCAGTTCGCACTCTCGCCGTACGAGGAGTGGCAGAAGCTCGCCTGGACAGGTGCGCTGCTGATCACCGTCACCGTCCTGGCCCTCAGCATCCTTGCCCGCTCCCTTACCGCGAGAAAATCATGAGCACCGCCACGAACGCGAACATGACCTCCGTGCCGGTGGTCACCCATGCCGGCGTCGACACGGCAGGCCTCGCCGAGAAGGTCGCGATCCGCAATCTCGAGTTCTTCTACGGTGACGCGCGTGCCCTGAAGAGCATCTCCCTGCCGCTTTATGCCAACAAGACCACCGCCTTCATCGGCCCGTCGGGATGCGGCAAGTCGACCCTGCTGCGCGTGCTGAACCGCATGTACGACCTCTATCCTGGCCAACGCGCGACCGGCGAGGTGCTGTTCGACGGCGCAAATCTTCTCGACCCCGGCCAGGACATCAACCTGCTACGGGCCCGCATCGGCATGGTGTTCCAGAAGCCGACGCCGTTCCCGATGTCGATCTACGAGAACATTGCCTTCGGCATCCGCCTCTACGAAAAGCTGCCGCGTTCGGAGGTGGACGGCCGGGTGGAACACGCGCTGCGCCGCGCCGCGCTCTGGGACGAGGTCAAGGACAAGCTCGCCACATCGGGCCTCGGCCTGTCGGGCGGCCAGCAGCAGCGCCTTTGCATCGCGCGCACCGTCGCGGTGAAGCCCGAAGTAATCCTCTTCGACGAACCCTGTTCGGCGCTCGATCCGATCTCGACCGCCAAGATCGAGGAGCTGATCGACGAACTGAAGCAGGACTACACGATCGTCATCGTCACCCACAACATGCAGCAGGCGGCGCGCGTCTCCGACTTCACCGCCTTCATGTATCTCGGCGAGCTGATCGAGTTCGGGCAGACGGCGACCTTGTTCACGACCCCCAAAGACAAGCGCACGCAGGCCTACATTACGGGCCGCTTCGGTTGAGAAGGAGCTAGGAAATGGCCAGCGAACATACGCTGAAGCGCTTCGACGAGGAGCTGGAGCGTCTCAACGCCACGATCAACGAGATGGGCGGACTGACCGAGAGCCAGTTCGCCAAGGCGCTGGAGGCAGTCCGTGACCGCAACACCGCCGCCGCCGAGCAGGTGATCGCGGAGGACGCCCGGGTCGATGCCCTCGACGCGCAGGTCCAGCAGCAGACCGTGCAACTGCTGGCGCTGCGCCAGCCGATGGCGGTCGACCTGAGGGTCGTGCTGTCGTCGATCAAGATCGCCGCAGCCCTCGAACGCATCGCCGACTACGCCAAGAATACCGCCAAGCGCTCGATCGTGCTGACGCAGGGCACTGCGCCGGCCTC
Source organism: Reyranella sp. (assembly GCA_044225265.1). Lineage (GTDB taxonomy): Bacteria > Pseudomonadota > Alphaproteobacteria > Reyranellales > Reyranellaceae > Reyranella. Next base: position 2,990 of record JBGAIW010000047.1, read on the forward strand.
CGCCGTCTCCGGTATCGACCGGCTCGGCCGCCTGGTGCGGACCGCGCTCAAGGACGTGCTCGACGCCTTCGCCAACGACGACGTCGAGAAGGCGCGCGACGTGTGGCAGCGCGACGAGGAGATCGACCAAGTCTATACTGGTCTATTCCGCGAGCTGCTGACCTACATGATGGAAGATCCGCGCAACATCACGGCCTGCACGCACCTTCTGTTCATGGCCAAGAACATCGAGCGCGCCGGCGACCATGTCACCAACATCGCCGAGCTGGTGAGCTTCCGGCAGACCGGCACCAACTTCGCCGAAGCCCGGCCGAAGGGCTCCGGCGCCCTCTATACTGCCGGGTCGACCTCGTGAGCGTGACGGCGACAGCTCCTTCGCGGCGCGAGACGCAAGCCTCGTCGCTGAAGCCGCGCGTGCTGATCGTCGAGGACGAGACCGCGCTGGTCGAGCTGCTGCGCTACAATCTTGAGCAGGCCGGCTTCCGCGTCTCGGTTGCCTATGACGGCGAGGAGGCGCTGGCGCTGGTCCAGGAGGACACGCCCGACCTGATCCTGCTCGACTGGATGCTGCCGCTGATGTCGGGCATCGAGGTCTGTCGTCAACTGCGTCGCCAGACCGCGACGGCAAATCTGCCGATCATCATGCTGACGGCGCGTGGCGAGGAGGGCGATCGGGTGCGCGGCCTCGATGCCGGCGCCGACGACTACGTCCCCAAGCCGTTCTCGCCGACCGAACTGGTGGCGCGCATCCGCGCCGTGCTGCGCCGGATTCGCCCGGCGCTGGCCGACGAGGCGCTGACCTACGCCGACATCGTGATGGATCTCGTGGCGCACCGCGTGCTGCGCGGCGGCAAGCCGGTGCATCTCGGGCCGACCGAGTTCCGCCTGCTGCGCCATTTCATGGAGCATCCCGGGCGCGTGTTCAGCCGCGAGCAGTTGCTCGACGCGGTGTGGGGCAAGGACGTCTATGTCGAGGCGCGCACGGTCGACGTGCACATCCGCCGCCTGCGCATCGCGCTCAACGGCCCCAACCAGGCCGACCTGATCCGCACCGTGCGGGCGGCGGGATATGCGCTCGACGCGCAAGGGTAGCGCTTCCCCTGCGACTCGTTGGGGCTGCAACTCCGCGGGACTTTTCCACATCGCCGGTAACGGTTTTGTAGCCTCGGGCTTCTAAACCGACATTGCCCGTTCCCGGCCGGCATCCCACGCCCCGCTCCGGAATGGGTAGGTTCCCCCGGCTCGGTCGACACCCCGATGCCGACGTTACTGCCCCTCCTTCGCCTGCGAAGGAGGGGTTTCTTTTTGCGTGGTGCGCCAAAGCCAGAGCAGCAGCAAGAGGCCGGGAACCGCGAGGAGGGTGGTCAGGGCCCAGAAGGCGGTCCAACCCGTGTGCGCGGCCAGCCAGCCGCCGCCGGCGGCCATCCAGGTTCTGCCCGCCGCCATCAGCGACGTCAGCAGGGCATATTGCGTGCCGGCCATCCCGGCGGTGCAGAGGCTCGAGAGGTAGCCGATGAACGCCACGCCGCCCAGGGAGTTGGTGAAGTTGTCGATGGAGATCGCGAGCGTCAGCACGACGATGTCGTGGCCGATCTGGGCCTGCCAGGAGAACAGGAGGTTCGTGACCGCCTGCAGGACGCCGGCGACGAACAGGGCCTTGAATAGGCCGTAACGGGCGACCAGGACGCCGCCGGCCAGACCGCCGAGCAACACAGCCGCCGCGCCAAAACTCTTGGTGACGGCGAAGATCTCGGGCCCGGTGAAGCCCATCTGGAGATAGAACGGCCGGGCCATCGTGCCGCCCAGTGCGTCGCCGTACTTGTAGAAGAGCGCGAACAGCAGGATCAGCACCCAGCCGCGATGGGCGATGAATTCGGCGAACGGACGGATGACGGCGTCGCCGAGCCAGGAGCCGCTCGCCGTTACGGCATGTTTCTCCGAATGCGGTTCGTGGGCATGGAAAGTCGTGGCAATGCCGACAAAGCCGAACATCGCGATGATCGTCAGGACGTAGGGCCAGGGCAGGAAGGCGGGCAGCAACAGGGCCAGGGCATCGATGATCCAGAGCGCGATGCGATAGCCGAGTTGCGTCGTCGCCGAGCCGGCCCCCTGTTCATCGTCGTTCAGGAGCTCGATGCGATAGGCGTCGATCACGATGTCCTGCGTCGCCGACCAGAACGCCACCAGCACTGCCGCGCCCGCGGTCGACCATGGGGCGGTGTTGGGATCGCTCCAGGCGAGGACCATCACGGAGAGCAGAACGCCGATCTGCGATACCAGCATCCAGCTGCGCCGGCGCCCCAGCCAGGCGTCGAGCACAGGCAGCGGCAGGCGGTCGATCAGCGGCGCCCAGACGAACTTGAAGGCGTAGGGTGTGCCGACAAGGGAGAACAGCCCGATGGTCGTGAGGTCGACGTCGACGCTCGCCATCCAGTAGGTGAGCACGGAAAGGGTGAGCAGGAACGGAGCGCCGCTCGAGAAGCCCATCAGCAGGATGATGAGCTGCTTGCGGTTGCGATAGACCTCGGCGGCCTGGCGCCATCGTGCCCAGGCCGAGGCGGCGTTCTCGGCGACGCTCAAATCAGGCCTTTCAGCGCCTTCTCGGGTCGCGCGCCGACATGGGAGATGACTTCGGCGGCGGCAATCCCGCCCAGCCGCGCGCATTCGGAGAGCGGCTTGCCGTGCGTGAAGCCGAAGAGGAAGCCGGCGGCGTAGAGATCGCCGGCGCCGGTGGTGTCGACCACCCGGGCGACCGGCGCGGCCGGCACGGCATGGGTTTCGTCGCCCTTGATCACGACCGAGCCTTTCTCGCTGCGGGTCAGGGCGCAGATCTTGTTCTCGGCACGGGCGGCGGCAAGTGCAGCCTCAAAACTGTCCACCTGGTAGAGCGACTTGATCTCCGATTCGTTGGCGAAAAGGATGTCGACCTTGTCGCGGATCAGGGCGCGGAACTCGTCGCGATAGCGGTCGACGCAGAAGGAATCCGAAAGCGTGATCGAGACCTTGCGACCGGCGGCATGAGCCGCGTCGAATGCCTTGAGCACCGCCTTCTTGGCATCCGGCGGATCCCATAGATAGCCTTCGACGTAGGTGACCTGCGCCGCGGCCACCTGGGCCACGTCGATGTCGGACGGTCCGAGACGCGTGCAGGCGCCGAGGTAGGTGTTCATGGTGCGCTGGGCATCCGGCGTCACCACGATCAGGCAGCGCGCCGTGGCGGGCCCTTCGGTCGCCTGGGCCGTACCGAAGGTGACTCCGGTGGCGCGCAGGTCGTGGCCGAAGACGGCACCGAGCTGGTCGTTGCGCACCTTGCCGACATAGGCGCCCTTGCCGCCGAACGAGGCGACGCCGGCAATGGTGTTGCCGCATGATCCGCCGGAAATCTCGACGCCGGGCCCCATCGCGCCATAGAGCGTCTCGGCCCGAGCCTCGTCGATCAGGGTCATGCTGCCCTTCACCAGTGCATGTTTGGTCAGGAACGAGTCGTCGGCGTGGGTGATGACGTCGACGATGGCGTTGCCGATCCCCAGCACGTCGAAAGCAGCGGAAGTCATGAAATCTCCTAGAGGGTCAACAGATGCATGCCGGCGGTCGTCTCCTCGTAGAGGGTGACGATGCCGGCCACGGTGAACGGAACGTCGGTGCGTAACCGGGAACGGTCGATGTCGAGGGCGCGCAGGCCCATCTCGCAGACGATGAATTTGGCGCCGAGCTCGACGCAGGCTTGCAGCAGGGTCTCGAAATCGCCGACGCCGCGCTCGCGGTTCATCGCGTCGCGGCCCCAGTCGTCGAGGCCGGGCGGCGGGCCTGTCAGCGCGCGGATACCGGCCATGGTGAAGAAAAGCACGGCCTTCCGGTTGATCGCCAGCGAGGCACTGGCGAGAGCCAGCGCGTAGTGGGCGCTCTCGTAGTCGCCACGCCGCACGATGATGGAGACTCCGGCTTCGCTCATGAATGCCCGCACGTCGGACAGTCGGGACGCTTGGCGATCGCCATTTCGTCGAACGCGCCGGCGAGCGCGTCGTATATCACCAGCCGGCCCGAGAGCGAGCGGCCGATGCCGAGGATCTCCTTGACCACTTCGGTGGCCTGCAAGGCGCCGAGGGTGCCGGCCAACGCGCCCAGCACGCCGGCCTGGGCGCAGGACGGTACGGCGTCTTCGGACGGGGCGGCGGGGAAAATGCAGCGCAGGCAGGGGTGGCCTGCACCGTGGTGAGCCTTGTAGGTCGAGATCTGGCCGTCAAAGCGAAGAATCGCGGCGGAGACCAGGATCTTCTTCAGGCGGAAGCAGGCGTCGTTCAGCAGGTAGCGGGTGGCGAAGTTGTCGCTGCCGTCGGCCACGATGTCGTAGTCGGCGACGATGCGCTCGACATTGGCCGCCGACAGCCGTTCGTTGTGGGTGCGCACCGAGACTTCCGGATTGATCTCGCCCAGCGCACGCTTGGCGCTCGCGGTCTTGGGCAGGCCGATGTCGGTGGTGCGATGGATGACCTGGCGCTGCAGGTTCGACAGGTCGACCGTGTCGTCGTCGATCACGCCCAGGGTGCCGACGCCGGCGGCGGCAAGATATTGCAGGAGGGGCGCACCGAGGCCGCCGGCGCCCACCACCAGGACCTTGGCGGAAATCAGCTTCGCCTGCCCGATGCCGCCGATCTCGGCGAGCACGATATGGCGGGCGTAGCGCCTGATTTGCATTTCCGTCATGTCCGGGAGGGACGTCATGGTCCGCTTATAGCATGGGACCTTCGAGAGAATTGGCTGTACACCCACGTCCCGAATGAACGCCCCCGTCGCCCCCGCCGCGGTCGCCAGCAGGCCTACCCTGAAACCTGCGCTGCTCGTGCTGCTGGCCCTGCTGTCGGCCTTCACGCCGCTGTCGATCGACATGTACCTGCCGGCCCTGCCGGTGATCACGCAGGACCTGCGCGGCTCGGTCGGCGACATCCAGCTCACTTTGTCGGCCTTCATGATCGCGTTCGGCGCCGGCCAGGTCTTTTATGGCCCGGCGGGCGACCGGTTCGGGCGCCGCCCGGTCATCCTGACCGGCATCGCGGTCTATGTCGTGGCAAGCATCGGCTGCGCCTTCGCCGCCTCCGCCGGCCATCTCGTGACGCTGCGTTTCCTGCAGGGTCTGGCGGCCTGCGGCGGCGTGGTACTGGCGCGCACCATGGTGCGCGACCTCGCCGAGCGCGACCAGGCGGCGCGCGCGATGTCGCTGATGCACGCCTGCAGTTCGATCGCGCCCATGCTGGCGCCCCTGATCGGTGGCCAGGTCCTGTGGTTCCTGGGCTGGCGCGCCATCTTCTGGGTGCTGGCCGGCATCGGCGTCATTGCCTGGCTGGCGGCCTATCTGCGCCTGCCCGAGACCCTGCGGCCCGAATACCGCCAGCCGCTGCATCTCGGCTCGGTGGTCAGCCGCTTCGGCGAGCTGCTGAAACACCGCGCCTTCATGGGTTACGCGCTCACCGGCACGTTCCAGTTCTCGGCGCTGATGTCGTTTCTGTCCGGCTCGCCCTTCGTTTTCATCCAGACCTACGGCATCGACCCGCGCGACTTCGGTCTGATCTTCGGCGGTCAGGTGATGTTCCTGACAATGGGCAGCCTGCTCAACGCCAAGTTCGCGCCGGTGTTCGGCGCCGGCCGCATCCTCTACTGGGGCGTCTGCGTGCCGCTGGTCGCGGGACCTTCGGCGTTGATCCTCGGCCTGATCGAGGTGCGCACCGGGGCGATCGGCCTGTGGCCGTTCCTTGCGTGCTTCATCGCCCAGATCGCCAGCATCAGCATGATCGGCGCCAATTCGATGGCGCTGGCCCTGCAACGCTATCCGCACATGGCGGGCACGGCCTCGTCGCTGATGGGCGTGCTGCAGTTCGGCATTGGCGCGTTGTTCGGAGTCGTCGTCGGCCAGACTTTCGACGGTACCATCCTGCCGATGGTGCTGGCGATGGGCGTATCCGGCCTGCTCTGTTTCGTTTCCAACCGCGTGCTTGTCGGCCGCGAATACTGAACTGCGCTCAGCGGCGCAAATCGATCGTCAGCAGGTCGCCCTTCTCGTTGCCCGCGGCAAGGAGGAGTCCGTCGGACGACCAGGCAAGACAGGTGATCGGCGAACCGTCCGACATCTTCAGCACCACTGACCGGCGGGTCTTGATGTCACCGAGCTGCAGTTCTCCCGAATCGTAACCGCCCGCTGCGAACTCCGCGGCGGGATGGGCGGCGACTACGGTGAACAGACCCGCGCCTTCGTCGCCGAATTGCAGCGGCGGCTTGCCCTCCGGACCCTTGCCGGCGAACGACCATGCCGTGAAGACCGGTTGAGAGGAGGTGTAGAGCCAGCGTGCGTCGGCCGACCAACTGAGCGACTTCACTTTGGCGGGATAGCCCTGCATGCGCATGTCGGTCGCCTGGGCGATGCGCCAGACGTGGATGTCGTTTTCCTGCGTGCCGGTGGCGATGAACTTGCCGTCGGTACTCCACTTCAGCGCAACGTGGCTGCCCTGCCAGGCAAAGCGCCGCGGCGGCAGGGTGACCTGGCCGGTGCTCCACACCGTGATGCCGCCATAGTGCGCGCAGGCGATGCGGCCGCCATCCTTGCTGAAATCGACCGAGGTGACCGTGCTCTGATGCGGCCCGAATTCGCGAGCTTGGCCCGCCTTGTCGATCACCAGCGCCATCTTGCCCACTGAGGCTGCGATCGCGCCGCTCGAGGCATGGGCGGCGAGCTTGTCGATCCACTTGCCCTTCTGGTTGGCGAGTTCCGTGAGGCTGCCGTCGGCGCCAATGCGCAGCAGGCGGCCGTCATCGCCGCCCGAGACGAAGCCGTCGCCACCCGGATCGGCGATCAGCGACAACACCGCACCCTTGTGGGCGGCGACATTGACGGCTGGCGTCGGGTCCTTGAGGTCGGCGGGAAGCAGGCGCACCGAACCGTCACCCAAGGCAAAGGCCACCGTCTTGCCGTCGCGGCCGAAGGCGCAGGCGATGGCGGGCGCGTCGGACGCGACCGAGCGGGTTGGCGGGAACGTCGTCCGCCAGTCGGGATTGCCGAGATCGATCTTCAAGACAGTGTCGCGATCGTTACTTGAGGCACTCTTCGAAGCCGCGCTTCAGGTTCTCGCCGTCGAGATTGCGGCCGATGAAGACCAGCTTGCTCGAACGCTTCTCGCCGTCCTTCCATGGCGTACCCCAGTCGGCGTCCATCATCATGTGCACGCCCTGATAGACGTAGCGCCGCGGCGCGCCGTCGATCGCCAGAATGCCCTTGCTGCGCAGAATGTCCTGGCCGCGCAGCTGCAACAGCGCGCCCATCCACTTCTGGAACCTGTCCGGATCGACCGGCCGCTCGCTGCTGAAACTGAGGCTCGCCACTTCGTCGCCGTGGTTGTGCTCGTGTCCCTTCTCGAGGAACTGTGGTTCGAACTCGAGGATGCGGCCGAGGTCGAAGGCACCCTTGTCGAGGATGGCCTCGAGCTCGACCTTGCTCTTCTCTGTCTTGTGGATGCGGGCGTAGGGGTTGATCGACTTGATCTTCGCCTCGACCTTCGCAACGTCGGCCTCGCTCACCAGATCGAGCTTGTTGAGCAGGATCACGTCGGCGAAGGCCACCTGCTCCTCGGCCTCGTTGCCCTGTTCGAGCTGACCCAGGAAGTGCTTGGCATCGACCACCGTCACGATCGCGTCCAGCCGGGTTCGGGCCTTCACGTCGTCGTCGGTGAAGAAGGTCTGCGCCACGGGCCCGGGATCGGCGAGGCCCGTGGTCTCGACCAGGATGCCGTCGAACTTGTCCTTGCGCTTCATCAGGCCTTCGATGATGCGGATCAGGTCGCCGCGCACGGTGCAGCAGATGCAGCCGTTGTTCATCTCGAAGACTTCCTCGTCGGCGTTCACCACGAGGTCGTTGTCGACGCCTAGCTCACCGAACTCGTTGACGATCACGGCGTATTTCTTGCCGTGCTGTTCGCTGAGAATCCGGTTCAGCAGTGTGGTCTTGCCCGCGCCGAGATAGCCGGTCAGCACCGTCACGGGCACTTGCGCTTCAGCCATGCGAATCCCTCGAAATCCGGCCCTCCAGATAGGGTGGCGGACCCCTTAAGTCCAGCGCGGCTGGCGACGCTCGCTGGGCGCCGCGAAATGTCGTCGTGGAAGGGGTGCTCAGCCCACGAAATGCGGGGCAGGCTTGATGCTGGCGATGCGGAAGGGACGGGCAACCCCGTCATGCTCGGTCACGGTGACGTATTCCCCGACGGTGAATTGGTGCCTGTCGAAACGAAAGATCGGTTCATCGTCGTCGTCGCCCGGTGCGTAGGAAAAGGCCCACTTGCCGTCCCGGCGATGGATCAGCACGCCGTGCTCGTCCGGTTCGCCATCCCAGAACCTGAGGACAGAGCAGGCTTCCTTGGCCTTCGCCCAGCCGGCCGCATCGAGGTTGCCCTTGGCGTCCAGGGGTGCCGTGAATTCATAGCCGTGCCGGCCGCTGCCTTCGGGGAAGCCGGGTGTGCGGGCGAGTTCCAGGCGGATCTTTTTCAGGCTCATGTCGGTCTCCTCAATTGGCAGACTGGACGACACGCGGGCGATCCGCGTTGACGCACATCAAGCCTCGCTTCGGGCAGCAATGGCACGATATCCTAGGCAGGAGAGGGAGATCATGGCCAGCCGACCGTGCGCGCCGCCAAGGCGCTTGTAGGCCCATGCTGCGCATTCGCCAGCTGGGCATCGATACCTGCCATGAGACGGTCGCTTACCTGGCGCGTCGCTGCCCGCTCTATCGTGCTCAGGAATTCGTCGCCCTGGCCCGCATCGAGATCGCGACAGGTGCCAGGCGCATCGTCGCCACCTTGAACATCGTCGACGACGAGACCCTGATGGCGCCCGACGAATTGGGCCTCTCGACGGTCGCGTTCCGCCATCTCGGCCTGCCCGAGGGCACGCTCGTCGAAATCGCCCAGGCCAAGCCTCCGGCAAGCCTGGACCATGTCCGGGCCAAGATCGACGGGGCCGAACTGTCCCCCGAAGCGTTTCGGGCGATCGCGCAGGACCTGGCGGCGCACCGTTACTCCAAGATGGAGATCGCGGCCTTCCTGATCGCCTCGGCTCGGTTCACGACGGCCCCCGAGGTCCTGTCCCTCACGCGCGCCATGGCATCGGTCGGCGGTCGGCTGACCTGGAACGGCGACATGATCGTCGACAAGCACTGCATCGGGGGCATTCCGGGCAACCGCACCTCGATGATCGTCGTGCCGATCGTGGCGGCGCACGGCCTCAAGATTCCCAAGACCTCGTCGCGCGCCATCACTTCACCCGCGGGAACCGCCGACACGATGGAAGTGCTGGCGCGGGTCGATGTTGGGCCCGACGAAATGCGCGAAATCGTTGCGGCCGAGAAGGGCTGCCTGGTGTGGGGCGGGCACGCCAATCTGTCGCCGGCCGACGACGTGCTGATCTCGGTCGAGCGGCCGCTGTCGATCGATACGCCGGAGCAGATGGTCGCCTCCATTCTATCCAAGAAGCTCGCTGCCGGATCGACGCATCTGCTGCTCGACCTGCCGATCGGACCATCCGCGAAGCTTCGCGATCGCAGCCGCTTCGTCACCTTGCGCAAGCTCTTCGAGTACGTCGCTGACCAGATCGGAATCAACACCACGGTCGTGGCGACCGACGGCAGCCAGCCGGTCGGGCGCGGTATCGGACCCTGGCTCGAGGCGCGCGATGTCATGCAGGTGCTCGAACGCAATCCCGCGGCGCCGCGCGACCTGGAGGAACGGGCGCTGCTGCTCGCCGGGCACGTGCTGGAGTTCGATCCGGCGTTGCGCGGCGGCCGCGGCATCCTGCGGGCCCGCGAACTGCTGGAAAGCGGCGCCGCGCTGGCCAAGATGAAGCGCCTGATGGCCGCTCAGGGTCCGCCGCCGGCTTCCTATGCGGCTGCAGCCTTGACCAGGGACGTTGTCGCTGCCATCGACGGCGTCGTGGCCGGGATCGACTGCTTTCGGCTCTCCCGTCTCGCGCGCCTTGCCGGCGCGCCGCTCGACAAGGGTGCGGGTGTCGATCTCTTCACGAAGATCGTCGATCCGGTCGAGAAGGGCGAGCCGCTCTATCGCATTCATGCCGCGTTCCCCACCGACTTCGGTTTCGCGACGCGCCTCGCCGCCGACGGCGACGGCTACACCATCGCGGGCCGGCAATGAGCCTGTCTCTGCACGTTCACGGAGCGGCCGGCACGGTAACCGGCTCGTGCTTTCGGCTGGTGACGCCGAAGGGGGAACTGCTCGTCGAATGCGGCATGTTCCAGGGGCCGAAGTCGCTGCGCGCCCTGAATTATCGTCCATTTCCCTTCGATGTCGGGCGTATCGGGACGGTGCTGCTCAGCCACGCCCATATCGATCATACCGGGCTGTTTCCCAAGCTGGCGCTGGCCGGCTTCCGCGGTCGCGCATGGACCACCCGGGCCACGGTCGATCTGTTGCAGTGGCTCCTGCCCGATGCCGGCGCTATCCAGGAAAACGACGTCGAGCGGCTCAATCGGCGGAACGCCCGCAGGGCCGAGTCCGGCGTGACGGCGATCTACACTCGTGCCGACGCCGAGGCCTCGCTCGCCCTGTTGCAGCCGCATGCCTACGAATCGTGGTTCGAGCCGATGGCTGGAGTGCGGGCGCGCCTGCGAAATGCCGGACACATTCTCGGCAGCGCCTTCGTCGAGATGGAAGTCGACGCCTCACCCAGGCCCTTGCGGTTGACCTTTTCGGGCGATCTCGGATCGTCGGCCAAAGCCCTGCAACCCAGCCCGGAGACGCCCGCCGCCTGCGACGTCCTCCTGCTCGAATCCACCTACGGCGGCAGAATGCGCACACGCCTGACGGCGCGTGAGCGCCAGGATCTGCTCAATCGCGAGCTGACCGCCGGGCTCGCGGCGGGCGGCAACATCATCGTGCCGGTCTTCGCGGTCGAACGGACGCAAGAAATTCTCGACGACATTGCCGATCTGAAGAGCCGCGGGGCGTTGGGACCTGTCGCGGTGTTTCTCGATTCGCCACTGGCCGGCCGCACGACCGAAGTGTTCCGCCGCCACGAGGCGGCGCTGGGCACCGACGGCAACCGGTTTACCCCGGGCGACTTCCGCCTTACCGAGACGGTCGAGCAGAGCAAGGCCATCGACCGCATCCATGGCGGCGCGATTGTGCTCGCCGGGTCCGGCATGTGCGATGCCGGACGGGTGAAGCATCACTTGAAAAACCACTTGTGGCGGCCGGACTCGACGGTGCTGTTCGTCGGCTATCAGGCACCCGGCACCCTCGGGGCGACGATTCGCGAAGGGGCGGCCCAAGTCCGAATCCATGGCGAGGAGGTCAGGGTCAAGGCGCGCATCCGCGCCATCGATGCCTATTCAGGCCATGCCGACCGCGACGAGTTGGTCGATTGGGCGCGGCCCGTTCTGCCTACGCTCGGCAGCCTGCTGGCCGTCCATGGCGAACCCGAGGCCCTGACGGGGATGGTGACCGCCCTCTCGGAGGCAGGGCTGGCGCCGGAGCGGATCGCGGTGCCGAGTCTCGATCAAGTGTACGAATTTGCTTACAGGGACGGTCGGTGGATCGCCGTATTGTCAAAATCCGACGCCGCCCCGCGCCTGTCGGCGGAAGAGGTCACCGCGACACGCGACTGGCACAACGAATATGCCCAGATGCTGCTCGACCTGCGTTCGGCCCTGAACACGGCGACCGACAATCGCGTGCGCCGGCGACTCCTTCGCGAAGTGCGTCGCGTCATCGACGAGGCGCATCGTTAAAGCGGAAAGCAACCAGGTGATGCCCTAGGAACCGCCGTCGTGGCGGTCAGCGGTCGTGTGCCGCGCGTTCGGCTTCGTCGAAGGCCGTCTTGATCATGAAAAAGCAGAACAGGACGGCGAACACCATCAGGGCGAAGCCAAAGATGAAGATGCCGCGGTCGTGAGCCGCCGAGGCCATGAACAGGCCGACAAGTCCGAACAGGCCGGACAGAATTCCCATGATCCAGTGTGACATGTGCGTTCTCCTCAATCGTCGTCGTACAGAATGCGGCTCGCCGATCCTTCCGGATCGTCGAACTGGCCGTTGCGCAGCGCCCACAGGAACGCCGCGAGTCCCAGGAGACCCAGCAGGAGCGCCGCCGGGACCAGAATCAGAAGGCTGTCCATCACCGCACCTCCGGGGCTCGGCGGCGAATGCCGAGCCGCATCGAATTGCCGATCACCAGCAGGGACGAGGACGACATGGCGATGGCGGCAACCAGCGGCGTTACGCTGCCCAGGATGGCCAGCGGCACGGCGCTGAGATTGTAGAGCAGCGCGAGGGCGAGGTTCTGGCGCACCAGCCGGTCGGCGAAACGAGCTACGCGTAGCGTTTCAACGACCGGCATCAGGGCGTCGCCCTGGAATACCGCGTCGGCGGCGTTCTGCGTCGCCTCGGCCGCGGTTGCGGGTGACATCGAGGCATGGGCGGCCGCAAGCGAGGGGGCGTCGTTCAGACCGTCGCCGACCATCAGGACGCGCTTGCCGTGCCGTGCCAGCGTCTCGATGCGGGCAGCCTTGTCGGCGGGCGTGGTCTCGGCCTGCCAGGCAACTTCGACCTCGCGCGCGACGCGCTCGACGGCGGAGACCCGGTCGCCCGACAGAAGCTCCACAGTCAGACCGTCGCGGCGCAGCGCGGCGATCGCGCGGGCAGCGTCGGGTCGCAACCGGTCGGCGAAGGCAAAGCGCACCGGCGCGCGGCCGCGACGCGCCAGCCACAGTTCGGAGTGACCGTCGCTCGACGGCGTGCGGACGTTGCAGAAGCGTGCCGAGCCGAGGCGAACCTCGCCATGCTGTAATCCCTGGCCCGAATGTTCGTCGACACCGTCGATCACGGCAGCGGCCGGGACCGCGCGGACCAACGCCTGCGCCAGCGGATGCCGCGAGTTGGCGGCAAGGCCCGCCGCGAGGCGCAGATCGGCGGGATCGGCGGCGGTCGAGACCAGTTCCGGCCGGCCGAGAGTGAGGGTGCCGGTCTTGTCGAGCACGACGTGATCGATGCGGGCCAGCCGCTCGAGTGCCGTGGGCGACAGCAGCAGCACGCCCGAGCGCAGCAGGCGCGTGCTTGCCACGACCTGGACCACGGGCACGGCGAGCGCCAGAGCGCACGGGCAGGTGATGATAAGCACGGCGGTGGCGACCAGCAGCGCGCGGTCCCAGGCGAGGCCGCCCAGCAGCATCCAGCCCAGGAAAGTCAGCAGCGCCGTCGCGTGCACCATCGGCGCGTAGGCGCGCGCGACCTTGTCGGCCAGCGCCACGAAGCGAGTGCGACCGCGCTCGGCCGCCTCGACCAGTCGCACGATTTCCGACAGCAAGGTGCGCTCGCCGGCGGCAGTGACACGCACGCGGATCGGCGCGCCGAGATTGACCATGCCGGCAAATGCCCGGGCGCCGGGCTCGACCGAGACCGGCACGCTCTCGCCGCTCACCAGCGCGGCATCGAGGGAGGAGATGCCGTCGATCACCTCGCCGTCGGCGCCAAGCCGCTCTCCGGCGGCGACCAGAAGTACGTCGCCCGGCGCGAGTTGGTCGACCCGCCGGGTCAGGGTCGAGCCGTCGGGGCCAAGGATCGTGGCGCTGCGGCTCGAAAGCGCCAGCAGGGCGCGCACCGCCTGGCGGGCGCGGCCGCGGGCGCGCCGGTCGAGATAGCGGCCGATCAGCAGGAAGAACAGCAGCGTGATCGCCGAGTCGAAGAAGGCATGCTGCTCGTGCACCCAGGTCTCGTGCAGGCTGACGATCGAGGCCAGAACCACGCCGATCGAGATCGGCACGTCCATGTTGGTGCGTCCGACCTTGAGGGCGGCGAATGCCGAGCGGAAGAACGGCCGCCCGGCATAGGCGATGGCCGGCAGCGCGATCACCGCAGACAGCCAGTGGAACAGCGTGCGCGTAGCCTCGCCCATCGAGCCGTCGTGACCTGACCAGACGGCGACCGACAACAGCATCACATTGGTGGCGGCAAAGCCCGCGACCGCCAGGCAGCGCAGCAGATCGCGCGCCTCGCGGTCGTCCTGGGCGGTTGCGGCAAGCGCCTCGTAGGGCGCCAGTCGGAAGCCCAGCGCTGCGACCAGCCCGGCAAAGGCATTGGCTTCGCCGGGCGTTCCGCGCCAGCTCAGCGCCAGGCGCCGCGTCGAGAGATTGACCCGCGCCTGGGTGATGTCGGGATTGCGGGCCAGCAGGCTCTCGATCAGCCAGACGCAGGCGGCGCAATCGAGGCCGTCGACCAGCAGGTCGAGGGTCGTCTCGTCGGCTCCCTTGGGGCGCGCATGCCCGGTGAAGTCGATGTCGAGTGGCTCGGGCTTGCGCCCTCTTCCGGCCTCGAGCCTGCGATAGAACGCATCGAGGCCGGCCGCGCCGATGATGGCGTGAGCGCTCGCGCAGCCGACGCAGCAGAACCGCGTCGCGGGCCGCACCAGTGGCGCGCCGCAATGCGCGCACTCGACCTGGGTCGGGGCGACGGGCGTGGGCCGCAGCTGGGTTACGGTGGCGCTCACGTCAGGTGGCTCACTTCAGGAACATCCGCCGCGTGGCGGCGTAGCGCTGTCCGTCGCTTTCCACGACGATGTCGAGGTCCCAGTTGCCGCGGGCCGGCAGTTCGACATAGCCCGCGAAGCGGGCCGCTCCGACCACGCCCAGCGCGACACTGATCGGCGCGCGCTTCTCTGCCGGGCGCACGAACTCGACCGTGACCCGCGCGCCGTCGAGCGGCTGGCCGTTGCGATCGGTGACGTCGATCTCGATCCGACCGGTTTCGGCACGCCAGCCGGTCTTGACCTGCCAGCCCAACGCGTCGCGCTCCCTCTGCTGTTCGAGCACGGCGTTGTAGTGCAGTCCGCTTTCGCGCGGCTTGCTCGCATACAGGCCCGAGAACGAACCGACGGCGAACCAGACCATGACGGCGTTGACTGCGATCACGATCGCGAAACCTGCGACGAACAGCCAGGGAACGTAGCGGCCGCGCGATGAACCGGTGGTGATAACGGACATGGCTTGCCTCCTACCGGGCGGGACCGACGAATACGGCGTCGTGTGAAGCGCGCCGGCGACCGCTGTCGTCGAGCACCGAAAACTCGATCGACTTCGATCCCGACGGCGCCTTGGCCGAAGGCACGGTCAGGAATACACGGAAGGTGCCGACGGCGTCCGGGTGCACGGCGAGGCGGGCGTCGCTGCCCTGGCCTTCGACTTCGGCGCCGACAAAGCCCAGGACCGCACCCTGCGGGCCATCGTTCTGCAGGCGGAAATGCCTGACCTCGCGCGACTTGTTCAACACCTTCACGGTGTAGGAGTTGCGGATGTCCCCGTTGGTCAGCCGCACGAAATTGGGGCTGCGGTCGCGTTGCACGGTGAGCTCGGTGTCCGTGCGCAGCAGGAAGGCTCCCAGCATCACCAAAGCGACAATGGACAGCAGCAGGGTATAGAGGAGGGTGCGCGGCCGCAGCAGCCGCCACGAGGGTGCAGCGGTCTTCGCTTCGAAGGCCTGCTGCCGGGCGAGCGTGTCCCAGCGGATCAGGCCGCGCGGGCGGCCGACTTTCTGCATGGTCTGGTTGCAGGCATCGACGCACAGCGAGCAGCCGATGCACTCGATCTGCTGGCCGTCCCTAATATCGATGCCTGTCGGGCAGACCGCGACGCACAGGCTGCAATCGATGCAGTCGCCGCGGCCCTCCCACGTGTCGCCCGCCTTGTGCTTGCCGCGCGTTTCTCCGCGCCATTTCTGATAGGTGACGATCAGGCTCTGCTCGTCGAGCATCGCCGCCTGGAAGCGCGGCCAGGGGCACATGTAGGTGCAGACCTGTTCGCGCGCCCAACCGGCCAGCAAATAGGTGGAGGCGGTGAGCAGGCCGACGAAGGAATAGACTTCGAGAGAGGCCTCGCCCCGGAAAATCTTGACCAGCGTGGTCGGCGCGTCGACGTAGTAAAATACCCAGGCGCCGCCGGTGGCTGCCGCGATCGCGAGCCAGGCGATGTGCTTGAGGGTCTTGCGTACGACCTTGACGGCGGAAAGCGGCGCCCTGTCGAGCCGCATGCGCTCGTTGCGATCGCCCTCGATCAGACGCTCGACCAACATGAATAGGTCCGTCCACACCGTTTGCGGACAGGCGAAGCCGCACCAGACGCGGCCGAACAGCGACGTGGCGAGGAACAGGCCGACCGCGCCCAGGATCAGGAATCCGGTGACGAAGTAGACTTCCTGCGGCCAGATCACGATGTCGAAAATCCAGCCCCGCCGGCCATCGAGGTCGAGCAGGATGGCCTGGCTTGGGGCATCGGGGCCCCGGTCCCAGCGCAGCCACGGCACGAGATAGTAGATGCCCAGAAGGGTGACGAGCACCGACCACTTGATCGTCCGCCACTTGCCGACGATCGCGCGCGGGTAGACCTTGAGTCGCGTGACGTAGAGCGGCAGTTCGGCTTTTTGAGCCTTTACCGACCGTGCTTCGTCCCTGGTCTCGTCGTCATGGAGCCGTGCATCCATAGTGCATTCCCGCTACGCCCACCCGCTATTTGCCGCCACCTAGGGAGTGTACGTAGACGGCAAGCATCTTGAGCGTGGCGTCGTCGAGCCGCTGTCCCCATGCCGGCATGCTGCCGTTGCGGGCGTAGAAGATGGACCGGTAGACCGAATTGCGGTCGCCGCCATACAGCCAGATGCCGTCGGTCAGGTTTGGCGCGCCCATCTCCTGGTTGCCCTTGCCGTCGGCCTTGTGACAGGCCGCGCATTGCTCCTGGAAGATCTTGGCGCCCTCGGGCGTGGCCTTGCCCTGGCCCGACAGGCTGAGCACGTAGTCCGTGACGGAGCCGATCTGGCTGGCGGTCAGCAGCCCGTCGACGCCGAAGCGGGGCATGTTGGTCTGGCGCGACTTCTCGTCGGCGTTGCGCACGCCGTGCTGGATCGTCTGGTAGATCTGGTCGAGCGATCCGCCCCACATCCAGTCGTCGTCGGCCAGGTTGGGGAAGCCCAGGCTGCCGGCGCCGCCCGCGCCATGGCACTGCGAGCAGTTGGTCTGGAATGCCGAACGTCCGCCAGCGAGCGCGAAGTTGAACAGTTCGGGATCCTTGCGGATGTCGGCCAGGGAAGCCGCACGGATGCGGTCGACGAAGCGGCTGCGCTGCTTGGCCTGCTCGGCAAGCTCCGCACTCAGCGCTGCACGATTGGTATAGCCGAGCACTCCCTCGGTATGGCCGCTGAGCGATGGCCATGACGGATAGAGCACACAGTAGACGACGGCGAACACGATGGTCGCCCAGAAGGTGTAGACCCACCAGGTTGGCAGCGGCGTGTTGAGTTCCTTGACGCCGTCCCAGTCATGGCCGGTCGTGTCGGTTCCCGTCAGGGTGTCCTTTTCGATCTTGGTCGGCATGGTGTGACCCTTCAGCCTTCGTCGTTCAGCGGAATGCGGGAGTCGCTCTCGAAGCGTGAGCGATTGGCGGGCCGCCAGGCCCAGCGGACGATCAGGCCGAACACCAGAACCGCCCAGACGGTCCAGATCGAAGCCAGGATTTCGTGCAGCATATGCATGATGGCGGCCTCCTTACTGGCGCAGCCGTTCGGGCGGGATGTCGGAGAACTTCACCAGTGTGCCGAGCATCTGCAGATAGGCGACCAGCGCGTCCATCTCGGTGATGCCCTCGCTGCCCGGGCTGAACTTGCCGACTGGAGCGCGCGGATAGCGTTTGAGCAAGGCCGTCGGATCGACGTCGGGGCTCGCCTGGGCCTCGAGATCGGCGCGGGCATTCTTTATCATGTCCTCGCTGTAGGGCGTGCCGACGGCGCGCAATGCCTTCAGGTGATCGGCGATGTCGCCGTATTCCAGCCGGCGCTCGGCGAGAAACGGATAGGCCGGCATGATGCTCTCCGGCACCACTGCGCGCGGCGAGGCGAGATGGGCGACGTGCCAGTCGTTGGAGTAGCGGCCGCCGACCCGGGCGAGATCGGGCCCGGTGCGCTTGGAGCCCCACTGGAAGGGCCGGTCGTAGATGCTCTCGGCGGCCAGACTGTAGTGGCCGTAGCGCTCGACCTCGTCCTTGAAGGGCCGTACCTGCTGGCTGTGGCAGAGATAGCAGCCTTCGCGAATGTAGATATTGCGGCCGGCGAGCTCGAGCGGCGAGTAGGGCCGCACGCCCTCGACGCGCTCGATCGTCGACTCGATGGTGAACAGCGGGATGATCTGCACCAAGCCGCCGATCGAGACGGTGATCAGGGTGAGGACCACCATCAGGATGACGTTCTTCTCGATCGTCTCGTGGCGAATGAACATCGCGAACCTCCTTACGCCGCGAGAGCGGGGCGGGTGCCGGCCGTCGCGGGCGAAGGCTCGCCGCGCACCGTGCGCCACATGTTGAAGACCATGATCAGGGCGCCGCTCAGGAAGAACAGACCGCCGAGCAGACGGATCATGTAGAAGGGCTTCATTGCCGCCACCGTCTCGACGAACGAGTACTGCAGGAAGCCCAACTCGTCGTAGGCGCGCCACATCAGGCCCTGCATGATGCCGCTCACCCACATCGCGGTGATGTAGAGAACGATGCCGAGCGTGGCGACCCAGTAGTGCCAGCTGATCAGGCGGGTCGACCACATGGCCGGTCGGTTCCACAGCTTGGGCACCAGGTAGTAGAACGTGCCGAACACGATGAAGGCGACCCAGCCGAGTGCGCCGGAGTGAACGTGTCCGATGGTCCAGTCGGTGTAGTGGCTGAGAGAGTTGACGGCCTTGATCGACATGACCGGCCCTTCGAAGGTCGACATGCCGTAGAAGCCGACTGCGGTGACGGAGAAGCGCAGGCCAGGATCGGTGCGCAGCTTGTCCCATGCGCCCGACAGGGTCATGAGGCCGTTGATCATGCCGCCCCACGACGGCATCCACAGCATGACCGAGAACACCATGCCGAGCGTCTGTGCCCAGTCGGGCAGCGACGTGTAGTGCAGGTGATGGGGGCCGGCCCAGATGTACATGAACACCAGGGACCAGAAGTGCACGATCGACAGCCGGTACGAGTAGACCGGCCGGTTCGCTGCCTTCGGAATGAAGTAGTACATCATGCCCAGGAAGGCCGCGGTCAGGAAGAAGCCGACCGCGTTGTGGCCGTACCACCACTGGATCATGGCGTCCTGGACGCCGGCCCAAGCGACGTAGCTCTTGCTACCCGCCAGCGACACCGGGATCGCGGCGTTGTTGACGATGTGCAGCATCGCGATGGTGACGATAAAGGCGAGATAGAACCAGTTGGCGACGTAGATGTGCGGCTCTTCGCGCTTCATCACCGTGCCGACATAGACGATCAGGTAGGCGACCCAGACGATGGTCAGCCAAAGGTCGGCGTACCATTCAGGCTCGGCGTATTCCTTGCTCTGGGTGATGCCGAGCAGGTAGCCGGTCGCCGCGATGACGATGAAGAGCTGGTAGCCGAGCAGTACAAACCAGCCCAGGGGGGCGCCGCCGAACAGTTCGGCCCGGCAGGTCCGCTGCACGACGTGGAACGAGGTGCCGATCAGTGCTGTCCCGCCGAAGGCGAAGATCGCCGCCGACGTGTGCAGGGGCCGCAACCGGCCGAAAGTCAGGAATTCGGTGTCGAGGCTGAGCTGCGGCCAGACGAGCTGGGCTGCGATCACGACGCCGACCAGGAAGGCGGCGACTCCCCAGAAAGTGGCGAGCAGTACGGAGGCGCGGATGACATCCTCGACGTAGCGCGGCGCCGGCCGAACGGCTTGCAATGTGGCTTGGCTGGACATTCTCGCTCCCGGCGCTGAAAGGCAGCGCGACGGCGCGACCTTAAGGGCGTCGTCGTCCGGCCACTTTGATATGCGTCAAGGCCGCAATAGGTTGGGGAGTATCTATTGGACGGTCAGCAGGGAGAGAGGGCGATGAACGAATCAATTGCCGTATTCCGCGGCCCGCAACCCTACATCTCGCGCGTTCCGATCGACCGGCCTTGGATCTGGCTGGCGGCGGGCTGGCGCGATTTGTGGGCTGCGCCCGGTATCAGTCTCGCCTGGGGCCTACTGCCCGTCGTCACGGGCTGGCTCGCCTCGGCGCTGCTGCTCTGGGTCGACCTCCCCTTTCTGGTGCTGCCGCTCAGCGCGGGGTTCTTCTTCGTCGGGCCGTTCGTGGCGGTCGGCCTCTACGAAGTCAGCCGGCGGCTTGAGGCAAACCACGTGGTCGATGGCGAATCGACGCTGCTTGCCTGGCGACGCAATCCCGATCAGATCGCGTTGATGGGGCTTGTGCTGCTGCTCCTGCATCTTGCCTGGATGCGCGTGGCGCAGCTCCTGTTCGCACTGTTCGAGTGGCGCACCGTGCCGTCGTGGGACCGGTTCATGGATCTCGCCTGGCATTCGGCGCGCAGCCTGCCGTTTCTTGCCACCGGCGTTGCCTGTGGCGCTGCTCTTGCAGCGATCGCGTTCGTACTCGGCGCCTTCTCGATGCCGTATCTGCTCGACCGGCGCGAGGCCAACATTTTCGAGGCGATCGCCACTTCCGTCGCCGCCATCCGCCTCAATCCACGTCCGATGCTGCTGTGGGCCGGGCTGATCGTCCTGCTGGTGGGCCTGGCGATGATCCCCGGTCTGGTCGGCCTGGTCGTGGTCCTGCCGCTGGTGGCGCACGCGACGTGGCACGCCTATCGCGACATCGTGAAATTCGGCGTTCCGGCGATCACCTCGCAGGCTTGATCTCGATCAAGGCGGCGCGGCGGCGCGGGAGCAGGATTTCTCTGGATCCGATTGGCGATCCGGATTGGAGGTATCCATGACCGAGACCAAGTCGCTCACACCCCGCTCTCATTCGCCGTTTTTCGGCGACTTCGACGAGTTCTTTCATCGCGCGATGCGTGGATGGCCGTTCGGCTGGCCCGAAGCGGCTACCGCCACCGGACAGCCGCGCGCGTTGCGCGCATTCGAGCATGTGCCCAAAGTCGAGGTGAAGGAGAACGGCAAGGCCTATACCGTCACGGTCGAGTTGCCCGGCCTCGACGAAAAGGACGTCAAGGTGACGGTCGAGGACGATGTGCTGACCGTCGCCGGCGAGAAGAAGGTCGAGCGCACCGACGACAAGACGCACTATTCCGAGCGCAGTTACGGCAGCTTCACGCGGGCCTTTACCTTGCCGGCCGACGCCGATCGCGCGCGCATCGAGGCCAGGTTCGCCAAGGGCGTGCTGACGCTCGACATCGCCAAGACCGCCAATCCGCCGGCGGCGGTCAAGCAGGTCGAGATCAAGGCGTCCTGATCTTCAGAAGCGACTGCTCGCCAGCGCCAGCATGACGATGGCATTGGCGAGCAGCAGCGGCACGGCGAGCCACCGCCCGGCCGTGCGCAGCTGCCGCCGTGCAATCAGCCCACCCCAGCCGACCGCGATCAGCGCCGGCACGGTCCCTGCAGTGAAAGCTGCCATCGCCAGAGCCCCGGTCGCCGTCGACCCCGAGCCGGCGGCACCGGCCAGCGCGCCATAAAGCAGTCCGCATGGCAGGAAGCCGAGCAGCACGCCGAGCGCATAGCGCGCAATGGGTCCTCGAGCGGTCGTGAGCGGTCCGCCGATTCGCGCGAGTGCCGCGCTCCATGGCGACTCGATCCCGGTCGCAAGGCCAACGGCCTGAGCCAGCATCAGCAATGCCGCGAGAGTAAGCAGGCCGGCCGACAGCCAGGCGAAGGCCGCGGTCGCGGCGAAGATCGAGGTCACGCTTCCGGCGAGCGCACCCAGCGCCGAATAGGTCGTCAGTCGACCGAGGTGGTAGGGTGCCAATGCTGCGCCTGCGAGACGGCGCCATTCGCCATAGGTCGCACGCTCGCCCTCCGCACCGCTCACGACCTGGCCCAGCACGAACGGGCCACACATGCCGGCGCAATGGACCAGGCTGCCGGCGAGGCCGGCGAGGAACAGCGAGGCCGGCAAGCTGCCACCATCGGCCGCAAGAGTTGCAAGGCCGGATCGGCAGACCGCGAGGAAATGCGAAAAAACGTCCATTCACTTGACCTGCGTCAAAACGATCGAGAGGGCGGGGGCGCAGTGTCCACGGCACTTCAGCAAGAGGTTGCCCATGACCTACAAGACAATCCTCGTCAATTGCGATGCTGGCGCGCGCGTGGCGCAGCGCCTTGAGGTCGCAACGGAACTGGCGGCGCGATTCGGGGCGCATCTGGTGGGCGCCCATGCCCGACCGCCCTTCGAGGCGCCGATGTTCTTCGATGGCGGCATGCCGATGGACAGCCTGTTCCAAGCCTAT
This sequence comes from Reyranella sp., assembly GCA_044225265.1. Taxonomy (GTDB): domain Bacteria; phylum Pseudomonadota; class Alphaproteobacteria; order Reyranellales; family Reyranellaceae; genus Reyranella. The sequence goes on from JBGAIW010000047.1 coordinate 25,248, forward strand.
GAACAACAGGTGAAGAACGACCTCAATGCGTCGTCTGCGTCGTTCCAGAAGGCGATCAAGGGCAAGCACCTGTCGAGCGAATGGCGCGTCGTTGACGGCTTCGCCGATTCCGAACTGGCCGTTCAGGCCCGCTATGCTGACCTCGTGGTCGTCGGCCAGGCCACACCGCAGGGTGACGGCCAGACCCCCGACGACATGCCTGAAGCAGTCTCCCTCGCGACTGGGCGGCCGACTTTGGTCGTGCCGCATATCGGCGTCTCGCGAGCGCCAGGAAAGAACGTGATGTTGTGCTGGAACGCCAGCCGGGAGAGCGCCCGGGCGGCGTCCGATGCCCTGCCGTTCCTGAAGGCGGCGGAGAAGGTCACTGTGCTGGTGATCGATCCGCGGAGCACGGGCGGCGGGCACGGGGCGGAGCCTGGCGCCGATGTCGCGACCTGGCTGGCGCGACATGGGGCCAAGGTCACCGTGCAGCGCGACGTCGCGGCGGATACCGACGTGGGCAACGTGATCCTGTCGCGTGCCGCCGACCATGACACCGACCTGATAGTGATGGGCATTTATGGGCATTCACGCATGCGCGAGTTCGTGCTGGGCGGCGCCAGCCGGACCCTGCTGTCGAGCATGACCGTTCCGGTCCTGATGTCGCACTGAGGCAACCATGGATCGCGCCCTGCTGGCGGCGTACGACAAGCCGGTCCCACGCTACACCAGCTACCCCACGGCCGCGCAATTCACGCCGGCCGTCGGATCCTCCGAGCATGCAAGCTGGCTGAAGGACCTCGACCGGATCGACGCCGCGCTCTACCTGCATGTGCCGTTCTGCCAGCAGCTCTGCTGGTACTGCGCCTGTCATACCGTCGCCATGCGCAGCCCGGGCACGCTGGATCGCTATGCCTCGGCCTTGCTTGCCGAACTGGAGCGCACGGCCGCCGAGGCCGAGGGTGTCGTGTTGGGCTCGGTGCAGTGGGGTGGCGGCACGCCCTCCCAACTCGGCGCCGATCGTCTGCTGATCGTTGGTCAGCGAATCAAGGCACTGTTCGACCGGCGCTGCGGCGCCGAGACGTCGCTCGAGATCGATCCTCGCTATTGCGACGACGAGCTGGTCGACACCCTGGCCGCGATCGGCGTGACGCGCGCCAGCCTCGGCGTGCAGGACTTCGATCTCTCGGTGCAGTCCGCGATCAATCGCTTGCAGAGTTTCGAGGCGACACGCTCGGCGCTGGATCGGCTGCGGGCGGCCGGCATCCGCCGATCGAACATCGACCTAGTCTATGGCCTGCCACTCCAGACGCTGGATACCCTGGCCCGCACGCTCGACCAGGCAGTCGCGCTCGCGCCCGACCGGTTCGCGGTGTTTGCCTACGCCCATGTCCCCTGGATGAAGGCCCACCAGCGCTTGATCGATACGGCATCCTTGCCTGCGGCGGGCGCGCGCGCCGCCATGGCGGAACTGGTGCGCGACAAGCTTCTGTCGGCCGGATACGTGCAGGTCGGTCTAGATCACTTTGCCCGGCCGGCGGATCCGCTTGCGCGGGCGCTCGACGAGGGCAAGCTGCGCCGTACATTCCAAGGCTATGTTGCCGACGAATCGCCATGGGTCATCGGGATTGGCGCTTCGGCAATCTCCAGTCTGCCGCGCGGCCATACCCAGAATCTGGCCGATACGGCCGCCTACATGCAGGCGATCGAGGCGGGCGGCTTTGCGGTCGCGCGCGGCGTTGCGGTCGATGCCGAGGATCGTCTGCGCGGAGACATCATCGGTCAGCTGATGTGCGGTTACACCGCGGAGGTCGGCGAGGCCTGTCGTCGCCATGGCGTGGCGCCGGAGGCCTTTTTCGGAGGGATCGGCGCTCTCGACGGACTGCAACGCGACGGGCTGGTGGTCGTGGATCGCGAACGTCTGGTCGTGACCGACCGTGGCCGGCCGCTCGTCCGATCGGTCTGTGCGGCATTCGATCGCTACTACACAGGGGCCGAGGGTCGCCACGCGCGCGGCATCTGAGACGAAAGGAACGGGACAATGAGCACCTACGCGATGGTTTCACGCCACATCGAGCAGGCGCTGGCGGAGGCCGCCGGCAAGTCGATCTCGGATGACGTTGTGGCGCGCTGCCTCTTGTCCGAAGCGATCCGGCTGTTCAAGCGGTCGCGATCCAACGATGACATTGCCGCCGAGTTGAGCGCCGCCGCCGACAATCTCGATGACGACAGTCCGCTGATCTTCATCCGTCCCTGACAATTCCGGGGCAGCCGGCTCGTAGGAGCGACCTGCCGGTGTTATCGTTCGGCAGGAAAGACAACTTGACCATGGAACGTTCGACGAACGGCACGACCGGAGCGCCGGCGGCGGGGCTGGCGGCCGCCTTGGAGGCGGCGGAAGCGCGCTTGCGCTCGATCCTGCAGACCGTGCCGGACGCCATGATCGTGATCGACGAGTTCGGCCGCATCGAATCGCTCAGCGCCACGGCCGAGCGTTTGTTCGGGTATTCCGCCGCGGAATCGATCGGCCGCAACATCAGCATGCTGATGCCCTCGCCCTATCGCGAACAGCACGACGCCTATCTCAAGCGCTACCTCGGCACCGGCGAGAAGCACATCATCGGCATCGGGCGGGTGGTCTCCGGACAGCGCAAGGACGGCACGACCTTTCCCATGCATCTGACGGTGGGCGAGCTGCGCTCGGCCGACCGTCATTATTTCACCGGCTTCATTCGCGATCTGACCGACCAACAGATCACCGAGAGCCGGCTGAAGGAGCTGCAGTCGGAAGTCACGCACATGTCGCGTTTCACGGCGCTCGGCGAGATGGCCTCCACCCTGGCCCACGAGATCAATCAGCCGCTGACGGCGATCAGCAACTATCTGCGCGGCTGCCAGCGGCTGCTGGAGAGGGTCGAGAGCGACAGCTCGGCCATGCTGCGTGATGCCATCGGAAAGGCGGCCGACCAGGCGCTGCGGGCCGGCCAGATCATCCGCCGCCTGCGCGAATTCGTGGCCCGAGGCGAAAGCGACCGGCGGATCGAGAGCCTGCCCAAGCTGATCGAGGATGCCAGCACGCTCGCTCTGATCGGCGCCAAGGAAAACGGCGTCGATGTGTCGTTTCGGCTGGATCCTGCCGTCGATCTCGTGCTGGCCGACCGCATCCAGATCCAGCAGGTGCTGGTCAACCTGATCCGTAACGCCATCGAGGTCATGGCCGAGACTTCCGGCCGGCGGCGGCTCGAAATCGCCGCAGTGGCCGATCGCGAGGACCTGGTGCAGGTCAGTGTCTCCGATACCGGCGGGGGCATCGCGCCGGAGATCGCCAAGCAGCTGTTTCAGCCGTTCGTGACCACCAAGCGCAAAGGCATGGGGCTGGGGCTTTCGATCTGCCGAACCATCATCGAGGCTCATGGCGGCAAGATCTGGGTGGAGCCCAATCCCGGGGGTGGTACGATTTTCCACTTTACCCTGCGGTCGGCCAAGGAAGACGAGGACAGTGAGTCGTGAGCGATAGCAAGGTCGTTCATGTCATCGATGACGATGTCGATGTGCGCCAGTCGCTGGCATTTCTGCTGAGCGCCGCAGGGCTCGCGGTGCGTACGCACGATTCGGCGGTTGCCTTCCTGAAGGCCCTGCCGACACTTCAGGACGGCTGTATCGTGACCGACATTCGCATGCCGGAGATGGACGGGCTGGAACTGCAGACGCGGCTCAAGGAAATGAAGGTCGACATGCCGGTGATCGTGATCACCGGGCATGGCGATGTGCATCTCGCGGTCTCGGCGATGAAGTCCGGAGCGGTCGATTTCATCGAGAAGCCGTTCGATGACGAAGCGCTGCTTTCTGCCATCCAGACCGCGCTGACTCAGCATTCCGACGACCGGCGGCGCCAGTCGCTCGTCGCGGATGTCCGCAAGCGGCTCAAGGCGCTGTCGGAGCGGGAAAAAGAAGTCCTGCACGGCCTGGTCGCCGGCAAACCGAACAAGATCATCGCCTATGAACTGGGCATCAGTGCCCGCACGGTCGAGGTCTATCGCGCCAACGTCATGACCAAAATGCAGGCCAACAGCCTCTCCGAACTCGTGCGGATGGTCCTCCTCGAGGGCGGAACCGTCTAGCCGGAAAACTTGGGGCGGCTTGCGCCAAGTCAAGTCGGCCAGTCGGGCAGCCGGCTACAAATTCCGACCATGGCTCGTTCGTGCGAAAATTCGCAGGATCCGAACACGTCCGGCATCGTCCTGATCGTCGATGACGACGCGGCCGTCAGGAGTGCGCTGAAATTCGCTCTCGAACTCGAGGGCTACCAGGTGCGGACGTATGGCGATCCGGAAGCGCTGCTCGCTGATACCCTTCCCGAGCGTGCCTGTCTCATCGTCGATTATCGGATGCCCGGCCTCGACGGTCTGTCGATGATCAGCCGCCTGCGCCAGCGTCATGTCGGTCTGCCCGTCATCCTGATCGTGAGCGAAGCGCTCAATGCTCCCCTGCGCCTGCGGGCCGGCCGCATGGGTGTTCAGGATGTTCTGGAGAAGCCGCTGTCCGACGGTATGCTGCTGAACAGCATTCGTCATGCCTTCCGATCCAACCCAGCCTGAGCCTTCCCCGGCGCTGCCGAGAACCGTCTTTGGCTACGTGCTGCACTTCACCGGCCGGCACCAGGCGGGACTTGCCGCGCTGTCGGTGTCGGTTTTCGCACTGAGCGCGGTGCCGCTGGAACTGCAGCGGCGCATTATCAACGGCATCGTCGACAAGGGAGCGCTCGAGACGCTGCTCTGGCTGGCGGGTGGCTATGCGCTGGTCGCCCTCGGCGAACAGAGCTTGAAGCTCGCGCTGAACGTCTATCGTGGCTGGGTCGCGGAAAGCTCGGTGCGCCATCTGCGCCTGCGGATGCGCGAGGAGATCGCCGGCGGCCCGGCTGGCCCGCAGACTGCGTCGGATGCCGGCGTGGAAATCGCCATGATCATCGAGGAGGCCGAGCCGATTGGCGGCTTTGCGGGCCTCGCCTTTTCGGAGCCGCTGCTGCAGGGCGGCATTCTGGTCAGCGTCGTCAGCTACATGCTCTTTCTACAGCCGTGGCTGACGTTCCTCGGGCTCGTATTCTTCCTGCCGCAGCTCATCTTCGTGCCGCTGATGCAGGGCGCCATCAACCGGCGCGCCGAGCGGCGGATCCTGGTCAAGCGCGGGATCAGCAGCGCCATTGTCGACAGCGTGCCGGGCGGATCGGCAGTCTGGACCCTGGGCGCAGAGCCGATCGAGCAGGTGTTCGTGCTGAACATGGGCGTCTACAAGCTGAAGTTCAGCATGAACCTGCTGATGAACCTGATGTATCACCTGAGCGTCGCAGTCGCGCTGAGCGTCGGAGCCTGGCTCGCCCTGCAGGGGCGCATCGAAGTCGGCACTGTCGTGGCCATCGTGGGCGGGCTGGGCAAGCTCAACGATCCGTGGGGCGATCTCGTCAATTGGGCGCGCGAATTCTCGGTCGTCGGAGTCAAATATCGCCTGTTTGCCGGCGCCGCTGCGCGCCTCGCCGCGGTTCGGTCGGCGGAAGGCGGCCACGGGGACGTTCCCCGGGCTACGTAGAATCCCGTAGTTCATTACCTGAATGGTGGGCTGCCGAGGCCGGCGGTACCCATTGCGCATCTCAAGGGAGAAACCTCGATGCGCACCATCGCCGCCGTCAATGCCCGAATTCCTGCAGCCGTCGTCATGCGGGGTGCGGCCAACATGCCGCAGCCGGCCGAGATCCGGAACCTCGGAACGACCCAGGTGCTGGGCAAGGGCGAGCAGGTTTTCGCCGAAGGCGATGCCGCGGAGTTCTTCTACAAGGTCCTGTCCGGGACCATCCGAACCTACAAGCTGCTGAGCGACGGCCGCCGGCAGATCGACGCCTTCCACCTCACTGGCGACATTTTCGGCATCGAGGCAGGCAGTGAGCATCGCTTCTCGGCCGAGGCGGTCGACGGTGCCACCGTGGTAGCCTTCCGCCGCAGCCGCTTGGATGTGCTGGCGCACGACAATCCGACCTTCGGCGCGCAGATCATGGAAGCCATGATGCGCAACCTCGAGCGTGCGCAGGACCACATGCTGCTGCTCGGCCGCAAGACCGCCCAGGAGAAGATCGCGAGCTTCCTGCTCGACCTGGCCGATCGCCTGTCCTCGGACGAGGCGCATCTGGAGTTGCCGATGCAGCGTTGCGACATCGCCGATCATTTGGGCCTCACCATCGAGACGGTGTCGCGCACCCTGACCCAGTTCGTGCGCGACGGGATCATCAAGCTCGCCGCGAGCAGCCGGTCGATCGTCCTGACCGACCGCGCCGAGTTGGAGCGCCTCAACGCCTGATCGCTGGCGACGGCACCCTGCAAAAGCGAAAGGCCCGGTCGTTTCCGACCGGGCCTTTTGGTTTGGTGGAGCCAGTCGGGATCGAACCGACGACCTCTACAATGCCATCGTAGCGCTCTCCCAACTGAGCTACAGCCCCTATACCATCATTATGTCCGCCACATTTGGCTTATGGCGTCCTGCCGAAATCTCGAGCGTGCGGCAGGTCACGAATTTATCTTAAAAGCGGCGGCACCATAAGTAGTTGCTGCCGCCTATTCAAGGATTAAGTCTCGTCTTTCTCGACGACGACTTCCACATCCTCGTCCTCGTCACCGAGGTCCGAGGTATCCTCGATCACATCTTCCGCTTCATCGTCGTCACCGACATCGAC
>JBGAIW010000048.1:0-31759 GCA_044225265.1 Reyranella sp.
GGGCTAGACTCCGGATGATCGTTCGGAGGAATGTCGCTGCGATGCTCAATATCCCTACACTGAAATCCTCGCTGGTCGCGGGTGTTGCCATGACCGTGGCGGCCGTTGCCTCGGCGCAGGCTCCGCCCGCCCCTCCGCCGGCGTTCCGTCCGAGCCTCGGCGACCTGATGACGGCTTTTGTCCAGCCGCGTCACCTGAAGATCGGGTTGGCCGGCCAGACGCGAAACTGGGAGTACCTCGCCTACGAGCGTCACGAACTCGAGGAGACGTTCGAGGCGATCGAGAAGCTGGTCCCGCGCTATCGCAACGCCTCGATGCCCGACCTGCTCAAGATGGTCGAGGAGCCGCTGAAGGTCCTCGAGACGGCGATCAAGGCGCGCGACGCCGCCGCCTTCGATGCGGCCTACGCCCGGCTCACCGATGCCTGCAACGCCTGTCACGTGGCGACCGAGCATCGCATGGTGGTGATCCAGGTGCCGCGCGCATCGACGTTCCCCAACCAGAACTTCGCCGCGCCGAAGCCCTGATCCATGACTCGCCAGGTCTTGTTTCTGCCGGGCGCCGGCGCATCGCCCGATTTCTGGAAGCCGGCCGGCGCGTTGCTGCCGGCGGAGTGGTCGAAGACCTATTTCGGCTGGCCGGGGCTCGGCCATCAGCCGCACGATCCCGCGATCGCGAGCTTCGACGACCTGGTCGGCCTGGTCGAAGCGCGCCTGACCGGGCCGGTCGATCTGGTGGCGCAGTCGATGGGCGGCGTGATCGCGGCACGGCTGGCGATCACCCGGCCGGGCCTGGTGCGGCGGCTGGTCCTGACCGTGACGTCGGGCGGGGTCGACATGGCGTCGATGGGCGCCAGCGACTGGCGCGCCGAGTACCGGCAATCGTTTCCGAATGCCGCCGAGTGGGTCTATGCGGCGCGCAATGCCGCACCTCAGCCGGTCGAGAAGATCGCGGCGCCGACCCTGCTGCTGTGGGGCGACAACGATCCGATCAGCCCGCTCGCGGTCGGCCGGCATCTCGCGCAGAAGATTCCCAACGCCGAACTGTACGTGCTGGCGGGTGGCGACCACAGCCTGGGCCAGAACCGGGCGGCCGAAGTGGCATCGTTGATCGAGGCGCACCTGTCTGCCGATTGACGGGCTTCGGGGCGAGGGGCACGCTCGCAGCATGCACAAATACACCGTTCCCGACTCGATCCGCGCCCGGGTCTTGAAGCTGCAGGGCAAGCCGTTTGCGCTCGACCGTATCGAGGCGGACCGCACCGCGCTGGTCGTGGTCGACATGCAGAACTACTACATGGCGGAGGGCTTTCCGAACGAGGCGCCGGTGGCGCGCGCCATCGTGCCCAACGTCAACCGCATGGCGGCGGCGCTGCGCGCGGCCGGCGGCCGGGTGGTCTGGATCCAGACCGACAGCCGCGAGGCGCTGGCCAAGTGGGGCAACCATCACAGGTACAAGCTGACGCCGGAGCGCGCGGCCAACCGGATCCGCCTGCTCTCGGAGAGCGACGAGGGCTTCAAGCTCTATCGCACGCTCGAGCCCAAGGCGGAGGACCTGTACGTCCGCAAGATCAAGTTCAGCGCGCTGGTCGGCGAATCGTCGAACCTCGACAAGGTGCTGCGCGACAACGGTCTCGAAAATCTGCTGATCGCCGGCACCAAGACCAACGTGTGCTGCGAATCGACGGCGCGCGATGCCTCGATGATGGAGTATCGCGTGGTCATGCTGTCGGACGGCACGGCGACCTCGACCGACGAGGAGCATGCCGCGGCCCTGAACGGCTTCCAGATCTCGTTCGGCGACGTCATGACCGTCGATGAGGCGATCGCGCGGCTTGTGCCGGCGCAGAAGCGGAGCGCGGCGGCGTCCTAGCTGCCGGGCGCGCGCCACTCCAGTTGCGCGCCCCCAGCTAGCTCCCCGGAATGATCCCGGGCTTCATCGACAGGCAGTGATCGGCGATCGCGCCCGGCGTGGTCAGCCAGACGCGGCCCCTGAAGATGTTGCGCAGCACCTTCAGCCGGTGCGGCTGGCCCATGATGAAGGTGTGCAGCGAGATCGCGAACACCAGCGGGCGCTCGACGCTCTGTTCCAGCAATTCCTCGTACTGGCGGATCACGACTTCCTCGTAGACCGGCGCGTCCTGCCTGAGATGGATCACCGACAGATAGTCGTTGGTCTCGACGGCATAGGGGACGTTGAGCAGCGGGCCGGCGCGGGTCTTCATGAAGTAGGGCTGGTCGTCGCACGGCCAGTCGACCATGTACTTGTAACCCGCCTCCTTGAGCAGGTCCGGCGTCACCAGGCTCTCGGCCTGCAGCGGCGTCATCCAGCCGCCGGGCCGGTGGCCCTCGTGGCGCTGGATGGCGTGCGTCGCCTCCTCGATCAGCGCGCGCTCCTCGGCCTCGGGCCGCTGGCCCGGTTCCTCGGAGTTGGTCCGGCCGTGGCCCATGATCTCGTCGCGCTTGCGGGCCGACAGCGCCTTCATGATCTGGGGATGCGTGTCGTAGAGGTAGGAGTTGATGTGGTGGCCGAGCGGGATCTCGAATTTGTCGGCCATGTCGAGAATGTGCCAGATGCCGACCCGGTTGCCGTACTCCAGCCAACTCCAGTTGCGGTGATCGGGCCAGGGCAGGGGATTGCCGAAGGTCGGACCCTTCAGGCCGAAGCCGAAGGTCTCGACGTTGAGCGCCACCCAGACGGCGAGGCGCTTGCCGCCCGGCCACGAATAGTCGGGCCGGCCCTTGAGCGGCACGTAGTCGAAGCGGCCGTGCGTCGGCAGCGGCCGGCCCGGAAGGACCGGCCGCGCCACCGGAGCGTTCACGGATTCACCTTGTGCTTCAGCATCATCTCGTAGACGCGCAGCACCGACGTGCTGTCCTCCGGACCCCAGCCCATGCCCTTGGCGAGACGCTGCAGGTTGTGCGTCGAGGCGCCCTGCTGCAGCGGCACGCCGAGCTCGTCGCCCAGCTCGAGCGCGAGGTGCAGGTCCTTGTAGGCGAGGTCGAGCGCGAAGGACGGCGGATCGTAGAAGTTCTTCATCGCGCGCAGGGTGAAGTTCTTGATGGCGTTGGAGTTGCCGCTCGAGGTCGAGATCACGTGCAGCAGCTTCTCGGGATCGAGGCCGTACTTGGTGCCGAGCATCATGCCTTCGCACAGCGCGGCCATGTTGCAGAACGACAACATGTTGTTCACGAGCTTGGCGACCGTCCCGTTGCCCAGCGCGCCCATGTGGATGACGTTGGCGCTGAAGCTCTGCAGCACCGGCAGGGCGTCGTCGAACACCTTCTTGTCGCCGCCGACCATGATGGCGATCGTGGCGGCCTCGGCGCCGGTCGTGCCGCCGCTCACCGGCGCGTCGAGCATCGGGATGCCCTTGGCGGCGAAGGCCTCGCCGATCTTCTTGACCATCGACGGGGCGTTGGTGCTGAGGTCGATGAAGGTCTGGCCCTTGGAGATATTGGCCAGAATGCCATTGTCTCCGAGCGCGACCGCCTCCACATGCTTGGGCATGGGAAGCGAAGTCAGGACCAGGTCGGCGCCCTTGGTGGCCTCGGCGACCGACTTGGCGGCGGTGCCGCCGACGTCGGTGCAGGCCTTCAGGGCCGCCGGGTTGAGGTCGAACACCGTGACCTGGTGGTTCGAGCGCTTGATGATGTTGCGGCACATGGGGCCGCCCATGTTGCCCACGCCGATGAATCCGACCTTCATGAAACCCTCCCCGGAAACCGTGACGGCGGGACTATAGACGATGGTTCCGGGCGATGACGACCGTGCCCGCGCGCTGTCGCGGGTGAAATGGGCGGCCACGCTACTGCTGGTCGGAACGGCGGCGCTGTTCGGCGCCGCCCGCGCGCTCGATCACACGCACTGGGTCTGGGGCTATGTCGCGGCGTTCGCCGCCGCGGCCACGGTGGGCGGGCTTGCCGACTGGTACGCGGTGGTGGCGCTGTTCCGCCGTCCGCTCGGCCTGCCGATCCCGCACACCGCGATCATTCCGCGCAATCACCTGCGTATCGCCGACAATCTCGGCAGCTTCATCGAGAGCAATTTCCTCGCCCCGGAGGCGGTGAGCGCCAAGCTGGCGGAAGTGGATTTCGCCGCGCAGATCGCCGAATGGCTGTCCGATCGCGCACGCAGTGCGGCGCTTGCGCGCTTCGTGGTCGGACTGCTTCCGCAGACGCTCGCGGCAATGGACCAGTCCGGCCTGCGCCGGTTCATGGGCGAGCGGGTGCGCGGCGAACTGCAGCGCCTCGAGCTGGCGCCGCTGGCCGCCAATCTCCTGTCGGCTCTGCAGGACAGCGGCCGCCATCAGCGTCTGCTCAGCGAACTGCTGGCCGCGCTCGACAAGGTGCTGGCCGACCCCGCGACGCTCGAGGCCTTGCGGGAAAAGATCCGCAAAGAGCTGCCGGCGCTGTTCAATCTCTACAAGGCCGACGCCTATCTGCTGCGCAAGATCGTGGCCTCGACGGTGTCGTTCATCGAGGAAGCAAAGGTGCAGCCCGGTCATCCGCTGCGCCGCGAGTTCGACCGGTTCGTATCGGGCTTCGCCGAACGCCTGCGCCAGTCGCCGGACTATGCGCGCCGGCTGGAGGCCGCCAAGCAGGAGCTGCTGGCGCGGCCCGAGGTTTCAAGCCTGGCCGATCGCGCCTGGGACGGCGTGCGGGCCTGGCTCGAGCGCGATCTCGCCAGCGACGAGTCGCAGGTCCGCCGTCACCTCGAGACGACGCTGGTCGATGTCGGCCGCCAGCTTGCCGCGGACGCGGCCGTGCGTGCCGAGATCAATCGCGGCGTGGTGCGCCTGCTCGGCGACTTCGTGCAGGCCCAGAAGAGCGGCGTCGGCCGCTTCATCGCCGACCAGGTGAAGGGCTGGGACATCGATATGCTGATCGGCCGCATCGAGCTCACCGTCGGCCGCGACCTGCAGTACATCCGCTTCAACGGCGCGCTGATCGGTGGGCTGGCGGGATTGGCCTTGCACGCCCTCGAACAGGGCGCAAAGCTCTGGTTGTAGAGAGAGCGAGAAACGCGAGGGTGCGATGGACCGGTTCTGGCTGAAATATTATCCGCCGGGCGTCCCGTCGGACATCGATCCGTCGGTCTATCCGAGCCTGGTCGATCTGCTCGAGGAGAGCTTCGGCAAGTTCCGCGCCGCCCGGGCCTATGTCTGCATGGACAAGGCGCTGACCTTCGGTGACGTCGATACGCTCTCACAGGCGCTGGCCGCGTGGCTGCAGGGCAGGGGCCTCGGGAAGGGCGCGCGGGTCGCGATCATGATGCCCAACGTGCTGCAGTATCCGGTGGCGGTCGCCGCCGTGCTGCGCGCCGGCTTCATCGCGGTCAACGTCAATCCACTCTACACCGCGCGCGAGCTCGAGCATCAGCTGAAGGATTCGGGCGCCGAGGCGGTGATCGTTCTGGAGAACTTCGCCGCGACCCTGCAGGCCGCGCTCGCGCATGCGCCGGGCGTGAAGCACGTCGTCGTCGGCTCGCTTGGCGATCTGCTCGGCTTCCCCAAGGGACCGATCGTGAACTTCGTCGTGCGTCATGTGCGCAGGATGATCCCGGCCTGGTCGCTGCCGGGCCACACGCCGTTCAACTCGGCCGTCGCGGCGGGCAAGTCGATGTCGTTCACGCGGCCGAGCCTCGGCCCGCAGGATGTCGCGGTGCTGCAATACACCGGCGGCACGACCGGCGTCGCCAAGGGCGCCACGCTGCTGCATCACACGATCGTCGCCAACCTGCTGGCCTCGGAGGCGTGGATGCAGCCCGGCCTCAAGCGCAGGCAGCTCGAGGGCCAGCACGTCATCGTCTGCGCGCTGCCGCTCTATCACGTGTTCGCCTTCATCACCTGCGGCCTGCTCGGCATGCGCACCGGCGCGCTGAACGTGCTGATCCCCAATCCGCGCGACATCCCCGGCACGGTGAAGGAACTGGCCAAGTACCGGATCAACATCTTCCCGGCGGTGAACACGCTGTTCAATGCGCTCGCCAACAATGCCGACTTCGCGAAGCTCGACTTCTCGGGCCTGGTGATCTCCAACGGCGGCGGCATGGCGGTGCAGGAGGCGGTGGCGAAGAAATGGCTCGCCGTCACCGGCTGCCCGATCGTCGAGGGCTACGGCCTCAGCGAAACCTCGGCCGGCGTCACCTGCAATCCGACCGACTCGGAGGCCTATACCGGCACGATCGGCCTGCCGCTGCCGAATGTCGAGATCGCCATCCTCGACGACGACGGCAAGCCGGTGCCGCTCGGCCGGGCCGGCGAGATCGCGATCAAGGGCCCGCAGGTGATGCGCGACTACTGGCAGCAGCCCGAGGAGACAGCAAAGGTCATGACGCCGGACGGCTTCTTCAAGTCGGGCGACATCGGCGAGATGGATGCGCGCGGCTACGTGAAGATCGTGGATCGCAAGAAGGACATGATCGTGGTCTCGGGTTTCAAGGTGTTCCCCAACGAGGTCGAGGCCGTGGTCGCGCTGCACCCGGGGGTTCTCGAATGCGCCGCGGTCGGCGTCCCGGACGAGAAGTCGGGTGAGGTGGTGATGCTGTTCGTGGTCAGGAAGGATCCCGGCCTCACGAAGGAGGATCTGGCGGCGTATTGCGCCCGGGAGTTGACCGGCTACAAGCGGCCGAAATACATCGAATTCCGCCCGGAACTGCCCAAGACCAACGTGGGCAAGATCCTGCGGCGGGACTTGCGGGATGGAGCGCTGAAGAAGGCAGCGTAGCAGCGGCAAAGGAGCAAGCGATGGCGAAGTCGTTCCTCGGGTTCAGTGGGCCGGTCCTGTTGGCCGGCTTCCTCGTGGCAGGCTGCGAAAGCCCCGCTCCCCAGGTGCCGCCGGACAGCTACCGGCCGCCCACCCCGGCCGAGCAGGCCTGCGTCAATCAGGGCTTCGTCCGGGGCAGCGACGGCTACGACCAGTGCATGGCGCGCGAAAATGCCGCCGGCAAGCCGCCGCCGCCGCCCGCCGTGACCCCGCCGGAGGGCGTCTTTGCCTTCAAAGACGAGTACGGTTTCCGCTATGATGCGCTCGGAAACAGGCTCGACGCCCAGGGGAAGGTCATCAGTCCGCATACCCCCTAGGCGTCACGGGGAAAGGTTTTGGGCGTAATGGTCCGTGTTCGTCTTGCCGCGGCAGTGCTTGCCGCGGTCGCACTCTCCGGCTGCTTGACCTCGCTGCCGACGCCCGACTACGTCTCCGTCAAGACGCCGGCGCCGTATCGCGTGTCGCCCGAGGGTGCGCGGATCGACAACGAGAACTATGCGCTCGATGCCGAGGGCTATCGCGTCAACGGCAAGGGCGAGCGCATCGGCGAACTCGACGTTCAGGCCAAGACGGCGGGCGAACAGTCGAATCCGGTGGCCGGCTACTACATCAGCAGTCAGGGCCAGGTCGCGCCTGGCAAGGTGGCGCAGATCAACGACCAGGGCGGCTACGGTCCTGTTTCCTCTCAGCCGGGATCGAACACCGTCATCGGCGGCAGCACGGCCACCCCGACGATGGGCTCGGCACCGCCGCCGCCGGCCATGCCGCCGGCCGCCGGTCCGCCGGTGCAGTTGCAGCCCTCGACCAAGTAGGCCGCTCGGGCGAACGAAAACGGCGCACCCCTTTCGAGGTGCGCCGTCGTCATTTGCGTGAAGGCGGTTGCGTCAGGACTCGATCTTGACGCCTGCCGCCTTGATGATCGGCGCCCACTTGGCGATCTCGTCCTTGATGAACTTCGCGGTGCGCTCGGGCGTGGTGTCGGTAGTCGGCACCGCGGCGATGTCGAGCAGGAACTTGATCATGTCCGGGTCGGCCATCATCTTGCGCGACGCCTGGTCGACGGCATCGACCACGTTCTGCGGCAGGCCGGCCGGACCGAGGATCAGGTTGAACGTGTAGGCCTCGTAGCCCTTCACGCCGGCCTCGATCATGGTCGGGATCTCCGGCGCGATCTTCGCCCGCTGGGCATGGGCATAGGCCAGGATGCGCAGCTTGCCGGCCTTGTGCTGCTGCAGGGTCGTGCTGAACGTCTCCATCATCCATGAGACCTGGCCCGACAGCAGGTCCTGCAGCGCCGGGCCCGAGCCCTTGTAGGGGATGTGCTCGACTTCCATGCCGCCGACCTCTTTCTTGAAGTACTCGGCGGCGAGATGGAGGATCGAGCCGTTGCCCGACGACGCATAGGAATACTTGCCGGGGTTCTTCTTCATCAGTTCGACCAGGCCCATCACCGAATCGGGCATCGAGGGATGGGTGACCAGCACCAGCGGATTGACGCACACCGAGGAAACCGGAGTGAAGTCCTTCACTGCGTCGTAGGCGGGCTTCACGAACGCCGTCGGGTTGATGGCGTGCGTGGAGGAGGGCGCGAACAGGAAAGTGTAGCCGTCCGGCTTGGCGTTCTTCACCTCGACCGCGCCGATCGAGCCGGCGGCGCCGGCCTTGTTCTCGACGATCCAGGTCTGGCCGAGCAGGGCGGTGAGCTTCTCCGCCGCCTTGCGGCCGATGATGTCGGTCGGGCCGGATGGTGCGAACGGCACGACAAGCTTGATCGTGCGGTCGGGGTACTTGGCCTGGGCGCGTACGACCGCCGGTGCGGTGAGGGCCGGTGCGGCAACGGCGCCGGCGGCGCCGATCAGCAGATGACGACGTTTCATTATCAGAGACTCCCTAAGCTCGCCGCTCCCCGGCTGGCGTTGCTTGCACACTAGCTGAGACTGCTTGATCCGCCAACGGGCCGCCGCCGCAAACCCGCGATGGCCGCCCCTGATCGGCGGGGCGCGGGCCGAGGTGCTGCTTCTCGGGAATACCGCATAATAGTCTCGCCGCGGAGGTTTGCGTGACCAGAACGCTTCGTATAAAGAGGCGCCATGTCGTCGTTCTTTCTCCCGCGATGTTCCGAGGTCTGACGCCCGTTCCGGGCCTGTCAGTCTTCGTCTACGTCTGATCCGGGAGTAAGGGACGATGTCCCCCAGAGACCAACTCGTTATCTACAACACGCTGACGCGCGAAAAGGCGCCGTTCGTACCGCTCGATCCGGCCCATGTGCGCCTCTATGTCTGCGGCCCGACGGTCTACGACTACGTCCATATCGGCAACGCGCGCCCGGTGGTCGCGTTCGACGTGCTCTACCGTCTGCTCAAGCGGCGCTATCCGCGTGTCACCTACGTGCGCAACATCACCGATATCGACGACCGCATCATCACGCGTGCCGCCGACAACAAGGAATCGATCGACTCACTCACCCAGCGCACCGGCGCCGCCTACCAGAGCGACATGAAGCGGCTGGGCGCGCTGTCGCCCGATCACGAGCCGCGGGCCACCGAGTATGTCGGCCAGATGGTCGCGCTGATCGAGCGGCTGGTCGCGCGCGGCCACGCCTATGCCGCCGAGGGCCACGTGCTGTTCAGCGTGCCCAGCATGGCCGACTACGGCCGCCTGTCGCGCAAGCCGCGCGATGAACTGGTCGCCGGCGCGCGGGTCGAGGTGGCGCCCTACAAGAGGGACCCGGCGGACTTCGTGCTGTGGAAGCCGTCCAGCGACGCGCAGCCCGGCTGGCCGAGCCCGTGGGGCCGCGGCCGCCCGGGCTGGCATATCGAGTGCTCGGTGATGAGCGGGTCGCTGCTCGGCGAGACCTTCGACATCCATGCCGGCGGCCTCGACCTGATCTTCCCGCACCACGAGAACGAGATCGCCCAGAGCCGATCGGCATTCGGTCACGCCATCATGGCGACCTACTGGATGCACAACGGCTTCCTCAACATCTCCGGCGAGAAGATGAGCAAATCGCTCGGCAACTTCTTCACCGTGCACGAGCTGCTCGACCAGTATCCCGGCGAGGCGATCCGCCTGCTGCTGCTGAGCGCGCACTACCGCCAGCCGCTCGACTTCACGCACGAGGGCCTGGTGCAGGCCAAGGCGACGCTCGACCGCTGGTATGGTGCGCTGCGCGGCAAGGATGCCAAGGCCGCCGCCACGGTGCCGCAGTCCGTCGAGGATGCGCTGAGCGACGATCTCAACACGCCCCAGGCAATGAGCGCCATCCATCAGCTCGCCGATCCCGCCGAATTGCGTGCCGGTGCCAACGCGCTCGGGCTTCTGCAACAGGACGCCGAGGCATGGTTCCGCTGGACGCCGGCCGGTACGTCGGGGCCGACCGAGGCCGAGATCGAGGCGGCGATCGCGGCTCGTCAGGCGGCGCGCAAGGCGAAGGATTTCAAGGAATCCGACCGCATCCGTGACGACCTGAAGGCCAAGGGCGTGATCCTCGAGGACGGTCCCAAGGGCACGACCTGGAAGCGGGGTTAGCGCAGTTGGCGCATTCAGATGCGCTGGCCGGCGGCAGCGCCTGCAGCGCAGCGAAGGCGCGAGAGCCGGCGCGGTGCAGAAAAGATGAGGACAGCTAGGCGTTCGGCATCTTCCGTTCGGGGCCGAGTTCGTGACACTTGATCGTCACGGTGGCGGGCTTCAGCGCCCGTAGAGCCTTGAGGAACGTCGCCATGTGCGGCGTCGCGAAATGATCCTTCAGCGCCTGTTCGTCGCGCCACCATTCGCGCACCCGCATCAGGCCGGGCTCGAGCATGTCGAAGGCGTAGTCGTAGCCGGCGCAGCCCGGCTCGGCGCGCGAGGCCTCGATCATCGGCCGAGCGACCGCGACGATCTCGGCAGTTTGCGCAGGGTCGAAACGGGCGTCGGCCAGCACGATCAGCATCGCGGTCTCCTTCAGCGCTTCTCGAACAGCACGCTCTGCATGGCGCGGCCGAAATAGCCGTCGCGGTCGGCGAGGCGGGCGGCGGCGATGCCGATCGAGTCGGGGCCGGCCCAGGTCTCGGCGTCGAGCAGGATCCAGTCGCCGACCGGCTCTCGCGCCAGGCTGACCGTGAGGTCGCCGTTGATGAAGGTCCATTCGCGGAAATCGAGCACCACCGACGTGCCGTTGCAGAAATCGGCGGCGATGGCAGCACGCATCAGCGGCGAGATCGGCTGGCCTTCGACGATCGGCAGGTCGGCGCGATACCAGACCGCTGCGGGCCCGGGCTGCCGGAAGCCGCCACGCAC
Source organism: Reyranella sp. (assembly GCA_044225265.1). Taxonomy (GTDB): domain Bacteria; phylum Pseudomonadota; class Alphaproteobacteria; order Reyranellales; family Reyranellaceae; genus Reyranella. The sequence continues at coordinate 11,046 of JBGAIW010000048.1, forward strand.
GGTGCTCATGGTGATGCCGCGCAGGAAGGGCGTGGCGTTCATGACGTTGCGGACCGGTGCGTGGCCGAGTTCGGGCGGGCGAATGTCGTGCGCCGGACAGAAGGCAGTGCTGGGCAGCTCGCGCGGCTCGCGACGGATGCGGAGCGCCGTGGCGCGCACCACCTCGGTGCCGCCCGCCAGCAGGCGCACGGCGACGAGCTGGATCTTCCTGCCTTCGCGCAGCACCTCGGTCTCTATGGCGAGCGGCGCCACCGGCACGGGCCGCATCAGGTCGACGGTGAGGCGCGCGACACGCATCGGCACCGGCGCGGGCAGGCGCTCGACTGCCCAGCAGACCAGCGACGACGGTGCCGCGCCATGCTGCAGTTTCGGATCCCAGGGCCCGCCGGCGGTTTCGCTGGTGTGGGCGGTGTCGCCGTCGATCCGGTAGATCGCATCCATCGAGACGCTCAGCTCCGTGTGAAGTGGAGCAGGTCTCGATTGAAACGCTCCGGGTCGGTCATGAACAACGCATGTGGCGCGCCTTCATAGATTTCGATGCGGCTTCCGGCAATGCCCTGATGCGTGCGACGGGCGTTCACCGGCATGATTGGCGCATCGGCCGTGCCGTACTGGATGAGCGTCGGCACCGTCACGGCCCAGAGGTCGCCACGGAAATCGGTCTCGATGAAGGAGCGCAGGCACTGGAGTTGCGCCTGGGGCGCTGCCTGCAGCGCGATCGTCATCGCGCGACCGGCCAGCACGGGATCGGGCGCCGCGCCGAGGAAGGCGGTAAGGCCGGCCTGCATGTAGGCGGCGCGGTCGGCCACCAGGGCAGCCGCCATCCTGTCGTAGATCGCCTTGTCGACGCCGTCCGGATTGTCCGGCGTCTTCAGCGCATAGGGCGTGGTCGGCGCGACCAGCAGCAGGCGCGCGATGCGCGCGCGCCCCTGGCGGACGAGGTAGCGCACCGCCTCGCCGCTGCCCATCGAATGCGCCACCAGGGTGACGTTCTTCAGGTCGAGGCGATCGAGCAGGATGGCGAGATCGGCGGCCAGGCGGTCGAAGTCGTAGCCGGCGAGGGGTCGGCTCGACTGCCCGTGGCCGCGGCGATCATAGGCGACGGCGCGTAAGCCGCGGGCGGCGAGCCAGTCGAGCTGCGCGCTCCAGATCTCCGAGCTTAGTGTCCAGCCGTGAACGAACACCACCGGCGTGCCGGTTCCGGCGTCGCGGAAGAACAGGCGCTGGCCATCGTCGGTCTCGACGAAGCCGTCGGTGGCGTCGGCAGGGCCAGTGGCCAACAGGGGTGCGGCAGCGAACGTGGAAAGGATCGTGCGTCTGATCTTGGCGACCTCCGTGAAATGGCGCTCGCTGATGTGCGCTCCTGCGCCCCGGAGGTCGATGAATTGGCAGGTAATGAGGCTTGACGGCCGGGCAATTCGTATTTAACTAATATGTTAAATATGGACGCACTCTCCCAAACCTTCCAGGCCCTGGCCGATCCGACCCGCCGCTCGATCCTGGCGCGGCTCGCCACGGGTGCCGCCACGGTGGGCGAGTTGGCCCAGCCCTTCGACATGTCCCTGCCGGCAGTGTCGCGACATCTGAAGGTGCTGACCGATGCCGGCCTGATCGAGCGCAGCACCGAGGCGCAGTGGCGACGCTGCACGCTACGCGGCGAAGGAATGCGGGCCGCGGCCGATTGGATCGAGTTCTACCGCCGCTTCTGGGAACAGTCGTTCGATCGGCTCGATGCGTTCCTCAAGAGCACGGCGCCACCGACACCGACACCGCCACCGACACCGCCACCGACACCGCCATCGACACAGGCCCAGCCGCCGAGGGCGCCGAGAAAGCGCCGAAGCCGGCGCAAATCCCGACCAGCACCGTGAGGTCAGCATGACGACGCACCGCATCGTTTCGCACGAGGAGTGGGTGAATGCCCGCAAGGCGTTCATGGCCAAGGAGAAGGAATTTACTCGTCTTCGCGAGGAGTTGGCGCGCGAGCGCCGAGGGCTTCCCTGGGAACGAGTCGACAAGGCGTATGTGTTCGACACGGCCGAAGGCAAGGCGACATTATCCGACCTCTTCGGCGGCAAGGGCCAGCTCATCGTCCAGCACTTCATGTTCGGGCCCGACTATCAGGAAGGCTGTCCGAGCTGTTCGTTCTGGACCGACAATTTCGAAGGCATCGAGGGCCATCTGGCCGCTCGCGACACGGCCTTCGTGCTGGTTTCGCGCGGCCCGCTCGACAAGATACTGGCTTACCGCAAGCGCATGGGCTGGACGTTCCGCTGGGTGTCCTCGCTGGCCAATGACTTCAACTACGATTACGGCGTCTCGCGCCGGCCGGGCGAGAAGCTGCTCGACTACAATTTCGGCACCATTCAGCGCGACGCCGACGAGCATCCCGGCATCAGCACCTTCATCAGGCAGAATGGCGCGATCTTCCACACCTATTCGGTCTATGCGCGCGGGATCGACACGCTGAACGGCGCCTACCAGCTTCTCGATCTCACGGCCAAGGGCCGCGACGAGGAATCGCTGCCCTGGCCGATGGCTTGGGTGAGGCGGCACGACAAGTACTAGGAGAGGCACCATGGATGCTGTGATCGATACGAGTACGGTACGGCTGGTTCGCGTCTTCGATGCGCCGCGCGAGCGGGTGTTCGCGGCGTGGACCGATTCCCGGCAGTTCATGGCCTGGATGTGTCCGCCGGGCTTCGGTCTCGACCGGTGCGAACTCGACGTGCGGCCGGGCGGCGCCTGGCGCGCGCACGGCTACAAGCCTGATGGTACCCACTTCGCCAAGGGCGGAGTCTATCTCGAGGTCAGGAAGCCCGAGCGCCTGGTCTTCACGTGGGCGCACCATGCCGACGACACATACGCCAGCAAGCGCGGTCACGAGACGACCGTCGAGGTCACGTTCCGCGCGATCGGCGGTAAAACCGAGCTGACCCTGGTGCAGGGTCCGTTCGTCGACATGCCGAGCTTCAAGGGGCACAACGAAGGCTGGAAGGGCTCGTTCGACAAGCTCGCGGCCCATCTCGCCTGAGCGATGCTTGCCAATCGGCAGCGGTGCCGCATCTAATCGGCCTCAAGCCATGGAAAGGGCCTGTCGATGAGACATACTGCGATCTGGCAAGGCAAGGTGATCGCCCGCAGCGAGGATACGCTCGAAGTCGGCGGCTACCGCTACTTCCCGCGCGATGCCGTCCGCATGGAAATGCTCAAGCCTTCGCCCAAGACGGCGAGCGATCTGGAATGCCCCCACGGCGTACAGTTCTACGATGTCGTCGAGGGCGGCAGGACCAGTCCGCGCGCGGCTTGGTCGTACGAGGCGCCGCAGCCCAAGATGAAGCCGGTCGACCATTGGATCGGCTTCTGGGAAGACGTAACGGTGGATTGAGGGGCCGCACCCGAGGCGCGGCCCGGCCGGCGACTTGACCTACTTGACCGGTGCGATCCGGGTAACCGTCATAGGCGTCGTCATCCCGATCAGCACGTCGCCCGGCTTGATCTTGCCCAGCATGTCCTTCTGCGCGACCGAGGTGGCGGTGATGGTGCGCACTTGGCCGCCGGTCCCGCGGATCACCTGCACCTTGTTGTTCGGCAGGTCGACGCCGACGACGGTCAATGTGAAGCGGCCGATCTCGTTGTCCTGGGCGTCCGGCGGGGAAGCGCTCTCGCGGCGGGCCTCCTTCGAGCCCGGGCCCTTCTGGCGAAGGTTCAGGACGGTGACGATTTCGGTGTAGGTAATGTCGACGTTCGAGTCGTCCTGGATCTCGGCCAGGTTCTTGACGCTGTCGGACACGGCGCAGTTGATCTCGCGGCCGTCGGCGCGGGTGAAGGCGATGGTGCGCGTGTCGGTGTCGATGGTGTCGACCTTGGCGCGGGCCGTCACGGTGTTCGTGAAGGCGACGCCGGCGCGCGGCACCGCCTGCAGCTGGCCCTGGGCCAGGGCGGCAACGCCGGGGACGACCACTCCGGTCGCAACCATCGCAGCGAACAGGGACATACCTGCGGCCAACTTGATCGAACGGAACGTCATCGCCTCGAGCCCTCCAACTGTGACGCGGCGGACAATAGCGATTGCGTTCCGGCGCGCAACCCTCCCAGCGCCGCAGGGCTCCCGAGGGGCGGCGGGGTCAGGCCAGATGCGCCAGCACGGCCCGTGCGACGGCCTCCGGTTGATCGAGGTAGGCGAGGTGCCCGGCCCCCGGGATCGATTGCACTTTAGTGGCGCCGTTGATCCCCCCTTTGTCGATTCCATCGGCGAATTTTGCGGCATAGCTCGGTGGCTGGACCGCGTCCTTTTCGCCCCACAGGACAAGGGTCGGCGCGGCGATCAGGCCGAGCCGCTTTTCCAGCCGGGTATTGCCCAGCGGCCAGAAGGCCCGCGCCGCGGCCTCGGCAGCCCGGGTCATTTCGATCGGCCATTCGGCGGAATTGGCGCCTTCGGGCGGGGACACCATGGCTTCCCACCGCGCGCCATCCGCGCACATCAAATTTGCGACAGCATCCTTGCGCTGAGCCCAGGGATCGGCGGCAGGGTCGGCCTCGTCGAACAGTCCGAACGGCGCGATCAGCGCCAGCCGCCGCACGGAGGCTGGAAAAATCGCCGCCATTTCGGCAGCGAAGGCGCCCCCCACGGACGCCCCGACCAGATCGGCGCCAGCCAGCCCCGCCTTGTCGAGCAGCTGGCGCACCGCCAGCACCCAGTCGAGATGGGTGTCGAGCACGGTGTGGCCGGTCGCGCCGGGATAGCCCGGCAGCGACGGCGCGATCACGGTGCGCGTCTTCGCGAGTTCGTCGAGGAACGGCAACCAGCGCGGCAAGCCGCCGAGGCCGGCGAGGAAGCCGACCTTGGAGCCGCTACCCTTGCTCCAGACGCGGCAGGGAAATCCGTTGACCTCGACGGTGCGCATACTCGGTCCGGACATGACGCTACTCGGCGGCGACGGTGGTCGGACGGAATGCCGGTATGGCGGCGCGCTGGCTCTTCGCCATCGGCTTGGGCCACCATTTGTGTTCCCACTCCGAGAACAGGCCCTTCACCCTCGGCATCACCTTCTCGGCGAACATCTTCGTGTTGTAGAGCGTCGTGCTCTTGCTCATGTTGCCGAACTGAAGCAGCAGCATGAGGTTGCCGACGTTCAGGCTCTTGCCGACATGCAGGATCTGCTCGACCACCTCGTCGGGCGAACCGATGATGACATAGCCGCCATCGACGATGTCCTTCATGTTGGTCGCCTTGAGCGCGGCCTTGGTCGCGGGGTTGGCGACGTTGGCCGCCTTGGTGACCATGCTTTCGATTCCGGCGCGCATCGTGGCCTCCGTCGTGTAGCCCGGCGGCTGGGCGAAGCGCGGGTCGATGTGCAGGCAGCGGCCGTAGAAATATTCCGCCGGCTCGGAATAGAGGTCGAGTGCCTGCTGGCGGCTTTCGGCGACGCCAACGAATTGCAGGAAGCCGGCGCGGTAAGGATTGCGGTCCTTGCCGAGCTTTTCCATCTCCTTCCAGAAACCCTGCATGGTGTGCAGACCGGCCTTGTAGCCGTAGTAGGAGAGGTAGCAGTAGACGTAGTCCATCTCCGCGCACCAGCGCCATGTCTCGACCGAGCCGCCGCCGGGAATCCAGATCGGCGGATGCGGGTCGTTCTGGATCGGACGCGGCCAGATGTTGACGTAGCGCTGCTGGTTGAAGCGGCCAGAGAAGGCGAAGGTCTCCTTCTCGGTCCAGGCGCGCTTCACCAGGTCGTGCGCCTCGTAGTAGCGCTCGCGCAGCAGGCTCGGGTTCTGGCCGTAGGCGAAGCAGGTGTCCATCGGCGAGCCCACCGGGAAGCCCGCGATCAGGCGGCCGCCCGAGATGCAGTCGATCATCGCGAATTCTTCGGCGACGCGGGTCGGCGGATTGTAGAGCGCCAGCGAATTGCCCATGACGCAGAGCGCGGTGTCGGTGGTGCGGCGCGCCAGCGAGGAGGCAATCAGGTTGGGCGAGGGCATCAGCCCGTAGCCGTTGGAGTGGTGCTCGTTGACGCAGATGGCGTCGAGGCCGCACTCGGCCGCGAACTCCAGCTCGTCCATGAAGTCGTTGTACATGTGGTGCGCCCGGCGTGGGTCGAACAGCTCCGAATGGATGTCGACCCATACCGAGGGATGCTTCTTGTTGAAGTCGTCCGGAAGCTCTGTGTACGGCATCAGATGGAACCACATGAGCTTCATGGCACCTTGCTCCCTAAACTTGGCCTTTAGGTAAACGATCGTTTACCGCAGCGACCCTGCCAAGACTCAGGGCAGCGCGCAATCTGTGACCTCGCAAGGTTCGCGCAACTTTATTGTTTTTCCCCTCCTGAAATTGTTGCGATTCGTATTTTGTGCGTTGCAACTTCGCTAACGCAGCAATAGCTTACCGCAACGCAGAAGGAGGTTTCGTCATGTCCGTTGTCGCTCTCGCGGCGCGCAATCATCCCACGGCCAACCAGCCGGTGAAGGACCTGTACGAAGTCGGCGAAGTCCCGCCCCTCGGGCACGTGCCGAAGAACATGTACGCGTGGGTCATCCGGCGCGACCGCCACGGCCCGCCCGAACAGTCCATGCAGCTCGAAGTCGTGCCGACGCACACGATCGGCGAGGACGAGGTGCTGGTCTTCGTGATGGCCGCGGGCGTGAACTACAACGGCGTGTGGGCCGGCCTCGGGCTCCCGATCTCGCCGTTCGACGTGCACAAGCAGCCGTTCCACATCGCCGGCTCCGATGCCTCGGGCATCGTCTGGGCGGTCGGCGCCAAGGTGAAGCGCTGGAAAGTCGGCGACGAGGTCATCATCCACTGTAACCAGGACGACGGCGACGACGAGGAGTGCAACGGCGGCGATCCGATGTTCTCCACCAGCCAGCGCATCTGGGGCTACGAGACGCCGGACGGAAGCTTCGCCCAGTTCTGCAAGGTGCAGGCGCGCCAGCTGATGAAGCGGCCACAGCACCTGACCTGGGAAGAGAGCGCCTCTTACACGCTCACTCTCGCCACCGCCTACCGCATGCTGTTCGGTCATCGTCCGCACATTCTGCGGCCCGGCCACAACGTGCTGGTGTGGGGCGCGGCGGGCGGTATCGGCTCGATGGCCGTGCAGTTGATCGCCACGGCCGGTGCCAACGCGATCGGCGTGATCTCCGATCCGTCGAAGAAGGACTTCGTGATGAGCCTAGGCGCCAAGGGCGTCATCAACCGCAATGACTTCGATTGCTGGGGCCAGCTGCCCGACGTCGACGACCAGGCGGGCTATGCCGAATACATGAAGAAGTGCCGCAAGTTCGGCGCGGCGATCTGGGAGCACACCGGCAAGGGCAACGACGTCGACTTCGTGTTCGAGCACCCGGGCGAGCAGACCTTCCCGGTTTCGTGCTTCATCGTGAAGCGCGGCGGCATGGTGGTCTTCTGCGCCGGCACCACCGGCTACAACCTCACCATGGACGCCCGCTTCGTGTGGATGCGCCAGAAGCGCATCCAGGGCAGCCACTTCGCCAACCTGCTGCAGGCCAGCCAGGCCAACCAGCTGGTGATCGAGCGTCGCATCGACCCGTGCATGAGCGAGGTCTTCGACTGGACCGACATTCCCCGGGCGCACACCAAGATGTGGAAGAACCAGCACAAGCCCGGAAACATGGCCGTGCTGGTCTCGGCCAAGCGGCCGGGCATGCGCACCCTCGAAGACGCGCTGGACGACTGATCGGACCATGATCGTGGAGAACCTGTTGGTGCTCACCGCCGAAGCGGTGAGCGATGCCGAAGCGTACGAGGTTGCCGCCCGCGAGGCGGTGCGCAAGCTGGTTGCACCCAAGGGCAAGGTCGATGCCGCACTGCTCGAGCGCGAGCAGTTCGCCGCCCACGGCTTTGCCTGGATCGCGACCTATGTCGCCGCCCTTCGCCAGATGCATCGCTGGGGCGAGAGCCACGCGAGCACGAAAGAGGGCGGCGAACTCGAGACGCTGATCCTGCAATGCGGCTTCGGTGAATATCTCGCGCAACTCAAGGGCGGCATCGCCATCAGCCAGGTCGAGATCGTGCGGCCGGGCGATCTCGGCATCGACGGCGGCGCGCTCGATACGCTCGCCGTGAACAAGCTGATCGCCGCCAACACCTCGGCCGTGCGCGGCCGCATTGCCGATCTCATCGCCGACGGCCTCGACACCGGCGACTTCGGCAAGCTCGGTCTCGACGATGAGGCGCTGGAAGAAGTGCGCCGGCAGTTCCGTCGCTTCGTCGAAAGCGAAGTGGCACCCCACGCGCACGGCTGGCATCTCAAGGACGAACTGATCCCGCTGCCGGTGGTGCAGAAGATGGCGGAGCTCGGCGTGTTCGGTCTGACCGTTCCCGAAGAATGGGGCGGGCTGGGCATGGGCAAGCTCGCGATGTGCGTCGTCACCGAGGAGCTGTCGCGCGGCTATATCGGCGTCGGCTCGCTCGGCACGCGCTCGGAGATCGCGGCCGAACTGATCCGCGCCGGCGGCACCGAAGATCAGAAGAAAAAGTACCTCGGTCGCATCGCCTCGGGCGAGATCCTGCCGACCGCGGTCTTCACCGAACCCAATACCGGCTCCGACCTGGCGAGCCTCAAGACCCGCGCGGTGCTGGAAGGCGACGTCTACAAGGTCCACGGCAACAAGACCTGGATCACTCACGCCGCCCGCGCCGACATCATGACGCTGCTGGCGCGCAGCGACGCCTCGAAGCCCGGCTACCAGGGCCTGTCGATGTTCCTCGCCGAGAAGCCGAGGGGCGACGATGCCACGCCGTTCCCCGCCCAGGGCATGTCCGGCGGCGAGATCAAGGTGCTGGGCTATCGCGGCATGAAGGAATACGAGATCGGCTTCGACGGTTTCGAGGTGCCGGCCGCGAACCTGCTCGGCGGCAAGGAAGGCCAGGGCTTCAAGCAGCTCATGGCCACCTTCGAGAGCGCGCGCATCCAGACTGCGGCGCGTGCCGTAGGTGTGGCGCAGAACGCTCTCGAACTCGGCCTGCGTTATGCCAAGGAGCGCATCCAGTTCGCCAAGCCGCTCTATGCGTTCCCGCGCGTCGCCGGCAAGATCGCCTGGATGGCGGTCGAGACCATGATCGCGCGCCAGCTCACCTACTTCGCCGCACGCCAAAAGGACTCCGACCGGCGCTGCGACATCGAGGCCGGCATGGCCAAGCTGCTGGCCGCACGCGTGGCGTGGAGCAATGCCGACAACGCGCTGCAAGTCCATGGCGGCAACGGCTACGCCCAGGAGTATCCGGTGAGCCGCGTGCTGTGCGACGCGCGCATCCTCAACATCTTCGAGGGTGCGGCCGAGATCCAGGCCCAGGTCGTCTGTCGCGGCCTGATTGAAGGCCGCAACTGACCTCTCTTTTAGGTTGATCCCTCCAGCTTCCCTTGTGAAGCTGGAGCATGGATGAAAGTGAATTCTGGACGATCATCGACCGGTGCCACGAGGCATCTCCGGACGACATGGATCGCAAGGGCGAGTTGATCAAAGGCGAGATCGGTCGCCTTTCCAGAGAACAGGCCCTCGCTTTCTGGAACCACTTCGAAGCAGCACAAGCTCAAAGCTATGACTGGCAGCTTTGGGGCGCGGCCTACGTCGTTCATGGCGGCTGCGGTGACGATACGTTCGACGATTTCAGAGCGTCTCTGATTTCACGGGGACGGCGCGCATTCAAAGCCGCACTAGGTAACCCCGATTCGCTCGCCGAGGAGCCTTTCGACGAGTCACTCTGGTTCTACGAGGGCTTTCAGTACGACGTTGCGGAAGCCGTCGAGGCCAAGCTCGGTCAGCCGCTGCCGCGCTCGGGTTACGTGAACTCGCCTCCTTCCGGAAAAGAATGGGATGAGTCCGCCGTTTACGGGCTGTATCCGAATTTGGCGCGCAAGTTCGGTTGATCGCAGCCCGGGCCAAGGCCTAGCGTTCGACGTTCCAGAACACGCTGGCCGAGGGCGGGCGCAGCCAGCCCTTGGTGCGTGTGCTGACCGCTGAGGCGCTGAACCATTCGCCGAGCGGGTAGTAGAGCCCGGTCTGCGCCGCGCGGATTTGGATCTGCTCGGCGATCGCCTTGCGCTTGGCGGCGTCCGGCTCGCGCGCGAATGCATCGCGCAGCTTTTCGGTCTCGGCGTCGCACGGCCAGCCGGCGGACGCCTTCTCGCAAGCGGCGTTGAGGAACAGCGACGTCAGCGGGTTCACCACGTCGATGATCCCTGTGCTGGAGAGCGTCAGGTTCCAGCCACGATCCTCGATCGGCTCCTTGCGCAGCACGCGGGCGAGATGGCTCTGCCAGTCGGCCGGCCGCATGTCGACCTTCACGCCGATGCGTTCGAGCTGCGCCTTGGCGACCGGCGCCAGGTTGGCCAGAACGGATATGTCGGTGATCTGCAGCAGCACCACCGGGCGGCCGTCGTAGCCCGACTCCTTCACCAACTCGCGGGCCCGCGCGAGGTTGCCCTCGAGCATGCCTTGAGTGCCGGCATCCGAGGCGAGCGGCGTGCCGCAGCCGTAGTAGGCCTTGCAGGTCCGCCAGTAGTCCGGATCGCCGATGGCGGCCGTGAGATACTCCGTCTGGTCGATCATGTAGCCCAGCGCTTGGCGCATCTTCTCGTTGTTGAAGGGCGGGTGCAGCCAATTGGGCCGCATCGCGTACTGGCTGGCGTAGGCGCCGCGGGCCAGCTCGACGCTCTGCTTTTTCTGGAGCAGGGGCAGCAGGTCGTGCGCGACCGATTCGATGGCGTCGATCTCGCCCCGGCCCAGCGCGCTCACCGCAGTTTGCGGCTCAGGGATCCATGGCCATTCGACCCGGTCGACCTTGACCACTTTCCCGCCGGCGAAGTTCTGGGCTGGCTCGGTGCGTGGCACGTACTTGGTGTTCTTTACATAGACGACCTTTTCTCCAGGCCGCCATTCGTCGGCCTTGAAGATGAAGGGGCCCGAGCCGGTCGGGTCCTTGATCTGCTGTGTCGCCGGCACCTCGGCGACGCGCTTGGGCATCATGAAGGGAACGATGCCGGCAGGCTTGGCGAGCGATTCGAGCACCATGCCGTAGGGCTCTTTCAGTTCGAGGCGGATCGTCTTGTCGTTGGGAGCGCTGAGCTCCTTGATATAGGAGAAGAGCTTAAGCCCCATCACGTCGCGGCTGCCCCAGCGCTTCAGCGACACGATGCAGTCCTCGGCCGCCACCGGCGCGCCGTCGTGCCAGTTGAGCCCGTCGCGCAGCTGGAAGGTGTAGACCAGTCCGGCTGCGTCGACATTCCATGCGCCGACCATCTGCGGCTGCGGCTTCAGGTCGGCGTCGAGGCCGAACAGCGTATCGTAGACCATGTAGCCGTGGGTCCGGCTGATCTGGGCCGACGCCCAGATCGGATCGAGCACCTTCAGGTCCGAGTGCATGACGATCCTGATCGTCGACTGAGCGAAGGCAGGCCCCGCTGCGAGCAGCGCAGCCAGCAGGGCAAACAGAGGACGAAGCTTCATCGGGTGTCTCCCTTGGTGGTTTCTTCGGCGGCGAGGCCGTTGATCGTCTGGATCGCGAGAGCGCGGAACTGGCCGAGGATCATGCCTTTCCAGTCGTCGGCATCGACGAAGAAGGCATCGCGCACGGCACGGCGGATCTGCTGCGCGAAAGCGGCCGGCGCATCGGGATGGCCGGCCAGCCAGGCCTCGCCGCGCAGCGCGCGCCTCACCTCGACATTGGGCAGCGTGCCGTACTCGAGCGTCATCGGCGTCAGCGCCGCCTGCGGGCATTCCTGGAAGGCGCTGTAGGTGATGTGCCCGACCGTGCGCGGCGACACGGATTCCTTCTGCGTGCTCGCAATCAGGTCGCGGCCCCACCACGACAGCGCGCGCTGCAGGGTCGGCGCCGGGTGCGAGCCAAATATCTTCTCGCCATGGCCGTAGGGGCCGAGGCCGGTATGGACGTCGATCCAGGCCAGTTGCCGGCAGGCGCGGCCGTGCTTCTGCAGGATGGCGCGGATCGTCTTGTTGCTGAAGGCCGGCGCAGTGCCGGCATAGAACAGGCCGTCGCGATGTATTGCCTGGCCGCTCGACACGCCGGGATTGGTCTGGCCGGCGACGGCGGCCATCGCTTCGGCGAGCCTGGCCTCGTCGGCTTCGGTCGGTGGCCAGCTATCGGGTACCAGCGCCTTGTGTGCGCGTTCGTAGGTCGGGTTCGCCGGATAGGGCTGGGAGAAATCGTTGAAGTTGCGGTTGAGGTCGATGTTGTCTTCGTTGGTTCGCTTTAGATGCGAGAAGCCGAACGGGTTGACCGCATGGACGAGCAGCACCGCGATGCCCCGGTCGACGGCGCGGCCAAGCAATTCATCATTGAGCAGAGCGAGCTGGCAGGCCGAGCCCGAGAAGCCCTCGGGACCGTGCGTGCCGGAGCTTGCGAGGAACAGGGCCTTGGCATCGGGCGCGCCGATCAGGGCCGTGTCGATGGCGAGTTCTTCGCCCTCGGCGCCCTTCAGGGGATGGACGTGAGTCTCGACCGCGGCACCGCGCTTGCGGGCGGCATCGAGGAAGCGTTCGCGCGCACGGGCGTATGTCGGGGAGAAATATCGAGCGGTCATCGAACTCTTTCGTCGTACCAGTCGAGGGCGCGGAAGGCGCCGCCGATTGCGGGCAGGAACCACGGATTGCCGGAGTAGAGCGGAATCGCGGGCAAGGGTGCATCGCCGAACGGCAGCTTGCCGTGCAGGCGGCCGGCGATCGTGCGGCCGATGGCGTCGCCGAGATAGGGCATCATCGACACGCCCGAGCCGTTGCAACCCAGCACGAAGTGCACACCGTCGAGTTCGCCGGCGTGGGGCAGGGCGTCATAGGTGAAAGCGACGTTGCCCTGCCAGGTGTGGGTCACCTTCACGTCGGCCAGTTCGGGCATGCGCTCGACCAGCGCCTTGTGCAGCAGGCGGACGCGCAGGTCGCCTGGGATCTCGGTGAAGCGGGCACGGCCGCCGAAGATCACGCGCTTTCCGTCGGGCGACAGGCGGTAATAGTGCAGCACGCGGCGCGTCTCGGAGAAGGTGCGGCCTTTCGGGCAGAGTTTCTGCGCGAGGCCCGCCGGCAGCTCCTCGGTGGCGATGATGTGGCTCGCGATCGGCACGACTCTTCGCTGCAGGCCAGGCACGAGGTCGCCCGTATAGCCGTTGGTGGCGACGACGACGTGGCGGGCACGAATCTCGCCCTGGCTCGTCGCGACCTTCCACCCGTCGCCGTCGCGCGAGAGGCCGGTGGCGGGGCAGCCGCCCGCCAGCGTGATCGAATTTCGCCGCCGCACGGCCGCCAACAGGCCGCCATAGAAGAGAGCCGGGTGCAGCTTGCCGGCATTCTCGAAGGCGAGGCCGCCATGATAGAAATCGCTGCCGATCTCTTTGCGCTGCTCGGCGCGCGTCACGAGACGGCAATCGCTGGCGCCACCGGCGACCAGCCGGTCGTAGCGCTGACGCAGGCCCTCGTAATGCGAGGCCGCGCAGGCCCCCAGGAAGCGGCCACGCTGTTCCAGGTGACAGTCGATCTTCTCGTCGGCGACGAGCGCGAACAGAGCCTGGTAGGCGTCGATCGCCGAGCCGACGACGTCCTTCAGGAGGTCGGGCGGGTAGGCGAGCGCCTTGCCGGTAAAACTCTTGCCGACGCTGATGCCGGCGCTGATCGCTCCGCCGCTGCGCGTGCTGGCGCCCGAGCCGAAGGTCCCGGCTTCCAGCACGACGCTTTGTACGCCGCCATCGGCCAGCGCGCGGGCGGCCGAGAGGCCGGCATAGCCGCCGCCGACCACGACGACGTCGGCACGTGCGGGCAGCGATGAGGCCTCGATGACTTGCGGCCGAAACGCCTCCCACCAATAGGGCTCTTCCTTGAAACCGGTCGCGAGGATGGACGCGCTCACCGCGCGCCGCCATTCTTGGAGGACATCAATTCCCGGGGGTTATGATGATTACCCAGCGTCAGCTGGAAGTTTTTCGCGCCACGATGGAGCGCGGCACGGTGACGGCGGCGGCCGAGCGACTGGGGGTGTCGCAGCCCGCGGTCAGCAAGATCCTCGCCGGACTGGAAGCCGAGATCGGCTATCCGCTGTTCACGCGCGTGAAGCGCCGACTGGCGCCGACCAGCGAGGCGCGCCTGCTCGCGGCCGAAGTGGCGCGCCTCTATCAGGGGCTGGAGCGGTTGAGCGACGTGGCGCGCGAGATCCGCGAGCGCCAGATCGGCGATCTGCACATCTACTCGACGCCGGCGCTCGGCCGCACCGTGCTGCCCGACGTGCTGGCGGGATTCCTGAAGAAGCATGCGCAGGCGCACGTCATCTTCCATGTCCGCAGCTCGACCATCATCAACCAGAAGATGGTCGACCAGCAGCTCGACCTCGGCTTCTCGATGATGCCGTTCGAGCATCCGTCGATGGTGACCGAGGAATTGAGCCGGGCGGCGGCGGTGTGCGTGCTGCCGCGCGAGCATCGCCTGGCGCGGCGCAAGGTGATCCGGCCGGCCGACTTGCGCGGCGAGCGCTTCCTGTCGTTTCCGCTCGACGGGCGCATGCGTCATCTGATCGATGCCGTCTTCGAACAGGACCGGATCGACCGGCACATCCAGATCGACGTCTATTCCTCGGCCGAGGCCTGCGCACTGGCGGCCCGCGGCGTCGGCGTATCGATCGTCGAGCCTTTCACGGCGCGCGACTACGAGAAGAGCGGTATCGCCGTCGTGCCGTTCGAGCCCAAGATCCGTTACCTGTTCCGCGCCATGCGGCCGCGCTACCGCAAGCCGAGCCTGCTGGCCGATGCCTTCCTCGACGCGGTGAAATCGCATATCCGGACGCGGGGCTGGGCCTAGGCGGGCGCGAAGCCCGGCGGGAAAAGCGCCGAGGCATGCGTGTGATCGTCGAACGCCTGGGCGAGAGCGATCAGATCCGCTTCACGATGCCACGGAGCCACGAAATGCACGCCGATCGGCAGGCCGGCCTTCGACTGGCCGAACGGGATGCTGATCGCCGGATGGCCGGTCATGTTGGTCGGGATGGTGTAGGTGTACCAGGCCGAGCGCAGGTCGCCGATCGCCTTGCCGTCGACCACCAGCGGCGCGTACTGGTCCTGGGTCGCGGGCGGGGCCGGGGACGCCACGGTCGGCGTCATCAGGAAATCGGAGTCGGCGAACAAACGCTGTGTCGCCTTGAACACCGAAGTGCGGTCGATCAGCGCTTGCCGCAGGGTTGCGATGTCGACCGCGGCGCCTTCCTCGAGCGTCTTCACGAAAGACGGATCGAGGTCGTTGCGCCGGCTCTTCAGCAGATCGCCGAAGCGCGTGATCTGGTTGGCGCGCAGGATCAGGCGCGCGACATCGAGCTTCCAGTCGATCTGGCGGCCGTCGAATTCGGCGATGTGCGCGCCCTTGCTTTCGAGGAAGGCGATCGCCGCATCGAGCCGCGCCTCGCTGTCGGGATGGAGATAGCCGCCGGTCATGCGGCGGATCACGGTCACGCGCTTGCCCGCGATCGCATCGCCCGCGGGTGCGGCGGGCCAGGCGAAGGGTGGACGGCCGGAAGCGACGCTCCAGACATCCTCGGCATGGCCCGCGCTCATCGAGGCGAGACCAGTACCGAGATCGGCGGGATGGCGCGCCATGACGCCGAGATAGGTGAGCTGGCCGAACTGGTCGGCCGGCACTTCGTGCGGCACGCGGCCGAGCGTCGCCTTCAGGCCGTAGACACCGCAGCACGCCGCCGGGATGCGGCCCGAGCCTGCGCCGTCGGTCGTCATGGCGATCGGGCCCAGTCCGAGTGCGATCGACACCGCCGCGCCGCCACTCGATCCGCCCGAGGTGTGTTCCTTGTTCCAGGGATTGCGCGTGACGCCGTGCAGCGGGCTGTCGGTCAGCACCTTGTGGCCGTATTCCGGCGTCGTGGTCTTGGCGAACAGCACCGCATCGGCGGCGCGCCACTGGCCGATCGCGCTCGCGTCCTGCGACGGCACGTTGTCCTTCATGGTGATCGAGGCGAACGCCGTGCGCACGCCCTTCGTCAGGATCAGGTCCTTGGCCGATACCGGCACGCCCGCGAGCTTGCCGAGCGCGCCGCCCGCCTTGCGTTTGGCGTCGAGCGCGTCAGCCGTGGCGCGGGCGTCCTCGGCATTCAATGTGGCGATGGGATTGAACGGCGCGGCGCGCGCGCAGCGATCGAGCACACCCTCCAGGATGTCGCGCGCCGCCGCGGCGCCACTCGACACCGCGCCGACGATGTCGGCGACGCTCCTGCCGGCGAAGTCCTTTGCCGCCATCTTCCGTTCCTCCCCCGAAGCGGCCAACTATGGCGGAGCCGGGAAGGGCCGGACAATTCATTCCACCCGGAAGTTCATTCCGGAAAGTTATGACCTAACCGGCGCGCTTGTCGGCGACCTTCACGCCCATGACCTTCTTGGGCGGATATTTGCGGAAGGTCGCGAGGTGGTTGCGCATGCCGAGCTGGAACGCCTCGATGTAGGCGAGCTTGCGCGTCAGGTAGTTGTGCTGCTCTTTCGGATCGAGATAGAGATTGTAGAGCCGCGGGTACGCGAAGCGATCCAGCGTTCCGGTGAAGCCGCCGATGCCGTGCGCGTCGGTCGGCGCGTCGTCGACGGCGGACAGCACCATCTTGTATTCGCCGCAGCGCATCGCCGAGAAGGTCTGGCTCAACCAGTAATAGTGGAACTTTCGGTTCGACAGGCCGTCGGGCGTCAGCAGGAACGAGGTCTGGTCGACGCCGTCGATGTAGCGGTCGGTCGGCAGCAACTCCGACGCACCGGCGAGGCCAAGCGCCGTCGGCAGCATGTCGTTGAAGTCGAACAGGCCGTCGCTCTGCTGGCCAGCTTCGATCGTGCCCGGCCAGCACATCAGCCCGGGAACGCGCACGCCGCCTTCCCAGGTCGAGCCCTTGGCGCAGCGGAACGGCGTGAAGGCCGCGTCGGGCCAGGTCTCCATGTGCGGGCCGTTGTCGGACGACACGAAGATCAGCGTGTCTTCCAGCTGGCCTGACGCACGCAGCGCCTCGACCAGGCGGCCCATGATCGCGTCGAGCTCGATCAGCGTGTCCTTGTAGGGATGCTTGGCCGGCGAGGCGCCGAGATACTTTTCGTGCGGATAGTTGTCGAAGTGCGCGCCGCGCGTGCAGTGATAGAGCAGCCACGGCTTGTCGGACTTGGCCTGCTTCCCGATGAAGTTCTCGGAGTATTGGCACCATTTCTCATCGAGCAGCGACAGGACCGGAATGGTCACTTCCTCGACGTTGGTCGCCGCCTGGCCCTTCTTCGCGTGCACGAAGCAGCGATTGAACGGCATGTTCTTGATCCACTCCGTGCGCGCGTCGGAGTAGACGATCTCGGGAAAGAAGTGCGGGTCGCGCCATTCGGTGTACATGTCCGACACCGAGAGGAACCCGTAGAAATCGTCGTAGCCGACGTTCTGCGGTTGGCTCTCGATGTTCTCCCCGATGTGCCATTTGCCGACGGCCTGCGTCGTGTAGCCGGCCTTGCCCAACAGTTCGGGCAGGGTGATCTCGCCCTGCAACCCGCCCGGCTCGCCATACATCGGCGGGCGATGCAGGCCGTGGCGGTTGGGCACGCGGCCGGTGTGGAGCGTCGCGCGCGAGGGCGAGCACGACGGCTCGGAATAGCACGACGTGAGCTGCAGACCCTGGCGCGCCAGCCTGTCGAAGTTCGGAGTGGGCGCGCCGACCGCGACGCCGCCGCCGTAGCAACCGAAATCTCCCCAGCCGACGTCGTCCATCAGGAAGATCAGGATGTTCGGCTTCTTCCCGCGCGCCTTCAGCTTCTTCGCCGCCACGTCGATGTCGGCGGCATGGACGAAGGATGGCTCGAGATGCTCGGCCTTGCGCACGGTCTGCGTGGCGATCGAATCGAAGCTCGGCATGATTCCTCCCGTTCTTGTCGGAGGCATAGTGGCGGATGCTAACGCACGGCGTCCACGGCGATGGCGTCGGCCATCGCGTTGAGCGCTGCGCCATAGCGGGCACCGGCTTCGGTCTCGCTCATCGCCGACCGGATGAAGCGCATCGAGATGCAACCCATCACACGCTCGCCGTCGCGAATCGCAACGCCTATGCCCTGCAACCGCCCCGAACGCGGCAGGACGGTGAAGGAATAGCCGTCGCGACGGATCTTCGCGAAGGCCGCCGCAAGCCTGGGATCAGATTTCGCGCCGAGATGCTTCAGGACGGCACGCCGCTCCTCGCCGGAGCAGAAGGCGAGCCACGCCCGGCCCAGCGCACTCGACAGGATGGGACTCTTCTTCTGCAGTGCCGCGCGCTCGAACGACAGCGGGCTCTCGGCCGCCGTCGAATGGCGGATGGTGATGGCGCGGTCGCTGATCGTCCCGAGATAGAGCGGCCAGCCGTACTTCCGGGTGAAGCGGCTCATGTGCGGCGCCGCGACGTCGACCAGGCGATCGACGAAGCGGATGCCCTGGGCCAGCCCCAGCACCTTGTCGGTCAGGCGATAGCCCGCATCGCGCGAAACCCGGGTGGCATAGCCGAGCTCGGCCAGGTTCTTCAGCAGGCGGACCACGGTGGGCGGCGGCAGGCCGGTCTCCTCGGAGAGCGTCGAGATCGTGCCGCTCGGGCGACGACTCAGCGCTTCCAGCAGCGCGAAGCTGCGGGCGACAGGCTCGATCATCGGGGCGCCATCATCGCGGAAAGGCTATTCCGTAATATGGAATCTGTCGACGACGGCCGAGCGTTCCCCGCCCGGCGGGCGTATTCTTCACCGATAATGAAGCGGCGAGGAAACATGATCGGCAGGCGGAGGGTTCTGGCGGCAGCTGCGGGTGTCTATCTGGCGGCACCGGCGATCGCGCGTGCCCAGAAATTTCCGCCGGGCAGGGTCACTGTCGTGGTGCCGTTCCCGGCGGGAGCGGCGACCGACATCAGCGCGCGCATCTATGCCGAGAAGCTGGCCGAGATGTGGGACCAGCCGGTGGTCGTCGACAACAAGGGTGGCGGCAACGGCATTCCCGCCGCCGAATCCGTGGCGCGCGCCAAGCCCGACGGGCTGACGCTGTTCGCCACGTCGGCGATGACGCAGGCGGTCAATCCCGCGCTTTACGACAAGCTGCCCTACGATCCGATCGCCGACTTCGCCCCGATCACGCGCATGGGCACCTCGCCGTTCGTGCTTCTGGTCGATGCCAAGAGTCCGATCAACAGCGCCGCGGAACTGACGGCGAAACTGAAGGCCGCTCCGGGCAAGAACAATTTTGGCGCCGGCGCGCTGCCCGCGCGGGTGGCATCCGAGCTCTACAAGCTCTCGGCCGGCGTCGAGGCGACATACATCGGCTACAAGAGCAACCCGCAGGCGATCCCCGACCTTCAGAACGGGCTGCTCAGCTTCATGATGATCGACACGGTCAATGCCAAGATCGCCATCGAGCGCGGGGCGCTGAAGGGGCTGTTCGTGACCGATACAGAGCGCTACTCGCTTCTGCCCGATCTGCCGACCGCCAAGGAGGCGGGCTTGCCGGAGGTGCTGCTTACCACGTGGACGGCCTGGTACGCGCCCAAGGGCACGCCGGCGGAGATCGTCGACAAGGTCAACGCCGACATGCATTCAGCTGCCGCCGATCCCAAGGTGCTGGCGCGGCTTGAGCAGCTGGGTGGGGCGCCCAAACTGATGAGCCCGAAGGACTTCGCGGTCTTCGCCGCGTCGGAGAAAGAGCGCCGGGGAAGCATCATCCGGCGTGCCAACATCAAGCTGGAGTAGGAGAGAGCCATGCAAGGATCGCTGCGCGGCAACAAGGGCCCCCGTATCCGCCACGTCGTCGAGGAGGGCGCGCCCTACGAGACGATCACGCTCGACAAGGTGACGCCGGTGATCGGAGCGGAGGTCGGCAACATCGACCTCAGCAAGCCGCTCTCCAATCGCCAGCAGGACGAGATCCATCGCGCCCTGGCCGAGAACTGCGTGATCTTTTTCCGAGACCAGCACATCTCGCCGGACCAGCACCTGGCGTTCGGACGGCTGTTCGGCGACCTGCACGTCCATCCGGCAGCGCCGCACGAGCCGGGCAAGCCCGAACTGATGATCATCCATGCCGACAAGGACAGCCCGCGGGCCAACGGCGAGGGCTGGCATTCGGACGTGAGCTGCGATGTCGAGCCGCCGATGGGTTCGATCCTCTATATCAAGCAGTGCCCTCCCAAGGGCGGCGACACGCTGTTCGCCAACATGTACGCCGCCTACGAGGCGCTGTCGGACCGCATGAAGGCGTATCTCGAGGGCCTGACCGCCTTCCACGACGGCGAGTCGGTCTATCGCGGCCTCTACAAGAACTACGGTGTCCAGGACAAGCCGGAGTATCCGCACGCCGAGCATCCGGTGGTGCGCACCCATCCGGTGACGCGCAGGAAGGCCCTCTACGTCAATCGCGGCTTCACGCGCCACCTGATCGGCGTGCCACGCGACGAGAGCGACGGCATCCTGCGCTATCTCTACGAGCACATGGAGAACCCGCTGTTCCAGTGCCGCTTCCGCTGGCAGGAAAACTCCATCGCTTTCTGGGACAATCGCTGCGTCCAGCACCGCGCCATGTGGGATTACTGGCCGCACACCCGTCACGGCAACCGGGTCACGGTCGCGGGCGACAAACCTTACTGATAGCGGGCCGTTCTGATACAAGCACGGCGTGCTTGTAATCTTCGATTGCGACGGCGTGCTCGTCGACAGCGAGCCGCTCTCGAACAC
>JBGAIW010000049.1:0-31574 GCA_044225265.1 Reyranella sp.
GTCGTGCTGATGGGCGGCTGCGACAAGACCACGCCCGCTCTTCTGCTCGGCGCGATCAGCATGAACATTCCGGCGATCTACATGCCGGCCGGCCCGATGCTGCGCGGCAACTGGAAAGGCAAGGTGCTGGGCTCCGGCTCCGACGCCTGGAAGTACTGGGACGAGCGCCGCGCCGGCAAGATCACCGATGAGGACTGGGTCGACGTCGAGGCGGGCATCGCCCGCTCCTACGGCACCTGCATGACCATGGGCACCGCGGCCACGATGATGTCGATGGCCGAGACGCTCGGCATGACCCTGCCCGGCGCTTCGTCGATCCCGGCCGCCGACGCCAACCACATGCGCATGGCGGCAGAGAGCGGCCGCCGCATCGTCGACATGGTCTGGGAAGACCTGACACCGTCGAAGATCCTGACCAGGGACGCTTTCCTCAATGCCATCACCGCGGCGATGGCGGTCGGCTGCTCGACCAACGCCATCATCCACCTGATCGCACTGGGGCGCCGCGCCGGCCAGGATATCGGCCTCGACGATTTCGAGCGCGCCAGCCGCAAGGTGCCGGTGATCGCCAACATCCGGCCCTCCGGCGACAGATACCTGATGGAGGATTTCTTCTATGCAGGTGGTTTACCCGGCCTGCTCGAGCGCATCCGCAGCCACCTGCATCTCGATTGCCTGACCGTCACCGGCAAGTCGATCGGCGAGAACATCAAGGGTGCCGAAATCTACAACGACGACGTCATCCGTCCGGTCGACAAGGCGATCTACCAGGAGGGCGCGCTTGCCGTCCTCAAGGGCAACCTCGCGCCCGACGGCTGCGTCATCAAACCGTCGGCCTGCGCGCCCAAATTCCTCAAGCACACCGGACCGGCCCTGGTGTTCGACGACTATCCATCGATGAAGGCGGCGATCGACCGCAACGACCTCGACGTCACCGAGGACACCGTGCTGATCCTGCGCAATGCGGGCCCCCAGGGCGGCCCCGGCATGCCCGAATGGGGCATGCTGCCGATCCCGAAGAAGCTGGTGCAACAGGGCGTGCGCGACATGGTGCGGCTCTCCGACAGCCGCATGAGCGGCACCAGCTATGGCGCCTGCATCCTGCACGTCTCGCCGGAGAGCTATATCGGCGGGCCGCTGGCGCTGGTGAAGACCGGCGACCTGATCGAGCTCGATGTCGACAAGCGCACCATCAACATGAAGGTGCCCGACGATGAACTCGCCAGGCGCAAGGCGGCCTGGAAGAAACCCGAGGCGCGCTACGAGCGCGGCTATGGCTGGATGTTCACGCGGCACCTCCAGCAAGCCAACGAAGGCTGCGATTTCGACTTCCTCGAGACCAGGTTCGGCGCCCCCGTCGCCGAACCGTCGATTTACTGAGGAGACGCCCCGTGAAACCCGAATCGCGCACCAAGCTGAAGGGCATCAGCACGCCGACCGTCGCCACCGCACTCTTCAAACGCGGATTTCGCGTCCAGGCGATCCAGGGGGTGCGGCCGCTGTCGCCGTTGAAGGAGTCCATGGTCGGCGAGGCCTTCACGCTCCGCTACATCCCGGCGCGCGAGGACCTCAACAAGCTCGAGGTGTTTCGCGACCGCTCCCATCCGCAGCGCAAGGCGATCGAGGACTGCCCGCCGGGCCACGTCATGGTGATGGACAGCCGCAAGGACCCGCGCGCGGCGTCGGCCGGCGGCATCCTGATCACCCGCCTGATGAAGCGCGGCGCAGCCGGCGTCGTCACCGACGGCGGCTTCCGTGATTCGGAGGAAATCGGCAAGCTGGGCTTCCCGGCCTATCACACGCGGCCTAGCGCCCCGACCAACCTCACCCTGCACCACGCGATCGACATCAACGTGCCGATCGCCTGCGGCGACGCGCCGGTTTTCCCGGGGGACGTCATCCTCGGCGACAATGACGGCGTGATCGTGATCCCCGCGTATCTCGCCGACGAGATCGCCGACGAGGCCTTCGAGATGACCGCCTACGAGGATTTCGTCACCGAGCAGGTGCAGGCCGGCCGCGGAATCTTCGGCCTCTATCCCGCGACCGATCCGAAGTCGCTGGAGGAGTTCGCGGCCTGGCGGAAGAAGAACGGCCGTTAGGGCTTCCGCATCACCGTCGCCTCGCCGAGCAGCGAGACGTGGGCGGCGACGATGCGCCAACCTTCCTTGGTGCGCATCCAGGTGTGGCTCTGGCGGCCGAGCCGGTTGCCGCCATGGCGCATGAACTCGCAGTTCGCCGTGCCGAAATCGTGGCCATAGGTGACGATCCAGAGCTTCAGCAGGTCGCGATTGACGACGAAGCCGGGATCGCGTCCCGATCGGAAGGCGGCGATCTGGTCGTAGCCGTAGAGCTGCTCGCCGACGCCGTAGCGTAGCGTGTGCTGGCTGTTCCAGAACAGCTCGTCGAGAGTCGACACATCGTTGGTGTTGAGCGCCTTCTCATAGCGATTGAAGGCGGCGGTGACCTCGGCCACGACCGACGGGATGTTGATTTCCATGCTTACTCCTCAGGCCGGGGCCGAAACGCACACGCCCTGTTTCTCGAGATGATGGGCGACCCGTAGCGCTGCCTGCTCGTTGTAGGGCTTGGCGATCACCTGCACACCGATCGGCATGCCGCCGGCAGATCTGGTCGGCACCGCGACCACCGGCAGGCCGATGAACGAGATCGGCTGGGTGAACAGGCCGAGATTGGCGCGCACCGGCAGGTCGACGCCGCCCAGCTTCATCATCACCTGGCCAAGCTTGGGCGCGGTGCAAGGGGTCGCCGGCGCCAGCACGACGTCAACCTCTTCGAAGATCTTCAGGACCTGGGTGCGATAGTGGCGGCGGAAGCGCTGCGCCTTGGCGTACCACGAACCGGGCAACAGCGCGCCCGCCATGAAGCGCTCGCGCGTGTCGGGATCGAAATCCTGCGGCCGGGACCGCAGGCGCGGCAGGTGGAGCTGCGCGCCCTCGATCGCGGTGATGACGTAGGCCGCCGAGCGCGCGACGCCGGCCTGCGGCAGGACCACGGTCTTCGTCGCGCCGAGCGCCTTCGCCACCGTGGCCACCGCCTCGAACGCCTCGGGCTCGGCGCCGCGGGCGAAATAATCTCCGGCAATCGCGATCTTCAAGCCGCCGATGCCGTCGATCAGGGTCGGCAAGGTCAGGTCGGCGGGACGGTCGGTGCAGACCGGATCGTCGGGATCCCAGCCCTGCATGGCGTCGAACGACAACGCCAGGTCCTCGGCGGAGCGCGACAGCGGCCCCAGGTGATCGAACGCATCGACGAAGGGAAACGAGCCGGCGCGGCTCAGCCGACCGTAAGTCGGCTTCAGCCCGAACAGGCCGCACAGCGAGGACGGCACGCGGATCGAGCCGTTGGTGTCGGAGCCCAGCGCGATCGGCACCTCGCCGGCCGCCACCGCCGCGCCCGAACCGCCCGACGAGCCCCCGGTCATGCGCGTCGGGTTGTGTGGATTGCGCGATGGACCGTAGTGGGCGTTCTCACCGGTGAAGTCGTAGGCGTACTCGCCCATGTTGAGGCCGCCGACCAGGATCGCCCCGGCGGCTTCGAGCTTGCGGACCAGCGCGCCGTCGCGCCTGGCGATCGGCCCGTCGTTGTTGATCTTCGACCCAGCGCGCGTCGGCAGCCCCGCGATGTCGAACAGGTTCTTCACGGCGAAGGGCACGCCCATCAGCGGGCCCATATGGCGGCCGGCATCGATCTCGGCGGCCCGTTTGCGCGCCCGCTCGGCGACCACATCGGTGAAGGCGTTGACCGTCGGCTCGATCGCCGCGATGCGCTTCAGCGCGGCATCGATCACGGCGCTGGCCTTGGCCTTGCCGCTCATGACGGCGCGGGCGATCTCGCTCGCGGTCGCGGCCTTCGACGTCACGTCCGTCGAACCCGGGTTCATGGCTTGAACACCGGTGCGGGCGTCAGTTCGTCGTCGAGTTCGATCGCCAGCAGGGGAGCCGCGATGATCAGCGAGCGCTCGACGTTGACGATGACGTTGGCACGGTATTCGGGCGCGATCGGCAGGCCGATCGCCTTGGCCCCCTCGTCCACCCAGCGCGCGATATCCGGCTTCTCGTCGGCCATGTCTGGCTCCCCTCAGGCGAAGTGGCAGGCAACTTGGCGTGCCGGTCCGGCTTCGCGCAAGAGCGGCATCGCGGATGTGCAGGCGTCCTCGCCCTTGGGGCATCGCCCGTGGAAGCGGCAGACCTTGGGATCGGGATCGATCGGGCTGCGCGGCTCGCCGCCGAGTCTGAGTCGGCCGATGCGCTTGTCGGGATCCGCCTGCGGAATCGCCGAGATCAACGCCCGCGTGTAGGGATGTTTGGGATCCGCGAACACTTCTGCGGCCGGACCCGCCTCGACGATCTTGCCGAGATACATCACCAGCACCCGGTCGCAGAGCAGGCGCACCACGTTGAGATCGTGGCTGACGAACAGGTAGCTCATGCCGAGATCGCGCTTGAGCTGCTCCAGCAGCTGCAGGATCACGACCTGTACCGACACGTCGAGCGCCGCCGTCGGCTCGTCGAGGATCAGCAGCTCGGGCTGGACGGCGATGGCGCGCGCGATGCCCACTCTCGCCTTCTGGCCGCCCGAGAGCTGGTGCGGAAAGCGGCTCAACAGATCGCGCGGCAGACCTGTCATGTCGGCCAGTGCCTCGACCCGGGCTTTCAGCTTTGCGCCCGACAGTTTGCCGAGGCGCCGGATCGGATCGGCAATGGCGTCGGCGGCGGTGTAGCGCGGATTGAGCGAATCGCCCGCGTCCTGGAACACCATCTGGATGCGCTTGCGGTTGGGATTGCCGGCGAAGCCGCTGGCGCCGACCGTGGCAAGCTCGGTGCCGGCCAGCCGAATGCTGCCCGTCGTGGGATCGAGCAGCCGATTGATCAGCCGCACCAAAGTGGACTTGCCGCATCCCGACTCGCCGACCAATCCGACGGTCTCGCCGCGGCCGATGCTGAAGCTCACCTCGTCGACGGCGTGCAGTTTGCGCTGCTTGCCGACATCGAAGCGCTTGATCAGCCGGTCGACTTCCAGGAGCGCAGTCACAGGGGATTCCAGCAGGCGACGGCATGGCGGTCGCCCAGCATCGTCTGCTGCAGCGGCTGCGTGCAGGCGGCGACCACGCGTTCGCAGCGGCCGCTGTAGCGGCAGGCCGGCAGGTCGCTGCGTCGCAGATCCGGCAGGTTGCCCGGGATCGCGGCGAGTTCAGCGAGCGTCGCCGTCTCGCCCGGCGTCGCCGCCAGCAGCTTGGCCGAATAAGGATGACGCGCGGCGCGGAACAGCTCGCGGCTCGGTGCCGACTCGACGATATGGCCGGCGTGCATGACCACGATGCGGTCGCAGTATTCGGCGGCGAGACCGAGATCGTGGGTGATGAAGATCGTCGCCATGCCGGAGTCGCCGGCCAGCTCGTCGATCAGGTCCATGATCACCGCCTGGGTGGTGACGTCGAGGCCGGTCGTCGGCTCGTCGGCGATCAGCAGGGCCGGCCGGCAGGCCAGCGCGATCGCGATCATGATACGCTGGCACATGCCGCCCGACAGCTCGAACGGATAGGCCTCGGCGCGCCGCTCGGGATCGGGGATGCGCACCTTCTTCAGCATCGCGATCGCCTTGGCCGGCGCATCGGCGCGCGTCGCCCCGCCGTGCCGCACCAGCACATCGGCAATCTGCCGGCCGACCTTGCGGATCGGATTGAGCGCGGTGCGCGGGTTCTGGAAGATCATTGACAGCTCGCGGCCGCGCAGCTCGGCCAGCTCGCGTTCCGGCAGGGCCAGCAGATCCTGGCCGCCGAATTGTGCCTTGCCCGATGTCACCCTGCCCGCGGCATCGAGGATGCCCATGACCGCGAAGGCGGTGACCGATTTGCCCGAACCAGATTCGCCCACCAGCGCCACGGTCTCGCCCTTGTCGACGCTGAAGCCGACATGGTCGAGCACCTTCACCGTGCCCGAGCGGGTGCGGAACTCGACCGACAGGTCGTCCACGGCGATCGCGGGAACCGAGACGTTCTTCATGTCCGCTTCGCCCTCATGTTCTCTGACGAGGGTCGATGATGTCGCGCAGGCCGTCGCCCAGCAGATTGAAGCAGAACACGGCGAGCATCAGGGTCGCGCCGGGAAACAGCGCGATCCACCACTCGCCCGACTGGATGAAATTGGCGCCCTCGGCGACCATGATGCCCCATTCCGCATCGGGCGGCCGCACGCCCAGCCCGATGAAGCTGAGGCCCGCGGCATTCAGGATCGCGTAGCCCATGGTGAGCGACATCTGGACCATCATGATCGGCATGATGTTAGGCAGCACGTGCCCCAGCAGGACCCGCGCCTCGCCGTTGCCCGAGAGCCGCGCCGCCTCGACGAAGCCTGCCTCGCGCCGCACGTTGGCCTCGGCGCGCGCCACGCGGGCGTAGAGCGGAAAATTGATGATCGCGGTCGCGATCACGATGTTGATCACCTCGTTGCCGAGGGCCGCCACGATACCCATCGCGAGCACGAACAGCGGAAAGGCCATGATCGTATCGGCGAGGCGGCCGACCACCTGGTCGGTCCAGCCCCCGAAATATCCTGCCGCCACGCCGGACAGGGCACCCAGCAGGAAGGCCAGGACGACCGAGGAAAAGGCGATGGACAGGTCGAGCCGCGCCGCAACCAGCACGCGGCTGAAGATGTCGCGGCCAAGCTGATCGGTGCCGAACCAGTGCGCCGCCGAGGGCGGCTTCAGCGCCATCGCCGCGTTGCTCTGCAGCGGGCTGTAGGGCGCGATCGCCGGGCCGAAGAGCGCCGCGATCAGGAACATCGCGAACAGGCCGAAGGCGAGCCCGGTCACCGGGTTCTCCGACAGCACATAGCGGGCGTGGCGCAGCAGCGGCAGCATCTCAGGAACCGAGCCGCACGCGCGGATCGACCAGCCCGTAGAGGAAGTCGATCGCCAGGTTGAGGACGATGTAGAGCACCGCCATGGTCAGCACGAAGCCCTGCACCGGTGCGTAGTCCGACGTGATCAGGGCGTTCACGGCATAGAGTCCGATGCCCGGCCAGGCGAACACGGTCTCGACCAGCACGTTTGCGCCCAGCAGGAAGGAGAACACCATGCCGAGCACGGTGATCACCGGCAGCACGGCGTTGCGAAAGGCATAGGCGAACACCACGGTGCGCGGCGCCAGCCCGCTCGCCCGCGCGGTGCGAATGAAGTCGCTGCCCAGCACCGACAGCATCGAGCCGCGGGTCATGCGCGCGAGCGGCGCCAGCGAAAAGATCGCCATGGAAATCGCCGGCAGGGCGAGCTGCTTCAGCGCGCCGACGAAAGCCTCGCCGTTGCCGGTCAGCGCCGAGTCGATCAGGTAGAAGCCGGTAATGTCGGTCGGCGCCGAGATGAACACGTCGAGCCGGCCGCTCGGCGCCGGCGCGATCTGCAGCACATAGTAGAAAAGGTAGGCGAACAGCAGGCCGGTGAAGAACACCGGCAGCGACACGCCGGCAGTGGTGACGATGCGGCAGAGATGGTCGATCCAGGTGCCCTGCTTCACAGCCGCCAGGACCCCGAGCGGGATGGCGATGACGACCGCGAGGATCAGCGCCACCAGCGTCAACTCGGCCGAGGCCGGCAGGCGGTTGGCGATCTCGGCGACCACCGGCTGACCGGTGCTGAGCGAGTTGCCGAGATTTCCGTGCAGCAGGTCTCCGATATAGGCGACGAACTGCTCGGGCAGCGACTTGTTCAGCCCGAGCTTGACCCTGATCTCCTCGATCGCCTTCGGACTCGCGGCCAGTCCGGCGAAATAGGCCGCCGGATCGCCCGGCAGCAGCCGGGTGAGCGCGAAGGTGACGACAACGACCCCGATGACGCTCGGGATCGCCGTCGCGAGACGCGAGAGCAGAAGCTTGAGCACGCCGCCGGGACGCTAGCCCTTGACCAGCTGGCGGTAGTCCAGCTGGCGGTGGAACCAGTAGCGGTAGCCGGTGACGTTCTTCTGCATCGCCACGTTGAGCAGCGGCTGGAAGATCGGCACGCGCGGCACTTCCTCGAAGGCGATGTCGACGAAGCCCTTGACCGCGTCCTCGTACTCCTTGCCCGAGGCGAAGCGCGCCTTGTCGATCAGCGCGTCCATGGTCGGGTTCTTGTAGGACATCGTGTTGAACACGGCGTTCTGGCCGTGATAGCACCAGAAGAAGAAGTACTCGGGATAGTTCAGCCAGCCGCCGAAGGCGTTGCTGATCATCGGCATGTTCTTCTTGAGCAGCTCGGCGCGCCAGTTGGCGCCCGGCACCTTGTTGATCGTGGCCTTGATGCCGATCTTCGCCAGATTCTCCTGCAGCAGAACGTTGAGCGGCTCCATCGTGCTGGCGAAGCCGAGGTCGAACGACAGCGTCGTCTCGACGCCGTTGGGATAGCCTGCCTCGACCATCAGCGCCTTGGCCTTGTCGAGGTTGGTGCTGTAGCCGTGCTTCTGCGGCCAGGCGATGCCCTTGAACTTGTTGTCGGCGCCGCCGTAGAGCGGGATTGCCTGGTTGAACAGCACCGTGTCCATGATCTGCTGATAGGGAATGGCCCATGCCACAGCCTGGCGCAGCTTCAGATTGTCGAACGGCTTGTTCGCGGTGTTCATGCCGACATAGATCATCGCGTTCTCGATCGGCGTGCCGATCACGGTGAGCTTGGCGGACGATTTCAGCTCGGCGAAATCCTTCGACGGCAGGTCGAACGACAGGTCGGCATCGCCGCGCTCGAGCAACGCGCGCCGGTTGCCGGCCGACGGGATGATGCGCTGGATCACCCGGCGGATCTTGGGCAGCGGGCCGTTCTTCCAGTCGTCGTTGCGCACGAACACGACTTCGGTGCTGGGCTGCCACTTCTCGACCTTGTAGGCGCCGCCCGAGGCGTGGTTGTTCTTGGTCCACTCCATCGCCCACGGATCGGCCGCGGTCGCATTCTTCTTGCAGAGCTCGGAGTTCATCACCACCGGCACCGGCACTCCGAGATCGGGCATGGAGAGCTTGTCGGCGCGCAGGAAGTCGACGCGGAAGGTGTGGTCGTCGACGGCGACGAACTGCTCGGGCTTGGTGAGCGAACCCGCCGCCATCTGGAAGGTCGGAAAGCCGCCGACCGTCACGGCGCGGTCGAACGACCACTTCACGTCCTTGGCGGTGATCGGCGTGCCGTCGTGGAACTTGGCGTCCTTGCGCAGCTTGAAGGTGACGGAGTTCGGCTTGAGGTCCCACTCGGTGGCGAGCTCGGGCTCGAGCTTGGTGTAGTCGTAGTGGTCGTTGCCGTTGGCGTCCTTCTTGACGCCGTAGGTCATCAGGCGGTCATGGGTGTTCCACGACACCTCGTAGGCCGGCCGGTTGGCGCCGACGCCATGGATGTCCATCGAGTTGGGCGGCGCCTCGGTGACGATCAGCAAGGTCTCGTTGCGGGCCTGCGCCTTGGCCTCGGACCAGATCGCCGGCGCAGCGGTCGCAGTGGCACCCGCCACGGCACCGGACTTGAGGAAGGAACGACGCTTCATTTTGGCCCCCTTGATCGCGATGGATCCCCGTTGCGGACAAGGGCAGCAATCCATGTGCCAGCGGTCTTCCCACCGCCTAACCATCTGATTAAACACGCGATTTCTAGATCGCCCGCCCCATGAAGGGCATCGGCCAGCGGCCAAATTTGCCCCAAACTGTATGCAACTCAGCCCGTGTGCATTCTTTTTGGGCTCTGGCATCCATTTTGTATGCAATCGGAAACGGGACGGTCGCCGGCCGTTCGCCGAGCAATTCGGGCTTTGGCCCCAGGGAACCTTTGGTTAGAGAACCTTTGATGAGTTCTGTCCTCGATCTTGGCGTTCACGCGCTTCGCGCTCTTTATTCCAGCGGCACCCTGACCTGCCGCGCCGTGATCGAGGAGGTCCTGGCCCGCATCGCCGCCGCGGGCAACGACAAGGTCTGGATCTCGCGCGCGAAGGACGCCGAGTTGCTGGCCGCCGCCGATGCGCTCGACGCGCGGCGCGGCGAGATCGACAAGCTGCCGCTGTTCGGCGTGCCCTTCGCCGTGAAGGACAACATCGATGTCGCCGGCCTGCCGACGACCGCCGCCTGCCCAGGCTTTGCCTACACACCAACCAAATCCGCCGAGGTCGTGCGGCGCCTGATCGAAGCCGGCGCCATCGCGATCGGCAAGACCAACCTCGACCAGTTCGCGACCGGTCTTGTCGGCGTGCGCTCGCCCTATGGCATCGCGCGCAATCCCTTCAATGCCGACTACATCCCCGGCGGCTCGAGCTCGGGATCTGCGGTCTCCGTATCTTCGGGGCTGGTGAGTTTCTCGCTGGGCAGCGACACCGCGGGCTCGGGACGTGTGCCGGCCGGATTCAACAACATCGTCGGGCTGAAACCGACCCCCGGCCTGCTGAGCAACGAAGGCACCGTTCCGGCATGCGCTTCACTGGACTGCATCTCGGTCTTCGCACTGTCGTGCGCCGACGCCGACACGGTGCTGTCGGTCGCCGCCGATACCAAGCCATCGACTTCCTTTGTCCGGTCCTTCAAGTTCGGCGTGCCGCGCCCTATCGAATTCTTCGGCGACAAGGCCTATGCCGCGCTCTACGCGCAAGCGGTCGAAAAGCTGAAGGCACTGGGCGGAACCGCGGTCGAGTTCGACTACGCGCCGTTTCGCGATGCTGCGCAGCTTCTCTACGCCGGTCCGTGGGTCGCCGAGCGCACCGCCGCGGTCGGAAAATTCATCGAAGGCGCCGGGCCCGACGCGAAGGTGTGGCCAACGACCCGCGATATCATCCTGGCCGGCCGTACCTACAGCGCCGTCGACGCCTTTGAGGGGCAGTACAAGCTCAAGTCGCTGAAGGCGCGCGCCGACTCCGAGATGCGGGATCTCGACTTCCTGGCGCTGCCGACCGCCGGCACGATCTACACCAAGGCCGACCTCGAGCGTGAGCCGGTGCTCTTCAATTCCAACCTCGGCCACTACACCAACTTCGTGAATTTCTTCGGCCTGAGCGGGCTGGCCCTCCCCTTCGGCTTCCGGCCCGACGGCATGCCGTTCGGCATCACCCTGATCGCGCGCGCCGACGCCGAGCGCGCGTTGCTCGCGTTCGGGGCTGCATGGCAGCGCGCAGTACCGCTGCCGCTCGGCAAGACGGCCGCGAAACTGCCGCCACCGGATCGCGATCCGGTGGTCCGCGAGGATCGCGTGTCGATCGCCGTGGTCGGCGCGCACATGAGCGGCCTGCCGCTCAGTTCGCAGCTCTTCGAACTCGGCGGCCGCAAGGAAAGCGCCGGCCATAGCGCGCCGCTTTACCGGCTGTACGAACTGCCGGGCAACGCGCCGCGCCGCCCGGGAATGGTGCGGGTCGCCAAGGGCGGCGGCGCAATCGAACTGGAAGTTTGGAGCGTACCGTCGAAGAATGTCGGCGCTTTCACGCGGCAGATCCCGGCGCCGCTCGGTCTGGGCAGTGTCGCGCTGTCCGACGGATCGAGTGTGCTCGGCTTCCTTTGCGAGGCGTATGCCATCGACGGCGCCAAGGACATCACCAGCTTCGGCGGCTGGCGCGCCTACCTGAAGAGTCTGGCCTAGGCGCCCTGCACGCCGGGCTTGCCGGCTTCGACCGTGAAGTTCGCGACGGTCGAGATCGTCGAGGTCGCGTCCTTGATCGTGCCGACCGCACGGAAGGCCATGGACGCGCCCTTCGGCTCGAGCGCGGCGAGGCCATAGCCGTGGACGCCAGAGCGGCCGTAACGCAGCTGCGGATTCTTCGCGAGCATGGCTTTGACGCGGTCTGCCGGCGGGCCCTGCGACGTGATCGAGCCGCCGACAAATTCGGTCGCAATGACAGGCCCGGGTTTGGCGAAGTCGGTCCGCAGGTCGGTCGCCCAGAAAGAGTGCACGTCACCCCCCAGCACCAGCGTGTCCTTCACCGGCGAATTGGCCACCGCGTTGAGCAGCCGTTGCCGCGCCATCGGATAGCCGTCCCATCCGTCGGCCCAATAGACATGCCGTTCGCCCGGCCCGCGATCGACCTCGGCCATCAGGGTCTGTTGCGCGATGACGTTCCAGCGCGCCGAAGCGCCCTTCATTGCCGAAGCGAACCATTGCTCCTGTTCGGCGCCCAGCATGGTGCGCGACGGATCGAGGCGCTGGTCGCAATTCTCCAGCGGCTTGCCGCGCTTCCTGGCCGAGTCGCAGGCGTGATGGTCGCGATACTGCCGGTCGTCGAGGGTGAAGACTTCTGCGAGCGTACCGAAGCGGAGCCGGTCGTAGAGTTTCAGGCTCGGACCGACCGGCCGTACGGCGTTGGAAAGCGGCATGTGTTCCCAGTAGGCCTGGTAGGCTGCCGCGCGCTGCGCCAGGAAGCGACGCGAATCCGGATCGTCGGGCCCGACGTCGTTGGAATAATCGTCGGTCACCTCGTGATCGTCCCAGGTCAGGATCCAAGGATGGGCGGCATGCGCGGCCTGCAGATCCTTGTCGGACTTATAGAGCGCATAGCGGTCGCGGTATTCGTCGAG
Source organism: Reyranella sp. (assembly GCA_044225265.1). Taxonomy (GTDB): domain Bacteria; phylum Pseudomonadota; class Alphaproteobacteria; order Reyranellales; family Reyranellaceae; genus Reyranella. The sequence goes on from JBGAIW010000049.1 coordinate 12,516, forward strand.
GGTCGTGGGACGCCCGCCGGTATGGCGTCGCACCAGGTCGCGGCCCCAGCTCACCTCGTAGATGTAGTCGCCAAGGAAAAGCACGGCGTTCAGGTCCTCGCCCGCCATATGGCGCATCGCCGTGTAGTAGCCCTGCTCGTATTGCTGACAGGAGGCGAACGCAAAGCGCAGCGACGACACCGCCTCGCCGGCGGCCGGGGCCGTGCGCGTGCGGGCAATTTCGCTCGCCATGTTGCCGCCCGGGCCACGGACCGTGAAGCGATACCAGTAGGGCCGGTTGGGCCGCAGCCCCGCGACATCGACATGGACGGAATGCGCCCACTTCGGATCCGCCGTCGCGGTACCCGACCGGACCACCTTGCTCATGCGCTCGTCCTCGGCGAGCGACCATTGCACGTCGATCGCGCCGTCGAGACGTTCCGACGGATTCTCCGCCAGCAGCCGTGTCCACAGAACGACCGTGTTGGGGGTCGGGCGGCCCGAGGCGACGCCCAGCGCAAAAGGCCGGGCGGCCAGCGGCGCGGCGGCGCGCGCGAGCGAAGGCAGCCAGAGCCCGCCCAGTCCGGCGATGAAGGTGCGGCGTTTCATGGCGACCATCAGACGCCGCGAACCTGACACTTCGATGACGGCGCTTCAACGAAGCGGCCGGGGTCTGCTAGGGTCGCCCCAATCGAGGAGGAACCCCAGAAATGGCCAAGATTGCAGTTATTACCGGCGCGGGCAGCGGCATCGGTCGCGCCTCGGCGCTCGCGCTCCTGAAGAGCGGCTACAAGGTGGCCCTGGCCGGCCGGCGCAAGGATGCGCTGGACGAGACCAAGGCGATGGCCGGCAACAACGCGCCCAACGCGCTCAGCGTGCCGACCGACGTCACCAAGCGCGACGACATCATCGCCCTGTTCGCCAAGGTGAAGGCCGAATTCGGCCGCCTCGACCTGGTGTTCAACAACGCCGGCGGCGGCGCCCCGCCGGTGCCGCTGGAGGAGCTGCCCTACGAGACCTGGCTGTCGGTGGTCTCGGCCAACCTGACCGGCCCGTTCCTGTGCACCCAGGAAGCAATGAAGATCATGCGCGACCAGAAGCCCCGCGGCGGCCGCATCATCAACAACGGCTCGATCTCGGCGCACGCGCCGCGGCCGTTCTCGGTCGCCTACACCTCGACCAAGCACGCCATCACCGGCCTCACCAAGTCGACCTCGCTCGACGGCCGCCAGTACGACATCGCCTGCGGCCAGATCGACATCGGCAATGCCGTGACGCCGATGACCGAGCGCATGACCAAGGGCGTGCTGCAGCCCGACGGCACCACGCGGGTCGAGCCGCGCATGGACGTCGAGGCGGTGGCCAACGCCATCGTCTACATGGACAGCCTGCCGCTCGATGCCAACGTGCAGTTCATGACCGTGATGGCCACGAAGATGCCGTTCGTTGGACGCGGCTAAGCTTGCTTAGCCGCGTGGCGGGCGGCAGCGCCTTCTGAGGCGCGAGAGCCCGCACGGTGCAGAAAAGATATGGATCAATATCCTTCGTGCAACAGCGGGAAAGCTGAATGCACGCCGGCTTGATTGGTCGGCGTGCTCTTCGTGATGTAGCTCTTGTCGAGCTGCTTCAATGAGGTGACGCCGAGCAGGCCCATCACCTCCTTCATCTCCTCTTCCAGCAGCTCGACAACGCGCTCGATGCCGGCCGCGCCGTTGGCGGCGAGGCCGTAGCAATAGAGCCGGCCGAGGCCCACCCAGTCGGCGCCCATGCAGATCGCCTTGACGATGTCGCTGCCGCGGCTGAACGAGCCGTCGACCACGATCTTCGCCTTGCCTTTCGCCACGTCGACGATCTCCGGCAGCACGCCGGCGGAGCCGCGGCCATGGTCGAGCTGGCGGCCGCCGTGGTTGGAGCAATAGACCGCCCAGGTGCCTTCCTTGATCGCGATCTCGGCATCCTCGGCGCAGCCCAGGCCCTTGAGCATGAACTTCACGTCGGGGAACTGGTCCTTCACGCGCTTGTAGTTGTCCCACGAGAACGCGGCCTGATGATCCTGGCCGGTCGCCGCGGTGCGCCACGACTTGACGAAGCGCTTGGCGATGTCGCGCTCGCGGCGCGAATAGACCTGGGTGTCGACGGTGATGCAGAAGGCGTCATAGCCCGCACCCATCGCCTGCTTGACCCGCTCGGCGACCCACTTGTCGTCGCCGCGCACGTAGAGCTGGTAGATCTTGGGGCCGGCGCCGCCCTTGACGATGTCCTCGAGCTTGAGCGTCGTCACCGAACTGATCAGCATGCCGACGCCGCCCGCGCCGGCGCCCTTCGCGACCGTGATGCCGCCGCCCGGCTCGAACGATTCGAGCGAGCCGACCGGCGCCAACAGCACCGGGATGCGCAGCTTCTTGCCGAAGAGTTCCGACGAGGGATCGATCTTGGAGACGTCGCGCAGGACGCGCGGCTTGAAGGCGATGGAATCGAGCTCCATGCGGTTGCGCCGGAGCGTCGTTTCAGTCTCTGTGCCGCCGATCAGGTAGTCCCAGATGTTCGCATTGAGGCGGATTTTCGCCGCTTTCACGATCTCGTGCAGCGTCACGTATTCGTTTTCCAGCCCGCTTGCCATGGTTCCCCCACCTTGATGGGGCTAGAATTAGCGCAACAAGAAGCATGGAGGAAGCGATGGCGGCCCAGACGGCCAAACGCCCGGCAGCCGTGCTGCACAGCGAAGCCAAAGTTCGCGTAAAGCCCATCAACGGCTTCATCGGGGCCGAGATCGAGGGCATCGACCTCAGGCATCCGCTTTCCGACGCGCAGTTCGCGGTCGTCCACGATGCCTTCGTGAACTACGAGGTGATCGTGCTGCGCGACCAGGACATCACGGTCGACCAGCAGATGGCGTTCGGCGCGCGCTTCGGCGAGCTGTCGATCCATCCCTTCTCGCCCAACCTGCCGGACAAGCCCGAAGTCATCATCCTCGACTACTCGGCCGACAACCCGCCGGCACTGACCGACATCTGGCACGTCGACGAGACGTTCCGCGCCGCGCCGCCGCTGGCCACCATCCTGCGCGCCAAGGTCGTGCCCGAGACCGGCGGCGACACGCTGTTCGCCAGCATGAGTGCGGCCTACCGCGGCCTCAGCGAACGCATGAAGCAGCACATCCACGGGCTCGAGGCGCAGCACGACTTCAAGCCGTGGCGGCCCCTGTTCGGCGAGAGCGACCGGCCCAAGCTGCGCGCCCTGGAAGACCAGTTTCCCAACCCGTGGCATCCGGTGGTGCGTGTGCATCCGGTGACCGGCCGCCGCGCGCTCTACGTCAATCGCCAGTTCTGCACGCGCATCAAGGGCCTGAAGGCCGACGAGAGCGAGGCGCTGCTCGAGTTCCTCTATCGCCAGGCCACGATCCCCGAGTACCAGTTGCGGGTGAAGTGGCAGCCCAACACGCTGGTGATGTGGGACAACCGCTCGGTCCAGCACTACGCCGTGCACGACTATTATCCCGCGCGGCGCACCATGGAGCGCGTGACGGTCAAGGGCGACAAGCCGGCCGGCGTCAGCGGCGTCTACACACCGGACACCGTGCCGGCGATCGGCACGGTGAAGCCGCTCATCGCCGACGGCACGCGCCCCGGCCCCAAACGCGCGTTCGACCGTTACTGAGACGGCCATGAAACGTCGCCACACCTTGCTCGGGCTCGGCGGCGCGGCAATCGTCTCGCTGACGGGACGGGCATCCGCGCAGGCGGCGTTTCCCTCGCAGCCGATCAAGATCGTCGTCCCATACCCGCCCGGCGGCCTGACCGACGTCGCTGCGCGCCTGATCGGCGAGCACCTGCAGGGCGCGCTCGGCCAGCCGGTGATGATCGAGAACAAGGCGGGCGCCGGCACGCAGCTCGGCGCCTCGATGGTCGCCAAGTCGCCGGCCGACGGCCACACGCTGCTGCTCGCCACCGTGACGACGCTTTGCATCGCGCCCGCGCTCTACGCCAAGCCGATGATCGCGGTGTCGGATTTCGCGGGCATCGCCCTGCTGGGCAACGTTACTCTCATCCTGGTCGCCCGGCCCGACCTGCCGGCAGCCGGCGTGAAGGAGCTGATGGCGATGCTGCGTGCCAGGCCCGGCGGCATGAGCTTCGGCTCGCCGGGCATCGGCACGGCGCACCATCTACTGGCCGAGCTCGTGATGTCACGCGAGCAGGTGAAGGCCGTGCACGTGCCCTATCCCGGCTCGGTCAAGGCGGTGGCCGACCTGATGGAAGGCCGCTTCGACTTCATGTTCGTCGACGGCACGGTGGCGCTTCCGCAGATCGCCGCGCGCAAACTGAAACCGCTCGCCGTGACCGGTCCCGGGCGCTGGCCGGTGCAGGCCGACATTCCCGCCCTTGTGGAGTCCTATGCCGGCCTCGCCCAGCAACCCTGGCTGTCGATCGCGGGCCCGGCCGGCATGCCCGAGCCTGTGCGCGAGAGACTCAACGGCGAGATAAGCCGGGCGCTGGCCCAGCCCGCCATTTATGACCGCCTGCGTCAGGTCGGCCTCGACGCCACTCCGTCGACGCTGGGCGCTTTCGAAGATTTCATCAGGCGTGATGCCGGCAGTTGGGCCGAAATGGTAAGGATTTCCGGCGCAAAGGCCGAGTAGATTGGCGAGGTTGGCAGTATGAAGCGGCGCGTTTTCACCGGTGGACTGGCCCTCGGCGCGGTCTGGGGTCCCTCCTTGTTGCGGGCCCAGTCGCTGCCCGCCCTCAGGGAAGTGCCGGCGCTCGCCGAGCAGGTGAAGTCCGGCAGCCTGCCGCCGGTCGACCAGCGCATCCCCAAGGTCCCGTCGGTGGTGAAGCAATTCTCCGGCAGCGACGGCGCCGGCAGCCCGGGCGGCGAACTCAACATGCTGGTCGCCAGCGCCCGCGATACGCGCCTGATGACGATCTACGCCAACGCGCGACTGATCGTGTACGACGAGCACTTCAAGCTGCACCCCGACATCCTCGAGAGCTACGAGGACAAGGGTGGCCGGGAATTCACCTTCAAACTGCGCGCCGGCCACAAATGGTCGGATGGCATGCCGTTCACCACCGAGGACTTCCGCTACTTCTGGGAAGACATCGCCAACAACAAGGAACTGTCGCCGCGCGGTCCGTCGGTCGAGCTGCTGGTCGAGGACAAGCCGCCCACGGTCGAGATCATCGACGAACTCACGATCAGGTACACCTGGGCCAAGCCCAACCCGTATTTCATCGAGAGCCAGGCGCGTGCCGCACCTCTGTTCCTGTATCGGCCGGCGCACTATCTCAAGAAGGTCCATGCCAAGTACGCCTCGGCCGAGGATATCGCCAGGGCGGCGCGCGGCGGCCAGCAGAGCTGGGTACAGATTCACCGGCGCGTCGACGTGATGTACGCCAACGACAATCCGGACATGCCGACGCTCAATCCATGGAAGCTGGTGACCGCTCCGCCGGCGCAGCGCTTCGTGTTCCAGCGCAATCCGTTCTATTACCGCATCGACGACAAGGGCCATCAGCTGCCGTACGCCGACCGCGTGATCTTCACTCTCGCGGCGCCGAACCTGGTGCCGGCCAAGGCAGGGCTCGGTGAAGCCGACCTGCAGCCGCGCTACCTCAACATGCGCGACTACACGTTCCTCCGGAAGAGCGCCAAGAGCTCGCACATCGAAGTGCGCCTGTGGGAGTCGGGCTCGGGCTCGCAGCTCGCGCTCTATCCCAACCTCAACGCCAGGGACGAGGTTTGGCGCAAGGTCTTCCGCGATGTCCGGGTCCGCCGCGCGCTGTCGCTCGGCATCGATCGCGAGGAACTGAACCAGGTCGTCTATATCGGCCTCGCCAGGCCCTCGAACAACACCATCATGCCGCGTTCGGTGCTGTTCAGGCCCGAGTATGCGAGCAAATGGGCGAGCTACGATCCGAAGCTCGCGAACAGGCTGCTCGACGAGGCCGGCCTCGACAAGCGCAACGAACTCGGAGTCCGGCTGCTGCCCGACGGCCGAACCGCGACCATCGTGCTCGAGCATGCCAGCGAGGAAACCGAAGACACCGACGCGATGTCGCTGATTGCCGACCAGTGGAAGAAGATCGGCATCCGGCTGCTGGCCAAGCCGCAGTCGATCAACAATTTCCGCCTGCGCAACACCAGCGGCGAGTCCCTGATGGTCGCCTATGCCGGCTACACCACGGCGGTGCCGACCGCGGGCACCAGCCCCAAGGAGTTCGCGCCGACCATGCAAGGCGGCCTGCAGTGGCCCAAGTGGGGCTTGTTCTACGAAACCGGTGGCAAGCAGGGCGAGAAGTGCGACCTGCCCGAGGCAGAGCAATTGCTCGAGCTGGTGAAGAACTGGGAGCAGGCATCGAATGATGACGCACGCCGGGCGGCCTGGACGAAGATCCTCGAGATCAACGCCGACCAGACTTTCTCGCTCGGCACGGTCAACGGCATCATGCAGCCGATCGTGGTCGGCCCCAAGGTCAAGAACGTGCCCAAGGAGGGCTACTACGCCTGGGATCCGGGCGGATATATCGGCCTCTACAAGCCCGATACGTTTTGGCTGAGCCAATAGGCTGGCCGAGCCGGTAAGAGAGCCGCGGCCGCCTCAGCGGTCCGGCTTCGGCTTCCACTCCTTCGCCTGGCGCTCGGCCGTGGCGATCTGTTGCGGTGTCATGCGCTTGGCGAGCGCCTCGCGATTGTTGTCGGCGATCGCGCCGGCCAGCAGCATCCACATATAGGCCTCGACGAAATCGCGGCGAACGCCGCGACCGGCGGCATAGAGCGCGCCGAGATTGGCCTGCGAGGGCTTGTAGTCGTGCTCGGCCGCGCGGCGATACCAGCTCGCCGCGGCGGTCAGCGAATATTCCGAAACCCTCGTGCCTTCGCCGCTCTCGTACATGTGCCCGAGATTGTGCTGGGCCATGACGTTGCCCTGCTCGGCGGCACGGCGATACCACAGCGACGCTTCGGACAGATTCTGCTGTACGCCCTTGCCGAGATCGTACATCTGGCCGAGCCAGAACTGCGCCGACGCGTCACCCTCTTCGGCGAGCGGCTTGAAGAGCTTGAAGGCTCCTGCGGCGTCGCCGCGCTCGAAGGCGGCCTTGGCGTCCTCGAACGGCCCGGCGACGGCAACGGGCCCTGCCGCCAGGAGAGGCAGGACGATCAGGCAGGCCAGGGTCCGGGCAAGGAGCGTCGGTCGCAAAGTGGCCCAGTCTACCACGTATCGATGTTGGGCCGCTTCTTGTGCTCGTGGCGGGGTCGCCGCTTGGCGCCCAGCAGGGCGGTGGCCACCCATTTGCGCGATTCGGCCGGATCGATGACCTCGTCGACCTCGAAATAGGTCGCCGTGCTGAGCGCCTTGCCGCGGGCATAGGCCGCCGCAACCATCTTGTCGAACAGCGCCCGCCGCTCGGCCGGGTCGTTCACCGCCTCGAGTTCCTTGCGGTAGCCCAGCTTGACCGCGCCCTCGAGGCCCATGCCGCCGAACTCGCCGGTCGGCCAGGAGATCGCGAAGGTCCCGGCATGGAAGCTGCCACCCGCCATCGCCTGGGCGCCGAGGCCATAAGCCTTGCGCAGCACGATGGTGCCGAACGGCACGGTGAGGTTGGCTCCGACAACGAACAGCCGCGAGCAGTGGCGCACGAGCGCCGTCTTCTCGATCTCGGGGCCGACCATCATGCCCGGCGTGTCGCACAGGAACAGCACCGGCAGGTCGAAGGCATCGCACAGTTGAAGGAACCGCGCGGCCTTGTCCGAGCCGTCGGAGTCAATCGCGCCAGCGAGATGCGTCGGGTTGTTGGCGACGATGCCGAGCGGCTTGCCTTCGATGCGCGCAAGGCAGGTCACCATGCCCGGCCCGAAAGCGCGCCGGATCTCCAGTACCGAGCCTTCGTCGCACATCGTGTCGATCACGGTGCGCACGTCGTAGACGCGCAGGCGGTTTTCGGGGATGGCGCTGCGCAGCAGGCGCTGGTCGGCGGCACGCCAGTCGGGCAGCGCGCCCTGGAAATAGGACAGGTATTGCCGTGCCACGGCCACCGCCTCGGCCTCGTCTTCGACGGCGATGTCGACCGTGCCGTTGGGCACCTGCACGCTCATCGGGCCGACCTCCTCGGGGCTGAAGACGCCGAGATTGCCGCCCTCGATCATCGCCGGGCCGCCCATGCCGATCGACGAGTTCTTCGTCGCAATCACCACGTCACAGCAGCCCAGGATGGCGGCATTGCCGGCGAAGCAGCGGCCGGAGTTGATGCCGACCAGGGGCGACACGCCCGACAGCCGGCCGAAGATGTGGAAGGCCATGGTGTTGAGGCCGGCCACCGACTGAACGTCGACGTCGCCCGGCCGGCCGCCGCCGCCCTCGGTGAAGAAGACCAGCGGGATGCGCTGCTCCTCGACGATCTCGAACAGCCTGTCCTTCTTGTGATGGTTGGTCTTGCCCTGCGTGCCCGCCAGCACCGTGTAGTCGTAATGCGCGACCGCGACCCGCGACTTGTCCGGTCCGAACAGCGATCCGTTCACGCGGCCGATCCCGGTGATCAGGCCGTCGGCCGGCGTCTTCTCGATCAGGTCTTCCTGGGTGCGCCGCGTGCGCTGGCTGGCGATCGCGAAGGCGCCCCATTCGACGAACGAGCCCGGATCGATCAGGTCGTTCAGATTCTCGCGCGCCGTGCGCTGGTTGGTCTTGCGGCGCCGCGCCACGGCATCCGGCCGCTTGTCGTCCAGGGTCATCGCCCGGCGCTCGAGATATTCGGCGAGGTCGGGACGGATATGATCGAGGTCGATTTCTTCCTCCGCTCCGGCGCCCTTCACCTCGACGTCCGCCTCCTCGACGAACAGCAGGGCATGGCCCTCGTAGATCGTCTCGCCGGCTTCGACCGCGACGCGCCGCACGTAGCCGCGCGCCGGGCTCTTGATCTCGTGCTGCATCTTCATGGCGTCCATGATCAGCAGCGGCTGGCCGGCCGCGACGGCATCGCCCTCCTTCACCGAGAGGCTGACGACGGTGCCCTGCATCGGCGCCGGCACGGCGACCGCGCCCTCGGGCGTATCGTCGGCGGCCGGCGCGGCCTCCGGGGTCCTGGCCTTGCCGAAGGCGAGAACCGCCAGCGGATCGACGGCATCGACCCTGGCGCCGGCCTGGCGACCGACAGGAACGGCCGCCGGCGCCACGGCCGCACCGAAATGCCTGCCGGCGCCGAGTTTGCCCGCGGCCTCGATCAGTCTGCCCGCATGCTCGTCGACGAAGCGCGTATGGACCTTGTCGGCCCGCACATCCTTGTCCGCCAGCAGCGCCCGCAGGAAGACGAGGTTCGACGGCGCCCCTTCCAGCCGGAACGACGCGAGCGCCCGCTCGCCCCGCGCCAATGCCGCTTCGAACGAAGCACCGTGGACGATCACCTTGGCGAGCAAGGAATCGAAGTTCGGATTGGTGCGGTAGCCCGCATATCCGTAGGTATCGACCCGCACGCCGGGCCCCGACGGCGGCTCGAACACGGTGAGCGTGCCGCCCCCCGGTTTGGCCGAGCCGTCGGCCGTCATCGTCTCCATGTTGATGCGCAATTGGATCGCCGCGCCGCGCGGGCCCTGGATGTCGGGCAACACCCCTTGCAGCTGGGCCTGCACCAGATCGACCCCCCACACCTCCTCGGTCACGGTGTGCTCGACCTGCAGGCGCGGATTGGCCTCGATGAAGAAGAACTCCTTGCCTTCGACCAGGAACTCGAACGTGCCGAGGCTGCGGTAGCCGACGCTCTTGGCCATCGTCACCGCCGCCGCGACGATCTTCTTGCGCAGGACTTCGGGCAGGTTCGGACTGGGTGCCAGTTCGACGATCTTCTGGCTGCGCCGCTGCAGGGTGCACTCGCGCTCGCCCAGCGCGGCCACGCCTCCCTTGCCATCGCCCACGATCTGGATCTCGATGTGCCGCGCCTTGCTCACCAGCCGCTCGGCATAGAGCGCGCCGTTGCCGAACGCCGACAGTGCCTCGGCCGAGGCACGGGCAAAGGCGTCGGAGATCTCGTCTTCCTTCCGGATCAGGCGCATGCCACGCCCGCCGCCGCCCGCGATCGCCTTCAGTGCGATGCCGGCTTTGGCATTCTTCCTGAAGAAGGCCACCGCACCCGCCGTGTCGACGGCGCCATCGGTGCCCGGCAGCACCGGCACCTTGCACTTCATCGCCTGCGCGCGGGCCGCCGCCTTGTCGCCGAACAGGGCGAGCTGCTCCGGCGTCGGGCCGACGAAGCGGATCTTCGCCTTGGCACAAGCGCGTGCGAACTCGGCATTCTCCGACAGAAAGCCGTAGCCGGGATGGACGGCGTCGCATCCGGCCGCCTGGGCTGCCTCGATCACGCCCGCAATATCGAGATAGGCGGCGGCGCCCCGGCCCTTCAGCGCCTGCACCTCGTCGGTCCGCCTGGTGTGCAGCGAATTGGCGTCGTCCTGCGAATGGACAGCCACCGTGGCGATGCCGAGCTCGGCCGCGGCCTCGGCGATGCGGATGGCGATTTCCCCCCGGTTGGCGATCAGCAGCTTCTTTATCATGTTAGATTCCGGCTATGACGAAACGGCTCCTGATCGTGGCACATGCGCCGTCCGACAACACGCGCGCTCTGCGCGACGCCGTCGAACGGGGTGCGCTGAGCGAAACCGGCATCGATGTCCGCGTGGTGGCGCCGCTGCAGTCGGGACCGGAAGACGTGCTGGCAGCGCAGGCCGTGATCCTCGGCACCACGGAGAATCTCGGCTACATGAGCGGCGCGCTGAAGGACTTCTTCGACCGTTCGTACAATCCGCTGCTGGACAGGACACAGGGTCTGCCGTGCGCACTCTATATACGAGCCGGCAGCGACGGCACCGGCACGCGCCGCGGCGTCGAAACCATCCTGACCGGCCTGCGCTGGCGCGCCGTCCAGGAACCTTTGCTGTGCAAGGGGCCGTGGCAGCCGGCCTTCATCGAACAGTGCGAGGTGCTCGGTGCGGCCATGGCGGCCGGCCTTGCCGCCGGAATCTTCTAGGGACGCGCCGCGACCGCCGCGAGGACCGCATCGACGCATTCCTGCGGCGACTGCGTGCCGGTATCGACCGTGACGTCGTAGGGCATGAATGTGTGAACGATGTCCGCCAGTCCGCGGGCACGCCCCAGCACCCGGTCGCCCCGCGCCCGTTCGCGCGCCTCCAGAATCTCGAGAGAACAGGTGACGCCGACGCTCAGCACAGCCAGTCCGGCGAAGGCCTCTTCGCAACCGAGATACATGGCCTCGTCGTGCAGCACGTGATCGAAGATCACCGGATTGCCGCCATCGACCAGGGCGCGGACCGCCGGGGCCATCGAGTCGACCAGCTTGCGGAACACCGGACCGAACTGCGCCGTGACGCTCACCGGCTCGCCTGGCCGCGACGTCACGATCATCTCGGCGCCCAGCGCGGTGTAGGCATCGAACGTGCCCTGCCGCGCGCTGTCGGCGCCGCGATAGTAGCGAGGCGCCGACATGAAGATGAAATCGTCGAAGCCGACGACGAGGTAGGAGCTCTCGATCGCCGACTGCAGGCCGCGGCACAGCGTGCTCTTGCCGGCACTGGAAGGTCCATTGACCAGGAAGACGTCCGGCCATTGCATGACTGAGGTTAGACCGGATATCGCCGGCTCAGGAAGCTTGACGCACCGCCGCGACGGGCCCGAAATGCGCTCCATGCCGAGAGTCACCATCGCGATGGCGACGATCGCCGGCGCCCTGATGCTGGCTGGCACGGCGTCGGCGCAAGGTGTGGCCCCGGGCGGCCCGATCGCCGGATCGACGGCCATGGGATCCGGGCTGGGCGGCATTGGTCCCGGAGGCACCGGTCCGAGTTGGCCGAACGGCACCAACCAGGCGCCGCAGCCGATCATTCCATCCGTGCCGCCGGGCGGCACGCCGCTTCCTTCCTCCTCGGTCGGCGCGTCCTCGCCATCGACATCCAGCACCTACTATCAGCCCTCGACCCGGCCGGCGCGCCGGCCGCCATCGATCGTGCCGCTCGACCTGCCGAGCCAGGCACCGGCCGACGTGGCGGTGCTGCGCGGTTGCTGGCGCACCGACGTGTTCGTCTACGAGAACCACACCGGCATCACGACCTGGTGCTTCAACGACAGAGGTACGGGCCGCGTGCTCTACAGCCGGATCGACCAGCCCGACTATGCCTGCAACGCGATGGCGCAGGCGCGCGTGGCGGGACAGGGCGTCGTGTTGCGCAGCCTCGAGACGACCTGCAGCGACGGCCGTGCGCTTCCCCTGGGCGATCTCGACTGCCGTCAGGGCAACGACCACGCGCAATGCAGCGGCTCGCTGCCGACGTTGGGACCCGGCGAGACCTGGCGGGTCGGGCTCTATCGCGTGCAGCGATAGCTTACGGCAGCTGCTCGTCGAGAAGTTTCAGCGCTTCGGCCGCGAACAGGCGCATGTTGGCGACGCGATCGTTCGATCCGGTTCGCAGGGTACGCGCCACCTTGCCGTTGGGACCCACGACGGCGACGCAGGTATGGCCAGCCGGATCGCCGTAGGAGTTGCCGGTCGGTCCCGAGGCGCCGGTTTCCGCCAGGCCCCAATTCGTCTTCAGTCGGTCGCGCACCAGTTCGGCCGCGAGCAGCGCCCACGGTTCGGACGAAGAGCGGATGCCCGAGCGGCGGGACGGTGTGGCGCCAAGGAAGGCCTCGCCGGCTGGCCGCGTATAGACGACGGCGCCGCCCATGAAGTAGGCCGAGGCGCCGGGGATCGCGAGCAACACCGCCGAGATCAGGCCGCCCGCCGAGGATTCGGAAATGCCGACCGTTTCCTTGCGCGCCTTCAGCTTCTCGCCGACCTTTTTCGCCAGCGGCAACAGCTCATCCATGACGTTCCCCTAGGACTTCTTGAGAATGCTGAGATCGAGCGTCTCGCTGGGCCCCAGCCAGATCGCGCGGTCGCGATGGTCTTCCAGCTCCTGGCCGGTGTTGGGGTGCACCAGCACCGTCAGATCGCCGCGATGCAGCGTCAGCCAGGAGATCAGCGGCGCCAGCTGATCGTTGCGGAAATGGACCTGGTAGCTGAAGCGCGGATGCGGGCCGACCGGCTTCTCATGGAAGCGGCCCATCTGGATGTCGAAGGACTTTTCGATCCGCTCGCGCAATGCCCAGGCCGGGTCACGGGTGGCGGCGTCAAAATAGACGTGGGCATGCCAGTCCCGGATTTCGGCAGCCTTGATTTCAGGAGCGCTCATCCATCTCACCCTACCACACGAAACGGCCCGCCTGTCGGAACCTAAAGCCGTTCCCCGATGCGAGGCCGCTTGCTAGCCTTCGCCCATCATGAACTTCGATTTCTCCGACGACCAGAAGCTCCTCAAGGAGCAGGTGCGCAAATTCCTCGCCGACAAGTGCCCCATGAAAGTGGTGCGCCGCGTCCTCGACGGCAACGAGTCTTTCGCCGATGAGGTCTGGAAGGGCCTGGTCGATCTGGGCATTCCGGCGACCGGCATTCCCGAGGCCTACGGCGGGCTCGGCCTCTCGCCGCTCGAGCTGTGCGTCATCGCCGAGGAGATCGGTCGCGCTGCCGCTCCGGTGCCGTTCGACAGCTCGGTGGTGCTCGCCACGGAGGCGATCAAGCTCGCGGGCTCGGAAGCACAGAAGAAGAAGTGGCTGCCGCTGCTCGCCGAAGGCAAGGCGATCGGCACGCTCGCCGTTTCCGAAGGCGCGCAGCCGCCCAAGCCGCGCACCGTCTCGACGACCTTCGGCGGCGGCCGGCTGAACGGCAAGAAGGTGCCGGTGGCCGACGGCGACGTCGCCAACTTCGCGATCGTGATGTCGAAGACCGCGATGGTGCTGGTCGATCTCGACCAGAAGGGCGTCAAGAAGAAGCGGGTCGAGACGATCGATCCGGCGCGCAAGCACGCCGAGCTGGTGTTCGAGGACGCGACGGCCGAAGCGCTGGGCAACGAAGCCGACGGCTGGCGCACCCTGGAACGGCTGTACGACGCCGCCGCGATCTACTTCGCGTTCGCCCAGGTGGGCGGCGCCGAGGCCGCGATGTACATGGCGCGCGATTATGCCCTGCAGCGCCAGGCCTTCGGCCGCGCCATCGGCTCGTACCAGGCGATCAAGCACAAGCTTGCCGATTGCTACGTCAAGCTCGAGCTCGCACGTTCCAACGCCTACTACGGCGCCATGATGCTGACCGACGGCGGCGCCGACCTGCCGCTCGCGGCGGCGGCGGCGCGCATCGCGGCAACCGAAGCCTACGATTTCGCCTCGAAGGAAAACATCCAGACCCACGGCGGCATCGGCTTCACCTGGGAGGCCGACACGCAGTTCCATCTCCGCCGTGCGCGCCTGATGGCACTCAACATCGGCGGGCCGATGGCGTGGAAGGACAAGCTGGTGAACCGGCTCGAACAGAAGAACGCGGCGTAAGGGGAAGGAAACAGCCATGGACTTCAACGACACGCCCGAAGAAGCCGCCTTCCGCAAGGAAGTGCGCGCCTGGCTCGACGCCAACGCCACGCGCAAGAGCGACGACAGCAAGAGCTTCCGCGCGCGCAACGACGATCCCAACCTGCTGAAGAAAGCCAAGGAGTGGCAGGCCAAGAAGGCCGCCGCCGGCTATGCCCGCATCACCTGGCCGATGGAGTATGGCGGTCGCGGCGGCTCGCCGATCCTGCAGGTGATCTACCAGCAGGAAGAGTCCAACTACCTGGTGCCGCTCGGCTTCTTCGACATCGGGCTGGGCATGTGCATCCCGACCATGATGGCCTACGCCTCGAAGGAGCATCTGGCGCGCTACGTGAAGCCAGCGCTCCACGGCGAGGAAGTGTGGTGCCAGCTCTTCTCGGAGCCGGCCGCCGGCTCCGATGTCGCCGGCATCCGCACCCGCGCCGAGCGTGACGGCGACGGCTGGGTGATCAACGGCCAGAAGGTCTGGACCTCCGGCGCGCACTACTGCGACTACGGCATCATCATCACCCGTACCGATCCGAACGTGCCGAAGCACGCGGGCCTGACGATGTTCTTCCTGTCGATGAAGACGCCCGGCGTGGAAGTGCGGCCGATCAAGCAGATCTCGGGCGGCGCCAACTTCAACGAGGTGTTCTTCACCAACGTGCGCATTCCCGACAGCCAGCGCCTGGGCAAGGTCGGCGAGGGCTGGAAGGCTGCGCTCACGACGCTCATGAACGAGCGACTCGCCGTCGGCCTGCCGTCAGGCGGTCTCGACGTCGACGAGCTGATGGAACTGGCCCGCGACACCGAGCTCGACGACGGGCCGGCGATCCGCAACCAGCAGGTCCGCGGCAAGATCGCCGACTGGTACGTCCAGCAGCAGGGCCTGAAGCTGACGCGCTACCGTACCCTCACCGCTCTTTCAAAGGGCCAGACGCCGGGACCGGAGTCGTCGATCATCAAGATCGTGGCCGCGCCCAAGATGCAGGACATGGGTGCAATGGCGATGGAGCTGATGGGCCCGGCCGGCATCATGAAGGAAGACGTGCCGCACGCGGCCGGCTTCCAGGCGCAGTGGGTCGCAGGTGCGGGCTTCCGCATCGCCGGCGGCACCGACGAGATCCTGCGCAATATCGTGGCCGAGCGGGTGCTCGGCCTGCCTCAGGATGTGCGCGTGGACAAGGACGTGCCGTTCAACAAGATGAAGTAGCGAGGCAGCCGTGAACCGCCTCGACGGCAAGGTCGCGTTTCTCTCGGGCGCGGCGCGTGGCATCGGCGCCGCAACCGCCCGGCTGATGGTGGCGGCCGGCGCCAGGGTAGCGATCGGCGACATCCTCGACGAGACCGGACGCAGGCTCGCCCAGGAGATCGGCGCGCTCTACGTCCATCTCGACGTCACCAGCGAGGGGAGTTGGGCGGAGGCGCTGGACGGGACGGTCAAGGCCTACGGCAAGCTCGACGTGCTGGTGAACAATGCCGGCATCTTCAACGGCAAGGGTGTCGAGGAGGCCTCGCTTGACGACTGGCACAGGCTGGTCGCAGTGAACCTGACCGGTGTTGTACTGGGCACGCGTGCCGCCCTGCCGCATCTGAAAAAGACCAAGGGCTGCATCGTCAACCTGGCCTCGATTGCCGGCCTGGTCGGCAGCCAGCTCGATCCGCTGTACTCTCTTACCAAGGGCGGCGTGACGCTGTTCACCAAGTCGACGGCGCTGGAGTTCGGCCGCAAGGGCTACGGCATCCGGGTCAATTCCATCCATCCCGGCCTGATCGAGACCGACATGGGCCAGAAGACCTTCGCCAGCCGTGCGGCGCAGGTCGGCACCAACGATACCGAGCAGGCCCGCAAGACGACCGTAGGGTTGCATCCGATCGGCCGCCTCGGCATGGCCGAGGACATCGCCAAGGGCATCGTGTTCCTGGCGTCCGACGATGCGAGCTTCATGACCGGCGCCGGCCTGGTGGTCGACGGCGGCTGGACGGCGCACTAGGCGCCGGAACTACTTGGCGCGCTGCGGTGGGCGGGCGCCGGCGGTGATGCCGCCGTCGATGACCAGCTCCTGGCCGGTCATGTAGTTCGCGGCATCCGTGCAGAGGAACAGCACACCGTTGGCGATGTCCTGCGCCTCGCCGACCCGCACCAATGGTACGATCATGTGCGCGCGCTCGCCGGGATCGATCGGCGAATTGCGCTGGTTGCCCATGGCGCCGGTCGGGATCTTGCCCCAAATCGGCGTGGCGATGATGCCGGGATGCACCGAGTTGCAGCGGATATTGTCCTGCGCATATTCCAGCGCGATCGACTTGGCGAACAGGCGCACGCCGCCCTTGGTCGCCGAGTAGGCTGCAAGGCCGGCCGAGCCGCGCAGGCCCGCGATCGACGACATCAACACGATCGAGCCGCCACCGGCGCGCCGCAGGGCGGGAATCGAGTGCTTCACCGATAGGAACACGCCGTCGAGATTGATCGCCTGCTGGCGCTGCCAGTCGGCCAAGGTCATGGTCTCGATCGGCGCCATGATGCCGATGCCGGCATTGGCGACCATGATGTCGAGCCGGCCGAAGCGCTTCTCGGCCTCGGCGATCACCGCCGGCCAGCCCGCCTCGTCACGCACGTCGTGCTTCAGCCAGGCGACCTTGCCGCCTGCCTTCGCGATCTTCTGGACGACGCCCTGCCCGAGAAGCTCGTCGACGTCGGTGACGACGACCGCCGCGCCCTCGCGCGCCAAGGTTTCGGCGCAAGCCTCGCCGATACCCGAGGCGCCGCCGGTGATGATCGCGACCTTGCCGGCGATCTGGCCGGCAGCTGGGTTGGCCATCAGCGGCCCTTCCAGTTGCCCGGGCGCTTCTCGGCGTAGCTCTTGATGCCTTCCTTGAAGTCCTCGGTCTTGCGCGTCCAATCCTGCTCGGTGAGCTCACGCTCGGTGGCGATCTCGGCAGCATCGGCGAAGCCGCGGCGCATGGTCTCGCGAGTCGACATCAGCGCGAGCGGCGCGGACTCCGCGATCTCCTTGGCGAGATCCATCGCGCCCTTGCGCACGTCGGCGAGCGGCACCAGCACGTCGGCCATGCCCCATGCCACGGCTTCTTCGCCGCCGATGCGGCGGCCCGTGTAGAACATCAGGTTCGCGCGCTGCTGGCCGATCAGGCGCGGCAGGGTGAAGGTGAGCGAGAAGCCGGGATGGAAACCGAGCCGTGTGAAGTTGGCGGCAAAGCGGCCTTCCGAGCAGGTGACGCGGAAGTCGGCCATGATCGCGAGACCGAGGCCGCCGCCGATCGCCGGGCCCTGGATCGCTGCGACGCTCGGCTTCTTGGCGCGGAACAGGCGGGTCGCTTCCTTATAGAGGTGCTTGCCGCTCTCGGCCGAGCCGGTTTGCGGGCGGTTCGCGAAGTCGGCGCCGGCGCAGAACGACTTGCCCTGCGCGCACAGCACGTAGGAGCGGATGTTCATGTCCTTGTCGAACGCCTCGAAGGCGTCGGCGATCTGGTTGATCAGCGCATTGTCGAAGAAATTGTGCGGCGGCCGCTGGATCTCGACGATGCCGACGGCGCCTTCACTCGAGACCCCGATATCCTTGTATTGGCCGGCCATGACATTCCCCTCCAGTAGACCCTGCGTGGGCTATAAGTGAGCCGGATATTGCCCCGCGCCGGGGCCGGCCGTCGAGTTTGGGAGGACAAATAATGCCGCAGGTCGAACGTCACGCACTGGTCCTTGGTGGCGGCACCATGGGTGTCGGCATCATTGCCATGTTCCTGGGCGGAGGCTGGAAAGTCGATGTCGTGTCGCGCTCGGCGAGCACGCGCGAGGGCCTGCCGGCCGCCTGCGCCAAGGCACTCGCCGCGATGGGCAAGAGCACCGATACATCCGGGCTGAAGACCTACGCGACCCTGCCGGAAGCGGCCTGGGACAGGATCTCGATCGCGGTCGAAACCGTGACCGAGGACATGGCACTGAAGCGCCAGCTCTTCGCCGACATGGAAAAGCTCGCCCGGCCCGACTGCGCGCTGACCTCGAACTCCTCGTCCTTCCCGATCAGCGAGATCGGCAAGGGTCTCAAGTCGCAAAGCCGGATGATGGGCCTGCACTTCTTCATGCCGGCGCACCTGATCCCGCTGGTCGAGGTCGTGCGTTCCGTCCACACCGACGTGAAGCTCGCCGAGCAGGTCGGCGCGATCATGGCCTCGCTCGGCAAGCGGCCGGTACAGGTCAAGAAGGACGTGATCGGTTTTCTGGGCAACCGGATCCAGGGCGCCCTCATGCGCGAAGCCTTGTGGCTGATCGAGGAAGGCGTCGCCTCGCCGGAGGACATCGACGCCACGGTGCGTCTCAGCTTCGGCTTCCGCTACGCCGCCGCCGGCCCGATCGTGCAGAAGGAGCACTCGGGCTGGGACACGACCTGCGCCGTCGCCAAGATCATCTGGCCGGACCTCAACAATGCCAAGGGCCCGCCGCCGGTGCTGCAGAAGAACGTCGACGAAGGCCGGATCGGCTTCAAGACCAAGCGCGGCTTCTTCGAATGGGACGACGAGTCCATGGCAAAAGAGCGCGCCCGATATGAGCGCGCTCTTCGCAAGTGTCTGGAGATCTTCAGGGAAGAAGGAATCGTCTAGTGGCCTGAATGGTAGGGCACTGGCAC
>JBGAIW010000050.1:0-31326 GCA_044225265.1 Reyranella sp.
CGGCGAAGCCGGTCTGCGGCGTCACCGCCACCGTGTTCAGGTTGCCACCGTTGCTGGTGTTCGTGGTGACGTTGGTGTTCAGCAGCCAGTTCAGGCCGCCCTCGGCGCCGATGTAGAAGCCCGACGACGGCGTCTGCGCCTGGGCCATGACCGGCAACGCAACAAACGCCGCGGCGGCCATAAGAGCCTTCTTCATGAGTTCTTCCCCTCGTTATTGAAAATCTGACGAGCGTTGGCGGGGCTGGATGTCACCAACTCCTAGGCTGAATATACACACCACCACTGGTGAGGTGCAAGGACAGTGGACTTTTCACGGCCTAACTGTGGCCGGCCGGCAACAGTAGCTATTCTAGCGTGATTCTAGCCCGCTTTTGGCCCCTTCGACACCGGAACTATATCTTGTGGTCGCCCCTAAATCCCCAGGCCTGACGGGAATTGGGAACGTCAGTCCGAAAACCGCCCCTCCTGGCGCCTCGCGACCGTAAATCTGGGGGCCCGTTCCTTTCTTGTTCCCGCCTGTATCGTCGGTGAGCCCCTGACGGGGCAACGGAACATCGGGATCGGCGGGACCGGGTTTCAATAACTTACCCACAATCTCTGCCCCGGTCTGCGCTTCAGACGCGCTTGGCCGGACACGAATTGGCGCCGGTCCCTGACGCGCCGGTTCAGCCGCCCGCGCGGCCAGCGCTCCAAATGTGACAATCGCCAAGCCGACGATCCAACAAAGCTTCATACCACTGCAATGCGCAATTGGGAGGGACACAACCTCCACTGGCTGCGCAATGGAGCCATTTTGGGGCGGTATTTTGAATTCCTCAGACGAGCGGCTAAACCACCATTCAGCAACAAGCAGCAACTCGAGAGGGAACGCCATGGGTGAGTTCAGCAAGGTCGAAACCGACGGCCGCCTGATGATCGTCACGATCAACCGGCCCGAGGTCTACAATGCCTGCCATCCCATGGCGAACCAGGAACTGGTCGACGCCTTCGACGAGTTCCACGCCAATCCCGACCTCTGGGTCGCCATCATCACCGGCGCCGGCGACAAGGCGTTCTGCGCGGGCAATGACCTGAAGTATCACGCCGAAATCCAGAAGAAGACCGGCAAGCGCCCGGTTCATCCGGCCAAGGGCTTCGGCGGACTAGCCAACCGTTTCGATCTCGAGAAGCCTGTGATCGCCGCTGTGAACGGCGTCGCCATGGGCGGCGGCTTCGAGATTGCCTTGGCGGCCGACATCATCGTGGCATCCGACAAGGCGACCTTTGCCCTGCCCGAGCCCAAGGTCGGCCTCGCCGCGGGCGCCGGCGGTATGCAGCGACTTTCCCGCATGATCCCGCTCAAGAAGGCGATGGGCATGATGCTGACCGGTCGACACGTTTCGGCCAAGGAAGGCTTCGAGCTCGGCTTCGTCACCGAGGTCGCGCCGCACGCCGAACTGATGAGCGCAGCCAGGCGCTGGGCGAGCGACATTCTCGCGTGTTCGCCGATGTCGGTGCGCGCCACCAAGCAGGTCGTGATGCGCTCGCTCGACGTGCCGAGCCTCGAGGTCGCGATGCACAACCTCCACTACCCGGCCTTCGTTGCCATGACAAAGAGCGAGGACACGGTCGAGGGACCGCGCGCCTTCGCCGAGAAGCGCAAGCCGAACTGGAAGGGACGGTAACGAACGGGAGGGCTACGTCCTCCCGCGAACGTTGTCGTGATCCCAGTCGAGTTCGAAGGAATCTCCCTTCGACTTCACGTAAGCGGCATGCGGCGACGCGAAATGGGCCGGCATGAGCAGCGCGCCTTGTTCGACGCAGTCCGACAGCAAAGTATTTCTCGTCTTGCGTGCAAGGTCGAGATCCTCGCAAAAGCGGCTGTTCCATTTCCACAGCGGCACCTGCACCGGGTTGTGCAGCGCGTCCCCGGGGAAAATCGCCCGTTTGCCGCGCGATTCGAGGTCGACCCGGACCTGGCCCGGCGTGTGGCCAGGCGCGGGCTTCAGCTTGAAGCAGCCGCACATCGCGTGCTCGCCCGAAACGAACTCGGCCATCTTCGCCTCTACTATCGGTAGCACGGAGTCGTTGTAGGTGTTGACCTCGTAAGGCACCGAGCCGGGCGTCTTCGCAATCTTCGCCCAATGGTCGTGGTCGGTGCGCGACATCACGTACTTCGCCCGGGGGAAAGTCGGCACCCACTTTCCGTTCTCGAGCCTGGTGTTCCATCCCACGTGATCGACATGGAGATGCGTGCACATCACGAAGTCGATCTCCTCGGGCTCCACGCCCGCCTCGCGCAGGCGATCGAGATACTTCGTGTTCAACATGTCGAACCGCGGCATCCCTGGACGCGGCTTGTGGTTGCCCGAGCAGGAATCGATCAGGACGGTGTACTTGCCGGTACGCACCAACCAGGAGTGGATCGACGTCATCAGGCGTCCGCTCTCGGGCTGGTAGTAGTTGGGCGCCAGCCAGTGCTGATGGCCGGCGAACGTCTCCGCCTCGAACTCGGGAAAGAAATCCTTGGCCGGGAAGCCCGGACCGATCTGCTCCTCGATCCGCGTTACACGCACCTCGCCAATGTGACGGTCCTGCATTCTGTTTCCTCTCCCTAGCGTCCGCCGGACGCCAACGCTTCGTTGGCGCGCGCGATGTTGGCCACGTGGCTTTCCAGCATTTCGGCCAGGTCTCGATGCAGGGCATCATCCCGCACCTTGGGCATCATCTCGCGCAGTTTCTTCACCACCCAGCCCTGACCGCGATTGAGGAAGGCGATGCGCTCTGGCAGCGGATCGATCGCCAGCGCCTTCTCCTGGAAGGCACCGATCTTCGTGCTGGCAGGCATCCCCAACGTCTTGAGCTGACGCAGCAGCATCGCACACCAGCGTGCCTCGTCCTTGTGAATGTCGCGCAGCAGGCCGACGAACGGCGTGCCCGAGGCCGCGTCTGCGCTGCGCAGCGCCACGCCGGTGCCGGCACGCTCGGCCTCGAGCAGTTCGTTAAGGAACGCCGCGAGTTCGTCGCGTGTAGCGTAACCCATGTACGATTCGTCGGCCTCGTGCATGAGGCAGGCGGGCGAAGAGGTCTCCGGTCTGTCGGCAGACATGCTCACCTTCCCTTGAACACCGCCTTCCGCTTCTCGAGGAAGGCATTCAGTCCCTCGAAATGGTCGTCCGTCGCGGCGCACGCCGCAAGTCCCTCGGCCTCGCGATGCGAGTGCTCGTCCCACGAATTGTCGAAAGAGGTGCGGATCAGCTTCTTGGCAACGCCGAGCGCGAAGGTCGGACCGTCCGCGAGCTTGCGCGCGAGCTTCTCGGTCTCCGCCGCGAGCTGGGCCTTCGGCACCACCCAGTTGAGGATGTTCTGCTCCTTGGCCTCCTGCGCGGTAAAGCGCTCGCCGAGCAGCGCAATCTCCAGCGCCTTGCGCTCGCCGACCACGCGCGGGAGGAAATAGGTCGCGCCGCCGTCGGCCGACAGGCCGATATGACGATAGGCGAGCGTGAAGTAGGAATCGTCCGCCGCGATCGCCAGATCGCAGTTCAGGATGAGCGATAGGCCGAAGCCCGCAGCGGCACCCTGCACCGACGCGATGACCGGCTTGTTCATCCGCCGGATCTGGTAGATCGCCTGGTGCGCCTTCACGACGCGCATCTCGAAGCCCGCGAGGTGCGCTTCCTTCTCCGTGGTCAGCGACTTGTGGAAGCCCTTGATATCACCGCCGGCCTGGAAGTGATCGCCGGCGCCGCGGATCACAACGCAGCGCACCGCCGGATCCTTCTCAAATTTCGCCGTATGCTCGACCAGCAGGTCGCGCATCTCCATGGAAAGCGCGTTCAGAGACTCCGGCCGGTTGAGCGTCAGCCAGCCGATGCCGTCTTTGGTCTCGGCGAGGAGGTGAGGTGCGGACATGAGGACGTTTCCTTCGGTTCAGGGCGACGTCCACTCTGGACCAGCAGCTGTCGGTCCAGCCAGTCGGCAATTTCGTCCCACGGCCGGCGCGGCATCGACTTGCGGAAGAAGCCAAAATGGCCGACCGCCTTCGTGCCGACATCGGACGGCGACAAATGCAGCCGCTCGATCGATGCCGAGGCGTAGTAGTTCTGCATCGCCTCGACCGCGCTGAACGGCGCCACCGGGTCGTCGCTGAAACTCATCCAGCGCAGCGGCAACATCACGTCGCCGTTGAACGGCCGCTTGGCCCGGCCGCGCGCGTCGCAAACATAATGAGGCGAGCGGCCCCAGCGCGCCCAGCTGCGCGCGATGCCTGTCGGGAGGTTCGCTGTGCCGATCCATGCGCCGGGGAAGCGACCGGTCAGCGCCGTCAGTCCCGGGATCAGCAGCCACCACAGCGCCAGCATGCGAAGCCGGCGTCTGCCGGCCGGCCAATGCCGCCAGTGCCCGCTCTGGGTCGCGATCAGCACGGCCGCCCGGACATTCGCGATGTTGTCGGCGAGCCCAAGCACCTGCCCACCGAAGGAATGACCGACGATCGCGAGCGTCGAGTTCGGTGCAAGGCAGGCGAGATGGTCGATCATCGACGGCTGGTCGATCTCGCCCCACTGATCGATGGTCGCATCGGCCGGCTTCTGCGAACCGCCGATTCCGCGATAATCGTAGGTGAGAACGGTGAAGCCGCGCGTCGCCAGATGTTGGGCGAAGGCGCCGTAGAACTGGCGGGGAACGCCGGTGCCGCCATTGATCAGGATGGCGGCGCCGTTGGGCCAGTCCGGCTTGAACTGCGTGGCCGCCAAATCGACACCGTCGCGTGCGGGAAGAACGAGGTCCATGACACGATGTGGCGCGTCGCCCACCCGCACGACAAACGCATCGCGCATGCTCAGGGATGAATTCGGCTCACGCCGTCTTCAACTCGTCCTCAGCTCCTGGCCAAGCCAGCGGCGCAGCGCCCGGATGGCCGGCAGACTCCGTTCGCGCGGGCGGCAGGCGAACCAGATCTGTCCGCGAGACGGCACTGCCGGTCCGACCCGCACCAGGCCTCCCGACTTGATCTCACCGTCGATCAGCGGGTCGAACACCAGCGCCACGCCAAGGCCATGTGCGGCGGCACGCACGGCCGAGCCCATGCCGTCGACCTGCAGTCCCTTATCGCGCTCGAACGACTCCGGATCGAGGCCGGCGTTGGACGCCCATTCGGTCCACGACGTGCCGTAGGGCGCGACGCGGACGAGAGGCGCCCGTGGAATGTCGGAAGGCGCCCGGAGCTTCAGCCGCCTGACCAGCGCCGGCGACGCGACTGGCACGGTCCTGAGCTCCATCATCTTCTCGGCCGCGACGTCGGGCCATTTTCCGTCGCCGTAGCGGATCGCCACGTCGACCAGTCCGGTCTCCATGTCGGCCATGCGCGGGCTCGCCTCGACCTGCAGCTCGATGCGCGGATGGGCCGCGAGGAACTGGCCGAGCCGCGGCAACAACCAGTGCGTGGCGAAGATCGGCACGGCGGAAACGCGCAGCCGCTGGCTGCCGCCGCCCTGCCGCGCGATCGCCCGAGACAGATCGGCGAAGGCGCGGCCGGTGGTCGCCGCCAGCAGCCGCCCCGCCGGCGCCAATTCGACGCCGCGCGGCTGGCGCTCGAAGAGCCTTTCGCCCAACGCCTTTTCCAGCCCCGAGATGCGATGACTGACCGCCGAAGCCGTGATGTGCAGCGCCTCGCCCGCCGCCTTGAACGAACCAAGGCGCGCGGCGAGATCGAAGGCCTGCAGCGCGAGCAGATCCCGCGCCGAAAGCCCGGTGTCGGTCAGAATGCCTCCGCCGGGATCGACATCAAGGTCGCTGCACCCGCCTTGATCTGGTGGTTGAGCGCCGTGCTCTGCGGCAGGACGCGGGCGATGTAGAAGCGCGCCGTCGCGAGCTTTGCCTCGTAAAACGCGTTGTCGTTGCCGGCAGCCAGGCCCTTGTGGGCGGCAATGGCGATGCGGTTCCACATGTAGGTCATGGCGGTGAGCGCCATCAGCCGGAGCAGATCGGTCGCGGCAGCGCCGGCCTCGTCCGGGTTCTTCATTGCGTTCTGCATCAGGAAAAGCGCGGCGTCCTGCACACGGCCCAGCGCCTTCTCGAGCGGCTCGACGAATTCCTTCATCTTCTCGTTTGCCTTGTTCTCGGCGATGAACGCGCTCATCAGCCCCAGCAGGCGCTGCGCGGCGCGGCCGCCCTTCATCGGCAGCTTGCGGCCGACCAGGTCGAGCGCCTGGATGCCGTTGGTGCCCTCGTAGAGCTGCGTGATGCGCGCGTCGCGCACCAGCTGTTCCACGCCGTTCTCGCGGATGAAGCCGTGCCCGCCGTAGGTCTGCACCGCGAGGTTCGCGCATTCGCTGCCCATGTCGGTGAAGTAGGCCTTGATGATCGGCGTCAGCATCTGGATGAGATCGTCCGCCGCCTCGCGCTTGTCGGCGTCGGGATGGCGGTGCGCCTCGTCAATCAGCATGCCGACCCACAGCGCGAGCGCCCGGGCGGCCTCGGTGAACGATTTCTGCGTCAGCAGCATGCGGCGCACGTCGGGATGCACGATGATCGGATCGGCCGGGCCGTTGGCGTTCTTCGGGCCGGTCAGCGAGCGCATCTGCAGACGGTCGCGGGCGTAGGCCACCGCGCTCTGATAGGCGCATTCGGCGATGCCGAGGCCCTGCATGCCGACGCCAAGACGGGCCGCGTTCATCATGACGAACATGGCGTTCATGCCCTTGTTCGTCTCGCCGATCAGCCAGCCGCGCGCATTGTCCATGTTCATGACGCAGGTCGCGTTGGCCTTGATGCCCATCTTGTGCTCGACGGCGCCGCAGCGGATGCCGTTGCGCTCGCCGACGGAGCCATCGGCCTTCGGAATGAACTTCGGCACGAGGAACAGAGAGATGCCCTTGGTGCCGCCCGGCGCATCCGGCAGGCGCGCCAGCACCAGATGCAGGATGTTCTCGGTGAGGTCGTGCTCGCCGGCCGAGATGAAGATCTTGGTGCCGGTGATGTCATAGCTGCCGTCGCTGCGCGGCTCGGCCTTGGTGCGAATCAGGCCGAGGTCGGTGCCGCACTGGGGCTCGGTGAGGCACATCGTACCCGACCAGGAGCCGTCGGTGAGCTTGGGCAGATAGAGCTTCTTCAGCTCTTCCGAGCCGTGCCGCTCCAGCGCCTCGTAGGCGCCATGGCTGAGGCCGGGATACATGCCGAACGCCTGGTTCGAGGCGGTGATGATCTCCGTCACCGCGAAGCCCACTGTCGCCGGCAGTCCCTGGCCGCCATACTTCGGATCGTTGGTCGTCGCCGTCCAGCCACCCTCGCGGAACTGATTGTAGGCTTCCTTGAAGCCCTTGGGCGTGCGCACGACGCCGTTCTCGTAGTGGCAGCCTTCTTCGTCGCCGGTGCGATTGAGCGGGAACAGCACGTTCTCGCAAAGCTTGGCGGCCTCCTCGAGGACGGCCTGGATGGTGTCGGGCGTCGCGTCCTCGTAGCCCGGCAGCTTGGCGAGGCTCGACACGTCGAGCACTTCGTTCATGACGAACTGGATTTCCTTCAGCGGTGCCTTGTAGACGGCCATGGCGTTTCCCCTCAGTCGCTATTCGTCGGTAGCTGTTTCGTCGTCGGTGTTGGTCAGTCGCCGTTCGGATCGGCGCCGCGGCCGCGCAATTCCTGGCTGACCTGCGCCTCGACGTCCTTGAACTCGGCGATGTGCTGGTCGAGGTCGGCGCGGCGGCGCTCGAGATCCTCGATGTGAACCCGGCTGCGGCGCAGCAGTTCGCGGAGCTGCTGCACGCCGGTCCGGTCGACCTGATAGAGGTCGAGCAGCTGCTTGATCTCGGCAAGCGAGAAGCCCAGCCGCTTGCCGCGCAGGATCCAGCCGAGCCGCACGCGATCATGCGGGCTGTAGAGTCGGGTCAGGCCCTGACGCCGAGGCTTGATCAGCCCCTCGTCCTCGTAGAAGCGGATGGTGCGCGCGGTGATGCCGAACTCGCGCGCCAGTTCGGCGATGCTATAGATTCGTGGCAGGTCGCGCGAAACGGCTTGGGAAGCAGTGGCGGCAGTCATAAAGTAAACTATAGTTGACGTTTACGTTAACGTCAATCCGAGGTTTACGTAAACGGAAGGGTATCCATGGCGATTTATCAACTGGGCGACAAAAAGCCCGTCATTCCGGCCTCCTGCTACATCGCTGCGGAGGCGACGATCATCGGTGACGTGCGGCTGGGCGAGAATGTCAGCATCCTCCCCGGCGCCGTGCTGCGCGGCGACAACGAGCCGATCACGATCGGCGACGGCAGCAACGTCCAGGACAATTCGGTGTTGCATACCGACCCCGGCTGCCCGATCGACATCGGCAAGGGCGTCACGATCGGCCATTGCGTCATGTTGCATGGCTGCACCATCGGCGACGGCGCGTTGATCGGCGTCGCGGCCGTGGTCCTCAACAAGTCGGCGATCGGCAAGCAGAGCCTGGTCGGCGCCGGCGCCGTGGTCACCGAGGGCAAGAGCTTCCCCGACCGCGCCGTGATCTTCGGTTCGCCGGCCAAGGCCGCGCGCGAGGTGACGGAGGACAACGTCACGCGCCTGAGGCTCAGCGCCGAGAGCTACGTGCGCCGCGGCGCGCAGTACAAGGCGGACCTCAAGAAGATCGGCTGACCGAGGTGATCACCGCGCTCGATCACCTGACGCTTCGCGCCTCGTTCGTGTCCGGCGCGGTCGGCGCCTACGAGACCCTGCTCGGCCGCAAGGCCGATAACGGCCAGTTGCGCGTCGGCAACGTCGGCCTGGTGATCGAAGATTGCGCCGACACCGCGCGGCTCGCTTCGATGAATTTCGCCACGGCCGACCTCGACAAGGCGGCCCGCCTGCTCGAGCGACGCGCTGTGGCGACGATGCGCGACGGTGACCGACTCGCGCTCTCGACCGAGGCCGCACACGGCGTGGCGATCGGACTGGTGCAACGCGGCGACGCCCCACCGCCCTCGCCCTTCCTGAAATCGAGCGAGACCGCCGCGATCGGCGCGCTCGACCATGTCGTGGTGCGGACGCCCAACCCCGAGCGCGCCATCGCCTTCTATGCCGGACGCCTCGGGCTCGACCTTCGGCTTGACCGCAGCAACCCCGCCTGGGGTGCACGTCTGCTTTTCTTCCGCTGCGGTGATCTCGTGGTCGAGATCGCGCACGACCTGAAGAAGGGGGTCTCCGATGCGCCCGACGAACTCTGGGGCCTGTCGTGGCGCGCCAACGACATCGGTGCCTGCAACGAACGCCTGAAGAAGGCCGGCGTCGAAGTCTCCGCGCCGCGTCCCGGCCGGCGGCCCGGGTCGCATGTCTTCACCGTGCAAAGTCACACTGCCAATGTCCCCACCATCGTGATCGGCGGGATTGGCCGCTGGTAGCAAGGGAGACGACGATGCGCTTCTCGGGACTGGTCTGCGCCGCCGCGCTGCTGTCGCCGGCCGCTTTCGCCGCCGACGGATTCGACATCGTCACTTTGGGCGCGCTCGGTGGAACCCAGGACGGCAATCTCAGCGCCAACCTCATCCACCCCCATGACGATTCGCGCGCCGTGGTCTGCGATGCCGGCACGATCGTCAACGGCCTGCGCGTGGCGACGGAAAGGGGCTCGTTCGACAAGATTGCGGTTCCCACCGGATCGACGCTGAGCCGCGTCGGCTTTCTTCTGACCGATCGCATCAAGGGCTATCTCGTGAGCCACGCGCATCTCGATCACGTGGCCGGCCTGATCGTGGCCTCGCCCGACGACAGCAAGAAGCCGATCTATGGGCTGGCCTCGGTCAATGCCGCGCTGCTCGATACCTATTTCAACTGGCAGGCCTGGCCGAACTTCACCGACCGCGGCAAGGCTCCGCAGCTCAGGAAGTACGCGCTGCGTGATCTCACCCCCGGTGTCGCCACGTCGATCGACGACACCAAGATGAGCGTCACCGCCTATCCGCTCACCCACGGCGGCGTCGAGTCGACGGCGTTCGTGATCGAAAGCGATGGCGACGCGGTGGTGTGCATGGGCGACACCGGCCCCGACGAAGTCGAGAAGGGCACGCGGATGCGCGACCTGTGGTCGGCCGTGGCCTCGAAAGCGAAGCAAGGCAAGCTCAAGGCGATCCTGATCGAGGCGTCCTACACCAGCGACCGTCCGGACAATCTGCTGTTCGGCCACCTCACCCCGAAATGGATCCTGAAGTCGTTGCGGGAACTCGATCAGCTTGCCGGCGGCAAGGCGTTGAAGGCCCTGCCGGTGGTCATCACCCACATCAAATATTCTCTCACCGTCGAGCAGCCGCAGAAGAAGATGAAGGAAGAGCTCGACTCCGAAAACGATCTCGGCCTGCGATTCGTGCTGCCCGAACAAGGAACACGCTGGCACTTCAAGTGATTTTCCGGTCGGCGCTCGCGCTCTTCGTCGTCGGCGCATTGCTCGCGGCGTGCGCCGAAACACCTGCGCCAACGGCAGCGACACCCAAGCCCGTTCAGGCCGCCGATCTAAAACCGCTCGGCCCCTGCCCACCTTCGAACTGGAATGCCGAAGCGCCGCCACCGACCGCGAGCCGCAAGACCTCGATGGTATTGCTGGCGGTCGCCGAATGGTTCCGCTTCGGCCAGCAGACGATGATCTTTCCGCGCGAAGGCAAGCCGCGCACCGAGATCGCCGGCGTCAAGGAACGCGACGCCGCCCAGCGCATCAACGACTATTGGGCGAGCGTCGACCGTCCCAATCTCAGCGGCTTCGACACCGAGGTGCCCTGGTCGGCCGCGTTCATCTCCTGGGACATCGAGAGCGCGGGCGTGCCGCGCGACCAGTTCTGTCCGGACGCACGCCACACCATCTATGTCGAACGCATGGTGCTGCGGGCACGCCAGCCCGGCGCCGTCTTCATCCCGCATTCGGTTCGCGACTACGCGCCGCGAGTCGGAGACATTCTATGTGCCTCGCGCGACGATGGCGGCACGTCTCTGGAAAACCTGAATCGCGGACCCGGACATTGCGACATTGTGGTCGAGGTCAGGGCGGGCGAAGTGCATGCGATCGGCGGGAATGTGGGTGACTCTGTCACGCGCAGCGTATTTCCACTGGACGCGTCCGGTTTTTTGTCGCCCATATCCGCCCGACCGTTCTTCACCGTGATCGAGAACAGACAGCCTTAGAACCGGGACATTGGGACGACACATGAGGCTCTACGACACCTACGACTACGTCATCATCGGTTCCGGCTCGGCCGGCAGCGCCATCGCCAATCGCCTCGGCGAGGACTACCGGTTGCGCATCCTGGTGCTCGAAGCGGGACCGGCCGACAGCTCGTTCCTGCTGAAGATGCCGGCAGGCTTCGCCAGCCTCGGCGAGACCTCGCCCTACAATTGGCGCTACGAGACCGTGCCGCAGGTCCATTGCAACAACCGGCGCATGTATTGGCCGCGTGGCAAGACGCTGGGCGGGTCTTCGTCGATCAATGCCATGCTCTACGTCCGCGGCCACGCCTGGGACTACGACCATTGGCGCCAGCTCGGCAACGAAGGCTGGAGCTATCAGGACGTGCTGCCGTTCTTCAAGAAGGCGGAGAACAACGAACGCGGCGGCGACGAGTTCCACGGCACCGGCGGTCCGCTCAACGTCGCTGATCAGACCGACCCGTCGGTGCTGAACGAGGCGTTCCTGAAAGCCTGCGAACAGGCCGGCCACAAGCGCGTGGCCGACTTCAACGGCGCCACCCAGGAAGGCGTCGGCCAGTATCAGGTGACGCAGAAGAACCAGGAGCGCTGGAGCACGGCGAGCGCCTATCTGCGCCCCGCGGTCGAGCGCAACAAGAACAACGTGCACGTCGTCACCGGCGCGCTGGTCGAACGCATCATCCTCGACAAGAACCGCGCCATGGGCGTGCGCTACGTGGTCAACGGCCGCGACGAGGTCGCGCGCACCGACCGCGAGATCATCCTGTGCGGCGGCGCGGTGAACTCGCCGCAGCTTCTCCTGCTGTCGGGCATCGGACCCGCAGACCACCTCAAGTCGGTCGGCATCAAGCCGCTGCACGACCTGCCGGGCGTCGGCGGCAATCTCCAGGACCATCTCGACGCGATGGTCCTGAACTACTGCAAGACTTCAGGCGTGACTTACGATCGCTCGAACAAGCTGTGGTCGCTCTACCGCTACTGGAAGGACAAGAAGGGCCCCGGCACCTCGCCGATCGCCGAAACCGGCGGCTTCCTGAGCACGAGGAGTGGTCTCGCCGCGCCGGACATCCAGCTCCACTTCCTGCCGGTGATGGTGGTCGATCACGGCCGGACACGTCTGAACAAGAACGGCTTCAGCCTGCATGCCTGCACGCTGCGGCCGGAGAGCAAGGGCACGATCCGGCTGGCGAGCGCCGACCCGAAGGCCCCTCCGCTGATCGACGCCAATTACCTCGCCGAGCGCAAGGATCTCGACACCCTGATCGCCGGCGTGAAGATGAGTCGCGACATTCTCGCGCAATCCGGTCTCGATCCCTACCGCGGCGACGAATATTCGCCCGGCGCGTCGGCGAAGACCGACGCCGAGATCGAGCAGTTCGTCCGCGCCAAGTGCGAGACGATCTATCACCCGGTCGGCACCTGCAAGATGGGCCCGGCGACCGATGCCAATGCCGTGGTCGACAATCAGGGTCGCGTGTACGGGCTTGAAGGGCTGCGAGTCGTCGACGCCTCGATCATGCCCAGCCTGATCGGCGGCAACACCAACGCGCCGACCATCATGATGGCAGAGAAGATCGCCTCGGTGATTCAGGCGACCTCGGACTTCCAGAAGTCGATATGAGTGCCGGGGGCGCGGCCACAGGAGTGGCGCGAGCCCAGACGAGTTCACCCGGTTCTCGACCACGACCATCCAGGTGTGGCCGGAGGTGTTGAGCAGCCGGCCGCGCCCGTCGACCGGGTAGAGGCTCATCGTGACGCTGTTCTTGACGTTGCCGCCGACGGCGTGAACGAAGCCGCCGCGCAGGTGGGTGACGACGTCGCAGTGGTTCGCGGTGTTGTCGAGACGGCGGTGCGCCATGCGCGGCTCGGCGAAGCGCCAGCTCGGACCGGCCGTGCCGGTGCAGATCAGGTCACCGGCCTTGGGCGTGTATTCGTTGGGCGCGTGCAGGCGAAAACCGGAAGCGCCGCTGCGCTGGCGGTCGTAGAGCGAGGCGAGATAGGTGCCGTGGCGGCCGGCTGGCGCGAAGTCGCGCTGGCTGACGCCCGAATGCGACATCACCCAGGAGACGAACGCGCCTGACCACGGTCGACCGGACGTCTTGCCGTTCCACTCGGGATGGCCGCAGCTTCCCCAATAGTCGCCGACGCGGCTGCTCAGAGGCTCGCTGCGCTCGGTGACGCCGCTGCGATTGGCGTAGCCGTTGGCGGTACCGCCGAACACCACGGTCGAGCGGCCAAACTTCGTCCACTCCTGCCACGCGACGTAGGCAGTACGATTGCTGGGAGGACGTTCGCTGTATCCGCCCTGACTGCCGCGATGGCCACTGCCGCAGCCGACCAGAGCGAGTGCCAGAAGGAGGATGGCCGGCAGCCGGAGACCGATCGCATGGGAGGAGCAGCGATGGGGCGGCTGCCGACGAACACGAACATCGACGGAGGGGCTGTCGAAATTCATGTGTGACATGCAGTTCGTTAAACAAACGCTTGTTCTTATTGTGTTAAAAATTAACACATGGAACGAAGAATGTCATTGCCGATCGACACGAATATTGTACGCGAGCTTGAGCAGAGGGCTTTCCGCGCTTGGCCGGCTCTGGAAACGCACTCGGCCCACGGCTGGATCCAAAGACTGTCTGGCGGATACACGAAAAGAGCTAATTCTATCAATGCATTATCGCCAGATTCTGCTCTGACACTCGAGATCAAGAACGAGCTGGAAGCGCCTTATCTTGCTTGCGGCGCCCCGCCGGTCTGGCGATTGAGCCCGCTCGCCCCGGCCGGGACGGACGCATTGCTGGCCCAAGCTGGTTACCGCTCGATCGATCGGAGCCTGGTCCAGCGGGCCTCGCTCGACGAGCGCTACCGGCGCGATCCCGAGGTCCGCATCGCCGCTGCCGCCTCGCCCGACTGGCTGGCGGGTTTCGCCGAGTTGAGCCCGGTGGAGCCCCGGCATCGGGAAACCATGGCGCGCATGCTGGCCACGATCGCCGCGCCGGTCGGCTTCGCGCGCGTGGACGATGACGGCCGGCCTGTCGCCTTCGCGCTCGGCGTCGTCGACGGCGACCATGTCGGGCTGTTCGACGTGCTGGTTTCGCCCGCTGCCCGGCGTCGTGGCCTGGCGCGACGCATCACGCAGACAATCGGCGCCTGGGGCCGCGAGCATGGCGCGCGGTACATCTATTTGCAGGTGGTGGCGACGAACGACGCGGCGCTACCGCTCTACGCCGCGCTGGGCTTCGAGACGGTCTATTCATACGCATACCGTGTGGCATAGTCCGCTCCGGGAGGAACGGACAAAAATGGCGAATTATCCTTGGGAAAAGAGCTACCCGCCCGGCGTGAAGTGGGAGCTCGATGTTCCGAAGAAGACCCTGCATCAGATTTTCGAGGAGAGCTGCGCCCAGTACGGCGATCGGCCCTTCACCGACTTCCTCGACAAGGTGATGTCCTTCAGGGACTACAAGGAAGCCTCCGACCGCGCTGCCGCCAGCTTCCAGAAGCTCGGCGTCAAACCCGGCGTCAATGTCGGCCTCTACCTGCCCAACACGCCGCACTACATCATCGCCTTCTTCGGCATCCTGAAGGCCGGCGGACGGGTGGTGAACTATTCGCCGCTCGATGCCGCACGCGAACTGGAATTCAAGATCGGCGACAGCGAGACCGACATCCTGGTCACACTCGACGTCGCCGCGCTCTACCCGAAGATGGCCGCGATGCGCGGCAAGACCAGGCTCAAGAAGCTGATCGTCGGCTCGATCGCCGACTACCTGCCGTGGCCGAAGAACTGGCTCTACCCGATCGCCAAGAAGAAGGAGATCTCGCAGTGGCCGCGGGACGACTGGCACATGTCGTTCAAGGATCTGCTCAACAGCGACGGCAAGTACACCACGCATGCCGGCCCCGAGAACCTGTGGGACGAGGTCGCGCTGCTGCAATACACCGGCGGCACGACCGGCTTGCCCAAGGCGGCGATGCTGACCCATGGCTGTGTCGTCTCGGCGATGGCGCAGGGCCAGAGCTGGACGACGCCCTACACCACCCCCGGCACCGAGAAGGTCGTGTGCGTGCTGCCGCTGTTCCATATCTACGCGCTGTCGGGAATCATGCTGGGCGCGGTACGCAACGGCAACCAGCTGATCCTCTACCCTCGGCCCGATATCGACATGATCGTCAACGATCTGGCGAAGAAGAAGCCGACCTTCCTGCCCGGCGTGCCGACGCTCTACACCGCGATCAACAAGCACCCCAAGGCGCAGGGCCTCGACCTGAAGTCGCTGAAGATCTGCATGTCGGGCGGCGCGCCGCTTCCGGTCGAGGTGCAGCAGAGTTTCGAGAAGCTGACCGGCGCCACGCTGATCGAGGGCTACGGCCTGACCGAGACCTCGCCGACCGGCGCGATCTGCCCGGTAGACAAGACGGCGCGTCGCCTCGGCTCGTGCGGCGTGCCGATGCCCGGCACGATCATCGAGATCCGCGACATGGACCATCCCGACAAGACGCTGCCAGCCGGCAAGGAACATGTCGGTGAGGTCTGCATCATCGGCCCGCAGGTCATGAAGGGTTACTGGAAGAAGCCGGACGAGACCGACAAGGTCCTGTTCAGTCACCCCGCCTCGAACTGGAAAGGTCTGCGCACCGGCGACATGGGCTACATGGACGCCGACGGCTGGCTCTATCTGGTCGATCGCTCCAAGGACCTGATCATCAGCTCTGGCTACAACGTCTATCCGCGCATGATCGAAGAGGCGGTCTACGAGCATCCGGCGGTCGACGAGTGCATCGTGATCGGCATTCCCGATCCCTACCGCCAAGAGGCGCCCAAGGTGTTCGTCAAGCTGAAGCCCGGCGCCTCTCTCACCTTCGACGAACTCAAGAAGCATCTCGACGGCAAGATCGGCAAGCACGAGATGCCGGTCGCCCTCGAGGTGCGGGCCGAACTGCCCAAGACGCCGGTCGGCAAGCTCTCGAAGAAGGAGCTCAAGGAAGAGGAGCGTGCCAAGGCCCAGGCCAAGGCGGCTTAACAGGCATGGTGGGGCGTCGCGCTTTGATTGTCGGCGGCGCCCTTCTCGCCGGCGGCTGTTTCGACAAGCCGTGGTACGAGCAGAACGCGCAGCAGAAGAAGTTCCTGGAGGACCTCAAGGACGTCGCCAAGCCGGCGCTCGCCTCCAACAATCCGCTGCAGATCGAGGAGGCCGCCAAGAAAACCGTGGCGCTGGCCGACAAGATCGGCGCCTTCGCCGGCTGGCAGGGCGTGCTGAAGGCGATCGACGGCACCGGTCAGAAGGTCGCGATCACCGTCGAAATCGGACCACAGGTTTCGCTGTACGCATTCAATGACTGGACCCTGGCCATCACCGGGGCCATGGCAGATCAGGTGGCCAGCCTTTTCTCCACACGATCGCGCGAAACCCCGCCCCCGGGGCTTTCCGACGGGGCGATCGCGGCGCTAAAAACCTTCCGCCTCGGCGAACGCGTGACGCTGGACGGGCGGATGGGAGCAATCGCGGGCTCGGGCCTGTTCGACCTCTCCCGCGTGTTCGGCAAGAGCGACGCCGACAATCGGCAGTTCCTGCAGGCGCCCCGCATCGTGGCGCGAATCGAGGCCATCGCGGCCTCGAAGAAGAGCTAGAGAGGATTACCGCGTGCCGTCCTTCAACTACGATTTCCCCTACGCGTCCAAGAAGCTGCCGGTGTTCGCGGAGAACGTGGTCGCCTCCTCGCAGCATCTGGCGGCCACCGCTGGCCTGCGCATGCTCGCCAGGGGCGGCAACGCGGTCGATGCCGCGATCGCCAGCGCGATTGCCATCACCGTGGTCGAGCCGACCATGAACGGCATCGGAGCCGACGCCTTCTGCATCCTGTGGGACGGCACCAAGCTGGTGGGCATGAACGCCTCGGGTCACTCGCCCGAGCTGATGACGCCCGACAAGTACGAAGGCATGCCCAAGATTGCCGACACCGGCTGGGGCAGCGTCAGCACGCCGGGCGCCGTGTCGCTGTGGATGGCGCTGCACGGCCGCTACGGCAAGCTGCCCTTCGCCGACCTGTTCGAGCCCGCGATCAAGTACGCCCATGACGGCTTCCGCGTCTCCTACATGGTGGCGCGGCAGTGGGATCGCGCGATTGCGCGTCTCAAGGGCCAGGACGACTGGGTGAAGGCGTTCCTGCCGAACGGCCGCGCGCCGCTGCCGGGCGAGGTCTGGAAGTTTCCCGACCAGGCCAGGACCCTCGCCAAGATCGCCGAAACCAAGGGCGAGGCCTTCTATCGCGGTGAAATCGCCGACGCGATGGACAAGCATGCCAAGGCCACCGGCGGCGCGCTGCGCCGCAACGACCTCGAGAGCCACAAGGCCGACTGGGTCGATCCAATCGGCCTCACCTATCGCGGCACCACCCTGCACGAAATCCCGCCGAACGGTCAGGGCATTGCCGCCTGCATGGCGCTCGGCATGCTGGAGAATTTCGACATCAATGGCCTCGACGTCGACAGTCCCGAGGCCGCGCATCTCAAGATCGAGGCGATGAAGCTCGCCTTCGCCGACATCTGGCGCTACGTCGCCGACCCGCGCTTCATGGAAGTGACGTCGGCCCAGTTGCTCGACAAGGCCTATCTCAAGAGCCGCGCCCGGCTGATCGATCCGAAGAAGGCGCAGGATTTCGGTCCCGGCGTTCCGAAGGACGGCGGCACGATCTATCTCGGCACCGCCGATGCCTCCGGCATGATGGTGTCGCTGATCCAGTCGAACTACACCGGCTTCGGCTCCGGCGTCGTCGTGCCGGGCACCGGCATCGCGTTGCACAACCGCGCATCGGGCTTCGTGACGACCAAGGGTCATCCCAACCAGGTCGGCCCGAAGAAGCGGCCGTTCCACACCATCATCCCCTCCTTCATCACCAAGGACGGCAGGCCGGTCGCGACCTTCGGCCTGATGGGCGGCGCCATGCAGCCGCAGGGCCACATGCAGGTCTTCAGCCGCATCGTCGACTACGGCCAGAACCCGCAGGCGGCGATCGACGGGCCGCGCTGGCGCGTGCACGAACTCGACAAGACGATCTGGGTCGAAGAACACATGCCGGCCGACACCGCGAACGGTCTGGAGGCCAAGGGCCACAAGATCACCAAGACCAAGGCGCCGAGCTTCGATTTCGGCTCAAGCCAGATCATCTGGCGCTACCCCGAGGGCGGCGCCTATCTCGGCGCCTCGGAGAGCCGGCGCGACGGCGCGGCAGTGGGCTTCTAGCGGTATGGCCGTCGTCAGCATCGCGGGCGACGGCTTTCGCATCGACGGCCGGCCGACCTACCCCGGCCGCGCCTGGCGCGGCCGGCGCATCGAGGGGATGCTGTTCAACAGCCGGATGGCCAACGCCATCGCCGACGACGAGAACCCCGAGACGCGGGGTGCATGGGCGTACGCCGACGGACCGTGGGATGCCGAGCGCAGCACGCGCGAATTCATCGCTGCCCTGCCTGCCTACCGCGCACACGGCTTGCTGGCCGTCTGTCTAAATCTCTCGGGTGGCAGTCCGCAGGGCTATTCCTGGAACCAGCCGTGGAAGATCTGCGGCTTCAATGCCGACGGCACGATCAAGCCGGCCTGGGCGGCGCGCCTGGACAGCGTGATCAAGGCCAGCGCCGCGGAGGGCATGGTCGTGATCCTCGGCCTTTTCTACGGCAAGCAGAGCGGCACTTTCAGGGACGAGCGCGCGGTGAAGGCCGCCGTCACCGACACCGTCGACTGGCTCCTGCAGAAGAAGGCGACCAACGTCCTGCTCGAGATCGGCAACGAGGTCGATCTCGAGAACGTCTGGGCCTACGACATCATGGCCGCCGGGCGCTGCCACGAGCTGATCGAACTGGCCAAGCAGCGCGCTGGCGGCAAGATCCTCGTCAGCACCAGCCTGATCGGCATGCACGCGCCACCCGATCCGATCGTGGCGGCGTCGGATTTCCTGCTGCCGCACGGCAATCGCGTGTACGGCCCAGAGGGACATTTCCAGCCGGCGCCGCATGGCATCCGCCTGCAGGTCGCGCAGTGGAAGGCCTCGCCCGCCTACCGCGGCCAGCCCCTCGTCTACAACGAGGACGACCACTTCGAATTCGACAAGCCCGACAATCACTTCGTCGCGGCTGTCGAGAGTGGCGCGAGCTGGGGCTATTTCGACTACCGCATGAGCCGCGAGCGCTTCGAAGACGGCTTTCAGTCGCTCCCCGTGGACTGGACGATTTCCTCCGGGCGCAAGCGCGCCTTCTTCGGTCTGCTGAAGGAAATCACCGGTAGCTGAGCAGCGGCGTCACGTCCCGCCAGACGACGCGGCTGTGCGGCACCTTCACGCCGTCGACGTCGTCGAAGCCCCGCTCGACGATCTCTCCACCCAGCCGCAGGTAGAGGTCGACTGTCCGCACATTGGCGTCGAACACCCAGAGATGGGCGCGCTTCTCGCGGCGCGCGAGCAGACGGTGTGCCGCCTCGCCCATCAGCCGACGGCCGATGCCGCCGCCGCGGCTGCCGGGCCGTACATGGAGATTGTCGATGTAGGCGCCGAAACCCGCATCGCCCTCTGCCCACACCGCAATGAAACCGAGATCGCCGGCGAGCAACACGTTGTCGTCGCCGGTCGCCGCGCCCAACTTGTGCCGCCAGTGTCGGCGACGCTCGTCGTCGAGGCCGGTCCCGAGCGTGGCTTCGCTCAGGATGCCGCGATAGGCCGAACGCCAGCTCGCGGCATGGATGGTCGCGATCGTGTCGGCATCGGCAATCGTCGCGGCGCGGATGGTCTCGGCCATTCGCCAGCGATCATGCGGTTGAACCGGGTTTCGCACCATAGGCCAGAGACAGCGCCTCGCGCAGCGACGCCACCATCAATCTCAGCCCCAAGGCTCCCATGGTGAGCGACGCGAAGCGATTGGCGATACCTCGCGTGCGCGAGTAGGCGGCGCGGACACGCTCGCGAGAGAACAGGAAGGCGAGCAGCGCGTGCCAGCACAGCGCATTGAGCACCACCATCGCCACCGCCGACGCCTGCAACGTCGGGCTCGGCGCCGCCGGAAACGAAGCGGCAAAGATGCTGCCGAAAAACAGCGCCACTTTTGGATTGGTGATGTTTGTCAGGACCCCCCGGCGAAACGCCGCCCAGGAAGACATCGTCGAGCCTCGACCGGCCGGCGCGGCACCGTTGGATCGCCATAGGCGGACGGCGACGTACAGCAGATACACGCCTCCGGTGACCTGAAGGGCGAGACGTAGCCCCGGAAATGCCACGAAGACGACGTGGACTCCCAGAACCGCGCAGGTCGCCCAAAGGGCGGCGCCACAGCTGACGCCTATGGCCGCGCAGACGGCAGTCCGAACCCGGTCGCTTGCCGCCAGTTGCGACACCAGCAGGACGTTGGGGCCCGGGCTCATCATTGCCGCGACATGAAGGATCCAGATGGTGACGAGAGTGGAAAGCATGGCCCGCTCTTGTGAGGACGATCGATACGGCATCGACAAGCGTCGCGGCACGGATGGCCGGGGCCATGTGCCGCGACGCCGAGCGTTACTTCCCGCAATAGGCCTCGATGCGATAGCCGTCGGGATCGATCACGAACGCCGCGTAATACTTCGGACTGTAGTCGGCGCGGACGCCCGGCTTGCCGTTGTCCTTGCCGCCGAGCTTCAGGGCCTCGGCGTGGAAGGCGTCGACGCCGGCGCGATCCTTGGCGACGAAGCAGAAATGCAGGCCCGACTCCATGTCGGGCTTCACCGGCTTCTTGCTCGCCAGCAGCCAGAGGAACGAGCCCTTTTCGCCGTAGCCCAGCGCTGTATCGCCATCGCTCAGCCGGGTGTAGCCGAGCGGCTTCAGCACCGCGTCGTAGAACTTCCCGGCCCGCTTGATGTCGCTCACGCCGATCGAAACATGGTCCAGCATTGCCCGCTCCTGTATAACTAGTTAACTGGTTATATAGTTAGAAAAGGAGTACGGGCTTGTCAACCGCCTATCGGGTTATCATGTGGGCGAAGATGAGCCGTCCCGACCTCTGTCTCGACTACGCGAACACGCGCTACTGGCGTGGCCAGGCAACCCCCACCGAAACCCTGAACGCGCCCGATGACCTCGCAGCCTGGACCAAGGCGGCCAAGGCGCCGCCACTGCGCGAGTTCGAGCAGGCGCTGGCGCTGCGCGAGTCGATCTACCGGCTGTTCGATTCCCAGGCGCAGGGTCGCGGCCCGGCGCCGCGCGATCTCGAGACGCTGAACCAGGCGCTGGCGCGCGCACCGGCCCGCACCACGCTCAAGCGCGGCAAGGACGGCTATCAGTGGGAAGTCGATGCCAGGTCCGGAACGGCCCTGGCGCTGCTGGCGCCGGTGCTGTGGTCGGCGGGCGACCTGCTGGCCGGCCCGCGGCTCGATCGGGTGCGGCGCTGCGCCAACCCGGAGTGCGGCTGGCTGTTCCTCGACGACAGCCGCGCCGGCAAGAGGCGCTGGTGTTCGATGTCGGCCTGCGGCAACCGCGCGAAGGCGCGACGGCACTATCACAAGACCAAGGACGAGGACTCCTAGGGCCAAGAAGAAGCGCGGCACCCGGACGGGGCCGCGCTCTGAATTCTTGTCTTTTCTGCTCGGTGCGGGCTCGCGCGCTTGGTTACAAGCGCTGCCGCCCGCCGCCGCTAACGGGCAGAGCGCCTTAGCGCAGAATGCTCTGGAGCTTCATGGCGACGCCCATGTCGCCTTCGATCTTGAGCTTGCCGGTCATGAACGCGGTCATGCCGTCGAGCTTGCCGTTGATCATGTCGTCGAAGTCGCTGAACGCCATCTTGAGCGTGCAGTCGGCGCCCTTGTCGTCGTTGCTGACGGTCGGCGGATTGGCGTTGCCGTCGATGAACACGACGCCCTGGTCGGTGCTGAACTTGACGGTGTTGCCGAAGGACGACTTCTTCGCCGCGCCTTCCTTCATTTTGGTGGTGATTTCCTGCAAGGTCATGGCGAGTTCCTCCTGTCGGCCAATGCTTAGGGGGATTACTTGACCTTTACGTAAACGTCAAATAAGGCCCATGAACGGCCGTTCATTCTGGGAGGGGAAATGCCGTATCGCTCGGTGCTGAGACCGGGCCTGTTCGCGGGCCAGACGATCGTCGTGACCGGCGGCGGCAGCGGCATCGGTCGCTGCACGGCGCACGAGATCGCAAGCCTCGGCGCCCATGTCGTGATCACCGGCCGCAAGCCCGACAAGCTCGCCGGCGTGAAAGCCGAGATCGAGCAGACCGGCGGCTCGTGCGAGACGCATGCCTTCGACATCCGCGAGGAAGCGCTGGTAAAGGACGCCGTCGCCGCGATCGTGGCGAAGAACGGCCGCATCCATGGCCTGTTCAACAATGCCGGCGGCCAGTTCCCCGCTCCCGCCGCCCAGATGAGCGCCAAGGGCTTCGACGTCGTGGTGCGCAACAATCTCACCGGCGGCTTCATCGTCAGCCGCGAAGTCTTCACCCAGTCGATGGAGCAGCACGGCGGCTCGATCGTCAACATGGCCGCCGACATGCGCAACGGTTTCCCCAACATGGCGCACACCGGCGCCGCGCGCGCCGGCATGGTCAACCTCACCATGACGCTCGCACACGAATGGGCCTACGCCGCGGTGCGCGTGAATGCGGTGTCGCCGGGCTGGATCGCTTCGTCGGGCATGGACACCTATCAGGGCGAGTTCAAGGAGAACATTCCCAAGCTCAAGAACCACTGCCCGATGGGACGGCTCGGCACCGAGAGCGAAGTATCGGGTGTGGTCTGCTTCCTGCTGAGCGAGGCCGCCGCCTACATCACCGGCAGCGAGATCCGCATCGACGGCGGGGTGCCGTTGGGCAACCGCTCGATGGAACTGCGCCGCGCCGAACGGCTGGAACCGTTCAACGGCTTCCATCTCGCGGTCACGCCCAAAGTGCTGGGCGGCTGAACCATGCCGGTCATCGAGAGCCAGATCGATCGCAACAGCGACGACTACAGGCGCAACCGCGAGCGCATGCTTGCGGCAATCAAGGAATTCCGCGACGCCGAGGCGAGCGTGCAGGCCGCCTCGGAAAAGGCGCGCGAACGCTTCGCCAAGCGCAAGCAGCTGATGCCGC
Source organism: Reyranella sp. (assembly GCA_044225265.1). GTDB lineage: Bacteria > Pseudomonadota > Alphaproteobacteria > Reyranellales > Reyranellaceae > Reyranella. Next base: position 23,231 of record JBGAIW010000050.1, read on the forward strand.
GCGAGCGCATCGCGCTGCTGCTCGACAGAGGTGCGCCGTTCCTCGAGCTGATGCCTCTCGCGGGTTACCGCATGCACGACGACAAGGACGGCTCGAGCGCCGGCGGCGGCTCGGTCGCGGGCATCGGCTATGTCGAGGGCGTGCGCTGCATCGTGACGGCGTCGAACTCCGCCATCAAAGGCGGCACGGTGGCTCCGTCCGGCCAACGCAAGGGCCAGCGCGTCCAGCAGATCGTGATGGAGAACAAGCTGCCGGTCGTGAACCTGGTCGAATCGGGCGGCGCCAATCTGCTCTACCAGGCCGAGATCTTCGTGCCGGGCGGCCGCGGCTTCGCCAACCAGGCGCGCATGTCGGCGCGGGGCATCCCGCAGGTAACCGTCGTGCACGGTTCGTCGACCGCGGGCGGCGCGTACCTGCCCGGTCTCTCCGACTACGTCATCATGGTGCGCAATCAGGCCAAGGTATTTCTGGCCGGCCCGCCGCTGCTCAAGGCCGCGACCGGAGAGATCGCGACCGATGAAGAGCTGGGCGGCGCCGAGATGCATGCCACGGTGTCCGGCGTCGCCGAATGGATGGCCGAGAACGACGCCGATGGCCTGCGCATGGCGCGCGACGTCATCGCCAAGTGGCACTGGAACGACAAGCTGCCGCCCAGGACCGGCAGGCCGTTCAAGGAGCCGTTGTACGACATCGAGGAGCTGTGCGGGGTCGTGCCGCCCTCGCACAAGGATCCGTACGACGTGCGCGAGGTGATCGCACGCCTGGTCGACGGCTCCGACTTCCTCGAGTTCAAGGGCCTGTTCGACCAGCAGACGATCTGCGGCTGGGCCGAGATCGAGGGCGAGCCGGTCGGCCTCATCGGCAACAACGGGCCGATCACCACCAAGGGCGCGGTCAAGGCGGCGCAGTTCATCCAGCTCTGCTGCCAGCAGGGCACGCCGATCGTCTATCTGCAGAACACCACCGGCTACATGGTCGGCACCGAGGCCGAGCGCGGCGGGATCGTCAAGCATGGCTCGAAGATGATCCAGGCCGTGGCCAACGCGACGGTACCGCAGATCACCATCGTGATCGGCGGCAGCTTCGGTGCCGGCAACTACGGCATGTGCGGCCGCGCCTGCGATCCGCGTTTCATCTTCTCCTGGCCGAACAGCCGCACCGCCGTGATGGGCGGCGAGCAGGCGGCGGGCGTGATGAAGACCGTGACCGAGCAGAAATTCCTGCGCGAGGGCAAGGAGCCGCCGAAGGAACAGATCGACAAGATGTTCAAGGCGATCGTGGATCAGTTCGACCGCGAATCGACGGCGCTCTACGCTACCGCTCACCTGTGGGACGACGGCATCATCGACCCGCGCGACACGCGCCGGGTGCTGGCCTTCACCCTCTCGATCGCGCGCGAGTCGGTCGTGCGGCCGCTCAATCCGATCACTTTCGGCGTAGCAAGGATGTAAGACATGAAGTTCACGCCCGAACACGAGGCCCTGCGCCAGACCTGGAAGACGCTGATCGATCGCGAGATCAATCCGCACGTCGACGAATGGGAAAAGGCCGGCCAGTTTCCCGCGCACGAGCTGTTCAAGAAGATGGGCAATGCCGGGTTGCTCGGCGTAGACAAGCCGGTCGAGTTCGGCGGCTCGGGCCTGGATTTCTCCTACGCCATGGTCTGCTCGGAGTCGCTTGGCCTGGTAAATGGTGGCTCGGTGCCGATGGGCACCGGTGTCCAGATCTCGATGGCGACCCCTGCCCTCGCCCGTTACGGCAGCGACGAACTGCGCAAGGAGTTCCTGGCGCCCTCGATCAGCGGCGACTACGTCGCCTGCCTCGGCGTTTCGGAGACCGGTGCCGGCTCCGACGTCGCTTCGATCAAGACCACGGCAACCCGCGTCGGCGGCGACTGGGTGATCAATGGCGGCAAGATGTGGACGACCAACGGCGCGCAGGCCGACTGGATGTGCGTTCTCGCCAACACCGGAGACGGACAGGCGCACAAGAACAAGTCGCTGATCGTGGTGCCGATGAAGACCAAGGGCATCGAGATCGTGAAGAAGCTGAACAAGCTCGGCATGCGCGCCTCGGACACCGTGCAGACCTTCTTCGACGAGGTGAAGGTGCCGGTGCGCTACACGATCGGCCAGCCGGGCCAGGGCTTCATCTACCAGATGCAGCAGTTCCAGGAGGAGCGGCTGTGGGCCGGTGCCGGCACCCTGATGGGTTGCGACCGCATCATCAACGCCACCATCGAATACACGCGCAGTCGCACCGTGTTCGGCAAGCCGCTGCTCGACAACCAGGTCGTCCATTTCCGCCTCGCCGAGCTCAAGAGCGAGGTCGAGGCGCTGCGATCGCTGGTCTACCGCGCCTGCGAGGATTATCTCGCCGGCAAGGACGTCACCCTGCTGGCCTCGATGGCCAAGCCGAGAAAGCCGGCCGCCTGCGCGCGAGGGTCAACGATGCCTGCCTGCAGTACTGGGGCGGCGCCGGCTACCTCTGGGACAGCCCGGTCGCGCGCGCCTATCGCGACGGCCGCCTCGGATCGATCGGCGGCGGCGCCGACGAAGAGTGGTCAACAAGATCATCGCGAAGCTGATGGGCACCATGCCGCGTTGGAATCGCTGACATGCAGTTCACCCAGGAACATGCCGAGATCCGCCACACCTGCGCGCGATCATCGACAAGGACATCAATCCCCACGTCGACCAGTGGGAAGAGGACGGCATCTTCCCCGCCCACGAGGTCTTCAAGAAGCTGGGCGGCGCGGGCCTGCTCGGCATCAACAAGCCGACGGAATATGGCGGCATGGGGCTCGACTATTCCTACGCCATGGTGATGGCCGAGGAGCTCGGCCACATCACCTGCGGCTCGGTGCCGATGGCGATCGGCGTGCAGACCGACATGGCCACCCCCGCCCTCGCCCGCTACGGCTCCGATGATCTCCGGAAGGAGTTCCTGACGCCCTCGATCGCCGGCGACTTCGTGGCCTGCCTCGGCGTCTCCGAGGTCGGGGCCGGTTCGGACGTCGCCTCGCTCAAGACCACCGCCCGCCGCGTCGGCGGCGACTACGTGATCAACGGCGGCAAGATGTGGACGACCAACGGCACCCAGGCCGACTGGATGTGTCTTCTTGCGAACACGGGCGAAGGGCCGGTCCACAAGAACAAGTCGCTGATCTGCCTGCCGATGAAGACCAGGGGCGTGCAGGTCGTGAAGAAGCTCGACAAGCTCGGCATGCGCTCGTCCGACACCGCCCAGATCTTCCTCGACGAGGTCAAGGTGCCGGTGCGCAACCTGATCGGCCAGGAGGGCATGGGCTTCGTCTACCAGATGCAGCAGTTCCAGGAGGAACGGCTGTGGGGCGCCATCTCGGCCGTGGTCGGCATGGAGCGTCTGATCGCCGAGACCGCCGAGTACACGCGCGAGCGCAAGGTGTTCGGCCGGCCGCTGCTCGACAACCAGATCATCCATTTCAAGCTCGCCGAGCTCAGCACCGAGGTCGAGCTGGTGCGCTCGATCTGCTACCGCGCCTGCGAGGAGTATCTCGACGGCAAGGACGTCGTCATGCTGGCCTCGATGGCCAAGCTGAAAGCCGGCCGGATGGTGCGGCTGGTGACCGATGGCTGCCTGCAATACTGGGGCGGCGCCGGCTATCTCTGGGATTCCCCGACCGCGCGCGCGTTCCGCGATTCCCGCCTGGCCTCGATCGGCGGCGGCGCCGACGAGGTGATGCTGCAGATCATCTCCAAGATGATGGGCACCCTGCCGCGCGCGGAGAAGAACTGATGGGGGATCCCATGGCGGAGTTCGCTTCGAAGTACGAGACGCTCCTGCTGCGGCGCGAGCGCTCGAGGCTCCACGTCACGCTCAACCGGCCGCAGGTCAAGAACGCGCTCAACCCAGTGCTGATCGGCGAGCTGCGCACGGTGTTCCAGAACCTGCGCGAACGGCGTGACATCAAGACCGTGATCCTGCGCGGGGCCGGCGGCACCTTCTGCGCCGGCGCCGATCTCAAGAACATGGAACAGAGCATGGGCGAGAAGCCGCGCCCGGGCGAGAAGGACCCGATCGCGCTGAACAACCGCGAATACGGCACCTTCCTCGAGATGGTGAACACCACGCCGCAGGTCGTGGTCGCGGCGGTCGAAGGCTACGCCATCGCGGGCGGCTTCGGCATTCTCTGCGTCTCGGACGTGGCGATCTGCACCGAGGATGCGGGCTTCGCCATGAGCGAGACCGCGATCGGCATCGTGCCGGCCCAGATCGCGCCATTCGTCGCCGCCCGCATCGGCGTCACGCAGACCCGCCACCTCACCCTCACGTACACACTTCAAGGCCGGTACGCTGCGGCTCGGCATCGCGCACTATCTCGTGAAGGACACGGCCGCACTCGACGCCAAGCTCGAGGAAGTGCTGAAGCAGATCGACGCGCGCGCCATCGCCAATGCGATCACCAAGCAGGTGGTGATGCGGGTGGGCACGCAGGACCTGTCCGGCGGTGCTCGACTTCGCCGCCGACAAGTTCGCCGAGGCACGGCGCGGACCGGAGGCCGGCGAGGGCCTGCGCGCCTTCGCCGAGAAGCGCCCGCCGAAATGGGCGACCGAATGGAATCACCAAGGTCCTGGTCGCCAATCGCGGCGAGATCGCGTGGCGGGTCATGCGGACGGCGCGCGACATGGGCTACCGCACCGTCGCGGTCTACTCCGACGCCGACCGCGACGCGCCGCACGTCGCCTTCGCCGACGAGGCGGTCCGGATCGGTCCGCCGCCGGTGGGCGAGAGCTATCTCAGCATCGACCGCATCCTCGAAGCCGCGCACAGGTCGGGCGCCGACGCGATCCATCCCGGCTACGGCTTCCTGTCGGAGAACGCCGAGTTCGCCGCGGCCTGCACGACGGCGGGCCTCGTCTTCATCGGCCCGCCGTCCGCGGCGATCGCGGCGATGGGCAACAAGGCGGCGGCCAAGCGGCGCATGATCGACGCCGGCGTGCCCTGCGTGCCGGGCTATCAGGGCGCGGACCAGAGCGATGCCGGCCTCGAGATGGCAGCGCGCGCCATCGGCCTGCCGGTGATGGTGAAGGCGCGGCCGGCGGCGGCGGGCGCGGCATGCGGCTGGTCGAGCGCGACGGCGATCTCGGCGGAGGCGATCCGCACCGCGCGCACCGAGGCCGAGAGCGCCTTCGGCTCGGGCGAGCTGATCCTCGAAAAGGCCGTGGTCGATGCGCGCCATGTCGAGATCCAGGTCTTCGCCGACAACCACGGCAACGTCATCCATCTCGGCGAGCGCGACTGTTCGGTGCAGCGCCGCCATCAGAAGGTGATCGAGGAAGCGCCCTCGCCCGCCGTCGACGCCGAGCTGCACCCGCATGAGCGCCGCCGCGGTCGCCGCCGCGCGCGCCATCGGCTATCGCGGCGCCGGCACGGTCGAGTTCCTGCTGGGCGCCGACGGCGCGTTCTACTTCCTCGAGATGAACACCCGCCTCCAGGTCGAGCATCCGGTGACCGAGGCGATCACCGGCCTCGATCTCGTCGAATGGCAGTTGCGCGTGGCGCGCGGCGAGAAGCTGCCGCTCACCCAGGCGCAGGTGAAGTTCCACGGCCATGCCATCGAGGTGCGTCTCTATGCCGAGGACGCCTATGCGGGCTTCCTGCCGCAGACCGGCCGCATCGATGTCTGGCGGCCCGCGTCGGGTCCCGGCGTGCGCATCGACCATGGCATGAAGGACGGGCTCGCGATCTCGCCGTTCTACGATCCGATGATCGCCAAGGTCATCGCGCACGGCGCCACGCGCGAGGAAGCGCGGGCACGGCTGGTCAAGGCGCTGCGCGAGACGGTCGTGCTGGGGCCGACGACCAACCGGCATTTCCTGATCCGCCTGCTGGAGCATCCGGAGTTCGCCGCGGGCCAGGCCACGACCGCTTTCCTGACGAAGCACAGCTTCGCCGCGCCCGAGATCGCGGACGCGCACTGGCAGGCCGCGGCGGCGCTGCTGTGGCGGCGATCGGCGGAGCGGTTCCCGGCGGCGCTGCGCGGCTGGCGCAATTCCAATCCGGAGCCGACGCCGATCAAGCTGGCGGTGGGCGCCACCGAGCGCACGATCGCCGTCGATCCGGCGAACATGACGGACGCGGCACCGCCGTTCCACATCGACGGCCACGACATCGTCGTCGATCTCGACGCCCATACCGTGCGCTTCACCGACCGCACCTACGCGCCACCCGCTTCCGCGGCGGCGGGCGGTGACGGCAAATTGCGCGCGCCGATGGATGGAAGGATCGTCTCCATCAAGGTGGCTGCCGGAGAAAAGGTTTCGCGCGGACAGACGCTGATCGTGCTTGAAGCCATGAAGATCCAGCATCAGCTTAAGGCGTCGGCCGATGCCGATGTTGAATCGGTCGCGGTCCGGGAAGGCCAGCAGGTGTCCAACCGCACGGTGCTGGTAACGATGAAGACTTAAACGGGGAGAGAGACAATGCTGCGCAGAACCGTTCTGGCGTCGATGGCCGCGAGCCTCGCGGCGCCCGCTTTGGCCGACACCTATCCCAGCAAGCCGATCAACCTGATCGTGCCGTTCGCCGCGGGCGGCCCGACCGACCTGATGGCGCGCATCGTGGGCGAGCGCATGGCCAAGGAGCTCGGCCAGCAGTTCATCATCGACAACACGACCGGCGCCGCGGGCTCGATCGCCGTCGGCAAGGCGGCGCGCGCCGCGCCCGACGGCTATACCGTGCAGATCGGCCATGTCGGCACCAACGTGGCCAACGGCACGATCTACAAGAACCTCACCTACGACCTGCTGACGGACCTCGTGCCGATCGCGCGCCTGCCGCAGAACCCGATGCTGATCGTCAGCTCCAACCAGCTGCCGGCCAAGACGCTGAAGGAGCTGGTCGCCTACCTGAAGGCCAATCCCGACAAGGTGCCGGGCGGCACCGCGGGCATGGGCTCGGGCTCGCATCTCGGCGCGCTCGCCTTCTTCGCCGCGACCGGCGTCACCTACCAGCTCGTGCCCTATCGCGGCACCGGTCCGGCGATGCAGGACCTGATGGCCAACCAGATCCAGGTCATGGTCGACCAGTCGTCGAACTCGCTGCCGCAGGTCCAGGCCGGCAAGGTCCGCGCCTACGGCATCACCGCCAAGGCGCGCTCGGCGGCGGCGCCCGACATCCCCACCGCGGCCGAGGGCGGCTTCCCGATGGAAGTCTCGATCTGGCACGGGCTGTGGGCGCCCAAGGGCACGCCGGCGGACATCGTCGCGCGCCTCAACAAGGCGGCGATCGCGAGCCTCCAGGATCCCGCGATCCGCAAGCGCCTCGAGGAGCTCGGCCAGGACATCCCGACGCCGGCCGAGATGGCGCCGCCCGCCTTCGCGTCCTTCCAGAAGGAAGAGTATGCGCGCTGGAAGAAGATCCTCGAGGCCGCCAACGTGAAGGTCGAGTAGTCAGGCGGCCGCGAAGCGCGGCGGCACCGGACAGGGCGGCAAGAGTTTCTCCAGCACCCTGGCGACACCGAGCAGCTTGGCCTCGCCCCACTTCTTGCCGGTGAGCTGGAGCCCGATCGGCAGGCCGTCCTTCGAGAAGCCGCAGGGCAGCACGATCGACGGCTGGCCGGTCAGGTTGGCGAGATAGTTGTAGGACGTGCCGGCGAAGAAATACGGGTGCGGCGTGCCGTCGATCAGCAGCGGCGCGCGCTGGCTTTGGCGCACGAAGGCCGCGTCCGGCATCACCGGCATCAGCCACGCATCGTAGGTGTCGAGGAAGCTCTCGCAGGCGCGCAAGGTGCGGTCGCGCCGGTCGAGCAGCGCGAAGAACGCCGCCATGTCGAGCCGTGCGCCGCGCGCCGCCGAGCGCGCCGACGGATCGGCCGAGTCGATCATCGGGAAGAAGCGCTCGCGCGCCTCCAGCGGCTTGAGCGCCAGGGTCAGGTACTGGAAGAGATCGCACCAGTCCTCCCAGCTCTGGGTCCAGTCGAGCCCCTCGGGCACCGCGCGCTTCACCCTGGCGCCGGCCTTCGACAACAGACGCGCGGTCGCCTGCACGACAGTGGCGGTGTCCTGCGAGACCGTCACCAGCGGGTTGCTCTCCAGCACCGCGATCCGGAGAT
>JBGAIW010000178.1:0-4567 GCA_044225265.1 Reyranella sp.
CCCTCGGCGCCCTCGGCCTTGGGCCGCGACGACGACCACTGCATCAGCAGGAACCACTCGGTGTCGGCCTTCAGCGGGTCCTGCACGCCCGCGATGTGGCGCAGCACCATCTCGGTGGCGGCGCGGATCATCAGCTCGCAGGACTCGACGTTGTCCTCCGACGCCGAATGCGCCTCGGACAGGATCTCGATCGCCGCCTGCGGATCGCGGATCGCGAGCCAGGCGGTCGCCACGTCCTTGGAGGCGGGCCACAGCTTCAGCACCGCCTTGGTGATGATGCCGAGCGTGCCTTCGGCGCCCATGAACAGGTGCTTCAGGTCGTAGCCCGTATTGTCCTTCTTGAGCGAGCGCAGGCCGTTCCAGATGTCGCCGTTGGGCAGCACGACTTCGAGGCCGAGCACCAGGTTGCGCGCGTTGCCGTAGCGCAGCACCTGGACGCCGCCGGCGTTGGTCGAGAGGTTGCCGCCGATCTGGCATGAGCCCTGGGCGCCGAGGCTGAGCGGAAAGAACCGATCGTGCTTGGCCGCCGTCTCCTGCAGCGTCTGCAGCACGCAGCCCGACTCGACGGTCATCGAGTAGCCGACCGGGTCGACCTCCAGCACCTTGTTGAGCCGGCCGACCGACAGCACGATGCCGCGGTGGGTCGGCCATGGCGTGGCGCCGCCCATCAGGCCGGTGTTGCCGGCCTGCGGCACGATCGCGATGCCTTCCTGGTAGCAGAGCTTCACGACGGCCGAGACCTCCTCGACCGTGCCCGGACGCACCACGACGGACGCCCCGCCGACCCGGTTGCGGCCCCAGTCGGTGACGAAGGGCTGCATGTCCTGCTCGCCCGAGACCAGGCCCTTGTCGCCCACGATCGCGCGCAGCTTCTCGAGAATGGCGGGCGTGACCGGCGTGGTCGGGATCTGCGGCTGGACGATGTTGTCGGGCATGTTTCCTCGCTTTTGTCGAAGCTTAGCCGCGCCGGCCGGACCCGTCATCCGTGGCGGCCCGGCGCAGCCGGTCGTTGATCGCAAGCCCGAGACCCGCTTCGGGAATGGGCATGACCGCGATGCGGGACGGCATTTGCGCGTCCAGCGCCCGCAGATGGGCAAACAGGTTGGCGGCGGCCTCGCCGAGGTCGCCGGTGGGACTGAGATTGAGGGTTGCCCGGGCTCCGGCAGGCGGCGAGGGGCCGAACGCCAGCAGGCCTTCGTCGGCCGCCACGGCCGTGGCGCCGAGCCGTACCGGAACGCTCGGCGCGTAATGGCTGGCGAGTTGGCCCGGCGACTTCAGCGGCGCGTCGCCCGAGGGCAGGGCGTCGCTCACCGCGATCGGTCCGATCGCCGCCTCGATCGCCTCGCGCGTGGCGCCGCCCGGCCGCAGCAGGGTGGGCCGCGCTGTCGTGAGATCGAGCACCGTCGATTCGACGCCGACCGTGCACGGTCCGCCGTCGAGGATCATCTTCACGCGGTCGCCCAGCGAGTCGCGGACATGCTCGGCGCGGGTCGGGCTCACGCTGCCGCTGCGGTTGGCCGAGGGCGCGGCGATCGGCCGGCCGGCGGCGCGGATCAGCGCCTGGGCCAGCGCATGGTCCGGCGCGCGGATCGCCACCGTGTCGAGCCCGGCGGTGGTCAGCAGCGCGATCGGCGAATTCTCGGCACGCGGCAGCACCAGGGTGAGGGGCCCCGGCCAGAAGTTCGCGGCGAGCTTCTCCGCCGTGTCGTTCCAGCGCACGTAGCGCTTTGCCTCCTCGGCGCCCGTCACGTGGCTGATCAGCGGATTGAATTTCGGCCGGCCCTTGGCCTCGAAGATCTTCGCCACCGCGCGCTCGTTCGTGGCGTCGGCGCCGAGGCCATAGACCGTCTCGGTCGGCAGCGCGACCAGTTCGCCGTCGCGGATCAGCCGCGCCGCCGCCTCGATGTCGCTCATCGCGCGTACGGCGTACGGGCGATGAAGTGGGGGTTGCCGAAGCCCGACTTGCCATAGGCCAGCGGCCGGCCGTCGGTCGTCACGACTTCGCCGCCCGCCGCCTCGAGCACGCCCTGGCCCGCGGCGGTGTCCCATTCGTTGGTCGGGCCGAAGCGCGGGTAGATGTCGGCCTCGCCCTCGGCGATCAGGCAGAATTTCAGCGACGAGCCCGCCTGCTTGCGCTCGGCGACGGTGAGGCCCTCGTTGCGGAACCAGATGTCGAGGTTGCTGTAGATCGCCGTGCTGCGGCTCGCGAAGGCCGTGAGGCCCGCGGCCGGCGGCTTGCGCACGGCGATCGGCCCGAACGCGCCGCCCTTGTCGCTCTTGTCCGCGCCCAGCCCGCGCGCCCCGCGCCACAGCGTGTCGGGCACCGGCGCCAGGACGATGCCCAGCACCGCCTTGCCGTCCTCGACCAGGGCGATGTTCACGGTGAACTCGCCGTTCCTCTTGATGAATTCCTTGGTGCCGTCGAGCGGATCGACCAGCCAGAACGGGCTGCCGTCGAGCCTCGGCACATGGCCCGCCGCCATCTCCTCCTCGGCGACCACGACCAGGCCCGGCGTGAGCCGGCGCAGGCCGGCCACGATCACCGCCTCGGCGGCATGGTCGGCATCGGTCACCGGACTCTTGTCGGCCTTCACCCGCTCGCCGAGGTCGCCGGCATAGATGCGCATGATTTCGCGGGCGGCATCGCGGGCCAATCCGGTGCAGGCGTCGCGCAGGGCTTCGAGGGAGGGCAGGGCTGGCATGGCTCGGATGGCGGGGTTTATAACCCATCCGACCATGCCGAACAGGCTACTAGGCGTCATATCGGCCCTGCCCGAGGAATTCGCCCATCTCTCGGATCGCTCCGGCCAAACCCGCATCCTGGCCCGGACCTTCGGCGGCTTGAGCTTCTGGGAGGGCCAGATCTCCGGCCGCGAAGCCGTGTTCGTCGAATCGGGCGCCGGCAAGGTCAATGCCGGGGTCGCGACCTCGCTGCTCCTCGACCGTTTCGACTGCCGGGCGCTGCTGCTGTGCGGTGTCGCGGGCGGCCTCGACCCGGCGCTCGGGGTCGGCGACGTCGTGGTCGGCACCGGCCACGTGCAGCACGATTACGGCACCCACCGCGAAGGCTATTTCCTCACCATCCAGCCGGGCAGCCGGCCCTCGCGCGGCGGCACCGACTGGCATCCCGGCTACCCCGAGTCCGAGGCCCTGGTCGCCCGCCTGCGCGCCGCGGCCGAAGGGCTGGCGCTCGATCCGCTGCCGGCCGATGTCGGGGTCGGCAGCCGCGTGCCGTCGGTCCATTTCGGCCCGATCCTGACCGGCGACAGCTTCATCAATGCCGAGGACCACCGCCGGCGCCTGCACCAGGAGTTCTCGGCCAAGGCGGTCGAGATGGAAGGCGGCGCCGTGGCCCAGGTGGCGCGGCGCTGGGGCGGCGACATCCCGTTCGTCAACGTGCGCTGCCTCAGCGACCTCGCCGGCCGCTCCAGCCATCTCGATTTCAGGGCGTTCCTGCCGGTCGCGGCGCGCTATGCCTCGCAGGTCGCGCACCGGCTCGCGCCGGTGATCTGATCAGCCACCTAGAGCTCGGCGTAGATTTCCAGCAGGTTGCCGTCGGGATCGCGGAAGAACAGCACGCGATGGCCGAACGGCAGATTGGTCGGCGGCGTGACCATGGCGACACCCTTCGCCGTCAACTCCTCGGCACAACGATCGACGTCCGCCACCGGCACCTTGAACGCCAGCTGCAGCGCGGCGCTTCCGGCCGGCACGGGTGCATCCCTGGCCGTGCGGCTGGGCTTGGCCAGCGCCAGCGTATTGCCGCCCAGCTGATATTCCAGCCAGCCCGCCGACAGCTCACGCGTCAGGGCGAAGCCCATGACGTCCTCGTAGAAGCGGCGCATCGCTTCCATGTCGCGCACGAAGATCACCGTGTAGTCGACCGCGCGGATCGACTTGAAGGCGCTCATGCCGGCTATTTCAGCACCCGTCCGGCGACCGCCTCGAGCTTCTTCTTCATCGCCTCGGAGCGCTTCTCCGGCGCGGTGATCAGCGCGTATTCGAGTGCATGGTCGCAGCCCTTGGGGCAGGGCACCGGCCGTGCCTTCTTCAGGAATGGCGCCATCATCACGACCAGCTGCTTGGCCTTCTCGGCGTTCTCGCCCAACACGCGCACGATGTCGGCGACCTGCACATGGTCGTGGTCGGGGTGCCAGCAGTCGAAGTCGGTGACCATGGCGACGGTCACGTAACAGATCTCCGCCTCGCGGGCCAACTTGGCTTCCGGCATGTTGGTCATGCCGATCACGTCGCAACCCCAGCTGCGATAGAGGTTCGACTCGGCGAGGCTGGAGAATTGCGGCCCCTCCATCACCAGATAGGTGCCGCCGAGCTTCACCGGAAACTTCGCCTCCCGGGCGCAGGCATGGACGGCGTCGGCCAGGCGCCCGCAGGTCGGATGCGCCATCGACACGTGCGCGACGAGGCCCTCGCCGAAGAAGCTCTTCTCGCGGGCGAATGTGCGATCGATGAACTGGTCGACCACCACGAAGTGGCCCGGCGGCAGGTCCTCGCGCAGCGAGCCGCAGGCCGACAGCGACAGGATGTCGGTGACGCCGACCCGCTT
>JBGAIW010000179.1:0-4420 GCA_044225265.1 Reyranella sp.
TCTCGTATTCGCGCGCACGTCGGGCAAGGTCGGCGAGCCGCGCGGCATCTCGGCCTTCCTGGTGCCGGTGAAGACGCCGGGCTTCAAGATCGAGCACATGTGGTGGACCTTCAACATGCCGTCCGACCATGCCGAGGTGTCGCTGACCAACGTGAAGGTGCCGGCCTCGACCATGCTGGGCGAGGAAGGCCGCGGCCTCGACGTGGCGCAGACCTTCGTGCACGAGAACCGTATCCGTCAGGCCGCCTCGAGCCTCGGCGCTGCGCAGTACTGCATCGACATGTCGGTCGCCTACGCCAAGAACCGCAAGGTGTTCGGCAAGGCGCTGGCGACCAACCAGGCGATCCAGTTCCCGCTCGCCGAGCTCCACACCGAGGCCGAAATGACACGCGGCCTGGTGCGCAAGACGGCATGGCATCTCGACCGCGAGCACCACATGAACGTTTCGGAGTGGGTGGCGATGTCGAACTATCGCGCCAACAGGCTGGTCTGCGATGCCTCCGATCGCGCCATCCAGGTGCATGGCGGCATCGGCTACTCGCGCCACACGCCGTTCGAGCACATCTACCGCCACCACCGCCGCTATCGCATCACCGAGGGCTCGGAGGAGATCCAGATCCGGCGCGTCGCCGGCGCGCTGTTCGGCTTCTGGGGCGCGCAGAAGGCGTCGACGGCGCCCAAGCAATGACGTGCCGATGACTCAAGACGCCCGTCGCCGCTGGACGGGCGAACTGATCATGATGGTGACCATCCTGCTGATGGGGTCGAGCTACCCATTGGCCAAGGAGGTGCTCGTCGTCATGAGTCCGCTGCTCTACAGCGGCTCGCGCTACGTCATAGCGGGCGTCTTCCTGTTCGCGGTGCTGATCGTCCTGCGCCGGCCGATCGCCCTGCCGCGGCGCGACTGGCTGCCGATCGTCATTCTGTCGGCGGTGGGCGTCGCCGCCTTCCAGGCCTGCTGGGGGCTCGGCATGGCGCGCAGCGCGCCCAGCGTCGGATCGATCGTCATGACCACCACCACCGCCTTCTCGGCGATCCTGGCCTGGATCGGCGGGCGGCGGCTGCCGGCGCTCGGCTGGTTCGGCATTTTCGTCGCATTCGCCGGCGTGGTGATCGTGATCAACAACAGCCTGTCGAACTGGACCCTGGCGCTGGGCAATATCGACGGCGCGCTGTTCTGGGTGCTGTCGGCCTTCGCGTGGGCGCTCTATGTCGACCGCTGCACTCCCTACAATGCCCGGCTGGGCGGACTGAGGGTCTTCGCCTGGACGACCCTGATCGGCGCAATCCTGCTCTCCTCGGTGGCATTGGCCTTCGATTCCCCGGCCGAATTCGGGCGCCTCGATGCCCGGCAATTCAGTTACTGGCTCTACACCGCCATTTTTCCGGTGGGTGTCGCCTTCCTGGGCCTCTCGGTCGGTTTCGAGCGGCTCGGCGTGCCCCGGGTGATGGTCTACATGTACCTGATCCCGGTCGCGGGCGTGGGTCTGTCGGCGGCGGTTTTCGGCGATCCGTTGACCCCTGCGCGCATTCTGGGCGGCCTGATCGTACTTCTGGGCGTCATCCTGACGCGCGTCGCGCTCGACCGCTCGGCCCGCCTTCTGTAGAAGGGGGCCGTGAAAAAGCCCGCTAAAAAGGCCTCTCCGAAGGCTGTCGCTGCCCCGGCCCAGGTTTCTGGTGGCAGGGCCTCTGGCGTCTCCACCCCCGGTACCGGTGGCCGGCGGGCGGCGGTCAGCCGCGCCACCAAGGAGACCCGCATCTCCGCCGCCATCAACCTCGATGGCACCGGCAAGTACGACATCAAGACCGGCATCGGCTTCCTCGATCACATGCTGGAGCAGCTCAGCCGCCACAGCCTGATCGACATCACGGTGCGTGCCGAAGGCGACCTGCACATCGACTACCACCACACGACCGAGGATACCGGCATCGTGCTGGGCGAGTGCCTGCAGAAGGCGCTCGGCGACCGCGCCGGCATTCGCCGCTATGGCAGCGCCGTCATCCCGATGGACGAGACGCTGACGGAAGTGGCGCTCGATGCCTCGAACCGGCCGTACCTGATCTGGAAGGTCAATTTCTCGAAGCCGAAGCTCGGCTCGATGGACACCGAGCTGTTCAAGGAGTGGTTCCAGGCGTTCGCCCAGCTCGGCGGATTGACGCTGCATGTCTGGAACCACTACGGCGACAACAATCATCATATCGTCGAAAGCTGCTTCAAGGGCCTTGCACGAGCGTTGAGAGTGGCGGTCGAGATCGACCCGCGCCAGACGACCGCAGTGCCCAGCACCAAAGGCGTGCTCTAGTTCCACCTTGAACTCGTTTGGGCCATGACCGTCGCCATCGTCGACTACGGCTCGGGGAACCTCCGGTCCGCCGCGAAAGCCTTCGAACGCGCCGCCCGCGAAAGCGGCGTGAACGAGCACGTGCTGGTGACGGACAACCCCGCCGACGTCGCCGCGGCAGATCGCATCGTGCTGCCGGGCGTCGGCGCTTTCGCCGATTGCCGCGCCGGCCTGTATGGCGTGCCGGGCATGGTCGACACGCTGCAGCGCGAGGTGATCGAACGTGGCAAGCCGTTCCTCGGCATCTGCGTCGGCATGCAGTTGATGGCCACGCGCGGCGTCGAGTACGGCGTGCACGCCGGCCTCGACTGGATCGCGGGCGACGTGGTGCGCATCGAACCCGGTCGCGAACACCTCAAGATCCCGCACATGGGCTGGAACGAACTGCTCGATCTCAAGCCGCACCCGCTGCTCGCCGGACTGAAGGCGCACGATCACGCCTATTTCGTGCATTCCTTCCAGCTCAAGACGGCCCGTCCGGAAACCCTGCTCGCGATTACCGATTACGGCGGGCCGATCACCGCCGTGGTCGGTCGCGACAATCTGGTCGGCACGCAGTTCCACCCGGAGAAGAGCCAGGCCACCGGCCTGAAGCTGATCGGCAACTTCCTGCGCTGGAAGCCCTGATCCCGAGAGGGCCATCCCTCCTCTCAAGGGCGGGCCGCCACTTAAACAGACAGCAGAAAATAGCGGCGAGAGCGACGCCGGAAAAAACGCGATTCGCGAATCGTTGCAGATCAACGTCTTAACCCTGTCTCAGGAGATCAGGTTTTCATGAGCGGCTCGCTCCGCGATGGCTGTCGTCTCTTCCTCGTGCGACGGAGAGAAGCTCTGCGGCCATGTCAAATAATCATGGAAAGACATGCCCGATGCCTCCGGCGACGCGCACTCCCGTTAGTCTGACGACAAGGCGGGAGACGCTCCTCGCCCCTCTCCCGCCATTGCCATCATCCATCCAGCCCAAACCGGCGTCTCCGATGGCCCCCGCGCTTCGGCCGCCTGCCATCAGGCAACAAGGGTCCGGGTCCCCACGAGGAGCATAGGCGCTTCCCTCGCGGCTACCTATTTTGGTCGCTTATAGGCGAGGCGAGTGGCGCACTACTTGCCCCGGGTGATCCAGGCCTTCATGCGATCGACGGTCGCGCGCTCGATGCCGTTGAAGCCATGGTGGGCATAGGCCTCGCATTCGTCGCCCGTCGTCTTGCCACCGGTCATGACGACGAGCTCGGTACCGTACTTGTTGCTCGAAGACTGGCCGTTGGAGGGCAGGGTGAAACGGCACACATCCTTCTCGTGAATGACGATGAGATGGCGGCTGGCGAGCTTGCGCGGGTCGAAGCTCGAGATGCGGTTGAAGGACGAGGAATGGACGAAGCCCGCCACTTGTCCGTCGATTTTGTCGGCCAGGTCCATCGTGGCGTTGGTGCTGGCGGACGTGCCGATGACATAGATCTGGATCTTGCCGTAGCGCTTCTCGAGGTCGGCGACGATCGCGAGAATGCGGCCCGGTGTCGTCGTGGAGTTGGTCGACGCAGCGACGAACTGGCCATCGGCGAACATGGCGCGCGAGCGGATCAGAAAATTGCCGCCGAACGCGAACACCAGCTTGCCACCTTCCATGCGGGGATTGAGCTGGCCGCCGCCGCCCGGCATGAGGATGACCGCATAGACGATCTTCTGCGGCTGGTTGGTCGTCAGGATGTAGTTGAAGGACGTGCCGTCAGCGGTCGTCACCGGTACCAGTTCGTCCGCACCGTAAGATGCCCCGATGCCCGACAACAGCACAGTCAATGCAGCGAAGAAGCTTATGGCAGCGCGCCCCATCGGGCGAGGCTAGCGCGTGCGGTCGTCGATGTCGCGGGCCAGGACCTCGCGCTTGCCGACATGGTTGGCGGGCGTCACCACGCCCTCCTTTTCCATGCGCTCGACGATGCGGGCAGCGCGATTGTAGCCGATCTGCAGGTAGCGCTGGATGAACGAGGTGCTGCACTTGCGCTCGCGGGCGACCAGGGCGATCGCCTGATCGTAGAGCTGATCGCTCTCGCCCTCTTCCCCGCCCTCGCCCGGCATGCCGCCGG
>JBGAIW010000051.1:0-30218 GCA_044225265.1 Reyranella sp.
GGGCGCGCGCGGCCCGGTGTTCGCCACCCCGCGCTCGCTCTACCGCACGCCGCGCGGCGCCATCCTGCCGGCGGCGCCGCTCGGCGACGTGGTCGAGACCGGCTTCAAGCCCCGGATCACCGACATCGGACAGCGCCATCCCGTGACCGCGAACCTGCCGCAGGCCGGCGCGCCCGGGAAGGAACCGGAATGGGGCCGCTGGTTCCGACTGGTCACCTCGCGCACCGAGCACGGCCATTCGATCCTGGCAGGCGCCGAGGAAAGGCCGCTGGTGGTGCTCGACCGGGTCGGCCAGGGCCGGGTCGCCCAGCTGATGTCGGATCAGCTGTGGCTGTGGAACCGCGGCATCGACGGCGGCGGTCCGCAGCCCGAACTGGTGCGGCGCGTCGCGCACTGGCTGATGAAGGAACCCGATCTCGAGGAAGAAGCCCTGCGCGCCACCGCCGTCGGCGGCCGCATCGAGGTGACGCGCCGCACGCTCGCCAACAGCTTTCCGACCGTGAAGATGACCGCGCCGGGCACGCCGCCGGCCGGCGGCGCCGAGCGCACCCTGGAGTTCCGCCAGATCGCGCCGGGCCTCGGCCAGGTCGTGATCGATGTCGACAAGCCCGGCCTCTATCGCTTCGACGACGGCACGATGCGCACCGTGGCCGCGGTCGGCAGCCCCGACCCGCTGGAATTCTCCGACGTCCGCGCGACCGATGCCAAGCTCAGGCCGCTCGCCGCCGCGACCAACGGCTCGGTGATGTGGCTGGCCGACGGCGGCGATCCGGACGTGCGTTCGGTGCGCCCCGGCCGCTCCGCGGGCGGCTCGGACTGGCTCGGGCTGCGCCGCAACGAGGGCTACACGGTTGCCGGCATCAACCAGACGCCGCTGCTGCCCGGCATCGTCGTGGCACTGGCCTTCCTGATGGCGATCGGCAGCGCCTGGTGGCGCGAGGGCCGCTAGTCGCTCTCCGGTGCCCGTGCGAAGTGCGGGATGCGATCCGGAAACGTCAGCCAATCGTGCTTCGTCTCGGTCCAGATCGTGCGGACCGGCGGCGGAAAATCCGGATCGGCAAAGCAGCCGACGGCCACGCTCAGCAGGTCCGGCGAGGCGACGCTCTCCCAATAGACGCTGGAGCCGCAGGTCGGGCAGAAATGGAAAGTCAGGACGTTGCCGCTGTCGGCGGCGCGGCCCCAGCTCTTCTGCTCGCCCTCGACCGCCACGAGCTGGCTGCGTTTGAAGAACGAAGTCGAGCCGAACAGGGCGCCGGTACGGCGCTGGCAGGCCTGGCAATGGCATGACGAAACCAGAGCCGGGTCGCCGGACAACCGGACTTTCAGGCTGCCGCAGTGACAGGACGCGGTACGTTCCCGGGGAATGGTCATGAGACGGACCCTATCGCACCCCTCCCCGTTACCAATCCGAAACTTGATCGGGGCTGCCCAGAGGCCATCTTGGGGACCAAGAGGTAAACCATGATCGAACTCAGACCCTTCGAGAAACTCGGCAAGTCGGACCACGGCTGGCTGAAGGCCAATTTCCATTTCAGCTTCGCGGACTACCGCAACAAGGACCGCGTGCATTGGGGGAACCTGCGCGTGTGGAACAACGACCGCATCGCACCGCAGTCGGGCTTCCCGCCGCACCCCCATCGCGACATGGAAATCGTGACCTACGTCATCAAGGGCGCGATCACCCACCAGGATCACCTGGGCAACCAGGGCCGCACCGAAGCCGGCCAGATCCAGGTGATGAGTGCGGGCAACGGCATCCAGCACGCCGAGTACAACATGGAGCAGGCCGAGACCGAGCTGTTCCAGATCTGGATCCTGCCGAACAAGGAAGGTGTGCCGGCGCGCTGGGAGACCGTGCAATTCCCGGCCGAGGCGCGCGACGGCAAGCTGGTGCCGCTGGCGTCGGGCCGCGGCCATGACGGCGCGATCCCGCTCTATGCCGACGGCGCGCTCTATGCCGGCAAGCTGAAGGCCGGCGAGGTCACCAGGCAGAAGCTCGGCGGCAAACCCGCCTACCTCGTGCCGGCCAAGGGCCGGATCGAGGTCAAGGGCAGCGACGGCAAGCTCGTGACGGCCAACACGCGCGACGGCGTGGCGGTGGTCGACCAGGACGAGATCGAGCTCAAGGCGCTCGAGGACGCGGAAATTGTGCTGGTCGAAACCGACCAGATCAACTGACCTCGACGCAAGCACACTTCCTCTTCATTCTCCTCTCCCCCGCCAGGGGGAGAGGTTGGGTGAGGGGGCAGCGCACATCGATTCCCCCTCTCCTCGCCTCTCCCCCTAGCGGGGGAGAGGAATCTGAAAGAGAGGGTGCTATGGCCTACAAGGGCTTCGATCTCACGGGCAAGGTGTCGCTGGTGACCGGCGGCAACGGCGGCATCGGCTTCGGCATGGCCGACGCGATGGCCGAGGCCGGCGCCGACATCTGCATCTGGGGCACGCGCAAGGAAAAGAACGACGCTGCCGTCGAGAAGCTCAAGCGCCATGGCCGCAAGGTGCACGCACAGATCGTCGATGTCGGTGACGAGAAGCAGGTGATCGACGCCTTCGCCGAGACGGTGAAGGTGATGGGCCATGTCGACAATTGCGTCGCCAACGCCGGCGTGTCGGGCCGGGGCAAGGGTTCGATCCTCGAGATGGACTACGAGGAGTGGCGCCGGGTGACCCGGGTCAATCTCGACGGCGTGTTCTTCACCTTTCGTGCGGCCGCCAAGCAGATGGTCGCGCAGGGCAAGGGCGGCTCGCTGGTGGCAATGGCCTCGACCGCGGCGATCGAAGGTGCCGCGCGCTCCAGCCACTACGGCGCCAGCAAGGGCGGCGTCTGCGCCATGGTGCGTGCGCTGGCCGTCGAACTCGCCCGCTACAAGATCACGGTGAACTCGATCCTGCCGGGCTGGATCGAAACCGAGATGACCGCCAATGCCGTGGCCAACCCGAAATTCGCCGGCAGCGTGCTGCCACGCATTCCCGAGCGGCGCTGGGGCACCGGCGCCGATTTCGGTCCGCTCGCCGTCTATCTCGCCTCGGATGCCACCCAGTACACGACGGGGCGCGACTTCGTGATCGATGGCGGCTATACGTTGTTCTAGACGATCCGTTCCCGAGCCCTCGCGAGGAGCCAACATGCTGAAGACCGCCGTCGCCACTCCCCTTGTCGCGCTGGCCGTGCTGGCCTTCGCCGGCATCGCCTCCGCCCAGAATGCGGCGCCGGCCAAGCCGGCCGCCGCGGCCAAGCCGGCCGCCGCGGCGCCCGCCGGCCCCAAGGAAGACAAGTATGTCGGTTACTATTACCCGAAGCCGACGACGGTCGAGGAATTCACCTCCTCGATGCAGACCATCGCCAACATGGATCGCCCCCAGCGCATCCAGTTCGTGACCGTGGTGTCGCAGGGCACCCTGCAGTCGGCCTATCGCGTGCCGTACGCGGTGTTCGCCAAGGGCGAGAAGGCCGACAAGATGATCATCGTCGGCATGCAACAAGGTGAACTCAACACCCTCTATCGCATGCGCGCGCTGCTCGCCAACATGACGACCATGTCGCGGCTGTCGCCGTTTTTCCAGGAGCGCACGGTGGCCGAGGACGCGACGTTCTTCGATCTGCTGAAGCTGCTCGGCTTCCACGAACTCACGATCACCGACGGCGAGAAACTCACCCACCAGGTGACAATCAAATGAGCGCCTACGGCGCTTAGTTGATTGTCACGGCGGGCGGCAGCGCCTGCAGGAGCGAAGCGACGAAGGCGCGAGAGCCCGCACCGGGCAGAAAAGGTAAGAATAAGAAAGCGGGCCTCACGGCCCGCTTTTTCTTATCCATTCTGCGCAGCGCCCGCGCTTCGGCCCTTCGGGCCTGCAGCGCTACACGCCGCCGGCGCTAGGCTAGACCAACGCGTTGGTTAGGTCTTCGTGATACCAGCCCAGCGCCTTCTCGAATTTTCCGAAGGTCTGGACCTTGTTGGCGCCGCTCCTGAAGTTGGACTGGATGGTGGCGCCGACGGTGAAGTCCTCGTCGAGCGCCGCCAGAATCAGGTCCTGGTTGGTCTTCCAGTAATTCTCGTGCCGCTTCGCCCGCTCGACCGGATCGACCAGGATCGAGACGTTGATCAGCGATTCGTCCGGCGTCACCGGATAGGACGTGAACACGCCGCAATGGTCGGCGGTGTAGGCCAGCACCGTGTTGGGGAAGAGATTGTAGAGCACCACGGCATGGTCGCGCAGGCGCCAAGCCTCGCGCGGCTGGCTTTCGACCTCGAGGATCGACGGCTTGCAGACGGCGAAGCGCGAGTGCCGGCCGCGGCGCTCGTAACTCGTGATGTTGTCGAGGAACAGCGGCGCCACGCTTTTCCCGTGCAGATACCGGAAATGGTAGAGTTCGAGAAAGGTGTCGATCACCAGCTTCCAGTTCATCCTGGGCCGCAGCGGCGTGGTCGACTGAACTTCCCACGTCTGCATGTCCCACGATTTCAGGTCGTCCTTCACCGGACCGAGGAAGCCGTCCAGGTCGAGCTCGGCGCCCCCTTCCGCCGCCTGGCCCGCCTCGAGCGCCGCCGGCACGACGAAGACCAGGCCGCAGCGCTCGGCGACCGCCAGCGGCTTCAGCCCGTGCGTGGGCTTGTCGACGTCGCCGAACCAGGCGCCGTCCGTGATGCCGACCAGCCGGCCCGTGAGATCGTATGTCCAGCCGTGATACGGGCAGACGAAGGCGCGCTTGTTCGAGCCGCAGGCCGCCAGCTCGACGGTGGCGGTGCGATGACGGCAGACGTTCAGGAAGGCCCGCAACTTGCCGTCCAGGCCGCGCGTCACGAGGATCGCCTGGCCGGTATCGTTGTTGGTCAGGAAATCGCCGGGCTTGCGCAGCTGGGCGGAGAAGCCGACCACGATCGGATACTTGCGGAACAGGATCTCCTGCTCGCGCGCGAAGCGCCTGTCGTCGAAATATTCCTCGATCGAGCAGTAGCTCAGTTCGCCGGCATCGCGCGCATTGGCGCGCGCCATGCCGAGCATGCGTTCGATATAGGCCACCTGGTCGGCGTGCTGCATTTGCGCCTCGCCCGCTAGATTGCGTTCATGCCGCCGTCGATCACCAGCTCGGAGCCGGTGACGAAGCGGGACTCGTCCGAAAGCAGATACAGGATGCCATAAGCGATGTCCTCGGGCGCGCCGAATTCGCCGATCGGGATCGATTTCAGCGCCCGCTCCTTCGCCTTGTCGTTGGGCAGGATGCCCTGGCCCATCGGCGTCATGATGATGCCGGGATGAACCGAATTGCAGCGCACCTTGTAGCCCTTGCGCGCGCAGTCCATCGCCACCGTCTTGGTGAACTGCCGCACCGCGCCCTTGCTCGCGCCATAGGCCGACAGCGCCGGCGTGCCGACGAAGGCCGCCAGCGAAGAGGTGTTGACGATCGAGCCGCCGCCCGACTTGCGCATCGCCGGAACCGCGTACTTGCAGCCGAGGAACACGCCCTCGACGTTGATCGACAGCATGCGCCGCCACTGCTCGACGGTCTCGGTCTCGAACGTCGAGGGATAGGGCCCGGCGATGCCGGCATTGTTGGCGAGACCGTCGAGCCTTCCTTCACGCTCGAGGATGCCGTCGATGATGCGCTTCCAGTCGGCTTCCTTGGCCGTGTCGTGTTCCTCGAAGCGCGCCTTGCCGCCGATTTGTTGAACGGTCTCCAGACCGCCCGGCCGGTTGATGTCGCTCACGATCACGGTGGCGCCCTCTTGCGCGAGCAACTTGGCCGCGGCGCGACCGATACCCGATCCCGCGCCGGTCACCAGCACGACCTTGCCTGCAACCCGGCTCATGCGTTCCTTCCCCGATCTTTCTTGAGCCAAGGCTAGAAGCGGCGCAGCCTGCCGACAAGCAACAGGAGACGGTCGTGGCTCGCACCTTGGAATTCTACTTCGACTACGGCAGCCCCTATTCCTATCTGGCGGATACCCAGGTCGAGGCCATCGCCAAGCGCACCGGCGCCGCATTGCAGCGCAAACCGATGCTGCTGGGCGGGGTTTTCAAGTCGACCGGCAACGCCTCGCCCATGACCGTGGCCCTGAAGTCCCAATGGAGCGCCTTCGACATGCCGATGTGGGCACGCTTCTACAAGGTGCCGTTCAACCGCAATCCGCACTTCCCGGTGAACACGCTGAACCTGATGCGGGGCGCCACGGCCGCGCAGATCGACGGCGTGTTCGAGCGCTACCACCCGGCCATGTACAAGGCGATGTGGGTCGACGGCCGCAACCTCAACGACCTCGGCGAAGTCGCCAAGGTGCTGACCGGGGCCGGGCTGGACGCCGCAAAATTCGGCCAGCGCATCCAGGACGCCGACGTCAAGGATCGCCTCAAAATGGTCACCGAGGAAGCCGTGGCGCGCGGGGTGTTCGGCGCCCCCACCTGTTTTGTCGACGGCAAGATGTTTTTCGGCAACGATCGGCTGCCATTCGTCGAGATGGCGCTCAAGGGAGAACTGCCATGATCCGCTTCGCTTCCGTACTGACGGCCGCCCTGGTGCTGGCGAGCCCGTCCTTCGCTCAATCGGTCGGCAGTTGCGTGCGCGGCATGTCGATCGGGCCCAACACTCCCTTCGTGCTGTTCGATCTCGGCAGCTCGGCGCTTCGTCAGGAGGCCAGGCCCGTCATCGCCGAGGCGGCGGCCAAGGCCAAGGCGCAGCAGGCGGTCGATTTCTGCATCGTCGGCCAGACCGACAAGCTGGGCGACAAGGAGTTGAATGCCAAGTTGGCCGTGGCACGTGCCCGCTCCGTCGCCGCCGAGCTGATCCGGCTGGGCGTGCCGGCGCAGAAGGTCATCATCGCGTCCAACCCCGAAGCGTTCGGCAACATGAGCTTCGGCAGCATGAACGCGTCGGAAAATGACCGCCGCGTTTCAATTCTGTGGAAATAGGCGCGGATCTCCCACTCATATTCCTCTCCCCCGCCAGGGGGAGAGGCTAGGAGAGGGGGTTACGCGAGGGATCGATCTCGAGCTGAATGGCAGCCCAGATGCCCTCAGGATTCTGAACAACTTCATTCGCGGCGAAGCGAATGACTTTCCAGCCTTGACGCTCCAAGTCGGCCGTCCGACGCGCATCGGCCTCCGCCCGATCGGCGTGATGATTGCCATCGATTTCAATGATCAGCATTTTCGCCGGACAAGCGAAGTCGGCAAAATATCGGCCCACTGGGTGCTGACGCCGGAACTTGAGGCCGCTCAATCGATGCGCCCGCAAAAGCTCCCAACACTTGCGCTCGGCGAGACTTCCGTCCCGCCTGAGGTCACGTGCTCGCTGGATGGTTCGGTTCATTCCCCCTCTCCCCGCCTCTCCCCCTAGCGGGGGAGAGGAGCAGGAATGAGGCATGAACCTGCCATTCGAATGGCACGCCTGAACGACTACTCCATCTCGATCACGGCCTTACCGACGACCTGACGGTCCAGCAGGACCCGGAAGGCGTCGGCGACGCGGTCCATCGGAAAGCGGTGCGAGATGTTCGGACGCATCACGCCGAGAGCGGCGAGCTTCGGCAGCTCCGCGTAGCTGTATCCCATGTGCGGCTGGCGAACGAGCGTCTCGCCGGCGCGCACGCCCATGACGGTGAGGCCCTTGATCAGGACGTGGTTGGACATGAGCTTGCTCGGTCCGCCCGACGTGAATCCGACCACGAGCAGCCGCGCACCGTAACCGGCCGCGCGCATGGACTTCTCCAGGACCTCGCCGCCCACCGGGTCGTAGACCACGTCGGCACCCTTGCCGGCCGTCAGCTCCTTCACTGTCGTCACGAAGTCCGACGTCCGGTAATTCACCACCTCATCGGCGCCGTTCTGCTTCACGATCGCCAGGCGCCGGTCGTCGCCGCCGGTCGCGATCACCCGCGCGCCGAGATGCTTGGCGAGCTGGACCGCAGCCAGACCGACGCCGCCCGCCGCACCGTGGATCAGGGCCACCTCGCCCTTTCGAAGCGCCGCGCGGTGAACGAGCGAGTGATAGGCCGTGGTGGCCGCCACCCGAAAGCCCGCGCCCTCGGCGAACGACCAGCCTTCGGGCAACGGCAGCAAACGGCCCTTGCGCGGCACGGTCACAAATTGGGCGAAAGCTCCGGGCCGGATTCCGAAGATCGCCTTGTCGCCGACTTTCCAATCGTCGCGCTCGGCGCCGACGGCATGGACGGTGCCTGCCCCTTCCATGCCGGGCACGAAAGGCAGCTCGGGCTTGTGCTGGTAGTCGCCCGAGACAGTGAGCACGTCGGGAAAATTCACCGCCGCCGCGCCGACCCGGATCACGATGTCGGTCGGACCCGGTTCAGGAATCGGTCGCTCTTCGATCTTGAGGACAGACGGATCGCCGAGGCGATCGCAAACGACTGCCCGCATGCGGCTAGTCGAGCTCGAACGCGTTCTTGTAGTCGAGCTTCAGGGCCGGATCCTGGTCTTCCTTCCTGAGGAAGCAGTTGCCGACCACCAGCACCTCGATCTCGCTGCCCATGAAGCAGCGGAAGGCGTCCTCCGGCGTGCAGACGATCGGCTCGCCGCGAACGTTGAACGAGGTGTTCACCACCACCGAGCAGCCGGTCTTGGCCTTGTAGGACGAGATCAGGTCGTGGAACGCCGGATTGGTTTCCTTGTGCACGGTCTGCACGCGGCCCGAATAGTCGATGTGGGTCACCGCCGGGATGTCCGAGCGCGGCACGTTCAGCTTCTCGATGCCGAACAGCTTGTCTTCTTCAGCCGTCATCTTGCGGCGGCGGCTCTCGACCACCGGCGCCACCATCAGCATGTACGGGCTGTCGGTATCGATCTCGAAATACTTCTCGACGTCCTCGCGCAGCACCGCCGGCGCGAAGGGCCGGAACGACTCGCGGTACTTGACCTTGAGGTTCAGGGTCTTCTGCATCGAGGGCGAACGCGCATCGCCCAGGATCGAGCGCGTGCCGAGCGAGCGCGGACCGAACTCCATGCGGCCATGCATCCAGCCCACGGCCTTCTCGTCGGCCAGCGCCTGCGCGGTCTGCTCGATCGTCTGGTCGTAGGTGAGGCGGCTGAACCTGGCGCCCGCCTTGGTCAGGCGTTCGGCGATCTCGTCGTCCTTGAATTCGGGGCCGAGATAGGAGCCCGCCATGCCGTCCATGTGGCCGTTGAGCTTGCGCGCCTGGCCGAGGAATCCGTGATAGGCGGAGAAGGCCGCGCCGACCGCGCCGCCGGCGTCGCCGGCCGCGGGCTGCACCCAGATGCCGTCGAAGATCTTCTCGCGCAGCAGCTTGCCGTTGGCGACGCAGTTCAGCGCCACGCCGCCCGCGAGGCAGATGTTCTTGGCGCCGGTTTCCTTCTTCACCGAACGGGCGAGGCGAATCACGATCTCCTCGGTGACGGCCTGGACCGAGGCGGCGAGATCCATGTGCTTCTGCGTCAGCAGTTCCTTATCGGGCTTGCGCGCCGGTCCGCCGAACAGGTCGGCGAACTTGTCGTTGGTCATGCGCAGGCCGGTGCAATAGTCGAAGTAGCTCTGGTCGAGCCGGAACGTGCCGTCCTCTTTCAGGTCGATGATGTTGTTCAGGATCGTGTCCTTGAACCTGGGCTCGCCGTACGGCGCCAGCCCCATCACCTTGTACTCGCCCGAATTGACCTTGAAGCCGGTGTAGTAGGTGAACGCCGAATAGAGCAGTCCCAGCGAGTGCGGGAAGTGGATCTCCTTCAGCATCTCGAGCTTGTTGCCCTGCCCCCAGGCCAGCGACGTGGTCGCCCATTCGCCGACGCCGTCCATGCACAGGACCGCGGCTTCCTCGTACGGCGAGGGGAAGAAGGCGGAGGCGGCATGACTCTGGTGGTGCTCGCCGAACAGCAGCCGCTTCTGCCAGTCGAAGTCCGGCTGCCACTTCTTCATCTCGTCGCGCAGCAGCGTCTTCTGGAACAGCTTCTCCTTCAGCCACAGCGGCATGGCCATGCGGAAGGAGTTGAAGCCGCGCGGCGCGTAGGCGAGGTAGGTCTCGAGCAGGCGCTCGAACTTCAGGAACGGCTTGTCATAGAAGGCGACGTAGTCGACGTCGGCGAGCTTGATGCCCGCCTCGTCGAGGCAGTACTGCACCGCCTTCTCCGGGAAGCCCGAATCGTGCTTCTTGCGCGTGAAGCGTTCTTCCTGCGCGGCGCCGACCAGATGACCGTCCTCGATCAGCGCCGCGGCGCTGTCGTGATAGAAGGCCGAGATGCCCAGCACGCGCATGGTCGAGGCCGCTCCCTAGAACAGCGTGTAGATGAACGGGGCGATCGCCGAACCCTTGGTCAGCACGATCAGGCCGCCGAAGATCACCATCATGATCAGGATGGGCAGCAGCCAGAACTTCTTGCGTTCCCTCATGAAGGCCCAGAGTTCGACGAGAATGGAGCCCATGGCGCGTAGTCCTTTCGAAAATCAGAACTGGTTCTTCATGGATTGCGGCGGCGGCCCCGGCGGGGTGCGCTCGATCCAGTAGGTCTTGGCGCTGCGGTCGAGCTTGAGCCGCAGGAAATCCTTGCCGAACGCCCGCATCACCAGGCCGATCGGCATGATGGTCACGAAGAACAGCAACCCCAGAATGAGGGGGTTCATGACCTTGTAGAGAAGCAGGCCGAACTTCAGCCATAGCCGGTTCAGCGGGCCGAGCGCCTTGGGATAGACGTAGGCGACGATCAGAAAGGCGGCCGCGATCGGCAGGGTGTAGTGCCAGGTCGTGTGCCCGTTCCACCACGACAGGGCCGCGAGAATCGCGAAGAATCCCGCGAAAACCTGGCCAAACCCACGATCTGAGCCCGCCTTGACGTGCTCCTCGCGGGAAAAGTCCTCATGAAGCTGACTGCTGGCCATCGACGATACGATCAGGAAACAGGGGGTTTCGGGGCCCTTAAGTCCATGATCGTAAAGGCCAAGTCAATCGGGGATAGCTCCCGAATCAGCCCTTTGGGGCGGTCAGAGCCTGGGACAGCAGGGCCGTCAGGGTCAGGCGCCAAACGGCGATCGCCCGCTCGAGGCTGAGCCCGTCGCGGCGGCGCAGCACCGTCCAGGCGTCGAGCGACAGGGCGGCCCCGATGGCATCCGCCAGTTCGTCACGGGCGGCCTCGCCGAGATTGGCGAATTCGGGTGCAAACACCTCGAAGGTGGCATCCCGCAGCTGACGCCGGGCGTCCAGGGAGCGCTCGATGAGGGCGGGATGGGTGGCAAACTGACCCGAGGCGACCTTCAGCGGCACGACCTTGTCGTAGATCGTCGCCAGGTCGCCCACGAACGTGTCGATCCGGGTCCCGAGGGGGCGGCTGGCAGGCTGGTTCTCCGGAATCACCAGATCGGCCCGGATGCAGTCGGCCACAGTTACGAAAAGTGACTGCACATCCTTGAAGTGCTGGAACACCGAGCGGACCGAGACGTCGGCCCGGCGGGCCACGCCGACCACCGTCGGGGCCTCGCTGGTTTCGGCGATCATCGCCTTGGCCGCCTCGATGATCTTGCGGCGCGTCTCGGCGGCGCGGCGATTGCGCCCGTCGCTTCGCACCATGTCGTCCGCCATCTGTGGCACGACGCTGTCGCGCGGCAATACCGCTGCTTCGCTCATATCCGAATTCCTGACCGGTGTTGCGGCGAACAGGTGGTCAATATCCAGCCCGTCGCCTAGGAAGGGCGTGAGATAGAGACGGACTTGGGCAGGAACAAGGTAAACTCCGTCGCAGGACCATGAATATGAGCCATGCAAATACACCCCGCGCCGTGCTCTGGGACTTCGGCGGGGTGATCCTCAGCAGTCCCTTCGAAGCCTTCCGGAAATACGAGCTCGAGGCCGGACTTCCCGAAGATTTCATTCGCATGCTCAATGCGCGCAATCCCGACACCAATGCCTGGGCCAAAATGGAACGAAGCGAGGTGTCGCTGGAGGAGTTCGTCCGCCTGTTCGACGCCGAGGCGGCGGCGCTCGGCCACCGGGTCGACGGCTGGCGGGTGCTGCGCTCCCTGAGCGGCGACATTCGGCCGCAGATGGTCGAGGCGCTGCGCCGGTGCAAGGCCGCGTTCCGGGTGGCCTGCATCACCAACAACATGAAGCACGGCGAGGGGCCCGGCATGTCGCGCACACCCGAGAAGGCCCGCGCCGTCGCGGAAATCATGACGCTGTTCGAGCACGTCGTCGAATCGAGCAGGCTCGGCTGGCGCAAGCCGGACCCGCGCATCTACCGCCATGCATGCGATCTTCTGGGCGTCGCGCCCGAAGACTGCATCTATCTCGACGATCTCGGCATCAACCTGAAACCGGCGCGCGCGCTCGGCATGCGCACGATAAAGGTCGGCGATCCCGACGTGGCGATCGCCGAGCTCGAGCAGATGGTAGGCATCCCCCTGAGGAGCGCGGCGTGAGCTGGCAACCCGAGATCGACGAACTGCGCCGCCGCGAGGAGATGGCGCGGCGAATGGGCGGCGCTGACAAGATCAAGCGCCAGCACGACGGCGGCAAACTGACGGTGCGCGAGCGCATCGATCGGCTGCTCGACAAGGACAGCTTCCACGAAATCGGCGCCATCGCAGGCAAGGCCGAGTACGACGAGGCCGGCAGGCTGACCGAATTCATGGCGTCGAACTTCGTGATGGGCCGCGGCCGCATCGACGGCCGCACCGTGGCGGTGGGCGGCGACGACTTCACGGTGCGAGGCGGCGCGGCTGACGCCTCGATCTGGGAAAAGCAGATGATGTCCGAGCAGATGGCGGGCGAGCTCGGCATCCCGATGGTCCGCCTGGTCGACGGCACCGGCGGCGGCGGCTCGGTGAAGACCTACGAAATGACGGGCTTCACCTACGTGCCGCGCAATCCCGGCTGGGAGTTCGTGGTCGACAACCTCGCCAGGGTGCCGGTGGTGGCGCTGGGCCTCGGCTCGGTGGCGGGTCTCGGCGCGGCGCGCCTGGCGACCTCGCACTATTCGCTGATGGTGAAGGGCATCTCGCAGATGTTCGTGGCCGGCCCGCCGGTGGTGGCGCGGCTCGGCGAGAAGGTCTCCAAGGAAGAGCTGGGCGGAACCGACATTCATGGCCGCAACGGTGCGGTCGATGACGAGGTCGAAAGCGAGGACGAGGCGTTCGCCCGCACGCGGCGGTTCCTGTCGTATCTCCCCTCCTCGATCGACAGCCTGGCCGAGCGCCGGCCGGGCGGCGACGATCCCAACCGCCGCGAAGCGGCGCTGATGGACGCCATTCCGCGCGACCGCCGCAAGGTCTACCGCGTGCGGCCGATCGTTGAGGCCTGCGTCGACCGCGGCTCGTTCTTCGAGATCGGCAAGATGTGGGGCCGCTCGGTGGTGACCGGCCTCGCCCGTCTCGATGGCTGGCCGGTGGCCGTGATGGCGAGCGATCCCTTCTTCTACGGCGGCGGCTGGACGGCGGACACCAGTCACAAGGTCATCCGCTTCGTCGACTTCGCCGAGACCTTCCACTTGCCGGTGGTGCATTTCGTCGACATTCCGGGATTCGTGATCGGCGTCGCCGGCGAGAAGGCCGCCACCATCCGGCACGGCGCGCGGGCGCTCGCCGCCGTCTATCAGTCGAAGGCGCCGTGGTGCTCGATCCTGATGCGCAAGTCGTTCGGCGTGGCGGGCGCGGCGCACCAGAACTGGCAGAAGTACAATTTCCGCTACGCCTGGCCGTCGGGCGACTGGGGCTCGCTGCCCCTCGAAGGCGGCATCGAGGCCGCCTACAAGGCCGAACTGGCGGCGGCGGCCGATCCGGCGGCGCATCTCGCCGCCATCGAGGCGCGCCTCAACAAGGTGCGCTCGCCCTTCCGCACCGCCGAGCGCTTCGGCGTCGAGGAGATCATCGATCCGCGCGACACGCGCCGGCTGCTTTGCGAGTTCGCCAATCTCGCCGCGCCGATGCGCAAGCCGGGCCCGCGCAGCTTCGGTTTCCGCCCTTGAAGCGCCGGCCATGAAAAAGGTCGGCCGGCCGATCACCGCGAAATACCTGCAGAACGCCGCGACGTTCTATCTCGAGCGCTATCCGGCCACGGCCGAGGGCCTGCGCCGCGTCCTGCAGCGGCGGGTCAGGAAGGCCGAGATGCTCGACGCGCCGGTGATGGAGGATGTCGGCCGTGCCATCGCCGAGATCGTCGCCAGGTTCGTCGATGCCGGCGTGATCGACGACAAGGCCTTCGCCCAGACCAAGGCTCGCGCCCTGCACCGGCGCGGCACCTCGACCAGGCTCACGAAGCAGAAGCTGAGGATGGCGGGCGTCGACGGCGAAACGCTCGACAAGGCGATGGCCGCGCTCGACCAGGAACTCGACACCGATCCCCGCCAGCGCGAATGGAAGGCGGCTGTCGCGCTGGCCCGCCGCCGGCGCATCGGCCCGTTCAGGGTGCAGAAAGACCGCAAGGACAAGCGCGACCGCGACCTCGCCGCCATGGCCCGCGGCGGCTTCGACTACGAGCTCGCCAGAAAAGTGATCGATGCCGCGAGCATCGACGCACTGGACGAGGCCTGAGGCTGCGGCCAAGCTTCGCTCATGACCATCACGATCTGGCACAACCCGCGCTGCGGCAAGTCCCGGCAGACGCTCGAGCTGCTCAGGAGCAAGGGAATAGATCCGGCGATCCGCGAGTATCTCAAGCAGCCGCCCAGCAAGGCCGAGGTCGAGAAGCTGATCGAACTGGTCGGCGGCGACGTGAAGGACCTGATCCGCGATGGCGAACCGGAGTTCAAGACGCTCGGCAAGAAGAGGGCGGACCTCACACGTGCGGACGTCGCCAAGGCGATCGCCGCGCATCCGATCCTGTTGCAACGCCCCGTCGTGGTCTCGGGCAAGCGCGCCGCGCTCGGCCGGCCGCCCGAAGCGGTGCTGTCGCTCCTCAAATAGGAGCGTCGGCGGCTGACCATGGTCGGACGGCTTCGCCTCTGGTCGGGTTACGTCCTTCTCCTTTACGTCAGCACGCATCTGCTCAATCACGCGCTGGGGCTGATCTCGCTGCGCGTCGTCGAAGCCGGCCGCATCTGGTTCGTCTTCCTCTGGCAGGGCCTGCCCGGCCAGATCGTGTTGTACGGCGCGTTGCTGCTGCATTTCTCGCTCGCCCTCTGGGCGCTGTTCCGCCGCCGCGCCTTCAGGCTGTCGCCCTGGGAATGGACGCAGCTCCTGCTGGGCGGACTGATCGTGCCGCTCGGCACCGTGCACGTGATCGGCACAAGGGTGGCTCACGACTATTTCGGCGTGACCAGCGGCTATCCCTGGGTGCTGGGTTCGCTGGTGGCCGGGGGCTGGTGGGGCGTGACGCGCCAGTTCGCCCTGCCCTTCGTGGTCTGGATCCACGCCTGCATCGGCCTGCACTTCGCGTGGCGCCTGCGCCCCTGGTATCGCGACTGGCTGCCGCTCCTCTATGCCGTGGCGCTGCTGGTGCCGGCGGCCGGAATCGGCGGCGCGGCGATCGCGCTGCGCGATTTCGCCGAGCTCGCGCAGCAGCCGGGCTTCCTGCGCGAACTGTTCGCCAAGCTGAACGCACCCGACGATGCCGGCGTGGCCCGCATCTACATGATTTCCGACATGCTGATGATCGGCGCCGGCGTGCTGCTGCTGGCCTGTCTCGGCGCGCGGCCGTTGCGCGACGCCTGGGAGCGCCGCGCCGGCGTGGTCAATCTCGATTACGGCAACAAGCGCATCGTCTCGCAGCCGACCGGGCTCAGCGTCCTGGAGATGAGCCGTATCGCCGGCATCCCGCACGCCTCGGTGTGCGGCGGGCGCGGCCGCTGCTCGACCTGCCGGGTGCGCATCGGCGGAGACGACATCGAGCGCCTGTCGCCTCCGTCCCCCGAGGAGGAGGAGGTCCTGGCCCGGGTCGGCGCTCCGGCCAACGTGCGGCTGGCCTGCCAGCTCAGGCCGCCGCCCGGCCGCTACAGGATCGCCCCCCTGTTGCCGGCGAGCGCCGGGCCGATCGAGGCCTATCGCCGCCAGCCGCAGGCCCACGGCGGCGAGCGCTACGTCGCCATCCTGTTCGCCGATCTGCGCGGCTTCACCTCGATCTCGGAAGGCAAGCTGCCCTATGACGTGGTCTTCCTGCTCAACCGCTATTTCCGCGCGACCGGCCAGGCGATCGAGGCGGCCGGCGGAAGGCTCGACAAGTTCATCGGCGACGGCGTGATGGCGATCTTCGGCCTCGACAGCGATCCGGCGCTGGCCTGCAGGCAGGCCCTGGAAGCGGCGCGGCGCATGAGCCTCGCCCTCGACGACCTGAACGAGGCGCTCTCGGGCGACCTCGATCTTCCCCTGCGGATCGGCATCGGCCTGCATGCCGGACCGACCATCGTGGGCGAGATGGGCTACGAGCGCGCCACGCAGCTCACCGCGATCGGCGACGTCGTGAACACGGCGAGCCGGCTGGAATCGATGACCAAGGAATTCGCCGTCGAACTGGTCGTATCGCAGGAGTTGCTGGAACGCTCCGGCGTCACCGTGGCGGGCGCGCCCCATCACTACGTCGAGATCCGCGGCCGGCGCGAGCGCCTGGACGTGCGCCCGGTGAAGCGGGCCAGCGAACTCACGCCATTGTCATCTTAAACCGGTTGCCCGGCGCGGCCGGGCGGCAACAATCGACCCAGAGAGGAGAAACCCATGCGCTCCATCCTTCTCGCGACAGTGACGGCCCTGGCTTTCGGCGTCGGCGGTGCGGCTCTTGCCGCGGGCGGCGGCGGTGGCGGCGCCAGCGTCGACACGCCGGCGGCCAAGCCGGCCGACGCCAACTACACGCGCGCCAAAGCGCTGATCGAGGCCAAGGACTACAAGGGCGCGATGCCGCTCTTGCAGCAGGTCGTGGCCAAGGACCCCAAGAACGCCGACGCCTACAACCTGATGGGCTATGCGACGCGCAAGTCGGGCGACCCCAACGGTTCGCTCCAGTACTACAACCAGGCGCTGAGCATCGATCCCAAGCACATCGGCGCGCACGAGTATGTCGGCGAGGCCTACCTGATGCTCGACCAGCTGCCGCAGGCCGAGCAGCATCTCGCCAAGCTCGATTCGCTCTGCGTCTTCGGCTGCACCGAATATCGCCTGCTCAAGACGGCGATCGCCAACTACAAGCAGGGCAAGAAGCCCACGAACTAAGCGCGCCTCTCAGGCGCGACGGCGGGCGGCAGGCGCTGCAGCGAAGCGAAGCGCCGAGAGCCCGCGCCGTGCAGAATAGGCACCCGTTTCGCGGGGGCCTCAGCCCCGCTATGCTCCCGGTCTAAACGCCCATTCAGCCGCCGCCCGGGAGGCTTGCCGATGAGTACCGTCACCCCCATTCCTCTCGTTTTCGGCGACTACGCGCTTGAAGATCGTTATCGCCTCGACAAGGGACGCGTTTACCTGACCGGCATCCAGGCGCTGGTCCGCCTGCCGATGATGCAGCGGCAGCGCGACCTCAAGGCAGGCCTCAACACCGGCGGCTTCATCTCCGGTTACCGCGGCTCGCCGCTCGGCATGTACGACAACGCGCTGTGGGGAGCGAAGCGATACCTCAAGGAAAACAACATCCACTTCCAGCCCGGCCTCAACGAGGATCTGGCGGCGACGGCGGTGTGGGGCAGCCAGCAGACCAACCTCTTCCCCGGCGCCAAGGTCGATGGCGTGTTTTCGATCTGGTACGGCAAGGGTCCGGGCGTCGATCGCTCGATGGACGTGCTGAAGCACGGCAATGCCGCCGGCACCTCGCAGTATGGCGGCGTGATCGCGCTCGCCGGCGACGACCACGGCTGCCAGTCCTCGACCCTGCCGCACCAGAGCGAGCAGGTCTTCAGCGCCGCGATGATTCCCGTCGTCAATCCCGCGACCGTCCAGGAATATCTCGACTACGGCATCCTGGGCTTCGCGATGTCGCGCTACACCGGCTGCTGGATCGGCTTCAAGGCGATCTCGGAGACGGTCGAGTCTGGCGCCTCGGTGTGGGTCGATCCCGAACGCATCCAGATCGCGATGCCGACCGACTTCCAGTTGCCGCCGGGCGGCCTCGGCATCCGCAATCCCGATCCGCCGCTCGAGGCCGAGCGCCGGCTGCATGGGCCGAAGATGGCCGCGGTGCAGGCGTTCGTGCGCGCCAACGGCTTCGACCGCACCGTCATCGATCCGCCGGCCGGACAGGCCCGCATCGGCATCATGACCACCGGCAAGGCGTATCTCGACACCCGCCAGGCCCTGGAGGATCTCGGCATCGACGATGCCAAGGCCCGCGCGCTCGGCATCCGCCTCTACAAGGTCGGCGTCACCTGGCCGCTCGAGGTCGAAGGCGCGCGGCGCTTCGCCGAAGGCCTCAAGGAAGTGATCGTGATCGAGGAGAAGCGGTCCAACCTCGAGGACCAGCTGGTGCGCGTCCTCTACAACGCGCCGGCCGACCGCCGGCCGCTGGTGATCGGCAAGGCCGACGAGACCGGCCGCATCATCCTGCCGAGCGAGGGCGAGCTGTCGCCGACCGGGGTCGCGATGGTGATCGCGGGCCGGCTGCAGAAGCACATGGGCGACTCGCCCGAGCTCAAGCAGCGCATGGCCCGCCTCGAGGCCAAGGAGAAGCTGCTCAACGCCCCGCCGCCCAAGGTCGCGCGCACGCCGTTCTTCTGCTCGGGCTGCCCGCACAATACTTCCACGCGCGTGCCCGAGGGCAGCCGCGCGATGGCGGGCATCGGCTGCCACGGCATGGCGATCTGGATGCCGGAGCGCCGCACCTCGCTGATCAGCCACATGGGCGGCGAAGGCGTGGGCTGGGTCGGCCAGGCGCCGTTCCACTCCGACAATCACATCTTCCAGAATCTCGGCGACGGCACCTATTACCATTCCGGCCTGATGGCGATCCGCCAGTCGGCGGCCGCCGGCGTCAACATCACCTACAAGATCCTCTACAACGACGCGGTCGCCATGACCGGCGGCCAGCCGCATGACGGCCCGCTGACGGTTCCGGAGATCACGCGCCAGGTCGAGGCCGAGGGCGCCAAGAAGGTGGTCGTCGTCACCGACGAGCCCGACAAGTACCCGATGAATGCCGGCTTCGCGCACGGCGTCACCATCCGCCACCGCGACGAGCTCGACGCCGTGCAGCGCGAACTGCGCGAGATCCCGGGTCTCACCGTGCTGGTCTACGACCAGACCTGCGCCGCCGAGAAGCGCCGCCGCCGCAAGCGCGGCACCTTTCCCGACCCGGCCAAGCGCGTGTTCATCAACGACGCGGTCTGCGAAGGCTGCGGCGACTGCTCGGACAAGAGCAACTGCGTGTCGGTGAAGCCGCTCGAGACTGAGCTCGGCCGCAAGCGGCAGATCGACCAGAGCAATTGCAACAAGGACTTCTCCTGCCTCAACGGCTTCTGCCCGAGCTTTGTATCTGTCCATGGTGGAACACCTGCCAAGGCCAAGCGGCCGCAGCTCAAGGTCGTCGAGAAGGATCCGTTCGAGTCGCTGCCGATGCCGACCCTGCGGCCGCTGTCGGAGGCCTACGGCATCCTGGTGACCGGCATCGGCGGCACCGGCGTGATCACCGTCGGCGCGCTGATCGGCATGGCCGCCCATCTCGAGGGCAAGGGCTGCACCGTGCTCGACTTCACGGGCCTTGCCCAGAAGAACGGCGCGGTGATGAGCCACATCCGGATCGCGCCGAAGCCCGAGGACCTGCACGCCGTGCGCATCGCCGCCGGCGGCGCCAACCTGGTGCTGGGCTGCGACATGGTCGTGGCGGCCTCGCCTGCCGCGCTGTCGCGCATCGAGCCCGGCATCACCAAGGCGGTGATCAACGGCTACATGACCCCGGTCGCCGCCTTCGTGATGAACGGCGACATGGACCTCGGCGCCGAGGCGATGATGAAGTCGATCCGCGACGCCGCGGGCGACGACGCCACGACCTTCGTCGACGGCACCGGCCTCGCCACGGCGATCCTGGGCGATTCGATCGCCACCAACCTCTTCATGCTGGGCTATGCCTGGCAGAAGGGCCTGCTGCCGCTGTCCTTCGACGCGATCAGCCGCGCCATCGAGCTGAACGGCGTCGCGGTCGAGACCAGCAAGCGCACCTTCGCGTGGGGCCGGCTGGCGGCGCACAACATCGCCGCCGTGCAGGCCGCCGCCAAGCCGACGCTGCGCACGGAAAAGCCCGTGGCGCGCACCCTGGGCGAGATCGTCGCCAAGCGGGTCGAGCTGCTGACGGCCTACCAGGACGCGGCCTACGCCCGGCGCTACAAGGATTTCGTCGACCGCGTCGCCAAGCTCGAGAAGGAGCGCACGCCCGGCCGTTCCGGCTTCGCCGAGGCGGTGGCCAGGTCGCTGTACAAGCTGATGGCCTACAAGGACGAGTACGAAGTGGCGCGGCTCCACAGCGACGGCGAGTTCCTGAAGAAGCTCGGCAGCCAGTTCGAAGGCGACTACAAGCTCACCTTCCATCTCGCGCCGCCGCTGTTCGCCGAGCGCGATGCCGTGACCGGCCAGCTCAAGAAGCAGGAGTTCGGCGGCTGGATGATGCCGGCCTTCCGTCTGCTCGCGTCGTTGAAGCGCCTGCGCGGCAGCAGGCTCGACATCTTCGGTTACAGCGACGAGCGAAAGATGGAACGCCGCCTGATCGGCGAGTACCAGTCGACGATCGACAGCGTGCTCGGCACGCTCGACCAGAACAATCACGCGATGGCGGTGCAGATCGCCGCGGTGCCCGAGAGCATGCGCGGCTTCGGCCACATCAAGGAAAAGAACGTGAAGGCTGCGAAGGAGCGTGAAGCCTCCCTGCTCGCCGCCTATCGCACGCCGGCAACCGCCAAGGCCGCGGCAGAATAGGCTCGCAGAACGATGTCCCGTTGACCCAGGTCAAGGTCGGCGGCGCACTACGAGGCTAGCTGAAAGTCTGGAGATTTGTCTTCGGGCTGGAGGCGAAAATGTTCGCAAAGGCGCACGCGCTTGCCATTGGCTTTGCGCTGTTGCTTGTCGCCCAGTTGCTGTCGAGCGCTCCGCTGCTCGGACAGACTGACCAACAATATCAATGGTGCCAGGGCGAAGGCGGCGTGCCGGAAGAGGTTCAGATCAGCGCGTGCACGGTGATCATCAGTTCGGGCCAACTGAGCGGCTCGGACCTCGCATGGGCCTACTTCAATCGCGGCGTCAGCTATGGCCAGACCGGCCAGTGCAGGTCCGCGATCGCCGATTTCGATCAATCGATCCGGCTCGATCCGTCGGATGCCGATGCCTATTGGCTTCGCCACATCTGCAAGGAGCAATTGGGCGACAAGGCGGGTGCCGATGCCGACGAAGGGCTGGCAAGGCGCCTCAACCCGAACATCGACAGCGCGCCCGGTCGACGCCCGCCGTCGCAAGGCGCGCAAGTCCCGCCCCAATCGGACCCAGGCGGCGTGTGTGCGCGCCTGCCCGGTCTCTGGGCGTGGTTCATCGGCGGCGATGTCACGGTCAATCCGAACGGCACGCTGAGTCAGGCCGCCACGCGCCTCACGGGCACGTGGACCTGCAGCAACGGCCAAGTCGTGATGTTCTGGAGCCACGGCTGGACCGACCGGCTCACTCTGTCGCCGGATGGCGGGTCGATGAAGGGCACGAACGGTCTCGTTCCCGTCTGGGGTCGCCGCAAAGCCTGATCGTCGACATTCGGAAACAGTGCGGGACGCCCCTGCCTCCGAATGGGGTTGGGGAGGAGGCGGGAGCGTCCCGACGACGCGGCGTCCCCGCGAAGGGAGGGCTGCGGAGGCGCAGTTCCGCCTATAGGCCCGCTGGTCTGTTGAAAGAAAGCACAATCTGAGGTCGCAAAACGCATACCCGGTGCACCATCGCGGTGCAGGGCTTATGCGCGTCCGGTCTGGTGCGAGTAGGAAGCCGGGTCGAAGCGGCCCGCCGCACGGCCTTTGCCGCCCAGCCTGTCGAGCACACGCTGCCACTTGCTGTCGAAATTGGCGTCGAACACAAGCTCTGCATCGGCGTCGACCACAAGCCATGCATTGTCCTGCATTTCCTGGTCGAGCTGCCCCGGCGCCCAGCCGGAATGGCCGAGCGCGAGCCAGGCATTCTTCGGGCCTGCGCCGCCGGCCATGTCCTTCAGGATCTCGAGCGAGGCGGTGAGCGCCATGCCGCCCTCGATCAGCAGGGTCTCGTCGCGCTTGTAGTCGGCCGAATGCAGCACCAGCCCGCGCGAGGTTTCGACCGGTCCGCCGAACAGCACCGGCGAGTCGCCGCCCGGCCCGTCGATGCCGAGCTGCTTGAAGACCTGCCCGAGTGGCAGGTCGTCGACCTTGTTGTTCACGATGATGCCGAGCGCGCCGTCGTCGTCGTGCTTGCAAATGAACACGACACTCTTCTGGAAGCGCTCGTCCGGCATGGACGGCGCTGCCACCAGGAAGCGGCCTACCAGCGAGGCAGCAGGGGAGCTGGGCGCGGGCATCGATTTATGTTCCTCCAAATCCATGGGGATTGTCCGGGCAAAGATCAAGGTGCCGATCGAATGAAGGGGCCGGCAATGGACAAAGTCCGACCCCTCGCCTAGGGTCCGGCCTGTCTGGAGAAGGAGCACTTGATGGCCAATGTTGGCGACAAAGTGCCCAGCGCGACGTTGCGGATGATGGGTCCGGAAGGACCCAAACCCGTGACGACCGGAGAACTATTCGCGCCGGGCAAAACTGTGGTGGCGTTTGCGCTGCCCGGCGCATTCACACCTACTTGTTCAGCAAAGCACGTGCCCGGTTTCGTGGCCGAAGCTGCCGCCCTCAAAGCTAAGGGCGTGGATACCATTGCCTGCATTTCCGTGAACGACGCGTTCGTCATGGGAGCCTGGGGCAAGGATCAGAAGACGGATGGCAAGGTGATGATGCTCGGCGACGGCGCCGCGGAATTCACCAACGCCATGGGTTTGAGCATGGACCTGACCAAGAACGGCATGGGTGTGCGCAGCCAGCGCTACGCCATGATCGTCAAGGACGGGGTCATCAAGGGTCTGTTCGTCGAGAAGCCCGGCGCCTTCGAGGTGTCGACGGCCGAGAACGTCCTGAAGAATCTCTAGTTCCCGCGCTCCGCGGGACTGCGCAACGGCGGGACCTGGTGTCCCGCCGTTTTCGTTTCGGGTCGCGCCAGTCCTGGAGTGCAGGCCCTAGAGCGTGAGCCCGCCATTCACATGGATGGTCTGGCCGGTGACGTAGCTCGCCGCGCCCGAGGCCAGGAAAGCGACCACCGCCGCCACTTCGGCCGGCGTGCCGTAGCGGCGCATCGGGATCGATTCGCTCACCTTCTCCATGCGCTCGCGCGGCACGGCGGCATGGGTGCCGGCATCCTTCTCGATGAAGCCCGGCGCCACGCAGTTCACGGTGACGCCCGACGGCGCGAGATCGGCCGCCAGCGCCTTCGAAAGCGCCTCGACCCCCGCCTTGGCCGCGGCCGATGCCGGAAAGCTCATGATGCCGCGGGCGAAGGCGTGGGCCACGAACGACGACACCGCGATCACCCGTCCCTCGCGCCCCGACTTGATCAGCCAGGGCTTGGCCGCGGTCACCATCTCGAAGAAGGCGGTGGTCATGGTGGCGAGGCTTGCGTCCCAGCCGGCGCGGTCGATCTCGCCGACCAGGCGGCGGTCGGCGAAGCCCGCATTGGCGATCAGCACGTCGAAGCGGCCGAATTTCCGCGCCGTCTCCTCGATCAGCCACTGCGGCGTGCCGGCACTGGCGAGATCGCCTTCGATGAGGTGCGTCTGCGCGCCGGCGGCACGGGCGATCGTCGCGACTTTTTCGAGGCCGTCGCGATTCTTGCGGGCATGCAGGGCGAGAGCGGTGTCGGGAGCAGCCAACAGCCGGGCCGCGGCGGCGCCGATGCCCGACGAGGCACCGGTGATCAGGAAGACGCGCATGACGTCACTCTATCGGGCGCCCAATGGCGGGTCGAGACGCGGCGCGGCGAACATCATCTGCAGCAGGCCGGCCACGAGCCCGGTCGCAACGCCGATCTTCCACGCGAGATCGTACGAGCCCAGCAGGTCGAACAGCACGCCACCGCCCAATGCGCCGACGAAACTGCCGGCCTGGTGACTCATGAAGGCGATGCCCTGGATCATCGCCTGCCAGCGCAGGCCGAACATCTCGGCGACCGAACCGGAGATCAGCGGACCGACGCCGAGCCAGAGAAAGCCCATGCAGGCGGCGAACACCAGCGTGGCGGCCGGCGTCGGCGGAAAAGCGAAGTAGGCAGCCAGCACGATCGAGCGGGCGGTGTAGAGCATGCCGAGCAGCAGCTGCTTGGACCAGCGGCCGCCGGCCCAGCCGAAGAACAGGCTGCCCACGACGTTGAAGGCCGCGATCACCGCCAGCGCCTCGGCGCTCAGCATCGGGTCCATGCCGCAGATCGCCAGATAGGACGGCAGATGGGTCGAGAGGAAGATGAGCTGCATGCCGCAGACGAAATAGGCGGCCGCCATCAGCATGAACGAGCGGTTGCGCAAGGCCGAGGCGAGCGCGGCGTGGGCCGTGATGTCGGACGGCCCGTCGGCGCGCACCGGCAAGGCAAGGCGATCGACTCGTCCGGCAAGCCACGCCGCGGGCAGCATCAGCGTCCCCAGGATCGCAAAGCCGATCGCGCCGGTGCGCCAGCCCGCGCTGTCGGAAAGATACTGGCCGAGCGGAGCCGCGATCACGGATCCCAGCGAGCCCGCGGCCGTCACGATGCCGAGTACGCTGCTGCGCCTGCCGGCCGGCACCGCCCGCGAGGCGACGGCGAGGGCCATCGCCGAGGCGGTGCAGGCGAGGGCCGTGCCGATCAGAACGCCGGCGCCGATGACCACGCCGATCGTTCCCTGCGCCAGTGCCAGCACGACCAGGCCGGCGACATACGCGGCGGCGCCGCCCACGAGCAGCGGCCGGAAGCCCCAGCGATCGACCAGGGCACCCGCGACCGGCTGCAGCAGGCCCCAGGCGACGTTCTGGACCGCGATGGCGATCGTGAAATCGGCGACGGCCATCGCGAGGTCGCGGGTCAGCGGCTGGAGGAAGAGACCCAGACTCTGGCGCAGGCCCATGGCGATGCTCAGCATCAGGGCGGTGGCGATCAGGATCGGAAGGGAAGCTCGCATTACACAGGTCTGTGTAGTAGCCTTTTTGCGCGCGTCACAGATGTAAACAGATCGGTGTAATTTGGCTCGCACGCCGAAATCCCCGGCCCCGCCCCGGCGGTCGATGCCCGAGCGCATCCTCGAGACGGCCGACCGGCTGTTCTACGGGCAGGGCCTGCGCGCGGTCGGGGTCGACTCGATCGCGGCCGAGATCGGCATCAGCAAACGCACGCTCTACAACCATTTCCCGTCCAAGGACGCGCTGATCGTGGCCTACCTGCAGCGCCGCCTGCGGCTGGTGCCGACCTCGACCAAGCCGCCGGGCCGGCAAATTCTCGACGATTTCGAGCGTTTGGAGCGGGCGTTCGGATCGGACGGGTTCCGCGGCTGTGCCTTCGTCAACGCGGTGGCCGAGCTCAAGGACCCCCGGCATGCCGCCAACGAGATCGCCCTCGCCTTCAAGGAAATGCGCCGGCAATGGTTCCGCGAGCTGCTGAAGCGGGCCGAGGTGGCCGATCCCGAGGGCCTGTCGCTGCAGCTGATGCTGCTGGTCGACGGCGCGATCGCCGCCGCCCTGGTGCGGCGCGACCCGACCGTGGCGCGGGCCGCGGCAGCGGCGGCCAGGACGCTGCTCTCGGCGGCAGGCGTTTCGGTCAGCTAGCGATGGGAGAAAGTGGCGCGCCCGAAGAGATTCGAACTCCTAACCTTCTGATCCGTAGTCAGATGCTTGGCTGTACGTGGGGATACGATGGCCGCCGCTATACCCCGAAAAGCCTCGAAATTCCTTGATTTCCTGCCCCCTCTCGCGCGTCAATGTACGCCGTGACCTGAGTGACGGTGGTTCCGCGGTGGTTCCAGAACATCCGCAGACGGGGGAGATCGGTGAAGCTCACAAAGCGCAGCGTAGACGCCTTACGACCAAAGGACATCGAGTTCACTGCCTGGGACGATGCATTGCCTGGCTTTGGATGCCGTGTGCATCCGAGTGGAAGACGGATCTTCGTCTTCAAGTACAGGGTCGGTGGCGGCGGGAGGTCGGCGGCACAGCGGAAACTGACGCTTGGCGCTTTCGGTCCAATCACTGTCGACCAAGCAAGAAAGCTCGCACTCGGAGCACAAGCCAAAATTTCCAATGGCGGAGATCCGGCAGGCGCGCTGGCGGAACGTAGAGAAGCCTCCAACGTGAAGGAGTTCTGCCGTCGCTACGTCAGTGAGCACGCTAACACTAGAAAAGGAGCGAGGTCCGCGCGCGAGGATCAGCGCCTTATCGACAACCACATCCTGCCGCTGATCGGGACGCGCAAAGTGGTCGACCTGACCAGCGCCGACATTGCAAAGGTTGTCCATGCAGCGGCTCAGCGACCTTCAAGACGAAAGAAGGATCTGGGCAAAGTACGACAGACCCCCGTCTTGGCTAATCGTGTACGCGCGCTACTTAGCAAGATGCTGTCGCTTGCGGCCGTTTGGGGGTTGCGAGAGGACCGATACAACCCAGTGCAGGCCGTTGAGAAGTTTCCGGAGAAGTCTCGGGAAAGGTTCTTGGCAGCTGAGGAGCTCAAGCGCCTCGGGAAGGTTCTCACCGAAGTCGAACGGGCCGCCGCCGAACCGTGGCAAGCAATCGCCGCGCTTCGTTTGTTGATCTTCACGGGGAGCCGCAAAAGCGAAATCCTTTCTCTCCGATGGGACTACATCGATCGAGACCAGGGTGTAATCCTGTTACCGACTTCCAAGACCGGGCAGCAGACCAAGTATCTGTCTGCGCCTGTCCTAAGCGTGCTCGACCAGCTTCCTCGCAAAGAGGATTGCCCCTTTGTCCTTCCCAGTCGATTGGCCGATCCGAAGCGACACTTCGACGGCTTGAGTCACGTTTGGGAGCGCATCAGGAAGAAGGCGGGCTTGCAGGGCGTCCGGCTGCACGATCTGCGTCACACCTTCGCGAGCAAGGGTGTCGGCTTGCATCAAGGATTGCCAATCATTGGCGCACTGCTCGGCCACACTCTTCCGACTACCACTGCGAAGTACGCTCACCTCTCGGCAAATCCCGTGAGGCAAGCCGGCGAGCAAATCGCGAGACAGCTTGCCTCCGAATTGGCCGGCATCACCAAGCGGCCAAGTGCCGAAGTCATCAAGTTACGGAAAGGCGCAGCAAGATAACTCGAAGAAGAGCCTTCAAGGTACTTCCGGCCTCTTCAGTCGATCGGGTATTTCGAGCCGATGCTCCGCGCTAGTGGAGTATTCCGAAATTTGATGAAACGCGCGGTATGTAACTACGGAAACGGAAACTGACGCCTTCGACATTTAAGGTACCGGTCAACGCGTCCAACCTGTCCGCAAACAGAAATCCATTGGGTTTCAGAGCGGGCCCCAAGTGTCCTGTCTCCGTCAGGAACGGCCCCCGAGTGGGTCCTTCCCATCAATAATTCACAGCGGGTAATTCGAGCCGCGGCCCGGCGCCAGTGTGAGTAATCGAATTTCACGGTTAACGGAGTTAACGGCTTGGTAAGTCGTTAACGCGGGCCGCCCTCGCCCCGCACTCAACGGGTCCTCCCAGGCGGGTACCCGGGTAGCGGTAATTCGGTCCCTGCCGCGTTTGGATTTTTCCTACATTTTTTCTGTCCGGAAGTTGTTGTTCCTGTTGTTGTACCCGTGGACGACGGCGAGCAGAAACTGCCCGCCAAACGCGACTCACTTTTTGCTGTCGCCCTCTAGGTCACGCGGTCGGATGTAGAGGAACGCCGCGAGCGCCAGCACCATTAATGCGGCGACAGTCGCCCAGGCGAGACCCCATGCCATCGGCGACATTCCGCCGGACAGATCGAGCACCCAGCCGACCGCGAGTGGACCGATGAAGCCGCCGCCATATCCGAGCATCGAATGCACCGCGAGCGTGGCGCC
This sequence comes from Reyranella sp., assembly GCA_044225265.1. Taxonomy (GTDB): domain Bacteria; phylum Pseudomonadota; class Alphaproteobacteria; order Reyranellales; family Reyranellaceae; genus Reyranella. The sequence continues at coordinate 27,906 of JBGAIW010000051.1, forward strand.
GCGGCGCGCCGGATCGGCCGCGCCGGCCGCACCGGCGGTGAGCGACGAGGAGTCGAGCCAGATCACCATGCCGTAGACCACGATCAGGCCGACCGCGATCCAGTAGCCCATCGATCCGAGGAAGCCGATCGAGCCGCCGATCAGGATCGAGAGGATCATCGCCGTCGCGACCAGCCGCCGCCGGCCGTAGCGAATCGAGGCTTCGTTGCCGAGCACGCTCACCGCCGTACCGAGCAGACCGAGCACGGTGACGACCACGGCCGGCGAGAACAGGCCGCCGGCCGCCCCCGTCGAGGCCGCGACCCAGACGAGGAACGCCACGCCCCAGCCGCGGAGCGCATTCATCTCGAGCGTGTGCACGCAATAGGCCAGCGAGTAGGCGAAGGCCGAGCGGTTGGCGATCACCGGACGGAAATCGAACAGCGCCGCGAATCCCTGAGCCGGTGCGCCGGGCTTGGGTGCGGGTGGCGGCCGCGCCGGCACGAACAGGGCGACGGTGAGCCAGGCGATCGCAGCAGTGACACCGGCGCTGGCGAAGGCGATCCGCCAGCCGAACTCGTGCGCCAGGATCTCGCCCACCAAGTACGACGCCGCGCCCGAGATGCCGATGCTCGCGGCGTGACCAGTGACGGCGCGCGACATCATCTTGGAATCGACCTGATAGGCGAGCAGTTTCAGGCCGGTCATGTAGGTGCCGGCCCAGCCGATGCCGGCCAAGCCCCGCAGGGCGAGCGCCGACCAAAAACCGTCGGCGAACAGGCCGAAGGCGAAATGCGCCACCGTTGTGGCACCCACACCGAACAGATAGACGCGCTTGGCGTCGATGCGGTCGGTCAGGGTCACCAGCAGAGGCACCGAGACCATATAGGTCGCGTAAAACGACGACGTGATCCAGCCGGCTTCGCTGTTCGACAGCGACCACAGCTTCATCATGTCAGGCATCAGCACCGGCCAGTAGCCGGCCCCGAGCTGCACCAGCACCTGCGCTGCGCAGACGATGGCGACAAGGCGTGCGGCGCCGTTCATTGGCGAGCGGCTAGCGCGCGTTCGTACCAACGGGACATCATCTCGATGGCGATCCAGGTCACCATCGCGCTGGCGAGCAACGCATAGACCGCGTTCTGCCAGCCAATCCAGTCCACAATGAACGCGAAGACCGCCGGCGACAGCGCGTTGACGAACAAAATCGGCGTGGCGATCAGGCCGAGCACCGCGCCGTAGCCCTTGGTTCCGAACAGCGCCAACGGTAGCGCCCCGCGCACGATGGTGATCACGCCTTGCGAGGCGCCGAGCAGCAAGGCAAAAACCACGAGCTGCACCAGGCTGCCCTGCGCCAGCATCAGCAGGAGCATTGCCAGTGGCATGATGCCCATTGCGATGCGCGCCACAGTCATGGCCTTGAGGTTCTTGCCGAAAAAAATCTCGACCAGCCGGCCGGCGAACTGGCCATGGCCCTTGAGCGAGGCGACCCACACCGCCGCCGCCACTGCGAGCCCAGCCGATTCGAGCAGCGGCACGAGCTGGATCGAGACAACACCGAAGACGAAGCCGTTCAGTGACATGATGAGCGCGAAAAGCGCGATGCCGACCGTGCGTTGGCGGCCTTCGAGCACGGGACCGTCGGGTGACGACACACTCGCGGCGGCCTCCGTAGCGGTTTCCGGTTCACGCCGCGCGAGGCCGAGCCAGTTGAGCGGCAAGCACACCGCGAGATTGATCGCGGCGAAGATCACCAGCGTCTCGCGCCACCCGTGCGCTTCGTTGAGGTAATGGCCGATCACCCAGAAGATCGTCGAAGCGTAGGCGCCGTAGAGGGTGAGATAGGAAATTGCCCGCCGGCCGCGAGAAGGGACCACCTGCACCAGCCCTGCGAACGCCGCATCGTAGAGGGCGCAGCGCATGCCGACGCCGAGCAGCGCCCAGACGCTGAGATACTCGAACTCGTTCCGCACCAACGAGAGCGCGAACAGCCCGGCCGAGATAACGACCGTGCCGGCCGACATCACAAGGCGCGCACCGACGCGGTCGATCAATTTGCCGACCCAAGCCGAGATGAAGCCCATCACCAGCAGCGAGATGGAAAAGCCCAAAAAAACAGTGCCGATTGCCCAGCCAGTTTCGGCAACGATCGGCTTGGCCAGCACGCCGAGGCAGTAGTAGCTGGTGCCCCACGCCGTGATCTGGGTCAGGCCCAGCGCGTTGACCGAGAGCACCAGCGGATCGTTCCACCAGCGTCCATGGCTGCCTTGTTCAACTGCCGACATCGACTCCCACTCGCTCGATCACGCGCTCTGCCGTCGAAGGCTGAGCAAT
>JBGAIW010000052.1:0-30025 GCA_044225265.1 Reyranella sp.
CGAACTCCTTGAGCCTGGCGCGGCGGCCGTCGTTGGTCGAGGTGCCCATCACGATCGAGGCGCCCATGTGCTTGGCGATCTGCATGCCGAGCAGGCCGACGCCCGACGACGCGCCCGAGATCAGGACCGACTCGCCTTTCTTGAGGCGGCCGGCGCCGACCAGCGCGTTGTGCATGGTCTGCACCGCGACCGGCATGCAGGCGGCCTGTTCCCAGCTCATGTTGTTGGCGGGCACCTTGTGGGCGCGGCCGGAGTCGGTGACGGCATACTCGGCGAAGCCGCCGGCGGCGGAGCTCATCACGCGGTCGCCGGGCTTGAAGTCCTTCACGTCGGCGCCGACGGCCTCGACTTCGCCCGCGCATTCGAGGCCCACGATCGTGCCGGCGCCGCCGACGGTGCCGTGGCGATGGCCGGACGCCACCGCGAGGTCGGCGCGGTTCAGCGACGCGGCGCGGACCTTGATCAGGATCTCGTTGGCCTTGGGCGTGGGCTTCGGCGCGTCCTGGACCTTGACGCCCTGATCGGTGACGACGGCTGCTTTCATGGCGATGCTCCTTGTCAATCAGATCTTGGTTTCACGGCCCTGCCAGTAGCGGTCGCGCAGCAGGCGCTTGTAGAGCTTGCCGGTCGGATGGCGCGGCAGCTCGGCCTCGAAGTCGATGGTGCGCGGGCACTTGATGGTCGAGAGGTTCTGCTTGCAGTAGGCGATCAGCTCCTCGGCGAGCGCGGGGCCGGCGTCGGACATGTCGCGCGGCTGGACGACCGCCTTCACTTCCTCGCCGAAGTCGGCGTTCGGCACGCCGAACACCGCGCAGTCCATCACCTTGGGATGGTTGATCAGCAGGTTCTCGGCTTCCTGCGGGTAGATGTTCACGCCGCCGGAGATGATCATGAACGCCTTGCGGTCGGTCAGGTGCAGGAAGCCGTCGGCGTCGACGTAGCCCACGTCGCCCAGCGTCGTCCAACCCTTGGGATGGCGCGACTCCTCGGTCTTCTTCGGGTCGTTGTGATACTTGAAGGGATTGCCGTCGGCGAAATAGACCGTGCCGGACTCGCCCGCCGGCAGCTCGGCACCGTCGTCGCCGCAGATCTTGAGCGTGCCGACCATTGCCTTGCCGACCGTGCCCTTGTGCGCCATCCATTCCTGGGAGTTGCACATGGTGAGGCCGTTGCCTTCGGTGCCGCCGTAATATTCCCAGATGATCGGGCCCCACCACGCGATCATCTTCTCCTTCACGGGGATCGGGCAGGGCGCGGCGGCGTGGATCGCGCACTTCAGCGACGACACGTCGTGGCGCAGCCGCACTTCGTCGGGCAGCTTGAGGAAGCGCACGAACATGGTGGGCACGAGCTGCGTGTGCGTGACCTTGTGGCGGCCGACCAGGCGCAGGAATTCCTCGGCGTCGAAGTTCTCCATCAGCATGCAGGTGCCGCCGAGCCGCATCACCGTCATGTTGAAGCGCAGCGGCGCGGCGTGATAGAGCGGCGCCGGCGAGAGATAGACGGTGTCCTCGCCCACCCCGTAGAGCTTGCGGTTGATCTGGATCAGCGCGTTGTCGGCGTCGATCGGCTGCGGCTCGCCGACCGGCAGCACGCCCTTGGGCCGGCCCGTGGTGCCCGACGAATAGAGCATGTCGCGGCCCATGATCTGGTCGGCGATCGGCTCCGCTGGCTGGGCGGCGACGGTCTCCTCCCAGGCGCGATAGCCCGGGATGGTGCCGTCGACCATGTAGCGGTTGGCGGCGGGCACGCCCGTCATCAGCGGCGCCAGCTCGGCGGCACGCTCGGCCAGGTACGTCGAGGTCAGGAACAGCTTGGCGCCGCAGTCGCCCACGATGTAGTCGACCTCGGCGGTGGTGAGGCGCGAGCTGATCGCGGTGTAGATCAGGCCCGAGCGCTGGGCGCCCCAGCAGAACTCGAAGAACCGGGCGTTGTTCTCCATGAAGATCGCGACATGGTCGCCGGCCTTCAGCCCCAGCGAGCGGAACAGTTGGGCGATCCGGTTCGACCGCTCGTCGAGCTGGCCGTAGGTCACGGTCTCGCCGCTGGCGGCCATGATATAGGCCGGTTTGGCGGGATTGTTGCGCGCGTGGATGTAGGGATGCATGGGGGAGGCATAAGACCGGACGGGCGGGCCGCTCGCAAGCGTTGACCCGCTTCCGCCCATCGGCTTTATTCCCGCCGCACGACAGCGTGCCCCCGTGGCGGAATTGGTAGACGCGCCTGACTCAAAATCAGGTTTCCTCACGGAAGTGTTGGTTCGAGTCCGACCGGGGGCACCATTCATCCGATGCCCATGGCCTCGACTTCGGATGCCTTCGGCGCAGGCAATAACGAAGCGTTCTCGGCGGACTTCTTTCTCGCCGCCCAGCGTCGTTGATCCAGATCAACGGGCCAGTCTCGGGGCGGTCTATCCTTGCTCAAATGAGTTCCGCCGATTCCACAATAGACCCCGCGACCGATACCGAGACCAGAACCTCCCCACGCCCGACGGCCTATCAGATCGTCGGCGGCGAACCGATGGTGCGGCGCATTGTCGACCGCTTTTATGACATCATGGACAGCGCCCCGGAGGCTGCCGGCATCCGCGCCTTGCACGCCCGGGACCTTACCACTGTGCGCGAGCGCCTCTTCGAGTTCCTGAGCGGCTGGCTCGGCGGGCCGCCGCTCTATTTCCAGCGCCCCGACCACAAATGCATCATGTCCGCGCACCGGCCTTTTCCCATCGGTGCCGCCGAGCGCGATGCCTGGATGATGTGCATGAGGCGCGCCTTGGAGGACTCTGGCCTGCCGGCCGACTATCGCGGCGTTCTCGAGGAAGCGTTCCAGCGCATGGCCGAGGCGTTTCGCAATCGATGATCCGGGCGCACATCAAGCGCTGCCTGGCGGTGTCGCGGTCGCGCCAAGCCTGAATCCGCACCGAAGAACATCGGCTTGATTTTTCGAAGCCTGCTTGCTTGTGTCGGTCATCGAGCACGTCCGGCCACTTCAGGAAAACTCAAAAATGGAATTCGACGACGTCATACTCGGCCGGCGAAGCATTCGCGGTTACAAGCCCGATCCGGTTCCCCCGGAACTGATCAGGGAAATCCTGGCGCTCGCGATGCGCGCACCCTCGTCGATGAATACCCAGCCCTGGAATTTCTACGTCATCACCGGCGAGCCGCTGGATCGCATCCGGCGAGGCAACACCGAGCGCAATCTGGCGGGCGTACCGCACTCGCGCGAGTTCCGGATCGGCCAACCTTTCGAGGGGGTCCATCGCGAACGGCAGGTCGGCGTCGCCAAGCAGCTCTTCGGGGCGATGGGAATAGCGCGCGACGACAAGCAGGGGCGGCAGGACTGGATGCTGCGCGGCTTCCGCCAGTTCGACGCGCCGGTGTGCGTGATCGTCACCTATGACCGCGAACTGGCCTCCAGCGACGACACTGCCTTCGATTGCGGCGCCGTTGCGACCGCGCTGGTCAATGCCGCCTGGTCGCGGGGGCTGGGCGCGGTGATCAACAGCCAGGGCATCATGCAATCGCCCGTGGTGCGGGAGCATGCCGGGATTGCCGACAACCAGGTGATCATGAAGAGCATTGCACTCGGCTGGCCGGATCACGACTTTCCCGCCAATGCCGTGGTATCGCAGCGCAAATCGGTCGATGAAGCGACGACCTTCGTCGGCTTCTGAGACGGCGTTCAGTGGAAATCCGGACGCGATGGCTGCAAGCTTCGCCCCCCTCTAGTCAGGTTCTTTCGCCATCATGCCGCATATCGTTGTTGCCGATCCCATCCACGCTGACGGGATCGATCGCCTGCTGAAGGCTCCCGGCGTCACCCTCGACCATCCCGGCAATCCGTCCCCCGGTACGCTCGCCGAGCGGCTGCGCCATGCCGACGGCCTGATCGTGCGCGGCACGGTGGTCGATCGCGAGCTGGTCGCCAAGGCGAGGCAGCTGCGCGTCGTCTGCCGGCACGGCGTCGGCTACGACCTGGTCGATGTGGCGGCGCTCTCCGAGCGCGGCATCGCGGTCATGATAACGCCCGAAGCCAACGCCGCCTCGGTCGCCGAGCACGCGCTCATGCTGATGCTCACCCTGGCGCGGCGCGTGATCCAGCAATCCGACAGCGTCCGGCGCGGCCAGTGGCGCGTCCAGGGCCAGTCCGCGACGTTCGAACTGGGCGGCCGGTCGATCCTGATCGTCGGCTTCGGTCGCATCGGCACCCGCGTGGCGCGGCTCTGCGCGGCGTTCGGCATGAAAGTGATGGTGCACGATCCCTTCATTCCCGCGGGCACGATCCGCGGTGCGGGCTACGAGGCGATCGTCGATCGCGATGCCGGCCTCGCCCGGGCGGACATCGTGACGGTGCATGTGCCGGCTCACGAAAAGAACCGCGGCCTGGTGAATGCCGACTTCCTGTGGCGCATGAAGCGCGGTGCCGTGCTGATCAACACCGCGCGCGGCACCCTGGTGGACGAGGCGGCACTGGACAACGCGCTGCGGTCGGGCCATCTCGCGGCGGCCGGCGTCGACGTGCTGAAGGTCGAACCGATGGTGGAGCCGCCGCCCATGGTCGCGCTCGACAATTTCGTCGTCACGCCGCACATGGCCGCGAGCACAGCAGAGGGCCTGCGTCGTATGGCCTGGGACTCCGCCGGCAACGTCATCGACTATCTGGCGGGCAAGCCGGACCGCGACGCGATCGTCAATATCGAGATCCTGCAGGAAGGGCGCGCAAGATGACGAGACCATTGCCGGCCTGGCGATCGCTGCTGTTCGTTCCGGTCCTCTCCGAACGCTTCCTCGCCAAGGCGCACACGCGCGGCGCCGACGCGCTGATCCTCGACCTGGAAGATTCAATTCTGCCCGCGAACAAGGAGGCGGCGCGCAAGGCGCTGCCGGCCGCGGTGCCGCGGGTCTCGCAGAACGGCGCCGATGTCGTGGTGCGCATCAACCGGCCGCTCGAGCTTGCCGTCCCGGACATCGCGGCGGCAATCATGCCGGGCGTGGCTGCCCTCATGCTGCCCAAGGTGATGGGCCCGGAGCACCTGCGGCTGCTCGGCGAACTGGTCACGGCGCGCGAGCAGGCGCTGGGTATGGAGGTCGGCCACACGCGCTTCCTCGTCCTGATCGAAGGGCCGGAGGCGCTGCCGCATCTCTACGCCATCGCGGCGTCGCCGCGCATGGCCGGCATGTCGGTGGGCGGCGAGGACATGGCGACCGAGCTCGGCGCCATCCCGTCGGCCGACAGCATGTATGTGTTTGCCATGCATGGGCTCGCGGCCTGCCGCGCCGCCGGTATCCTGCCGATGGGCTCGATGGGACAGCTCGCCAACATCAACGATCTCGAATCCTACCGCGCGGGTCTGAAGCGCGGCCGGGCGCTCGGCTTCACGACGGCCTCCTGCATCCATCCGGCGCACGTCCCGATCATCAACGAGGAGTACGGCGCCTCGGATGCCGAGATCGATCGCGCCACGCGCCTGATCGCGGCGTTCGATGCCGCGGCAGCAGCCGGCGAGGGGGCCGTGGCGTTCGAGGGCAGCATGATCGACCTGCCAGTGGTCGAGCGGGCACGCCGCCTGCTAGCGCGCGCGAAAATGTGGAAGCGCTAGGCCTCAGGCAATAGCGCGGCCGCCGTCGACGTAGAGATTGACGCCGTTGATGTAGCTGCCGGCGTCCGAGCACAGCAGCAGAGCGGCACCCGCAAGATCGACGGGCGTCCCGAGACGGCCGGCCGGGATGCGTTGCTTCAGCGCCTCGCCTTCGGTCGCCAGCTGGACGCGGTTGCGCGCGGTCTGGATCGCGCCGGGTGCCAGATTGTTCACTGTCACGCCTTGTCCGCCGAATTGGCGCGCGAGGTTCCAGGCCCAGTTGAGCTGCGCGGCCTTGGTGCCGGCATAGACCATCATCTGCGGATGCGGCCGCACCTGTTGCACGCTGCCGATGGTGACGACCCGGCCCCAGCCGCGGGCGGCCATCGCGGGCACGAGATCCTGCAGCAGCTCCATCGGGCTGCGCAGATTGACCGCGATCTGCCTGTCGAACCTGTCGCGCGATATGTCCTGATAGGGCTCGGGCAATTCGATGGACGCATTCAGGACCAGGATGTCGACCGGCGACCAGGCAGTGACGTTGGCCGCGAGCTCGTGGCCCGAATCGTCGAGGGCGAAGTCCTGGCCGAAGGCCTTCGCGCCGCCACCGGCCTGCTCGATCTCGCGCACCACCGCGTCGGCGTCGCTCTTCTCTTCCGCGGTGCCGGCGTGATGGATCGCGAGCTTCGCCCCGGCGCCCGCCAGGGCGAGCGCGATCGCCCGGCCGATCTCGCGGCGTGCGCCGGTGACGAGCGCCGTCCGGTCTCTCAGTCGGAAGCGGTCGAACGGGTCCACGGTGTCAGCGCTTCAGGCCCGGCGCGCCGTCCGGCACGTCGTAGAAGGCGAGCGTCATCGCGACGCTGCTGTAGTGTCCCATCAGGGTGATGACGTCGGTGATGCTGACATGGCCCAGTGCCTTGACCGCGCGCTCGTAGAGGCCGCGCGGCACCCAGCGGCCGTTGGTCAGTGCGATCGCCATTTCGTAGACGACCTGCTCGCGCTCGTCCTCGAAGGACGTCGGCAACCCGCACAGGATCGCTTCGACTTGCGCTGCCGTCAGCCCGACCTGCTTGCCGATCCGCTCGTGTGCGGAGGTCGGGTAACCCGAGCGCCAGTGGCTGGTGATGACGCAGACGGCGATCTCGCGCTCGCGCTCGGTGAGCGAGTAACCGCCGCCCTTCTGGAAATGCGCGCCGAACGGCCCGATCACCTTGGCGAGCTTGGGATTGTGGATCCAGATCTTGTTCGGACCGGGCAGTCCGCCACGCGCGCCCATCATCGACTCGTAGCCGGCGCGCTGTTCGGGGGTCATCTTGTCGACGGGAACTTCGGCATAGCGGCCGAAGGTCGGGGTGTCAGCCATCTCGGTTCCTCCTCTTATCGTCGCGGCCTCAAGGCCGCCAACCGGTCGATCTCGCGCCAGAAGCTCGCGATCGTCTCGTCGACAATCTGCTGCACCGACTTGAGCTCATGGATCAGGCCGGCGCTTTCGCCGGCCGCGCCCGACGTGTTGTCGACGTCGCCCTTCACGTAGAGCGCATCGAGCGTGATGTTGCGCGCATGACGCTCGCGCGTGCCGTCGGCGACGCCGATCGAATAGGGCGTGCGCAGGCCGCGCGAGCGGGCGCGCGGGGGATTGTCGGTCATGATCGTGCCGGTGATCGGCGCCGCCACGATGGCGTTCTTGTAGTTGACGTGCACCGGGCTCTCGAACGACGCCACGAAACGCGTGCCCATGGTGACGCCCTCGGCGCCGAGCGCGAAGGCCGCCGCCATGCCGCGGCCGTCGACGATGCCGCCGGCCGCCACGATCGGCACGTCGACCTTCTCGCGCACCGCCTGCAGCAGAGCGAAGGTATGGACCTCCTCGGGGTTGCGGATGCCGGCGCTCTCGGCGCCCTCGACGATCAGCCCGTCGACTCCGGCATCGACCGCCTTCTGCGCGCCTCGCAGGGTCGCGGTCGCGTGATAGACGACGACGCCGGCGTCCTTCAGCCGCCTCGTGTAACGCGTCGGATCGCCGGCCGAGGTCGTCACGAAATGGATGCCCTGCTCGAGCAGCCACGAGATGATCGCTTCTTCCTCCTTGGGATCCATCTGCAGGTAGCGGATCGGCAGGTTGACGCCGAACGGCTGGTTGGTCGCCGCCCGGATCGCGCCGAACTCGCGCTTGGTGATCGAAAGATCGCGGATCGAGTTCTCGAGCAGGCCCATGGCGCCCGCCGACGAAACCGCCGTCACCAGCGGGGCGCGGGCGATCCAGGTCATCGGCGACTGGAAGATCGGATAGCGCGAACGCGTGTGCTGGATGACGCGGTTGCCTTCGAACATCTCTCCCCCGGAATCCGCTCGGCCTCTTGCCCCATGCCGTTGCCTGTTTCGTATCACAACCCGCGCCCGAGGCGAGTCTGGAACCGTTTCGCCTTGTGGCGCATGCTCGGGCCAACGAGGGGAAACGCCATGCTAAGCACGCCGAAATCGACGGCCATCAGTTCTCATCTTGTCGTCAGGCCCGACTGGCTCGCCAAGCGGCGCGAGACCGTGCTCGAGCCCGACCTGCCGATCATCGATCCGCACCATCACCTGATCGATCGGCCCGCGAGCGGCACCTATCTGCTGCCCGATCTGCTGGCCGACACCGGCAGCGGCCACAACATCGCGGCGACCGTCTATCTCGAATGGCTGTCGATGTATCGCGCCGACGGACCGGAGGAAATGCGGCCGGTGGGCGAAATCGAGTTCGCCAACGGCGTGGCCGCGATGGCCGCCAGCGGCGGCTACGGCAAGACGCGTGTCTGCGCCGGCATCGTGGGCCACGGCGAGCTGACACTGGGGGCCGGCGTGAAGAAGGTGCTGGAAGCGATGATCGTCGCGGGCGGCGGCCGGTTTCGCGGCATCCGCTTCATCGCCTCGATGGATGCGGACCAGGCCCAATGGGGTGCCACTGCCGTGCGGCCGATGGGTCTGCTGCGCGACGCCAGGGTGCGCGAGGGATTCGCTCAACTGGCGCCGTTGGGCCTGAGCTTCGACGCCTGGGTCTATCATCCGCAGCTCGGCGACGTGATCGACCTGGCACGCGCCTTCCCGGGAACGCAGATCGTGCTCAACCATGTCGGCGGCCCGATCGGGCTCGGCCGCTACAAGGGCAAGCGCGACGAGGTTTTCGCCGACTGGAGCGGCAGGATTCGCGAGCTCGCTTCCTTGCCGAACGTCCATGTGAAGCTGGGCGGCCTCGGCATGAAGATGTTCGGCTTCGACGTCCACGAAGGCGAGATCGCCCCAAGTTCCGAGCAGCTTGCCGGCCTGTGGCGGCCCTATGTCGAGACCTGCATCAATGCGTTCGGGACGAAACGCGCGATGTTCGAGAGCAATTTTCCGGTCGACAAGGGCTCGTACGGCTACGGCGTCTACTGGAATACCTGCAAGCGCCTCGCTTCAGGCGCCAGTGCGTCCGAGAAGGCCGACCTGTTCTTCGGCACGGCCTCGCGCTTTTACCGCCTCGGCCTGTGATGATGCGCCACGAGCATGTGCACGACCGCCTCGGTCACGCGCTTGCCGGTGGGAATGTGCAGGAACTCGTTGGGCCCGTGCGCATTGGCGTGCGGACCGAGCACGCCGGTGATCACGAACTGCGTCTTGGGGAATTTCTCGCCCAGCATGCCCATGAACGGGATCGTGCCGCCCTCACCCATGTAGGCGACGGGTTTGCCGAACGCCTGCTGTGACGCCTCGGTGACGGCCTTCTCGAGCCAGGGCGCCAGCGGCGGAGCGTGCCAGCCGCTCTGTCCGCCCTTGCCCTCGAACGTGACCTCGCAGCCGTTGGGCGGATCGGCTTCCAGCGCCTTCTTGATCGTCTGCACGGCGGCCGCGCCGTCGAGTGTCGGCGGCGTGCGCAGGCTGAGCGAGGCTGTCGAGTAGGGCAGCAGCACGTTGCCGGCATCGTCCGGCGCCGGATAGCCGTCCATGCCGATGATCGCGAGCTGCGGCCGCCAGGTGCGGTTCAGCACCAGGTCGCCGAGTTCGCTCGCCATCGGTTTGGTCGTGCCGGCGAACGGGAAGCGGTCGTAGACCGAATTGCCCAGCACCTTGGCGGCATCCTTGGCCTGCTCGATGCGCTGCGGCGGGATCTGGACATAGAGGTCCTGCAGCCTGATCTCGCCCGTGGCTTCATCTTCCAGTCGCGAGAGAAGCCCGCGCATCAAGCGGAAGGACGAAGGCACGACGCCCGAGGCGTCGCCCGAATGGACGCCCTCGGTCAGCACGCGCACGGTCAGCGTGCCCGATGCGATGCCGCGCAGCGAGGTCGTGAGCCACAGCCGGTCCCAGTCGCCGCAGCCGGAATCGAGGCAGACGACCAGCGACGGATCGCCGATCCGCGCCATCAGGTGATCGACATAGAAGGGCAGGTCGTAGCTGCCCGACTCCTCGCAGGCCTCGATCATGATCACGCAGCGGGCGCGCGGCACCTTCTGCTCGGCCATGCCGCGCAGCGCGCACAGGCAGGCATAGATTGCATAGCCGTCGTCGGCGCCGCCGCGGCCGTAGAGCTTGTCGCCCTTGAGCACCGGCTTCCACGGGCCGAGATCCTCGGCCCAGCCCTTCATCTCCGGCTGCTTGTCGAGATGGCCGTAGAGCAGGACGGTGTCCCTGGCATCGCCCCCATGATCGCTGGGGATTTCCATGAAGATCAGCGGTGTGCGGCCGGGCAGGCGCACCACTTCGAGGGTGGCGCCGGGAAACGTACCGAGTTGTTCGCGCGCCCAGGCTTCCATCAGCCTGACGGCATCCTCCATGTAGCCGTGCTCGACCCACTTGGAATCGAAGGCCGGCGACTTGTTGGGGATCCGGATGTACTCCGTGATCGAGGGCAGGATGGCGTCGTTCCAGAAGGTATCGACGTGATGCTTCAAGCGGGTGGTGTCCATGGCCATATGTTATGCCATCGTTCGAGCCGAAATCAGGAGTTTCGCATCATGAGCAGCTCTTCCGAATACGTTCCGCCCAAGGTCTGGACCTGGAACAAGGCGAGCGGTGGCCGCTTCGCCAACATCAACCGCCCGATCGCCGGCCCCACCAGCGACAAGGAATTGCCGGTCGGCAAGCATCCCTTCCAGCTCTATTCGCTCGGCACGCCGAACGGCCAGAAGGTCACGATCATGTTCGAGGAGCTGCTGGCGCGGGGGCACAAGGGCGCCGAATACGACGCCTGGCTGATCAAGATCGGCGAAGGCGAGCAGTTCGGCTCGGGCTTCGTAGCGGCCAACCCCAACTCCAAGATTCCGGCGCTGGTCGACCGAAGCGGACCAAAGCCGGTTCGCGTGTTCGAATCGGGCGCGATCCTGATGCATCTTGCCGAGAAGTTCGGCGAATTCCTGCCCAAGGTCGGCGACCCGGTGCGCGCCGAGTGCCTGTCGTGGCTGTTCTGGCAGATGGGCAGCGCGCCCTACCTCGGCGGCGGCTTCGGCCACTTCTATGCCTATGCGCCGACCAAGATCGAATACGCAATCGATCGCTTCGCCATGGAGACCAAGCGCCAGCTCGACGTGCTCGACCGCCGGCTGGCCGAGAGCAGGTTCCTTTCGGGCAACGACTACACCATCGCCGACATCGCGGTGTGGCCGTGGTACGGTGGCTTGGCCAAGGGCCTGCTCTACGGTTCGGGCGAGTTCCTCGCGGTGCACGAGTACAAGAACGTCCAGCGCTGGGCCGACGAGATCGGGGCGCGTCCGGCGGTGAAGCGCGGCCGCATCGTCAATCGCCTGCAGGGCGCCCCCGAGGCGCAGCTGCGCGAACGTCACGATGCCAGCGACTTCGAGCTGCGCACGCAGGACAAGATCGAGGCCGCATCGAAGGCGGCGAGCTAGAGGAGACCGGCCATGTCGCAGCCCAGCCTGGTGATCCGCAACGGTACGATCATCGACGGCTCGGGCAGCGACGGCTACGAGGCCGATCTTGCCGTCGCCGACGGCAGGATTTCGGCGATCGGCAAGAACCTGCCGAAAGGCGCCGAGGAAATCGACGCGAGCGGCAAGCTGGTGACGCCGGGCTTCGTCGACGTCCATACCCATTACGATGCGCAGGTGACCTGGAGCGAGCGGCTGTCGCCCTCGACCTGGAACGGCGTCACGACGGTGCTGCTGGGCAATTGCGGCGTCGGCTTCGCGCCCTGTCATGCCGACCAGCGCGACCTGCTGGTCAACCTGATGGAAGGCGTCGAGGACATTCCCGAGGTCGTGATGCGGGAGGGCCTGCCGTGGAATTGGCACAGCTTCCCCGACTTCCTCGAATCGCTTGCTGCGCGATCGTATGACGCCGACGTCGCCACCCAGGTGCCGCATGCGGCATTGCGGGTCTATGTCATGGGCGAACGAGGCGCCAACCGCGAACCGGCGACCGAACAGGACCGGGCGCGCATGGCCGAGCTGACGCTCGAGGGCATGAAGGCCGGCGCCTTCGGCTTCGCGACCTCGCGCACGCTCAATCATCGCGCCGCCGACGGACGGCACATCCCGACCTTGCGCGCCGAGGAGGCCGAACTGACGGCGATCGCCCGGGCGATGCGAACCGCCGGCGCCGGCTGGCTGCAGATCGTGTCGGACTTCCAGGATCAGCAGGGCGAGATCGGCCTGTTCCGGCGGTTGGCGAAGGAATCCGGCCGTCCGGTCACGGTCACCATGATCCAGTCTGACGCACGGCCGGACGGCTGGCGCGAACTGATGGGGCAGATCGACGAGGCCAACGGCGAGGGCCTGCGCATCACCGCCCAGATCCGTTCGCGGCCGACCAGCGTGTTGCTGGGTCTCGAGCTGACCCAGAATCCGTTCATGGGCCGGCCGAGCTACAGGAAGATCGCCCATCTGCCGATCGCCGAGCGCGTGGCGATCCTGCGCCAATCCGAGTTCCGCGCCCGGCTGCTGACCGAGGAGTATGAAGGTTCCAAGCGCGGCGCCGAACGGATCGAACGCTGGGATCGCATGTTCCCGCTGGGCGATCCGCCCGACTACGAACCGGCCGCCGACCGGAGCATCGCCGCCATCGCCGCGCGGCAGGGCCGGACGCCCAGCGAGGTCGTCTACGACGTGCTGTTGGAGAACGACGGCAAGGGGATCCTCTACCTGCCGGTGACCAACTTCGCCGCCGGCAATCTCGACGCGGTCGCGGAGATGATGGCCGCGCCCAACTCCCTGATCGGTCTCGGCGACGGCGGTGCGCATGTCGGCATCATGTGCGACGCCACGTCGACCAGTTACACGCTGACGCACTGGACGCGCGACCGCCGCCGCGGATCGCTGTTCCCGCTGGCCTGGGGCGTCAAGCGGCTCACCGCCGACAATGCGATCGAGATGGGCCTGTCCGACCGCGGCCTGCTGAAGCCCGGCCTGAAGGCCGACATAAACGTGCTCGATTACGACAACATGCGGCTGCGCCGCCCCGAGGTCGTCTACGACCTGCCGGCCGGCGGCAAGCGTCTGGTCCAGCGCACCGATGGCTTCGACGCGACCATCGTGTCGGGCTCGATCGTCTACCGCGACGGCGAACCGACCGGCGCATTGCCGGGCCGGCTGATCCGCTCGCGCTGATCCGTCATTTCGTCAGGCGTTCGCCCAGCTCGCCCTGGTACGAGCGATAGCGCGCGACTTCCTCCTTGAGGTAGTTGCCGGTCCCGGCCGGCGAGGTCGGCGGATAGACTTCTATGCCGGCCTTGAGCAGGCGCTCCTTCACGTCGGGCTCGACGATCGCCTCGTTGATCGCCTTGTTGAGCTTGGCGACGATCTCCGGCGGCATGCCCTTGGGCCCCATCATGATCACCCAAGAGACCATGTTGGCGCCCTTCATGCCGAGCTGTTCCAGCAGCGGCACCTTCGCCACCAGCGGCGTGGCGCTGGGTGCGGCGAGCGCCAGCGGCCGCACGCTGCCGGCGCCGATCAGCGGCACGGCGGAGGCGAGCACGGCGACGCCGAAATCGGCCTCGCCCTTGCCCAGCGCCTCCATCATCGGCGCGCCGCCGCGATAGGGTACATGCGTGGCCGTGAGGCTGCCGGCACGCTTCAGATAGACCTCGGCGCCGAACTGACTGATGCCGGCTGGCCCCGACGAGGCATAGGTCGCCGTGGCGGCGTTGGCGCGCAGGTAATCGTCGAGCATCTTCGTTGTGGTGAAGGGTTTGTTCGACGGCACGACCAGAATCAGCGGCGACTGGCCGACCAGGGCGATCGGCGTGAAATCGGTCAGCGGATCGTACTTGGCGTTCTGCGGCTGCATGATCGGGTTGATCGCATAGGCGCCGGGATCGGACAGGAAGATCCGGTAGCCGTCCGGCGCCGCCGCGACCGTTGCGGCCGCGGCGATCGAGCCGCCGGCACCCGGCCGGTTGTCGACCACCACCGCCTGGCCCAGGGATCTGGTCAGGCGTTCGCCCAGGATGCGGGCGGCGATGTCGCTGGTGCCGCCGGGCGCGAAGCCGACGGTGATGGTGATCGCACGGTCGGGATAGTCGGCGCGAGCCGCTGCGGCGGACAGCGCGACCACCGCGGCGGCGCCCGCAGCGAGGAGCCTTCTCTTCATCATAATCATCGCATGCCCTCCGGGCGCACTCAGTTGACCATCTCGGGGATGGGGACGATGCGGCAGCCCGCCGCCTCGAGTCCCTTCCGCACATGTCGTGCCAGATCGACCGCCGTCGGCTCGTCGCCGTGCACGCAGATCGTCTCGACTTCGACCGGCACCTTGTTGCCGAACCGGGACGTCAGGCAGCGGTCCTTCACCATGCTGAGGCACTGCGCCAGCGCCTTCTCCGGGTCCTTGTAGACGGAGCCGGGGACCGAGCGGGATGTGAGGTTGCCGTCATCGTCGTAGAAGCGGTCGGCAAAGCCTTCGCGTGCCACGCGCAAGCCGAGCTTGCGCCCGGCATGTTCCATTTGCGAGCCGTAGAGCGCGACATAAACGATGCTGTCGTCGACGGTCTGGATCGCCCGGCCGATCGCCAGCGCATAGTCCTCGCGCTCTGCCGCCATGTTGTTCAGCGCGCCGTGCGGCTTGAGATGCGTCACCGGCAAACCGGCATAGCATGCCATCGCCTGCAAGGCGCCGATCTGGTAGGCGACCATCAGTTCGAGATCCTTGGGCTTCATCTCGATGCGGCGTCGGCCGAACCCCCACAGGTCGTTGAAGCCGGGATGCACCCCCAGGCTCACGTCGCCGGCCTTCGCCAGCGTCACCAGCTTGTGCATGGTGTTGGCGTCGCCGGCATGGAAGCCACAGGCGACGCTGGCCGACTTGATGACGGTCATGAGGTCGGTGTCGTTGCCGATATCGTAGGCACCGAAGCCTTCGCCGATGTCGGCGTTGAGATTGATCTTCATGGTCGCGTTGGCCCTGCCTGCTGCTGCGGTGATGTCGACGATGCGGCGGCGAGCGCGACGCAAGAGTCGCGCCGAACGCCGATGCTCGGGAGGCAAGCAAAGCTTGCCGGCCGCCGGGTGGCAACACCGCTGCCGGCCGGGCGCGATATCCCGGACCGGTCTACGGAACCAGAACGGCGGCGCCCTGCAGGCGGCCGGCGCGCAGATCGTCCAGCGCCCTGTTGGCGTCGGCGAGCGGATAGGTCGTTGTCGTGGTGCGCACGCCGGCGATCGGGGCGACCGCCAGGAACTCGCGGGCGTCGGCGCGCGTGAGGTTGGCCACCGACACGATCTGGCGTTCCTCCCACAGCAGCCTGTAAGGCAGGGGCGGGATATCGCTCATGTGGATGCCGCCGCATACGACCCTGCCGCCCTTGCGTACGGCGGCGAGCGCCAGCGGCACCAGCCCGCCGACCGGGGCGAACAGGATCGCCGCGTCCAGATGCTCCGGTGGGGAGTCCTCCGAGGCGCCAACCCAGCGTGCGCCGAGGCGCCGCGCATGATCCTGCGCCGCCGTGTCGCCGGCCCGCGTGAAGGCATAGACCTCGCGGCCCTGCCAGCGGCAGACCTGGGCGATGATGTGGGCAGCGGCGCCGAAGCCATAGAGCCCGATGCGGTGTGCCTCGCCCGTCTTGCGCAGGGACCGCCATCCGATCAGGCCCGCGCACATCAGCGGCGCGGCGTGGACCGGGTCGTCGAAGCCCGCGAGGGCAAAGGCGTAGCCGGCGTCGGCCACCACGTGGGTGGCGAAGCCGCCGTCGCGCGTGTAGCCGGTGAAGGCCGGCGCGTCGCAAAGATTCTCGTGGCCGTCGCGGCAATAGATGCAGGCGCCGCAGGTATGGCCGAGCCACGGCACGCCCACGCGCGTTCCCAGCCGGTGCGACGCGACGCCCGGCCCGAGCCGGTCGACGATGCCGACGATCTCGTGACCGGGAACGATGGGAGTCTTGGGATCGGCAAGCTCGCCGTCGACGACGTGCAGGTCGGTGCGGCAGACCGCGCAGGCCTCGACGCGCACGCGAATCTCGCCGGCGCCCGGTTCGGGATCGGGCCGTTCGTCGGGTTCGAGCGGTCCGCCGATGCGGCGGAGCACCATGGCCTTCATCGGGCGCTGCCTCGATCGCGGGCGGCCGGCCGCGGCCGGTCCTAGACGCCCATGTTCACCGAAGACGGCGGCATGCGCATGTGATTCTTGACCGCCCTCACGCCAGGCACGTTCTCGGCGGCGACGCGGTAGGCTTTGCGCGCGGCCTCGCTCTGCACGAAGCCCCAGAGATGGGCGACGCCCTGGCTGACCACGACATTGGTGGGCCAGGCCGACGACCAAGTCTGACCCTCGACGACCTTCGTGATGTCGCGGCGCAACTCTTCGTCCGACTTGGTCGTGCCGCCTTCGGACTTCTCCCGAGACAGCAGTGCGCGCAGCAGGTCGGCGCGGCTGACCATGCCGACGACTCCGTTGTTGTCGAGCACCGGCACGCGCTTGACGTTGTGCTTGCTCATCACGGCCGCGACTTCGCCGAGCGGCGCCTCGGTATCGACCGAGACCACGTCACGGGTCATGACGTCGCGAACATGCTGGGAATGGGTGCGCACGTAGTCGGCAGCCGACGAGGCATCGTCGGACAACAGGCGCTGCAGCCAGTTCTTGTGGGGAGTCGTACCGATTTCGGCGCGCCGGATCAGGTCGGCCTCGCTCACGATGCCGACCAGCTCGTTCTTGGCGTTGATCACGGTCATCGCGCTGATGCGCGCATTGAGAAGCAGCTCGGCGGCGTCGAACACCGTCGCGTCTTCCATAACGGACAGGATGTTCCTCGACATCACGTCACTGGCACGCATGGCGTCTCTCCTCAGTTGATGTTGGGCAACTTTATGGCGCCGCTGAAGGGACGGGCCATTCGGGGATTGACCCTACGGAACTCTACGTAGGCGGCAGGGCGGACGAGCCGGGTTCTTCGCCGTCGAGGGCGAGCTCCGCGCCGTCGAGCCGGTCGAACGCCTCGAGCAGGATGCCGACACGATAGGCCGACGACATCCATTCGGCGAGTCTCGGATAGTTGTCGACCAGCCAGTTGAAGGCGCCTTGGACGGCGACGAAGGCCGCGGCCGCCTGGGTGACTTCGCCCAGGCTCACCGTACCCATGACGTAGTTCGGCGCACACAGGATCAGGCCGATGATCGGCGCGAGCAGGGTGTTGCCGTGCGAGATCACCGTGGTGCGCATGTGCTGGCCGCACAGCCGGCGCCATTGCCACATCACCGCCTTCTGCGCCGCCGCGAGCGTCTCGGCGTCGCCGGCCTGCGGCTCCACGGTCGCCCGCGTGTTGACCCGGGCGACCACGTACTTGAAGTCGGCTTCCGTCTGGTTCTTGCGTTCGATCACGTCGACCATGTTGCGGCCGATCGCCATCATCGCGAATGTCGTGCCGGCGGCGTAGATCACCGACGCCAGCACCAGGTAGCCGGGGATCGAGGCCGAGCCGCCCCACACCCGCAGGTCGAGCGAGCCGCCGACCTCCCAGAGCACGGTCACGAACAGGCCGGCCGTCAGCAGCGACGACAGCAGGCCGACCACGAGATCGATCGGCGCGTCGGTGGCGAGCCGTGCATCCTCGGTGATGCGGTATTCGGCGTTCTGCCGCTGGCCGTTGACGAAGCCCACCCGCAGGTAGCGCTGGTCGGCGAGCCAGGCGCCGATCAGGCCGCGCGTCAGCCAGTCGCGCCACAGGCGCTGGAAGGTCATGCGTCCCCATACGGCGGTCACGGCGAGCGCGATGCTGGCCGCTGCCAGCGCCACCAGCGTCTCCGCCTCGTGCGCGATCTGGCGGCCGTCGCGCGCCTCGAGCGCATTGAAGAAGTCGCGGTTCCAGAAGTTGAGCCGGTACTGCACCAGAAGCTGCAGCACCACGCAGGCGACCAGCAGCGCGATCAGCGACCACGCCGGCGCGCGGCGCCAGAAGGAGCGGGCGGAACGCCAGAAGCGCCGCAGCGCGCCGCGGGGGGTGGCTTCGTTGGCCGCCTTTTCGGGCAAGGGCCGCGCCACCTCAGCTCCTCGCCGGCCGCGGCCGGTCGCGCATGGCGCGGGCGAGGGCGACCAGCCCGATCAGCGCGGGATTGGGATGAATGATCACGCGTGTCGGGATGCGCGCGACGTAGCCGTGCATCCTGCCCTTGGCCTCGAACTGGGTGCGGAACGCAGAGCGCGCGAGGTGGTCGACGAAGCGGGGCACGATGCCGCCGCCGATGAAGACTCCGCCGCGCGCCCCGAATGTCAGGGCAAGGTCGCCGGCGACGGCGCCGAGGAAGGCGCAGAAGGCATCGATCGCGGCACGGCAGAGCGGCGAGGAGCCGTCGAAGGCGCTCGCCGTCACTTCCACGGGCGTGCGGTGGATCGCGCTGCCGCCCTCGCAGCTGGCCAGCGCCAGGTGAAGATTGCTGAGGCCGGCGCCGGACAGCACGCGCTCGATCGAGACATGCTGGTCGTACTTGCCGCGCAGGAAATCGATCAGCCGGTCATATTGCGGCCCGATGCTGGCGAGCGTCGCGTGGCCGCCCTCGCTGGTGACCACCCTGCGGCCGGCCGCGCCGTCGATCAGGCAGGCCATGCCGAGCCCGGTGCCAGGCGACAGGATCGCCATCGGCGCGCCGACCAGGGCCGTGTCGGGGCCGATCAGCCGGGTCTGCGATGCTGCGAGTTCCGGCAGCCCGGCCGCCGCGGCCTCGAGATCGTTGACGATCCGCACCCAGGGAATCGAGAAGGCGTGCGCGATTTCCTCCTCGTCGATCGTCCAGGCGGCATTGGTGAGCCGGCAGCGGCCGCCCTCGACCGGGCCGGCCACCGCCAGGAGGGCGCCGTCGATCCGGGAACCGAGCGAGTCGACGGCGAGGAAGTCGCGGATCGCCTCGACGACGCTGTTGCGCGAGCGCACTTCGGTCGACCAGATCGGGCCGATCGTCATCGGCCCGCCCGCCGGACGCCCGCTGCCCGGCTGATCCGGCGTGGAAGTGCGCGCGATCGCGAAGCGCGCATAGGTCCCGCCGATATCGGCGACCAGCAGGTTGTTCATGCCCGCCTCCTCATGCCAGCACGCTCATGGCGTCGCCATGGATCAGGCGAGCGTACCAGTGCGCCGATGCCTTCGGTGTACGTTTTTGCGTGGCGTAGTCGACATGGACCAGCCCGAAGCGGCTGGCGTAGCCCGCGCCCCATTCGAAATTGTCGAGCAGCGACCAGACGAAGTAGCCGCGCACATCGGCGCCGGCCGCCACGGCCTGGCGCAGGGCGTGCGTGTAGGCCTTGAGATATTCAATGCGCTCCTCGTCGAGGATCTCGCCGGAGGCTTCGGGCTGCTCCTTGGCGCCGGCGCCGTTCTCGGTGACGTAGACCGGCAGGCGGTAGCGCCGGGAGACGTCGATCAGGACATCGCGAAACGCCTCGGGGTCGATCTGCCAGCCTATCTGGGAGCGGCGTACGCCGGAGGGCGCGTCGGCCCAGCCGAAGCCGAGCGGCGTGTTGGGATTGGCCCGTGCGTAGATCGGCGAGTAGTGGTTGACGCCGAACCAGTCGACCGGTCGATGGATGCGCTCCAGGTCTCCGGGTTCGAGATTGGGCTCGATCAGCGGCGCCAGGGCGGGCGAGTAGCGGCCCAGGACCTGAGGTTCGGGAAAGGCCTCGTTCCAGTAGGCGCCGAGCAGGCGTGCGGCGGCGGCATCGGCTTCGTCGATGCCATCGCCGTTGGCGGCGACCGGCCGGCTCGGCTGCACGTTGTGGATGCAGCCGATCAGGGCACGCGGCGCCTGCACTCGCACGGCGTCGACGCCGGTGCCGTGGGCGAGATTGACGTGATGGATCGCACGATGAAGCGCGCGAGGATCGACCATGCCGGGCGGATGCCAGTTGAAGCCATAGCCATACAGGGTGAAGACCGCCGGCTCGTTGAAGGTCGCGAAGCGGCGCACGCGGTCGCCGTAGCGGTTCGCCAACAGGCCGGAATAGTCGGCGAACCAGCCGGCGATGTCGCGGTTCAGCCAGCCGCCCTCGTCGGCCAGTGCCTGCGGAAGATCCCAGTGATGGAGGCAGAGCCAGGGCTCGACCCCGGCCGCCAGCAGCGCGTCGATCAGCCGGTCGTAGAAGGCGAGACCCTTTTCGTTGGCGGCGCCCTTGCCCTCCGGCAGCACGCGCGACCATGCGACCGAGAAGCGGTAGGCGCCGACGCCGATCTTCTTCATCAGCACGACGTCCTCGGCATAGCGATGATAGTGATCGCAGGCCTCGGCGCCGGTGTCGCCGTTGGCGATGCGTCCGGGCTGCCGCGTGAAGGCATCCCAGTTGCTCGGGCCGCGGCCGTCCTCGGTCTCGGCCCCCTCGATCTGGTAGCTCGACGTGGAAACGCCCCACACGAAGCCGCGGGGCAATGCGCTGGCGCGATCCTCGACCGGCTTCTCGTGGAGCAGCATCCGCATCCTCCCGCTGACAATTTGCAGGCTAGAAAGAGCGCCGCCCCGGCTCCTTGACCTGCATCAACCGAAGGCGCCCCGATCTCAGCGGCGCTCGAAGTCGATCCGTTCGTCGACTGGTAGGCCGGTCAGCCGCCGGCGCAGGCAATCGAGCCCCATTTCGACGGCGCCGGCGCGCACCCAGTCGCGCACGCCGATCAGCCGTGCCTGCCGCGTGACGCCGCCCTGGGCGTCGGCGATGGAGATGGTGATCGTGCCGCCCCAGTCCGGCCGCTCCGGCCCGTCGTCGAGCTGCACCGCCACTCTGAGCGCGTGGCTGGCGCCGCTCTGGGCGCGCAGGGCTTCGGCCGACGGCAGCTTGTGGAGGTCGAGGTCGACCGCGCCGTGCCGGAAGGTGCCGCCGGCTTCCGGGCGCGCCGCCAGACGCGCCGCGAGCGTGCCGGCGGTGACGCCTTCGGCCACGGCCAGCGTGAATCCGCCGGCGCGCAGCTTCTCCAGCACGACGCTCTCCAGCGACTGATCGTCCTCGGCGACGATGAAGTTGCCGAGCCGCCGGCGCACCTCGGCTTCGACCGGCGCCAGCTTGGCGGCCAGGCTCACCTCGTCGGCGGCGCGGGCGGCGAGCTTGGTCTCGAGCTCGGGATAGTGCGCCTGGAAGCCGAGCTTGATCTCGCCGTCGATCGCAAGCCCTGGGATGCCCGCCAGCATCTCGTCTGCGCGGCTCTCGCCGATGCCGAACGTGTGGAAGCGCTTCAGCCGCGTCACCACCTTGATGCCGGCGATGTCGAGCAGGCGCGGGATCACCTGTTCGTCGATCATGCGGCGCATCTCGCGCGGCACGCCGGGCGTGAAGAAGAAGCGGGCCTTGCCGATGGTGATGGCGAAGCCGCAGGCCGTGCCGATCGGGTTGTCGATGAACTCCGCCCCCTTCGGCAGCATCGCCTGCTTCCTGTTGTTGGCTGGCATTACCCGGCCGCGGCGGGCGTACGACTGTGTCATGCGCTCGAGCCAGTGGTCGCTGAGTTCGAGTTCCACGCCGGCCGCCTGGGCCGCGATCTCCTGCGAGAGATCGTCGACCGTGGGTCCCAGCCCGCCATTGACGATTACCGCATCCGACCGCTCGCCCGCCTGTCTGAAGGCCTGAAGCAGCGCCGTTCGGTCGTCGCCCACGGTCGTGCCCCAATGAACGTCGAGGCCGAGTTCGCCGAGGCGGCGGGAGATGTAGCTGTAGTTGGTGTTGATCGTCTTGCCGGACAGGATCTCGTCGCCGGTGCAGAGAATTTCGACCCGCATGTCTTTCCTTCGTTTCGGTCAAGTCTAGACCGGGCCGGTCTCGATTGTGTGCAAATTACGGCGGCGCTTTTCGCGATTTCTTTGCTTGCCCTAAGGGATGCGCCCGTGGTGTTGGGCGTAGCCTTCGACAGAGTCGTGGGGAGCGAAGACGAACGTGCGCCTTGGCCGTGTGATTGCAGCCCTCCTGGTCGGCGGCCTGGCGCTGCTGGCGACGGGCCTAGCCCTGTACAGCTATCCCGCCGATGCCCAGTCCCGAACGGCCGCGCTCGCGCCGGCCGACTATACCGACCGCCCGGCTCGTGCCGCGACCGGCCGCATCCTCAACCTCTATGTCGATCACGACTTCGATCCGCGGGAGCGGGACAGGATCGTCTCGGCGCTGCGCCAGTGGAACCACGTCCTCAATGGCATGATCCGGCTGCAGGCGCAGTTGCTGCCCCAGGACATCTCGGTCGCCGAACTGCAGCGCCTGAAGCGCTCGGGCGGCTGGCTGGTGCTGCGGGTCGACAGCCGCCACCGGATCGCCCATAGCGGCGAGGGCAAGGATGCGCTCGCGGTCACGGTCGGCGGCAGCGGCGGTGGGGTGGTCTACGTCATCTCTGATCGCCTCGGCGGCCGCGATCTCTCCGGTGTGATGATGCACGAGTTCGGCCACGTACTGGGCGCGGGCCACGGCCAGCGCGGCCTGATGGCGCCGGTCTACAGCCTCGACGGTGCGCGCTGCATCGACTACGCCGCCGCGAGCCTGGTGGCGCAGGCCCAGCGCCTGCCGCTCGCCGGCATGAACTGGTGCGAGAGCCCCGGCCGCGAGCGGACGCCGACGGCGGGCCTGGGGGCGAGCCAGCGCTCGGCCCCGGCGGCGAACGCGGGCGCGAACCGCGGCTACAAATCCAGTTCGGTGCGTGGCCAGGCGCAGGACTGAGGAGCGAACCGGCGCTGGCGGTGCGACTCGCATCGCCGGCCGATCCTCGCGTAAGCTGCGCCGTCCTGAACCGGGGGAAACGCACGCGATGACCGAGCTGAGCGACGAGATCTTTTCCGAACTGCGCAAGATCGACACACCGACCATCACCAACGTGGTGGCAACCTATCCGAAGAACCCGCTCTGCCTCGGCCTCTACAACCCCTGGACCGAGAACTGGTACACCGACAGCACGATCCGCTGCATCTATCCCGAGCTCGGCCCGACCGTCGGCTACGCCGTGACCTGCGTCTACGGCCTGCCCGACCCCAACTACCAGGGCCGGCTGTCCTTCATGGACGTGATCGACGCGCTCGACGCCATGAAGAAGCCGACCATCCTGGTGATCCAGCAGAAGTGGCCGCCCGAGCTGCACAACAAGGCCGGTCTCGCCGGCGAGATGATGGTGAGCTCGATGATGGCGGTCGGTTGCATCGGCATGCTGTCGAACGGCCCGTCGCGCGACGTCGACGCGATTCGCAGGCTCAAGTTCCAGTACATGCTGGGCGGCGTCTCGGCCGGTCACGGCGAGATGGCGGTGCAGGCCGTCAACGTGCCGGTCTCGGTCGGCGGCATGGACGTGGCGCCGGGCGACCTGATCCACATGGACGAGAACGGCGCGGTGAAGTTCCCGCCGCACCATGCCCCGGCGGTGGTCAAGAATGCCAAGGCGATGCTCGACGACGAGGCGCGCCGGCTCGAGGTGATCCGCAAGGCGAAGTCGGCGGCCGAAATCCGCGCCGCCAACTCCGGCGGCGCCTACGCACAGAAGAAGCCGTAGCTGGGAGCGCGCCACTCCGTGGCGCTCATGTAGCGTCGAAGCACGGGAAGAGCGGCACGGAGTGCCGCGCTCCCAGCCGCTCAGCCCGGGTCGGGCGTTCGTCGGATCACGAACAGGAACGCCAGCGGCGCGGTCAGGATCGGCACCAGCGTCATCAGGTGGAAGGCGTTGATGTAGCCGATCATGCTGGCCTGCCGCTGGATTTCGGCCGCCAGTCGGGCCTGCACCTGGCTTTCGCCGAGATATCCCACGGCCTGCACCCATGGCGCGAGCAGGTCGCGGGTGAAGAGGGTGATCGAGCTGGCGAGGTTGACGTTGGCTTCGGCCATCGAGTGCGTGAACACCACCAGCGTGAGCGAAACGAACACGCTCGAGCCGAGCATGCGGATCAGCGCGAAGATGGCGTTGCCCTGCGTCATGTACTGCGCCGGCATGGTCGAGAAGGCGAGCACCGCCATCGGCGTGTAGGACAGGCCGAACCCGAACCCGTGCAGGACATTGCTCCAGATCACGCTCTCGACCGTGACCTGCATGTCGAGGCCGCCCATCAGTGTGCCGGCGACCGCCTGGATCGACAGTCCGATGAACAGGCAGAGCCGGGCGTCGAACCTGGTGAGCTGCGCCACGATACAGAACGACAGCAGGTTGCCGATCCCGCGCGAAGCGACGAGGTAGCCGATGGTGCGCTCGGGATAGCCCTGCAGCTCCTGCAGCAGCGGCGGGAACAGCACCATGGGCACGTATTGCAGCATGCCCATGATCAGCGCGACCACGATGCCGACCGCGAAATTGCGGTCGCGGAAGGTCGCCGGATCGAACAGCGGCGCCCGTGAGGTCAGCGTGTGCAGCGCGAACATGGTGAAGAACACCGCTGCCACCGCGCATTCGGCGATCGTCTCGGGCGCCTCGAACCAGTCGTTGCGTTGGCCGCGGTCGAACATCAGCTGGGCCGCCGCGATGGCGATCGCGATGAACGCGAAGCCGGTGTAGTCGAGCGGCCGGGCACGGCCCTTCTCGTCGTCGTTGAGGGCGGCGAAGGCGAGCAGGCCGGCCAGCACGCCGAGCGGCAGGATGAGGAAGAACGTCCAGCGCCAGCTCAGATAGTCGCAGACCAGGCCGCCGAAGGTCGGCCCGATGATCGGGCCCATCACGCCGCCGACGCCCCACATCATGATGATGAAGGGGTGCTGGCTGCGATGGAACGAGGTCAGCACGATGGTCTGGCCCATCGGGAAGATCGGCGCGCCGAAGGCACCCTGCATCACGCGCAGCGCCAGCAGCGTCTCCAGCGAATTGGCCAGGCCGCACAGCATCGAGGCGAGCGTGAAGCCCGCGACCGAGACCACCATCAATGTGCGCCAGCCAAGCCGCGCCGCCAGCCAGCCGGTGAGGGGCGTGGTGATCGCGGTGGCGACCAGGTTGAAGGTCAGGACCCAGGAGATCTGGTCCTGCGTCGCCGACAGCGCGCCTTTGAGCTGCGGCAGGATCACCGTGACGCTGGTCGCGGTGAGGCCGAACAGGATGGTCGTGAACTGCACCGACAGCAGGATCAGCCACTGTCGGGCGGTGATTGCCATGGTGGCGATGCTAGGGTCGCGCGCCGGTGTGGGAAAGGACGCAGCAGCGATGCGAAACCGCGATTTGCGCAGCGATACCGCGGGCGGCTAGGGTCGAAGCATTAGGGAGAAACGCATGAAGGAACTTTCGAAGGAACTCCGCGAGACGCTGGCCAAGGTCGGGACCTCGACGCTGACCGGCGTGCTGAACCGCCGCGGCCTCAAGAGCATGACCCTTTTCGACGTCCGGCCCGTGCGCGACGAGCAGCCGGCGATGGTCGGCATCGCCTACACGATGCGCTTCATTCCCTCGCGCGAGGACATGGACGGCCCGGCCTCCAAGAACCGCTCGATGATTCAGCCGCAGGCGATGGAGGAGTGTCCGCCGGGTCACGTCCTGATGATCGATTCGCGCGGCGACAGCCGGGCGGCTTCCGCCGGCGATCTCTACATCGGCCGCCTCAAGGCGCGCGGCGCCGCCGGCATCGTCACCGACGGCGGCTTTCGCGACACCAACGGCGTCTTCAAGACCGGCCTGCCGGCCTATCATCGCCGCCCCAGCTCGCCGCCGTCGCCGATCGTGCATCGCCCGATCGATCTGCAGCTGCCGATCGCCTGCGGCGGTGTCGCGGTCTATCCCGGCGACATCGTGGTCGGCGACCGCGACGCCGTGCTGGTGATCCCACCCGACATCGTCGAGGCGGTCGCCGAGGAGGCGCTCAAGAACTACGAGTACGAGGAATGGGCCGAGGGCGAGGTGCGCAAGGGCCGTTCGCTGAAGGGCCTCTTCCCGGTTCAGGGCGATCAGGCCAAGGCCGACTACGAGGCGTGGAAGGCGGCTAATCCGAAGAAGTAGCTCTTCGCCGGGCGCGCGTCACTGGAGTGGCGCGCGGCCCGGCTACTCGATCACCTCGTCGGCCTGTGCGAGCAGCGAGGGCGGCAGTGTGAGGCCGATCGCCTGTGCCGCCTTCTTGCTGATCGCGAGGTCGAACTTGGTCGGCTGCAGGACTGGGAGGTCGGCGGGCCGGGCGCCTTTCAGGATCCTGTCCACGTAGGACACGGCATTGCGGTAGCGCTCGGCCTGGCTCGCGCCGTAGCGCATCAGGACGCCGGCCGCGATGAACTCCTCCAGGCTGGTGACGGTCGGCAGCCTGAGCCGAACCGCCTCGGCCATGATCGCAGCGCGGATCGAGCTGACCATCGGGTCCTCGATGATCATCAGGCTGGTCGCGCCGGCGGCGACCAGTGCGTCCATACGCGCCGCCGTGAACTCGGCCGGGCGTCGTGCCTCGAGGACCTCGAGCCTCACGCCCTGCTTCTCGGCGGCGGCCGACGTTTCCTTCAGCGCCAGGACTCCGTAGGGCGTCTCGGGATTCACGACCGCACCGACCACCTTCTGGCCTGGCCGGACCGAGAGCAGAAGCTGAAGCTGCTTGCCCTTCAATTCCGAGGACTGCCCACTCATTTCGGTGACGTTGCCGCCCGGCCGCGCCAGGCTCTGCACGAGGCCGGCCCCCAGCGGATCGCCCGCGGTCGCGAACACGATCGGCACGGTCGACGTGGCGGCCTTCAGCGTCTTCGGGGCAAGCGTTCCCCAGCCCGCCACCAGCACGTCCGGATTGGCGCGCACGAGTTCCGCGGCGAGCGCCGGCAGGCGTGCCGGATCGCCCTCGGCCGAGCGATAGTCGAGCGTCAGGTTGCGCCCCACGACATAGCCCATGGCCTCGAGCGGCCCGGCGAGCACCGACGCGGCCTCGCTGGCATCGAGCGTCAGAAAGCCGATCCTGTAGGTCCTGGCCTGGGCCCGGGCGCCCGGCGACATCGCCGCCGCCATCGCCGTCGCCGCTCCGAGAACCGCCGTGAAGTGTCGTCGCCGCATCATCCCGCCGGCGGCACAATGGTGCGCTTCGGCGCCGGGAGGCAAGCCGCGTGCGCTCACACCCGTGCCATCACGTCGTCGCGGAATTTCTTCATCTCGTCGAGGATCTCCGGCACCGTGCTGCCGCCGAAGCCGGTGTCGATGCAACCGACGCCCAGCGCCGCCATCGCCTTGACGTCGGCTGCGATGTCGGCGGCGCTGCCCGAGAACAGCCGCCGCTCGCCGTCGCCTGCCTTTTCAGGCACGCCGGTGCCGTAGCGCGGGAAGCGGATCGTCACGCCGACCGCCTTCGGATCGCGTCCGGCGTCCCGGGTCATCTTGCGCAGCTTGCCGATCGCGGCCTCGAGCCGCTTGAGGCTGTCCATCGGGAAGGCGGGGTTGTTGGGGATCGGATACCAGGCGTCGCCGTACTTCGCGGTGCGCCGCAGCGCCGGCCCCGATTCGCCGCCGACCCAGATCGGGATGCCGCCCTTCTGCGGCGGCTTGGGCGCGAAGGTGATCTTGTCGAACTTCACGAACTCGCCCGCGAAGCGCGGCCGGTCGCTGGTCCACAGTTCCCTGAAGGCGGCGACGTATTCGTCGGTCACCCTGCCGCGCGCCTCGAAGGCCGGCAGGCCGAGCGCCTCGAACTCCTCCTTCATCCAGCCCGCGCCGATGCCGAGCGTCACCCGTCCGCCGGCCAGCACGTCGATCGTGGCGAGCTGCTTGGCCGCGAGCACCGCGGGCCGGTGCGGCACCACCATCACCGAGGTCACCAGCCGGAGCGTGCTGGTGCGCGCTGCCACGAAGGCGAGCTCGATCAGCTGCTCGTTGCGTTCGCCGGTGCCGGCGTTGATGAATTCGCCGGTGGCGCTGTAGGGGTAGGGCGAGGAGATGTCGGTCGGGATCACGACGTGATCGCTGAACGTGCCGTAGCCGTAGCCCAGCGTCTCGGCGCCGGTGCAGAGCCGGGTCAGGTTGTCGAGGCTGGCCAGCGGGCCCGCGGTCGGGGCGGAAAAGCCGAATTGCATGGGACGTCCTCCGTTCAGCCCAGCCTAGTACGGATTTCGAGGCTACGCTTCAGCGTGAGCGTCACCGGCGTGCGCTCGGCGATGTCGGCCATGCGCTTCTTCTGTTCGTCGTCGACCGCACCCTCGATGCGCAGCACGCGGTCGATGCTCTCGACCTTGGCGTCGTCACGCCGGAAATGGACGTCGGCATGCACCGCCGACACCGGCCATTCCTTGCGGTCGGCATACATGCGCAGCGTGATGACGGTGCAGGCGGCCAGCGCCGAGATCAGCAGATCGTAGGGCGCGGGCCCGAGGTCCCTGCCGCCCAGCTCGGGGCCCTCGTCGGCGACCAGCGCATGATGACCGGTGGCGATGTCGGTCTTGTACTTGTCGGTGTCGATGCGTCCGGTGGCATGCGCCATGAGTTCACTCCGTGGGCGAGGATGAGGCTGTGCCGGGAATAGAGCAGCTTCCGGGGGCGCCGTCCCGGCCTCTGGTTTTGGACTGGCCGGTGTGTCAAAAATCGTGTATATTCAATAAATTAAGTAAATTTCTTTCAGTAATTTTGGAGCCTTTCATGGCCGTCACTTCCGGCCTCTCGGTTTCCCCTGATCTCGGCGCGGCCCGTTCTCCCCTGGCGCTCTCGCTGCCGCTGATCCTCGGCGTGCTGCTGTTCATCTGCCTGGTCAATGCCGACGGCATGCCGCTCCTGGGCGATCCGGACAGTCACTGGCACATCGCGGTCGGCAACTGGATGCTGGCGCATCGCACGGTGCCCGACGTCGATCCGTTCTCCTTCACCTTCCTGGGCGAACCGTGGATCGCCAAGGAATGGCTGTCGCAGCTGCTGCTCGCGCTCGCCTATGACGGGCTGGGCTGGATGGGCGTGGTCGCGCTCGGCGCCGCCGCGGTCGCGGCGAGCTTCGCGCTGCTGCTGCGCCTGCTGCTGCGCGACCTGAAACCGCTGCCGGCGCTGATGTTCACGATCGGCGCCGCCGTCATGATGGCGCCGCACATCCTGGCGCGCCCGCACGTGCTCGCCTTCCCGTTCATGCTGGTCTGGGTCGCGGGCCTGGTGCGCGCCGTCGAGGAGCGCCGCGCTCCCGAACCGCTGCTGCTGCTCGCCATGCTGTTCTGGGCCAACATGCATGGCGGCTTCACGCTCGGCCTGATGCTGGCCGGCGCCTTCGCACTCGAAGCGCTGGTCGGCGCGCGCGACCCGGCGGAGCGCAGGAGCCTGTTTTTCGCCTGGCTGAAGTTCGGCGTGGCGTCGCTGCTGGTCGCCTGCATCACGCCCTACGGTCCGGAATCGATCCTGGTCACCGGCCGCATCTTCGGCCTGGGCGACGTGCTGAACACGATCGCCGAATGGAAGTCGCCCGACTTCCAGAAGCAGCCGGCACAGGAGATCGTGCTGCTGGTCGCGCTCTACCTCGCTCTGTCGCGCGGCCTCAAGCTGCCGTTGCTGCGGCTGCTGATCGTGATCGGCCTGCTGCATCTCTATCTGCGCCATGCCCGCAATGCCGAGCTGCTGGCGACCCTGGCGCCGCTCGCGCTCGCGCCGTTGCTGGCGCGGCAGTTCCCGGTGCTGGCCCGCGACGCGCAGGCCGCCGCCACCGGCCTGGCCGGCCGCCTCGGGCAGCTCGCGCGTCCCGCCGGTGCCGCCGCCATCGCGCTCGGCCTCGCCGTCATGGCGCTGTTCGCGACGGTGATGCTGCGCACCGTCGATCTGCAGCCGCCGGCCGCGATCATGCCGCAGGCCGCGCTCGACTGGGCCCGCCAGAACGGTCTGCTGCAGCGGCCGATGCTCAATCACTATAATTTCGGCGGCTACCTGATCGGCGCCGGCGTGCCGACCTTCATCGACGGCCGCGCCGAGCTCTATGGTGGCGACTTCATCAAGCGCTACAACGAGGCGATCGGGCTGCGCGGCGAGACCAAGCTCGAGGACCTGCTCGAGCGCCACCGGATCGGCTGGACCTTCCTGACCAAGGACGCTCCCGCCAACCGCCTGCTCGCGCATCTGCCCGGATGGCGCCAGGCCTTCAGCGACGATCAGGCGACGATCTTCGTGCGGGAGAGATGAGGCATCTGCCGGGAGCGCGGCGCTCTGTGGCGCTC
>JBGAIW010000053.1:0-29998 GCA_044225265.1 Reyranella sp.
ACGGCGCGGCAGCGACTGGTCGTCGCCTCGGCGCTGTTCACCATGGTGTTCGTCGCCGTGGGGCTGCGCATGGGCTACGTCTCGCTGCTGCGCGACAGCGGCGAGCCGACGCAGCGCGTCGCCGCGCGCGGCGGCGCCATCCAGTCAGAGCGCGCCGACATCGTCGACCGCAACGGCGTGGTGCTGGCGACCTCGGTGCCGGTGATGTCGGCTTTCGTCAATCCGCACCTGCTGCTCGATTCGCAGGAGGCGGCGCGCAAGATCGCTTCGGTCCTGCCCGACCTGAAGTACGAGGACCTCAAGGAGAAGCTCGACGCCGACAAGAGCTTCGTCTGGATCAAGCGCGGCCTCAGTCCGCGCGAGTACGACCAGGTCAACCGGCTCGGCATTCCCGGCCTCGAGTTCCAGGCCGAGGAGCGGCGGATCTATCCGCAGGGCGTCGCCGGCGCGCATGTCGTGGGCTATTCGAGCATCGACAATTCCGGCCTCGCCGGCGTCGAGCGCTACTTCGACCAGCAGCTGCAGAGCGGCGAGACGGTGCAGCTCTCGATCGATCTCCGCCTGCAGCGCATGGTCGAGGAGGAGATCGCCCGCGCGGTTAAGAAGTTCTCGGCGATCGGCGCCACCGCGATCGTGATGGACGTGACCAACGGCGAGATCCTTGCCATGGCGTCGCTGCCGACCTACGACGCCAACAAGGCCAAGACCATCACCAACGAGGCGCTGTTCAACCGCGCCACGCTCGGCGTCTACGAGCAGGGCTCGACGTTCAAGATCTTCAACACCGCGATGGCGCTCGACAGCGGCAAGCTCACCCTGACGAGCGTGATCGACGCCACCAACCCGATCAAGATCGACCGCTTCACGATCAACGACGACCATCCGCAGCGCCGGCCGCTCACCGTGCCGGAGGTGTTCACCTATTCCTCGAACATCGCCTCGGCGAAGATGGCGGCCGACGTCATCGGTCCGGAGGCCCAGAAGGCGTTCTTCGACAAGATCGGGTTCCTGAAGCCGCTCAATACGCAGCTGCCCGAGGTCGCCGCGCCGCTGTGGCCGCGCCATTGGGTGCGCATCAACGCCATGACCATCGCCTTCGGCCACGGCCTGTCGGTGACGCCGCTGCATCTGGCGACCGGCGCGTCGGCGATGATCAACGGCGGCGTTCTGTACGCGCCGAGCTTCGTGAAGCGCACCAACCCGCCCGAGGGCAAGCGGGTGATCCGGAAAGAGACCTCGCTGCAGATGCGCCAGCTGATGCGGCTCAACGTCATCCAGGGCACCGGCAAGAACTCCGAGGTCAAGGGCTACGAGGTCGGCGGCAAGACCGGCACGGCGGAAAAGCCGGCGCGCGGCGGCTACCGCCAAAAAGCCTTGATCAGCTCGTTCGTTGGCTCGTTTCCGATGTCCGAGCCCAGATTCATGATCCTGGTGTCGCTCGACGAGCCCAAGGGCACCGCCGACACCGGTGGCTATGCCACCGGTGGCATGGTGTCGGCGCCCAGCGTCAAGAACATCGTCGAGAGCATCGTGGCCCTCTACGGCATCCTGCCCGGCGAGTGGAACGGCAATCCGGAGTCGCTCGCGATCGCCTCGACGCCGGTCATCACCGCGCCGCCACCGCACTTCGCGCCGGCCCGCGCGCGCGGCCGGCAGAACGAGCCGCGCAAGGCCCTGCCCGTGCGGGTGTCCGGACAACAGGCGGCCGCGCCCGGAGCGCGTCGCAATGCGGCTGAGTGAGCTCATGCCGCAGGGCGCGCTGCCCCCCGATCCGTCCCGCGATCCGGCCGTGACCGGACTCGCCGTCGATTCCCGCAAGGTCCAACCCGGCTTCCTGTTCGCAGCGCTCGCCGGAACCAGGACCGACGGTGCCTCGTTCGTGACCGACGCGGTGAGCCGTGGCGCCACCGCCATTCTCGCCGCACCGGACGCCGCACTGCCGCCGCTCGCCTCCGACATCGTCGTGGTGCGCGATACCAATCCGCGCCGGCGCATCGCCTTGATGGCCGCGACCTTTGCTGGCGCCCAGCCGACGACCATCGCCGCCGTCACCGGCACCAACGGCAAGTCCTCGACCGTCCATTTCGTGCGCCAGATCTGGAGCGCCCTTGGCCGCAAGGCGGCGAGCGTCGGCACGCTCGGCATCGTCTCGCCGGGCTTCGGCCGGGAGGCGGGACTCACCACGCCGGACCCGGTGCAACTCCATGCCGACCTCGCCACGCTCGCGCGCGAGGGCGTCACCCATCTCGCCATCGAGGCGTCGAGCCACGGCCTCGACCAGCATCGGCTAGACGGCCTGAAGCCGGTGGCCGCGGCCTTCACGAACCTGACGCACGAGCACCTCGACTATCACCCGTCGATGGACGCCTATTTCGCGGCCAAGGCGCGGCTGTTCGAGGAACTGCTGCCGCCGGGCGCGACGGCCGTGGTCAACGCCGACAGCGACCGTGCCGAGGCGCTGGCCGGAATCTGCCGCCGGCGCGGCCTGCGCTTCTGGACCTACGGCGCTAGGGGCCGCGAGCTGCGCCTGCTGCGCGACGAGCCGACCTCCGGCGGACAACATCTCGAGCTCGAAGTGCTGGGCACGCGCTACGACGTCGACCTGCCGCTGGTCGGCGGCTTCCAGGCATCGAACGCGCTGGCGGCGCTCGGCCTCGTGCTCGCCACGGTCGACGATACGCCGCGGGCCGTGGCGGCGCTCTCGACCCTGACCGGTGCGCCGGGCCGCCTGCAGCTCGTGGCGCGGCACCGCAATGGCGCGGCGATCTATGTCGACTACGCCCACAAGCCCGAGGCGCTCGAGACGGTGCTCAAGACCCTGCGGCCGTTCGCCAAAGGCCGGCTGGTCGTGGTGTTCGGCTGCGGCGGCGACCGCGATCGCGGCAAACGGCCGGTGATGGGCGAGATCGCCACGCGCCTCGCGGACCTCACCATCGTCACCGACGACAATCCGCGCAGCGAGGAGCCGGCCGACATCCGGGCGCAGATCGTTCGCGGCATTCCGCTCGAGCGCAAGAACTGGCGCGAGGCGCGCGTCGACCGCCGCGAGGCGATCGTCGAGGGCATCATGGCGCTGCACGGCGCCGACGACCTTCTGCTGATCGCCGGCAAGGGCCATGAGACCGGCCAGACCATCAAGGGCGTGACCCACCCGTTCGACGACGCCGAGATGGCGCGGGAGCTGGCGCCATGAGCGCGCTCTGGACGTCCGACGAGATTGCCCGCGCGCTGGCTCCGGCCGATCTGACGGCCGCCTTCTCGGCCAACGGCGTGACCTTCGACAGCCGAGCCGTGAAGGCGGGCGACCTGTTCTTTGCCCTCAAGGGCGAGACCAGCGACGGCCACGGATTTGTCACGCAGGCCTTCGCGCGCGGTGCCGCCGCCGCGGTCGTCTCCCAGCCGATCGAGGGCGAGGTCGGTGCACTGGTGAAAGTGGCCGACACGATGCAGGCGCTGGTCGCGCTGGGCCGCGCCGGCCGCGCCCGCAGCCCGGCCAGGGTGGCGAGCGTCACCGGCTCGGTCGGCAAGACGAGCACCAAGGATGCTCTGCGCGCGATGCTCTCGGCGCAGGCTGCGACCGAGGCCAGCGCCGCCTCCTACAACAACCATGTCGGCGTGCCGATCAGCCTCGCCCGCCTGCCGCGCGACGCGCGCTACGGCGTGTTCGAGATCGGCATGAATCACCCGGGCGAGATCGAGCCGCTGGCCCGCCAGGTCGAGGCCGATGTCGGGGTGATCACCAATGTCGGCACCGCCCATATCGGCCACATGGGCTCGGAAGAGGCGATCGCCGACGAGAAATCCTGCCTGTTCGCCGGCATGCGCGCCGATGCTGTCGCGGTGCTGAACCGCGACAACTGGCACTTCGACCGGCTGGTCGCCGGTGCCCGCCGGTTTGGCGTGACTCGCATCGTCGGATTCGGCAAAAGCGAGCGGGCTGAGGCGAGACTCCTCGCATGCAGCCTGCACGACTCGGGCAGCGACGTGACGGTTTCCCTGCACGGCCGGCGCATCGACTATCGGCTGGGCGCACCGGGCGAACACTGGGTCCTGAACAGTCTGGCCGCGCTCGCCGTCGTCGAGGCGCTGGGCGCGAACGTCGATCGGGCGGCGGCGACGCTGGCCGAGGTCAAGGCCTCGCCGGGACGCGGCGCGCGGCGGCGACTGAAGTTCGGCGGCGGCACGATCGAGCTGCTCGACGAGAGCTACAACGCCAATCCCGACTCGATGCGCGCCATGCTGGCGATCCTGGCGCGCACCGAGCCGGCGCCGGGTGGCCGGCGGCTGCTGGCGATGGGCGACATGCGCGAGCTCGGCGAAGACGCCGATGCCTTCCATGCCGCGCTGGCCGACGCCGTGGCGGCGAGCGGCGCGGCGCAGGTTTTCCTGTGCGGCCCGCACATGGAGGCGCTGTGGCGGAGCCTGGCCACGGCGCAAAAGGGCGTGCATCGGCCCGATTCGGCGTCGCTCGCGGGCGACGTGGCGTCGGCGCTCAAGGCTGGTGACGTGGTCGCGGTGAAAGGATCGCTGGGATCGAAAATGAAGAACGTCGTCGACGCCATCCTCGCGGCGAGCGGCGGCGAGGCGGGGCGCTGAGGCATGATCTACAATTTCATCTATCCGCTGGCGGACATCTTCCAGCCCTTCAACATCTTCCGCTATCTGACGTTCCGCTCGATCGCTGCCTTCCTGACCGCGCTGATCATCAGCTTCATCATCGGCGGCAGCCTGATCCGCTGGCTGCGCAGCATGCAGGCACACGGACAGCCGATCCGCGAGGACGGTCCGGTGAGCCACATTCTGAGCAAGAAGGGCACGCCGACCATGGGCGGCTTGCTGATCCTGATCGCACTAACGGTGGCCACGCTGCTGTGGGCCGACCTGCGCAATCCCTATGTCTGGATCGTGCTGATCGTGACCATCTCGTTCGGCGCGGTCGGCTTCTGGGACGACTACCTCAAGGTCACCAAGCGCAACACCAAGGGCGTGCCCGGCAAGGTCAAGCTCGCGGTGTCGCTCGTGGTCGCCGCAGCCGCCGCCTACTACATCTCCGAGAATTCGCCGCCGGCGCTGCGCTACACGCTGGCGGTGCCGTTCTTCAAGGACGTGCTGATCCCGCTCGGCCTGGTCGGCTTCGTGGCTTTCGGCACCCTGGTGATCGTCGGTGCGTCCAACGCGGTCAACCTGACCGACGGCCTCGACGGCCTCGCGATCGGCCCGGTGATCATGGCGGCAATGGTGTTCGCACTGCTCGCCTACCTCGTGGGCAACGTCCGCTTCACCCAGTACCTGTTCCTCTGGCACATGCCGCGCGCCGGCGAACTGGCGGTGCTGCTGTCGGCACTGGCCGGCGCCGGCCTCGGCTTCCTGTGGTTCAACGCGCCGCCCGCCATGGTGTTCATGGGCGACACCGGTTCGCTGTCGATCGGCGGCGCGCTCGGCGCCACGGCCGTTGTGATCAAGCACGAGATCGTGCTCGCCATCGTCGGCGGCCTGTTCGTGCTCGAGACCGTGTCGGTGATCGTGCAGGTGCTGTCCTTCAGGTGGACCGGCAAGCGCATCTTCCGAATGGCGCCGCTGCACCACCATTTCGAGCAGAAGGGCTGGGCCGAGCCGACCATCGTGTTCCGCTTCTGGATCATTGCCGCCATCCTCTCGATGGTCGGTCTCGCGACGCTGAAGTTGAGGTGAGCGGATGATCGACCTCTCCGTCCTCAAGGGCTCGTCGTACGTCGTGCTGGGGCTCGCGCGCTCCGGCCTGACGACGGTGCGCGCCCTAGTGGCGGCGGGCGTCGAATATGCCGCCTGGGACGACAACGAGGCCTCGCGTGCCGCGGCCGCGCAGGCCGGTGTGCGTCTGGTCGCGCCCGATGCGGTCGATTGGTCGAAGGTGACGGCGCTGGTGATCAGCCCCGGCATTCCCAACCTGCTGCCGGCACCGCATCCGATGGCGGCCGCCGCGCGGGCCGCGGGCAAGCCGATCATCTGCGACGTCGAGCTGCTGGCCAGGGCGCAGCCCAAGGCGCGCTTCGTCGCGATCACCGGCACCAACGGCAAGTCGACCACGACGTCGCTGATCGGCCACATCCTGCAGAGCGCGGGCCTCGCCTGCGAGGTCGGCGGCAACATCGGCCGCGGCGCCCTCGACCTCGCGCCGCTGGGCGAAGGCGGCGTCTACGTGCTCGAGCTCTCGTCCTACCAGCTCGAACTGCTGGAGACGTTCCGTGCCCACATCGCGGTGTGGCTCAACATCACGCCCGACCACATCGATCGCCACGGCGACATGGCCGGCTACGTCGCGGCCAAGGCGCACATCTTCGACCGTCAGACCCGGCGCGACTGCGCGGTGATCGGCATCGACGACGAACATTCGGTGGCGATGTTCGCCACGCTGCGTCAGCGCCCGGAGATCGCCGTCGTACCGGTCGCTCTCAGGCGGGTCGTGCAGCGCGGCATCTCCTTCCAGGCCGGCAGCCTGATCGACGCCGAGGGCTTCAAGTTCGACTTCTCCCGGGTGCCGACGCTGCCGGGCGATCACAATGCGCAGAACGCCGCCTGCGCCTGGGCGGCCTGCCGCTGGCTCGGCGTCACGCGCGAGGCGATCGCGGCCGGCATCAAGACCTATCCCGGCCTGCCGCACCGGCAGGAGCGTGTCGCGTCGATCGGCGCCGTGACCTACGTCAACGACAGCAAGGCGACCAACGCCGATGCCACCGCGCGCGCCCTGTCGTCTTATCGCGACATCTACTGGATCCTCGGCGGCCAGGCGAAGGAGGGCGGCGTGGCGCCGCTCGCGCCCTGGTTCGACCGCATCCGGCATGCCTTCCTGATCGGCGAGGCGACCGACCTGTTTGCCGGGCAACTCGAGGGCAAGCTGGCCTTCACGCGGTGCGGCGACCTGCGGCATGCGCTCGACGCCGCGCATGCTCTTGCGCAGCGGGAAGCCGCGACCGTGGGCGATGCCGTCGTGCTGCTGTCGCCGGCCTGTGCCTCGTGGGACCAGTGGAAGAGTTACGAGCATCGTGGCGATGCGTTCCGCGCCATGGCGCGCGCCCTGCCGGGCGCGCAGGTGCTGGGGAGGGTGGCGTGATCCAGGTTCCGCGCGATGACCGCAGCGTGATCGGCCAGTGGTGGTGGACCGTCGACCGCTGGTCGCTCGGCGCCATCCTGGGCATCATGGCGTTCGGCGTGCTGCTGACGCTCGCCGCCTCGCCGCCGGCTGCCGAGCGCATCGGCGCCGATTCGTTCATGTTCGCCAAGCGCCAATTCCTGTTCCTGCCGCTGGCGCTGACGCTGATGCTGGCGATCTCACTGGTCTCGCCACGCCATGTCAGGCGGCTGGCACTGCTGGTGTTCTGCGGCAGCATCGTGCTGCTCGCGGCGACCTTCGTGATCGGCGTCGAGATCAAGGGTGCGCGGCGCTGGATTTCGGTGCCCGGCCTGTCGAGCGTGCAGCCCTCGGAGTTCGTCAAGCCGAGCCTCGCCGTGATCTCGGCCTGGCTGCTCGCCCAGGCGCGCGCCGAGCGGCGGATGCCGGGTTACTTCCTGTCGACCCTGCTGGTCGGCACCGTGCTGGCGCTGCTGGTCATGCAGCCCGACCTCGGCATGAGCATCGTGGTCGCCGCGGTCTGGGCCGCGCAGCTGTTCGTCGTCGGCCTGCCGATGTGGATCGCCGGCGCCGGAGTGATCGGCGGCGCGGGCGCGGTGGTCGGCGCCTATTTCGTATTCAGCCACGTGCGCAGCCGCTTCGACCGCTACCTCGATCCCTCGACGGGTGACAATTACCAGGTCAACACCGCACTCGAAGCGTTCATGAACGGCTCGCTGTTCGGCCGCGGTCCGGGCGAGGGCACGGTCAAGGCGCAGTTGCCCGACGCGCATACCGACTTCGTCATGGCGGTGGCGGGCGAGGAATTCGGCCTGATCGTCTGTCTGATCATCCTGGCGCTGTTCGCGTTCGTCACCCTGCGCGCCCTGTCGCGCGCCTCGAAGGAAACCAGCCTGTTCATCACGCTCGCCGCCACCGGGCTCGGCGTGCAGTTCGGGCTGCAGGCGGCCATCAACATGGCCTCGACCATCCAGCTGATCCCGGCCAAGGGCATGACCCTGCCGTTCATCTCCTACGGCGGCTCCTCGGCGCTCGCCATGGCGATCGCCGTCGGCATGATGCTGTCGCTGACGCGCGAGCATGCCGGCCTCAGGGAGGCGGTATGACGGCCGCCGCGCGTCCCATCGTCCTCGCAACCGGCGGCACCGGTGGGCACGTGTTCCCGGCCGAAGCGCTGGCCGGCGAGCTCGAGACCCGCGGTATGCCGTTCGAGCTGATTACCGATTCGCGCGGTCGTCAGTGGCAGGGCGCGCTGGCGCGTCGCCCGATTCACTATATCCGTTCGGCGAGCCCCAGCGGTTCGATCGACCGGCGGCTGCGCGCGTTGCCCGAGCTGGCGCTGGGATTCGCGCAGGCCTGGCGGCTGCTCGGCAGGATCGCGCCGGCCGCGGTCGTGGGCTTCGGCGGCTACGCCACGGTGCCGACGCTGATGGCCGCCCGGATGCGCCGCCTGCCGATCAT
Source organism: Reyranella sp. (assembly GCA_044225265.1). Taxonomy (GTDB): domain Bacteria; phylum Pseudomonadota; class Alphaproteobacteria; order Reyranellales; family Reyranellaceae; genus Reyranella. Next base: position 8,570 of record JBGAIW010000053.1, read on the forward strand.
GCTGCACGAGCAGAATGCGGTGCTGGGCAAGGCCAATCGGCTCGCCCTGTCCGCCGCCGCGAGAATCGCGACCTCTTTCGCCGAGACGAAATTCGTACCTGCCGGAGATTCGCGGACCTCGCTGGTCGGCAATCCCGTGCGCGAGCCGATCCGAGCGATGCGCGGCACGCCCTATCGCGCGCCGTCGGCGGGCCGGGTGATCGACCTGCTGGTGTTCGGCGGCAGCCAGGGAGCGGCCGTGTTCAGCCAGATCGTGCCGCGGGCGATCCTGGCGCTGCCGGTCGACCTGCGTTCGCGCGTGCGCCTGGTGCAGCAGTGCCGCCACGAAGACCTGCAGGCGGTGCGCACGAGCTACGCCCAAGGCGGCGTCGTCGCCGAGACCGCGCCGTTCTTCAAGGACATGGCGCAGCGCCTCGCTGCGGCGCACCTCGTGATCGCACGCTCGGGTTCGTCCAGCGTGTCGGAGCTGGGCACCATTGGCCGGCCCTCGATCCTGGTGCCCTATCCCCACGCCGTCGACGACCACCAGACCGCCAACGCGCGTTCCTTCGAGGCCGCGGGCGCCTGCCTGGTGATCCCGCAGCCGGACTTCACGGCCGAGCGGCTGGCGCGCGAACTCACGGCGCTGTTCGAGGCGCCGGATCGCCTCTCCGGCATGGCGGCGGCGGCGCACCGCGCCGGCCGTCCCGACGCCGCCGCGCGGCTGGCCGACATCGTCGCAGGCCTGACGTCCGTTCCCGCATTCGCAACTTCAGGAGTCGCCGCATGAGGGCGCTGCCGCTCGACATCGGTCTCATTCATTTCGTCGGCATCGGCGGCATCGGCATGTCTGGCATCGCCGAGGTGTTGCACAATCTCGGCTACAAGGTGCAGGGAAGCGACGTCGCCGAGGGCGCCAACACCCGCCGCCTCGCCGATCTCGGCATCAAGGTCGCGATCGGCCACCGCGCCGACAATGTCGGCAACGCGACCGTCGTCGTGGTTTCGTCGGCAGTCAAGAAGGACAACCCCGAGGTGCTGGCGGCGCGCTCGCGCCTGGTGCCGGTGGTACGCCGCGCCGAGATGCTGGGCGAGCTGATGCGGCTCAAATGGTCTATCGCGATCGGCGGCACGCACGGCAAGACCACCACGACCTCGATGGTCGCGGCCATGCTCGACGCCGGCGGCCTCGACCCGACGGTGATCAACGGCGGCATCATCAACGCTTACGGCACCAACGCCCGTATCGGCGGCGGCGACTGGATGGTGGTCGAATCCGACGAATCGGACGGTTCGTTCCTGCGTCTGCCGGCCACCATCGCCATCGTCACCAACGTCGATCCCGAGCACCTCGACCACTACGGCACCTTCGACGCGCTGCGCGACGCCTTCGTGCGCTTCGTCGAGAACATCCCATTCTACGGCTTCGCCGTCCTCTGCGCCGACCACCCCGAGGTCCAGGCGCTGATCCCGCGCGTCTCCGACCGCCGCATCGTGACCTACGGCCTGGGCGTCAATGCCGACGTACGCGCGATGAACCTCAAGCTCGACCGTGGCGGCGCCGACTTCGACGTCCTGGTGGCCAATCGGACGACCAACGAGTCGCGGACGATCGAAGGGCTGCGCCTGCCGATGTTCGGCCAGCACAACGTGCAGAACGCGCTCGCCGCCATCGCGGTCGCGCAGGAAATGGGGCTGAGCGACGACGTGATCCGTCGCGCGTTGGGCGGCTTCTCCGGCGTGAAGCGCCGCTTCACCAAGACCGGTGAGGCGCACGGCATCACCGTGATCGACGATTACGGCCACCATCCGGTCGAGATCGCCGCCACCCTGCGTGCCGCCCGGCAGAGCTACGGCGGCTCGGGCCGCGTCATCGCGATCATGCAGCCGCATCGCTTCAGCCGTCTCGGCGCGCTCAAGAACGAGTTCGCGACCTGCTTCTCCGATGCCGACACGGTGTTCATCGCCGACGTCTACGCCGCCGGCGAGGCACCGATCGAAGGCGTCAATCGCGACATGCTGGTGGCGCTGACGCAGCGCGCCGGCCACCGCGACGTGCACCCGCTGACGTCGCCCGGCGACTTGCCGAACCTGATCTGGCAGGTCGCCAGGCCGGGCGACGTCGTGGTCTGCCTCGGCGCGGGTAACATCACCGCCTGGGCACATGCGCTGCCCGGCCAGCTGCAGCAGCTCGCCGGCGACAGTGCCGGACCGCGCGCCATCGCCAACGATCACGGACCAGGGACGGCGGCATGATGGCGGCAAGCCAGTTCCAACCCCACCTGATCGACCGGCTGCGCAAGCCGCGCGGCCGGCTGACCGCCGATGCGCCGCTCGGGCCGCAGACCTGGTTCCGCACGGGCGGCAACGCCGAAGTGCTGTTCCGGCCGGCCGACGTCGAGGACCTCGCGTCCTTTCTGCATGACCTGCCCGCAGATGTGCCGGTCACCGTGCTGGGTGTGGGCTCGAACCTGCTGGTGCGCGACGGCGGCCTGCGGGGCGTGGTGGTGCGGCTGATGCGCGGCTTCACCGGCATCACGGTCGAGGGCCACGAGGTGATCGCCGGCGCCGGCGCGCCCGATCTCAACGTGGCGTTGACGGCGCGCGAGCACTCCCTGGCCGGCCTCGAATTCCTGAGCGGCATCCCCGGAACGATCGGCGGTGCGCTGCGCATGAATGCCGGCGCCTATGGCGGCGAGATTGCCCAGGTGCTGGTCTCCTGCGAAGCCGTCGATCGCAGCGGGCGGCTGCATCGGGTGGACGCGGTCGGCATGGGCTTCAGCTACCGCCACAGCGAGGCGCCCGCCGACTGGATCTTCACCTCGGCGCGTCTCAAGGCGTCGCCGGGCGACCAGATCGCCATCGCGCGGCGCATCCATGAGATCGATTCGGCGCGCGCGGAGTCCCAGCCGCGCAGCCGGACCGGCGGATCGACCTTCGTCAATCCGCCCGGCCACAAGGCATGGGAGCTGATCGACAGGGCCGGCTGCCGCGGCCTGAAGATCGGCGGCGCGCAGGTTTCCGAGAAGCACACCAATTTCCTGATCAACACCGGCGACGCGACGGCGGCTGACATCGAGGCGCTGGGCGAGGAAGTGCGCCGCCGCGTCTTCGCGCAGAGCGGTGTGCGGCTGGAATGGGAAATCCGCCGGATCGGAGAAATGCTGTGAGCAAGGTCGCGGTCCTTATGGGCGGCTGGTCGCCCGAGCGCGAGGTGTCGCTGGTGAGCGGCAAGGCCTGCGCCGAAGGTCTGCGCGAGGGCGGCCACGAGGTGATCGAATACGACGTCAAGCGCGACCTGCGCGCGCTGGTCGACTTCCTGCGGCCGGCCGGCGGCGGCGGCCCCGACGTCGTCTTCAACGCGCTGCACGGCAAGTACGGCGAAGACGGCTGCATTCAGGGCGTACTCGAGATTCTCGCGGTTCCGTACACCCATTCCGGCGTACTGGCCTCGGCGATCGCCATGGACAAGCCGATGTCGAGGCATGTCTTTGCCGCGATCGGCATCCGCGTGGCTGAAGGCCGCGTCGTCGAGCGCCGTTCGCTCGCCTGGGGCGATCCCATGCCGCGGCCCTATGTCGTCAAGCCGATCGACCAGGGATCGAGCGTCGGCGTGCACATCGTGCGCGAAGGCGACAATCTCTCCGCAGTCGAGGCCGCCGAGGCGGCTTTCGGCGAGGAAGTCCTGATCGAGAAATTCGTGCCCGGCCGCGAGCTCACCGTGGCGATCATGGGCGACAAGGCAGTCGCGGTCACCGAACTGCGCCCGCGCACCAAGTTCTACGACTACGAAGCCAAGTACACCGACGGCATCACCGAGCACCTCATACCGGCGCCTGTTCCGTCCGATGTCTACGAGCAGGCCAAGCGGTGGGCGCTCATGGCCCATGAAGCGCTGGGTTGTTCTGGCTTGAGTCGTGCCGACCTGCGCTGGGACGACAAGCAGCCCGGCACGACCGGGCTGGTGATGCTGGAGCTCAACACCCAGCCCGGCATGACCCCGCTGTCACTGGCACCCGAGCAGGCCAAGTGGGCCGGCATCACCTGGCCGCAGCTCATGACCTGGATGGTCGAACATGCGAGGCGCCCCGCATGATTCGGCGCCAGCCCAAGACTTCCGCCAACAAGCGCGACTACGACCGCCGCAAGAAGCGCGTCAACACGCGCAAGTCGGGCAAGCCGTTCTGGCGCCAGCCGATGCTGCTCGGCATCGTCATCCTGCTGACGGGATGCGGCGGCGCCGGTGGCTGGTGGGCGTGGCGCGAGGGTTGGCTGGTCCAGGCGCAGGGTCATCTCGAGGCGACGTGGCGCAACATCGCGGGCGCTATCACGCCGTTCAAGCTGGCCGACGTCACGGTCGAGGGACGCGAGTACGTCGAGCGCGACGCGATCCTCGAGGCGCTGCACGTGCAGCGCGGCGACTCGCTGCTGGGCATCGACCTGCAGGCCGCCCGCAAGCGCCTGGAGGCGATCGACTGGGTGGCCAACGCCACCGTCGAGCGCCGCTTGCCCGACACGCTCTACGTCACGCTCAAGGAACGCCGTGCCGTGGCAATCTGGCAGAACGGCAACGAATACACGTTGATCGACCGCAATGGCCGCACCGTGCGCGCCAGCCGCATGCCGCCGGGCGCCAGCTCGCTGCTGCTGCTCGGTGGTCCCGGCGCACCCGAGCATGTCGGCGAACTGCTGCTGCTGCTCGCCTACGAGCCCAACGTCGCCAAGCAGCTGCGCGCCGCCGTGTGGGTGGCGCAGCGGCGCTGGAACCTGATCCTGAGCAACGGCGTGGAGATCTGGCTGCCTGAGGACGACTCGGTCGCGGCCCTGCAGAGGCTGGCCAAGCTGGATGCCGAGGCCAGGCTGCTGTCGCGCGAATTCGGCGTGGTCGATCTGCGGCTCGGTGACAAGCTCTACCTGAGGAAGCGTGCCCCCGGCAGCGAAGCGCCGCCGGGGCCGGTCTAGTCGAGAAGAATTTGGGTCAAGAAGTGTACGCGTAGGAAAACGGGGGACACCGTGGCAAAGACAAGGAACGGAGTCATCGCAGCGCTCGATATCGGCACCAGCAAGGTGGTGTGCTTCGTCGCGCGAGTGGACGGACAGGGCCTCAGGGTGGTCGGCATCGGTCACCAGCCCTCCATGGGCATGCGCTCGGGCAACATCGTCGACATGGAGGCTGCAACGCGCGCCATCTCCTCGGCGGTGTCGACCGCGGAAGAGATGTGTGGCGAGCACGTGCGCGAGGTGATCGTCGGCGTGAGCGGGGGCTCGCCCGCCTCGCACAAGCAGGATCTCGAGGTGGCGATCGGCCATCACGAGATCGGCGAACGCGACGTGCGCCGCGCGCAGCAAAACATCCAGCTTCCTGCCGAGACCGCCGATCGCGACATCATCCATTCGGCCGCCGTCGGCTACTCGGTCGACGGAACGCCGGTGCGCGATGCGCGCGGCATGTTCGGCGAGCGGCTGGGGGTCGACGTCCATCTGGTTACAGCTGCGAGCGGTGCGATGCGCAACCTGCAGGTCTGCGTGCGGCGCGCCCATCTCGAGATCGCCGAGCGTGTGGTGGCGAGCCATGCCGCGGGTCTGAGCTCTCTGGTCGCCGACGAACGCGACCTCGGCGCCACCCTGATCGACATGGGCGGCGGCACGACCTCGATCGCGGTCTTCTACGAAGGCCACCTCGTGCACGTCGATTCGATTCCGGTCGGCGGCGATCATGTCACCAAGGACATCGCGCGCGGCCTGTCGACGCCGGTCGCCCACGCCGAGAAGATGAAGACCCAGATTGGCCGCGCCGTCGCCAAACCGAATGACGAGTACGACATCATCGACGTGCCGCTGATCGGCGAAGAGGACCGCACCCGGCCGAACCACATCCCGCGTTCGATCCTGGTCGGCATCATCCGCCCGCGCATCGAGGAAACGTTCGAATTGGTGCGCAGCCGGCTGGAAGCCAGCGGTGTGGATAAGTTGGCCGGGGGACGGGCCGTATTGGTCGGCGGCGGTTGCCAACTCGACGGCGTGCCCGAAGTGGCGGCGGCCATCTTGAACAAGAAAGTGCGCACCGGTGGGCCTTTGAGACTCGCCGGACTGGCGGATTCGACCGGCGGACCTGCGTTTTCCGCCGCGGCGGGGCTGCTCGCCTTCGCCCAGCAGAATCACGCTGTGTCGCAGGCCCAGCCGACCGCATCCGAGACCCCTTCGAGTCGGATCGGGCGCATTGGCAGTTGGATTAGGGAGAACTTTTAGGCAATATGTTGTGTGGGGAATGGCTATCCCCAACATGCTGTAGATAACGATAAAAACCCGTGCCGGCATAGGGCCTTACACTCAAGAACAGGGCTCACGTCGGAACTCCGGGCAGATAACCCCCTCGTTTGCGTGGAGAAAGCCGTATGACAATCAACCTCAGCCTCCCCCAAAAGGAGTCGGAGATTAAGCCGCGTATCACCGTCGTTGGCGTCGGTGGCGCGGGCGGAAACGCCGTCAACAACATGATCAGTGCCGCGCTGGAAGGCGTGGAGTTCATCGTCGCCAATACCGACGCACAGGCGCTCGGCCAGTCGCTGGCCGACCGGCGTGTTCAGCTCGGCATCACGATCACCCAGGGCCTGGGTGCTGGTGCGCGTCCGGAAGTCGGCCGTCAGGCCGCGGAAGAGGCGCTGCCGGAGATCCTGCAGCTGCTCGACGGCGCCAACATGGTTTTCGTCACCGCCGGCATGGGCGGAGGCACCGGCACAGGTGCCGCCCCCGTCATCGCCGCCGCGGCGCGCGAGCAGGGCATCCTGACAATCGGCGTGGTCACGAAGCCGTTCCACTTCGAAGGTCGTCGCCGCATGCAGTCGGCGGAGCAGGGCATTCTCGAGCTGGAGAAGGTCGTCGATACGTTGATCGTCATTCCCAACCAGAACCTGTTCAAGATCGCCAACGAGAAGACGACGTTCGCCGACGCCTTCAAGATGGCCGACGACGTGCTGCACATGGGCGTGCGCGGGGTCACCGACCTGATGGTGATGCCCGGCCTGATCAACCTCGACTTCGCCGACATCCGCACCGTGATGGGCGAGATGGGCAAGGCGATGATGGGCACCGGCGAGGCCGAGGGGCCGGATCGCAGCCGCGTCGCCGCCGAGAGCGCCATCAGCAACCCGCTGCTGGAAGATCACTCGATGAAGGGCGCGAAGGGCGTGCTCATCAACATCACCGGCGGCCTCGACATGACCCTGCACGAGGTCGACGAGGCGGCCAACCGCATCCGCGAGGAAGTCGACGGCGACGCCAACATAATCTTCGGCTCGACCTTCGATGCCTCGATGCAGGGCCGCATGCGCGTGTCGGTGGTTGCCACCGGCATCGCCGCGATGGCGGCACAGCAGCCGGTGCCGAACTACCTGAATCTCGACACCAGCCGGCCGGTCCAGACCGGCCAGCCCGCGCTCAGCCGCCCGTCGGCGCCCGTCGGACGTGTTGCGATGCCGACGGCAGCCACCGCCGCGCCGGCGCCTGCTCCGGTCATGCCGGTTCCGGCGCCTGCCGCTCCGGTCGCCCAGCCAATGGCTGCGGCGCCGATCGTTCAGCCGGCACCCGCGCCGATGGTTGCCGCTCAGCCGGTCGCGCCTGTGATGCAGGCCGCCCCGGCTCCCGTGATGCAGGCGGCACCTGCACCGGTGGCCGAAATGCCGGTGGCGCCGATGGCCGCCGCGCCGATCGAAGCTCCGGTCGCCGTGGCCCCCGTCCCGGCACCGGCGCCCGTTCAGGCTCCGATCCAGGCCGCTGCGCCGGTCGCACAGGCTCCGGCTCCCACGCCGGCGCCGGCCCCTGCCGCACCGGCCCGTCCGCTGGTCGACGAGACCGACTGGCGGGTTACGCGTCCGGCAGCTCGTCCGGTGGTTCGCGCCGAACCGGTGGCGACTCGCCCGATCACGGCGCGTCCGGTCGCCGCCGAGACGCGCGCACCGAACCTGTTCCAGCGCATCACCGGGGCGTTCGCGGCGCCCAAGCCTGCGACGCAGGCGGCGGTTGCCGCCGCTCCGGCGCCGACGGCGGCTTCCGCGCCGGCACCGGTCGAACCGCCGGTCGCGCGGCCGGCCGTCGAGAACGTGGTCGCGGTGGCGCCCAAGGCGGCGCCAACGCGGCCTCAACCGGTGCAGACGTCGATCAGCCTGGAAGTCAACGAGCGTGCCAAGCCGGCGCGCGAGGATGACGACTTGCAGATTCCCGCATTCCTGCGTCGGCAAGCCAACTGACGCAGGCTCTCTGCTTCATCCACGCATCTTTCGAGGGGCCGGTTCGGCCCCTCTTTTTTTGCCCCCCGCATGATATAAGGCGGCGCAACACCCCACGGATGGGAAATGTCGAAAGCGTTGGCAAACAAGGCTCGATTTTCGTTGGCGCTGGCCGTCAGCGCGCTCGCCCTAGGTGGGTGCGGCTGGTTCGGCAGCGACAAGGACAAGCCCTATGTCGAGACGCCGGTGGAGATTCTCTACAACCGCGCGCTGGATGACCTTGGCCAGCAGGATTACAAGGCGGCGGCCAAGGAATTCGAGGAGGTCGACCGCCAACATCCCTATTCTGTGTGGGCGACCAAGGCGCAGATCATGGCCGCCTTCACCTACTACCAGGCCAACAAGTACGACGACGCGATCATCGCGCTCGACCGCTTCATACAGCTGCACCCGGGCCACAAGGACATCCCCTACGCCTACTACCTGAAGGGGCTGTGTTTCTACGAGCAGATCTCCGACGTCGGCCGCGACCAGCGCATCACCCAGCAGGCGCTCGACGCGCTCGCCGAGGTGGTCAAGCGCTATCCCGACACGCCGTACGCCCGCGACGCGCGATTGAAGGTCGAACTGACCATCGACCATCTTGCCGGCAAGGAGATGCTGGTCGGCCGCTACTATCAGAAGCAGCAGCAATTCGTCGGCGCCATCAATCGCTACCGCATGGTTATCGAGCGCTACCAGACCACGACGCATGTTCCCGAGGCGCTGCATCGCCTCGTCGAGTGCTACCTGGCACTCGGCGTCAAGCAGGAGGCACAGGAGGCGGCCGCCGTGCTGGGCTACAACTTCCCGGGCAGCGACTGGTACGCCGACAGCTATTTCCTGATGACCGGCGAGGACTATCGCTTCGACGAGAAGGGCGGTGGCGGCGGCGGCTGGTTCTCCAAGATATTCTGATCGGCCGACATGCTCCTCTCACTTTCGATCCGCGACTTCGTGCTGATCGAAAAGCTCGACCTGACGCTCACCTCTGGACCTGAGTCGGGGCTCGGAGCGTTGACCGGCGAGACCGGCGCCGGCAAATCCATCCTGATCGATGCACTCGGCTTGGCACTGGGCAATCGCGCCGACAGCGGCGCGGTGCGCCACGGCGCCCAGCAGGCCACGGTGGCGGCATCGTTCGATCTCGGCCGCGATCACGCCGCGCGCGCTATCCTTGCCGAGCAGGGCTGGGACGATGAGGACGTGCTCACCTTGCGGCGCGCCGGCGGCGCCGACGGCCGCGGCCCGGCCTTCGTCAACGACCAACCCGCTTCGGGGGCGCGGTTGCGCCGCCACGGCGAAACCCTGGTCGAAATCCAGGGCCAGATGGAACAGCACGGCCTGCTCGACATGGCCACGCACCGCGCCGCCCTCGATGTTTTTGCCGGACTGGAGAAGCAGGGCGACACCGTCCGCCTGGCCTGGCAGGCCTGGCGAAAGGCCGAGCAGGCCAAGGCCGATGCCGAAGCGGCGGCGGAAGCGGCACGCCGCGACGAGGATTTCCTGCGCCATGCCGTGAAGGAACTCGAGGCTCTGGCACCGAAGCCGGACGACGAAGAACGACTTGCGGCCGAGCGGCACTTGCTGCGCGCCGGCACCGCGCTGGGCGAGTCGGTGGCGCAGGCGCTCGAGGAACTCGCGCGTGGCAAGGGGGCGGTCGGCGCGCTGCGCAGCGCCCACCGGCTGATCGAGCGCAACGCCGACAAGGCGGCCGGCCGCCTCGACGGCGCCCTGGCGGCGCTCGACAAGGCACTGTCGGAGGCGACCGAGGCTGAGGCGCAGCTCGAGAGCGCGCGCGATGCGCTGGAATTCGACCCCAGCAAGCTCGAGAAGATCGAGGAGCGGCTGTTCGCCCTGCGCGCCGCTGCGCGCAAGCACAACGTCAGTGTGGCCGAACTGGCGCCGTTTGCGGAGAAGATGACCGCACAGCTCGCCGCGCTCGACGACGGCGAGGCCGGCCTGAAGAAGCTGGCCGCTGCCGCCAAGGCGGCACGGACCGACTACGTGAAGGCGGCGGAAGCGCAGGCGGCCGCGCGCCGCAAGGGCGCGGCTCGCCTCGACAAGGGTGTCGCGGCCGAGCTCGGCCCGCTGAGGCTCGAGAAGGCGAAATTCGTCACTGAAGTGACGGCGCTTGTCGAGGCCGAGTGGTCGGAGCATGGCACGGACCGCGTGCAGTTCATGGTCGCGACCAATCCCGGTACGCCGCCGGCGCCGATCGCCAGGATCGCCTCGGGCGGCGAGCTGTCGCGCTTCCTGCTGGCACTGAAAGTGTGCCTGGCCCGGGTCGGCGATGCCGCCACCATCGTCTTCGACGAGGTCGATTCGGGCGTCGGCGGCGCCACGGCCGCCGCGGTCGGCGAACGGCTGAAGCGCCTGGCAAAGGACGTGCAGGTGCTGGTCGTCACCCACTCGCCGCAGGTCGCCGCCATCGCCGACCGGCACTGGCTGATCCGCAAGACGACGACCCGCACGACCGCCAGCACCGACGTGTTGCCGCTCGACAGCAAGGGCCGCCGCGAGGAGATCGCGCGCATGCTGTCCGGCGCCGAGGTCACGGCGGAAGCGCGCGCGGCGGCCGACAAGCTGCTGGCCACGGCAGGTTGAGGGCCATGGCCATGTCCAAGGCTGCCAAGGTCGTCGCCGGCATCGAGGTCAAGGACCTGACCGAGCGTCAGGCGCGCGGCGAGCACAAGCGACTCGCCGACGAGATCGCCCATCACGACAAGCTCTATCACGAGCAGGATGCGCCGGAGATTTCCGACGCCGAGTACGACAAGCTGCGCATCCGCCTGAAGGGGATCGAGGAGCGCTTCCCGCAGCTCGTCGACATGTTCAGCCCGACCCAGCGGGTCGCGCCGACGCCGACCACGGCGTTCGCGAAGGTGACGCATCGCCGGCCGATGCTGTCGCTCGACAATGCCTTCAGCGACGAGGAATTGCAGGGCTTCATGGACCGGGTTCGACGCGGCCTGGAGCGCGAGATCGATCTCAAACCCGACGCCGAGATCGCCCTCTCCTGCGAGGCCAAGATCGACGGTCTGTCGATCAGCCTGCGCTACGAGGACGGTGAGTTCGCGCAGGGGGCCACGCGCGGCGACGGCACCACCGGCGAGGACGTCACGGCAAACCTCAAGACCATCAAGGACATCCCGCACAAGCTCAAGGGCAAGGGGCTGCCGAAGTCGATCGACATTCGCGGCGAGGTCTACATGGAACGCAAGGCGTTCCAGGAGCTGAATGCCCGCCAGATCGCGGCGGGCGAGAAAGCCTACGTCAATCCACGCAACACCGCTGCCGGCTCCCTGCGTCAGCTCGATCCTGAGATCACCGCCGATCGGCCACTGCGCTTCTTCGCCTATGCGTGGGGCGAGGCCGAGCCGCGGTCGTGGAAGACCCACAGCGACTACCTGAAACTGCTGAAGGAGTGGGGCTTCAAGACCAACCCCCTGACCAAGCTCTGCAGGACGCCTGACCAGGTGCGCGCCTTCTACAAGAAGATCGGCGAGGAGCGCGCGTCGCTGCCCTACGATATCGATGGCGTCGTCTACAAGGTCGACCGCATCGACTGGCAGGAGCGCCTGGGTTTCGTCAGCCGCGCGCCGCGCTGGGCGATCGCGCACAAGTTCCCGGCTGAGCAGGCGCGCACGCTGTTGAACGACATTTTCATCCAGGTCGGGCGCACTGGCGCGCTGACACCGGTCGCCGACCTCGAACCGGTCAATGTCGGCGGTGTCGTGGTGGCGCGCGCCACCTTGCACAATGCCGACGAGATCGAGCGCCTCGACGTGCGGCCGGGCGACACGGTGATCGTGCAGCGCGCCGGCGACGTCATCCCACAGGTCCTGGGCTTCGTTCCCGAGGCGCGTCCGAAGAACGCCCGCAAGTACAAATTCCCCGATCGCTGCCCGTGCCCGCTCAAGACCGAGGTAAAGAGCGAGGAGGGCGGCGTGGTTCGCCGGTGCTCCGGCGGTCTGGAGTGCCCATTCCAGCAGGTCGAACGTCTGCGCTACTTCGTGTCGCGCAATTGCTTCGATATCGAAGGGCTGGGCGGGACGCACATCGAGAATTTCTTCAACGACGGCCTGCTAAAGGTGCCGGGTGACATTTTCAGGTTGAAGGATCACGAGGCCGAGATACGCAAGCGCGAAGGCTGGGGTGACCTCTCGGTGCGCAACCTGCTTTCCGCGATCGAAGCGCGCCGCACGATCTCGCTGGACCGCTTCATCAACGCGATCGGCATTCCTCTGATCGGTGAGGCTTCGTCGAAGTTGCTGGCGCAGGAATATGGCGACGTCGATGCCTGGCTGGCGGAGATGCTGAAGGCGGCCAAGGAGCGCAGAAAACACCCGGACGGCGTAAAGAAGGAGAAGGCGGCGGCGGAAGTCGGCGAAAGCTACGGGCGGCTCTGCAATATCGAGCAGGTCGGCGTCACCACTGCCGATGCCATGTGTGCCTTCTTCGGCGAGGGCCACACCGTCGACATCATCAAGGACCTGCGCAAACAGCTCACTGTGCAAGAGGTGAAGCGCCGGGTGATCGCCGCCGACGCGCCGCTCAAGGACAAGATCGTGGTCTTCACCGGGGAACTGTCGACCATGACCCGAGACCAGGCCAAGGCGCGGGCCGAGGAGTTGGGCGCCAAAGTCACCGATTCGGTGTCGAAGAAGACGAGCCTCGTGGTGGTCGGCGAGAACGCCGGCTCCAAGGCACGCAAGGCCACCGAACTCGGCATTCAGACGCTTTCCGAGGAAGAGTGGGTGAAACTTTCCTCCTGACGCTTATCCTGCATTTTCTCACTGGAGTTGATCGAATGGACTTGGCCCGTTTTCCGCGTCGTCGCTACACGCCCTTCGCGACGCCGATCGAATTGATGCCGCACTTCACCAAGGAGCTCGCCAAGAGCTGCCCGGGCGGCGTCGGACCGGAGGTCTGGATCAAGCGCGATGACATGCTCGGGCTGTTTCCAGGCGGCAACAAGACGCGCAAGCTGGAATTCCTGGCAGCGGACGCCCTGGCGCAGGGTGCCGATACCCTGGTCACCTGCGGCGCCCCGCAGTCGAACCATTGCCGCATCACCCTCGCGGCCGCGGTCAAGGAAGGGCTGAAGTGCCGTTTCGTGATCGAGGAGCGCGTGCCCAACTCCTACAATAAGGAAGCCGGCGGCAACAACTTCATGTTCGAGTTGATGGGCGTCGAGGCGATCACCGTCGTTCCCGGCGGCTCCGACATGGGCGCCGCGATGTCGAAGGTGGCGCAGGAAGTCGCCTCGCTCGGCCGCAAGGGCTACATCATCCCGGGCGGCGGTTCGAACGCGATCGGCGGCCTGGGCTATGTCGCCTGCGTCCAGGAGATGCAGCAGCAGTGGCTCGACATGGGCGTGGCGTTCGATGCCGTCATCGTCGGCTCGGGCAGCTCAGGCACGCACGGCGGCATGGTCGCAGGATTCTACGGCAACAACATCAAGATCCCGCTCATCGGCATCGGCGTCAGCCGCGATCCTGAAAATCAGGAGCCCCTGGTCCACAAGGAGGCGCAGGCGGTGGCCGATCTGCTGGGTATCGGCAAGGTGCCGCGCGAGGCGGTGAAGAGCGTCGGCGGCTACTGGCAGCCGAAATACTCGGTTCCCAACAAGGCGATGATCGAGGCGGTGCAGATGGCGGCGCGGACCGAGGGCATACTGCTCGACCCGGTCTATACCGGAAAGATCATGGCCGGCCTGATCGGATTGGCGCGGCAGGGCTTCTTCAAGCCCAGAGCCAAGGTGCTGTTCATGCACACCGGCGGCCTGCCGTCGCTGCACGTCTACGAGGACGTGGTGCTCGGCCGGACCCCGGTGGCCGACTGACCGTCAGATCGCGCGCGTCGCCTCGGCGAGCCAGGCACGGGTAGGCTCGTCGACCTGCGGGCCGACGATGTCGCGCACACGTGCGTGGTAGGAATTGAGCCAGGCCTTCTCGGCGTCGGTCAGCAGACCGGCGTCTATGCAGGCGAGGTCGATCGGCGCATGCGTCAGGGTCTCGAACTCAAGATAGCGCCGGTCGGCCCCCTCGATTTTCGCCTCCTTTACCGCGACAAGGTTCTCGATGCGGATGCCGTAGGCGCCGGTCTTGTAGTAGCCGGGCTCGTTGCTGACGATCATCCCGGGTTGGAGCGCGATCGAGTTGGCGACTTTCGAGATCCGGTGCGGACCCTCGTGCACGGAGAGATAGGCGCCGACACCGTGGCCGGTCCCGTGATCGTAATCGAGGCCGGCCTGCCAGAGCGAATAGCGCGCCAATGCATCGAGCTGCGAGCCCGTCGTGCCCACAGGGAAACGCGCCATGGCGAGAGCGATATGGCCCTTCAGGACGCGCGTAAAGCGGTCCTTCATTTCAGGCGTCGGCGTTCCGACGGCGACGGTGCGGGTGATGTCGGTGGTGCCGTCCCGATACTGGCCGCCCGAATCGACGAGATAGAGCGAACCGGGCTCTAGCGTGCGCTCGGTGGCAGGCGCGGCGCGATAGTGGACGATGGCACCATTGGGCCCGGCGCCCGAGATCGTGTCGAAGCTGAGATCGCGCAGCTGGCCGGTCTCCTCGCGTAGCGCCTGCAAGCGGTCGGACACCTCGATTTCACGCAGATTCCCGCTCTTCGATTCGTGTCCCAGCCACGACAGGAAGCGGCTGACGGCGGCGCCGTCGCGGCGATGAGCGGCGCGAATCCCGTTCAGTTCGACCTCGTTCTTGCGGGCCTTCGGCAGCGCCACCGGGTCGGCGTCGCGCACCACGGTCACGCCGGCCGTCTGCAGCCGGGTGGCGGCCCAGTAGGGCGCGGTCGAGCTTTCGACCATCACCCGCTTGCCGGCCTTGCCCATCATGTCCAGCGCGGCGCCGAGTTCGTGCGGCGGCGCGAGGGTCACGGCATTGCCCAGCCAGGCCACGGTACGATCGGGGATTTTGCGGCGGTCCATGTAGAGATCGACATGGCCATCGGTGTGGAGCAGTGCGAAGCCCAGTGCGAATGGCGTTCGCGGCACGTCGCCGCCGCGCACGTTGAGCAGCCAGGCGATCGAGTCGGGTTGGGTGATCAACACCACGTCGGCGCCCTTTTCCCGGACGATGTCGGCGATGCGTCTGCGCCGCGACTCGCTGGTTTCGCCGGCGAATTCCACCGGATGCGGCAGCACCGGCGCCAGCGGTGCGGCGGGACGGTCTTTCCACACTGCATCGATCGGATTGGATTCGACCGGCACGAAGCTGCCGCCGGCCTTCTGACAGGCGCGCGCGAAGCGGTCGTAGCCATCGATGGTCTGCAGCCAGGGATCGAAGCCCAGCTTGCCGTTCTTCGGCAGGTTGGCCGCGATCCAGCTCTCGGGCGATTGCTCTGGCACCTGGTGCGGCACGAAGGCCCGGAGGTCGACCTGGCCGCGAACGGCGAGCGTGTAGCGGCCGTCGATGAAGATCGCCGCCTTGCCGGCCAGCACGATGGCGAGGCCGGCCGAACCGCTGAAGCCGGTCAGCCAGGCCAGCCGTTGGGCGCTCTTCGGGACATACTCGCCCTGATGTTCGTCCGCGCGCGGCACCACGAAGCCGTCGAGACCGCGGCGCGCGAGTTCGGCCCGCAGAGCTGCAAGGCGTGACGCCGGTGCCGGAACTTCTTCCAGTCCGCCGTCGGAGACTGCGAGCTTGGCGCGCCAGGCGGTCAGCGCCCTGGTCAGCGTCGCATCGGCGTTGGGTGCGATCAGTTCGACCCATTCGGGGCCGGCAAGGCCTTCGGGGGCTGCCGCTACACCCTGCATCAGGGCGTCGAGTTCGCCGGCGGCGAGGGTGCGGCCGTGTTGGCGAAGCAGGTGGAGAACGTCGTCGGGCGCGGAGGTCATGGATGGCCGGGACCCTACGCGCGGCTCCCATTGCAGGCAATCTGAGCAATATTTGTTCGTGAATTGCCTAGAAATGCTTCAATGCCAATGGGCATGCATCAGGCGCATGGCAGAGGCCGATTCCTCGACCTTATCTTGGAAACTCAAGGCGCTATATTGCGTTCTGTGCAGTGCAGCATAGTCGCTGCGGTGCACAAATAAAGGAGTTACCCATGATGACCCGCCCAATCCACCTCTTTGACAGTCTGACCAGCGAAACGATGCCGGCGGGGGGAAACACGACCAAGATGGATTTCTCGTTCGACGAGCGCCGCCTTCTGGAAGCGCGCGCACGCTATGCGCGCGCCGAGATGGCGGCCAACCTGTTGACCGATGCCCTCGTCTGGCTGGGCAAGCAATACCGCAGCCTGCTGGCCGCGGCGAAAGCCGACCTCAAGCTGCGCACCGCCGAAGCCCAGCTGTTCCGCATGAGCGATCGCGAATTGTCGGACCTCGGCCTGTGCCGCGCCGACATTCCCTTCGCCGTTCGTCAGGCCGCGGGCATCGTCCCCGCGTTCGATGCCGCGACCGGCACGATTGCCGCCTCCAACGAAAATCTGCGTCGCGCAGCATAAACGGTAGTCGCGTAGCGTAAGCGTAGGAGGGGCCGGCGAAAGCCGGCCCTTTTTCGTTGGGCCTCAGCCTCGGCGCAGCAGCAGCGTGCGCCACCAGGCGCCGCCGGTTTCCAGATCGATGTGGCGCTCACAAGCGAAACCGCGCCGCTCGTAGGTCGACACGACCATGTCGGCCTGTTCGACCAGCAGGCCGCTCAGCAGCACCCGGCCACCCGGCCTGATCGCGGCGGCAAAGGCTTCCGACAGTTCCATCAACGGCCCGGCCAGGATGTTGGCGACGATCAGATCGTAGGGCTCGCGGCTGGCCACTTCCGGCGCCTGCAGGCCGATCGAGGTGAAGAACCGGCAGAGCGCGGCAACGCCGTTGCGTTGGGCGTTCTCGATCGCGACCTCGACGGCCTGGACATCGTTGTCGCCGCCCAGCACCGGCCGGTTCCACAGCTTGGCCATGCCGATGGCGAGAATGCCCGAGCCGCAGCCGACATCGACGGCGTTGGCGGCCTCGGCCGGATCGAGAGTCCCCAGCATTTCCAGGCAGCCCCGCGTCGTGGCGTGAGTGCCGGTACCGAAAGCCATGCCGGCATCGATCTCGATCGGCAGCAGGCCCGCCGGCATTCCCTCCTTGATGTGGCTGGGATGGACCCAGAACGGCCCGACTTTGAAAGGCTGAAAGGAGCGCTGGTTCTCTGCGACCCAGTCCTTGTCGGGCAGGTTTTCCCACGTCCAGTCGCCGTGTAGCGTCGGCCGGTCGCCCTCGCCAAAAATCTCGATGCGCCAGGGGCCGTCGCGCGACAGCTCGCGGCTGGTCACGACGAAGCCGTCCTCGGCGAGGTACTCGAACGCTTCCTCGGCCGCGGCGCGCTGGGCAGCGGGCACGTCCCGCCAGGCTGTCCAGGTACTCATGCCGGCAGGTACAGCCGGCGCTGTTCTGGAACGGAAATTCCCACCATCTCGCCGACCTCGCGCAATTCGCTGCCCGACTGGAACGGCGCATCGACCAGCACCTCGCCGCCGCCGATCCGCACACCGTAGCGCACCGTGGCGCCCAGGAACTCGCGGTTCGTGACGGGACCGCTCATCGTGGCGCCGCCGACTGGCGCCAGGATCGCGTGCTGCGGCCGGAACACCAACCTCCGGCCGGCCGGCACGGCAATCCCGGCATCCGCACCGAGGATATTGGCGGTGCCGAGGAAGTTGGCGACGAACAGATTCGCCGGGCGCTCGTAGAGCTCCATCGGCGTGCCGACCTGCTGGATGACGCCCGCCTCCATGACGGCGATGCGGTCGCAGATCGTGTTGGCTTCTTCCTGATCGTGGGTCACGAAAATGGTGGTGAGGCCCAGCCGCTGCTGCAGGGCGCGCAGTTCGCGGCGCACGCTGACCCGCATCTTGGCGTCGAGGTTGCTGAGCGGCTCGTCGAGCAGCAGCACCTTGGGTTCGATGACGACGGTCCGCGCCAGCGCCACGCGTTGCTGCTGGCCGCCCGAGAGCTGCGCCGGCCGGCGCTGGGCAAGCGCGGACAGTCCGACCAGTTCGAGCGCCCGGGCAACCTTCGCCTCGATCTCGGCACGCGGGCGGCGGCGTTCCTCGAGACCGAAAGCGACGTTCTGGGCCACCGTCATGTGCGGCCACAGCGCGTAGCTCTGGAACACCATGCCGACATCGCGCTTCCACGGCGGCAGGGTGGCGACATCCTGCCCGTCGAGCCGGACCTGGCCGGACTGGGACTGGGCGAATCCTGCGATCAGGCGCAGCAGGGTTGTCTTGCCGCAACCCGACGGACCGAGAAAGGCGAACAACTCGCCCGGCCGGATGGCGAGGTCGACGTTCTTCAGCACGTGCGTCGTCCCGTAGGAAAGGTTCACGCCGCTGATGTCGATGGCGACCGCTTTGGGTGTTTTGACGCTCATGGGCCGGCGTTCATATATCCATACCGCGGGCGCGTTGCGAGCGGTCGGCTACGAACTGCGACAGCGCCATGCAGACCGCGACGATGATCACCGCGATGACGCCCAGTGCCGCGCCGGCGCCGCGTCCGGCCGGCGTCTGCATCAGGACATAGAGGCCGTAGGACAACGGGGCGTCGGAATTGCTCTGGACCAGCATCAGCACTGCCGAGAGCTCGACGGCCGCCGTGGCGAAGCTGGTCACGAATCCAGCCAGGAGGCCGCCGGTCATCAGCGGGATCACGATGCGGCGCACCGTGCGCGACTTGGTGGCGCCGAGATTTTCGGCAGCCTCCTCGAGCGAAAGGGAAATCTGCTGCAGGGCGGCGTAGCGGCGCAGCGCGTGGGCGCAGCGGCGGATGGCGCATCGCCAGCACGTGGTCAATGATCCACAGCGCGGTTGCTGCGCGCCGTCCGGCAGCTCAATGCCGTAGAAGGCGCGGAGGTCGACGTTGAGCACGACGCCGACGGTTGCCCGCGCCGCGCCCCAGTCGAGGACGGCGGCATGATCAGCGGCAGGAATCCCAGGGTATGGACAAGCATGGCGCCGCCCAGTACGACGTCGATGGCGGCGGCGAGGCCGGAGTAGAGAAGCGTGTTGGTGATGTAGGTCGAGCTGTCGCCCAGCACGCGGGCATAGTGGGCGAAGGTGTAACCGTCGGGCAGCGGACTGAACGACCAGACGGTGGCGAATGAAAGCAGCAGCAAGCCGACATGTGGCGCCAACACGAGGGCGAGGATCAGCAGCACCACGGCATAGGCCAGCGCTGCCTGACGGCCATTCAGCCTGCGCCGCGCCAGGCCGCCGCCGCCCCGTTGGACGGTAGCGTAGTCCTTGCCCTTCAGGACCTGCGCGGATACCCACATGGTGACGACGGCGATCAGGATCAGCACGACGGCGATGACGTAGCCCATCGGATCGTCGATGCCGATCGAGGTGATGCGCAGATAAGCCTGCGGCGCGAGCATTTCCTTGACGTTGAGAAGCAGCGGACTCGCGACGTCGTCGAAGACCTTCACGAACACCAGGCTGGCGCCGGCGACGTAGCCCGGCAGCGCCAGCGGCAGGGCGATACGGCGGAACAGGCGCAGGCCGTGGGAACCGAGATTCTGGGCCGCTTCCTCCATTGACCGGTCGATATTGCGCAACGCCGCCGAGAGATTGACCAGAATGAAGGGAAAGTAGTGGATCGCCTGCAGGAAGATGACTCCGTTCAGCCCCTCCATGAACCCGATCTTGAAGTCGAAATACTCGTCGAGCAGGAGGTTGACCGTGCCGTTGCGCCCGAACAGAAGCTGCATCGCCACCGCGCCGACGAACGGCGGCATGATCAGCGGCAGGAATCCCAGGGTATGGACAAGCATGGCGCCGCGGAATTCGAAGCGCGTGGTCAGATAGGCCAGCGGCAGGGCGAATGTCGACGACCACAGCACGGTCATCGCCGAGACGTAGACCGAGTTCCAGAACGAGCGCACGAACAGCTCCGTGCGCACGAAGTCGAGAAAGTTGATCAAGGTGAATTCGCCGCCGCCCTTCTCGGTGAAGGCGACGTAGACGACAGTCGCCACCGGCACGACCAGGAAGGCGACTAGGAACAGACCGATCGCCAGCGCGAGCAGGGCCGCGCCGGGCGTCCGGCTGCTGGCGAGGGGTGCGGTGACGACTGCCATCAGAGAGCCGTCCTCAACGGACCAGCTTCAGTCCTTCCTCGGCCTTGGCCCTGGCGGCGGCGTACTTTTCCTTGGCGAAGGACGCCCATTGCTGCTCGAGCTCGGCCTGGCGGGCGGTCTTCTGCTTGCCGCCGGTGAAGGCCGCGCGCAGCTCGGGCGAGGCGGCTTCGCTGTCGGTGATCGGCATGGCGGCGATAAGGTCGCGCGCTTCCTTGGCGAGCGCCTTGGCCTGGGCATTGTCCCTCTTGGTCAGCGCCGCATCGAGTTCGTGCAACGTCTTGGTCGCGGCCTTCAGCGGCTCGAGCTGGAAGGTAACGAGCTGGTCGAACAGGACGTCGACCGCTTCGTTGCGCTTCTCCGACAGTTCGGCATTGAATGTCAGCAGGCCCTGCAGATTCCGGTCCTTGAACGGATTGGGATAGTCGGCCGGCGCCTTGGCATAGGTCTCTGGCCGCACCGGTAGACGGCGAATGGTCGGCTCGAGAAGGGCCTCCTGGCCGGCCGGCGACAGCAGGAACTCGATGAAGGCTTCGGCGCCGGCCTTGTTGGGTGCGTTGGCGACAATGCCGATATTGGCCGGTACCAGGGTCGTCACCGAGGGATAGACGAACTTCACCGGAAAGCCCGCGCCCTGCGAGGAGAAGGCGAAGAAGTCGATCACGATGCCGTAGCCGACCTGGCCCGAATTGACGTTCTCCGGCACGCCGAACGATCGATCGGTGACTTGCCGCAGATTGCCGGCGATCTCCTTCACGGTGCGCCAGCCCTTGGCCCAACCCTCGCCCTGCAGGATGGTCTCGATGGTGAGATGTGTGGTGCCCGAGCGCGACGGCGCCGAGATCGAGACGTGGTCGAAGTAGGGCGCCTGGGCAAGATCCTGCCACTCCCGGGGCGTCGGCAGCTTGTTGGCCTTCACATAACGCTCGTTCCACATGATGCCGTAGCCCGAGGCAGCAAAACCGACATAGAAGCCGTCCTTGTCGTTCACCGGATAGGAGCCGACCTTCTCGGCGATCCCGGTTGCCTTGGGCTTGTACGGCGCCAGCAATTTCTTGCCCTTCAGGACCTCGAACGCATCGGGTGCGGAAGCCCAG
>JBGAIW010000054.1:0-29064 GCA_044225265.1 Reyranella sp.
ACACCGACATGTACCCGGGCATGGCGCGCACCGCGCGCGAGGAAGGCTTCGGCGAGATCGCCGACTGGTTCGAGACGCTGGCGAAGGCCGAGAAGAGCCACGCCGGCCGCTTCCAGAAGGCCCTCGACACGATGGCCTGAGCCGTCGCTGCACAACGAACCGAGGGGGGCCGCGAGGCTCCCCTTTTTCGTCCGATCCGCAACAGAGAAGCGACACCGACATGCGCGAAGGCAGTCTCGAAGCCCCGATCCGTCACACGCTCGATTGGCAGAACCCGTGGTTCTGGGACGAGGCAGCGCTCGAGAAGGAAATGGAGCGCGTGTTCGACATCTGTCACGGCTGCCGCCGCTGCTTCAATCTGTGCGATTCCTTCCCGCGGCTGTTCGACCTGATCGACAACGGCCCGACCGGCGAACTCGACGGTGTGCCCAAGGAGAAGTACGCCGAGGTCGAGCAGGCCTGCACGCTGTGCGACATGTGCTTCATGACCAAGTGCCCCTACGTGCCGCCGCACGAGTGGGCGCTCGACTTCCCGCACCTGATGCTGCGCCATCGCGCGGTGCAGGCCAGGAAGAACGGCATCGGCTTCATCGAGAGCCAGCTCGCCGACACCGACCGCATGGGCCGGCTCGGCACCTTCGCCGCCGGCCTGGTGAACTGGGCGACCGACGAGAAGAACACGCTGGCGCGCCGTGGCCTCGAGAAGAACGCCGGGATTCATCACGGTGCGCGGCTGCCGCGCCAGGCCAGCGAGACCTTCGAACAGCGCGCCCGGCGCGAGACCGTGCCGCTCAACGAGGCGGCGCCCGCCTTCGGCAAACGCAAGGCAGTGCTCTACGCCACCTGCTTCGTGAACTTCCACAATACCGGCATCGGCGTCGCCGCCCGTGCGGTGCTGGCCAAGAACGGCGTCGAGACCGTCAGCCTTCATCCGGCCTGCTGCGGCATGCCCAAGCTCGAGCTGGGCGACCTGCAGGCGGTGTCGGATGCCGCGCACAAGGTCTCGGCCGAGCTGCTGCCCTGGGTCGACAAGGGCTATGACATCATCGCGCTCACGCCCTCGTGCGCGCTGATGCTGAAATTCGAATGGCCGCTGGTCGTGGGCAAGGATCCGGCGATCGAGCGGCTGGCGCGCGCGACGTTCGACATCTCCGAGTACGTGGTCGACATCGCCAAGAAGGAAGGGCTGGCGCCCGGTCTCGAGACGATCGACGGCGGCGTCAGCCTGCATCTCGCCTGCCATGCGCGGGCGCAGAACATGGGCCCCAAGGCCGCCGAAATGCTGCGCCTCGCTCCCAAGACGAGGGTCGCCGTGATCGAGCGCTGCAGTGGCCACGGCGGCATCTGGGGTGCGCGCACGGAGAACTTCGACATCGCGGTCAAGGTCGGCAAGCCGGCCGCGCAGGCCGCGCTCAAGAACGACACGTCCTATGTGGCGTCGGAGTGCCCGCTCGCCGCCGAGCATCTTCTGCAGGTCATGGAAATGACCGCCGGCGACACGCCACCCAAGCCCAAGCGGGCCGATCATCCGATTGAGATCCTGGCCCGCGCCTACGGGCTGGTCTCCGAGGAATAGGAGAGCCGCCATGACGAGCATGCCGCGCAAGATCGAGACTTCGTCCATCCTGCCGCTCCCCGACTACGCCAAGGTGCGGGCGGAGCGGCGCAAGCAGATGGCGGAGTTCAAGAAGAACCGCCGGCTCGAGGTCGGGCCGTTCGCCACGTTCTACTTCGAATCGTACGAGACGATGCTGCATCAGGTGCACGAGATGCTGTTCATCGAGAAGGGCGGTGCGGCGCAGATCCCCGACGAGCTCGCGGCCTACAATCCGCTGATCCCGCAGGGCGCCGAGCTGGTCGCCACGGTGATGTTCGAGATCGACGATCCGATCCGCCGCAACCGTGTGCTCGCCACCTTGGGCGGCGTCGAGCACAAGGCGTTCATCCGCGTCGGCGGCGAGACGATCCGCAGCGTCGCCGAGGACGACCAGGAGCGCACGCGCGAGGACGGCAAGGCCTCCTCCGTGCAGTTCATGCGCTTTCCCTTCACCGCCCAGCAGGTCGCCGCCTTCAAGTCGGGGGCGGGCGACGTGATCGTGGGCTTCGACCATGCCAACTACGGCCACATGGCCGTGATGCCGCCCGCCGTGCGCACGGCGCTGGCGCGGGACTTCGCCTGATCGGCGTTACCTGATCGGCGCCATCTGATCGGGGTCGCCCGATCAGCGCTTTGCGGTGATCGGCTGGGTGAAGGTCGCCCGGTCGCCGGGGAAGTCCGCCGGCAGCGGCGGATAGGGTGCCGCGGTCTTGATCGCCTCGATCATGCCGCGGTCGAGCGCGATGACGCCGCTCGATTGCGCCACCACGACGTCGAGCAGACGGCCGTCGCGGGCGATCGTGAACTTCAGTACCACCGTGCCTCCCTCGTTCTTGTCGCGCAGGTTCGGCAGGTATTGCGAGAATTTGCGGATCACCGCCCAGGCATATTCGTCCATCGCCCGGCTGCGTGCATGCGCCTCCGCCGGGTTGACCATGGTGTTCGAGGGATTGTGTGCGGCCTGCGGGGCGTCCGGGTGCGAATGAGTCGACAGGGGCGAGGGTTGCAATTGCTGGCGCTGCGGCGGTGGGGCGGGAGCAGGGCGAGGGGCCGGGCGGGCGATCTCCTGGGGCGGCGGCGGCGGTGCGATGCGCACGAAGTCCTGCATGCTGAGCGGCGCCGCCGGCGGCGCGACCTGCGGAAGTTCCTTTTCCACCGATTCCAGCTGGGGTCTGGGCGGCGAGGCGGCCTCCTGCGGTTCGGGCGGCTTGGCCGGGGTTTCGCTCGGCTTGTCGGCTGTCTTGGGCTCCGGCGGCGGCATGCCGAGCGGCACGTTGGAGCTGGCTGACGGCCCCTGAGTCCTTGGCGCGGACGGGGGCGGGGACGAAGGCGGCGGTGGCAGAGGCTGCGCGGCGGCGGCTTCGGCGGGTTTTTGAGGTTCCGGAACGGTTGGCGGCGTCGGCGGGGTCGTGGCCTGCTGGTTCGGGCTCTCGATCGTGACCTCGATCGGCGCCGCCGGCTCGCCTTCGGAAAGTTTGAGCGGCGACACCAGGTAGAGCGCCAGGGCCACGGCGGCATGCAGCAGCAAAGCCATGCCGGCCGCGGGCGGCGACATGTGCTCGAACCGGAGATAGGTGGTGCTGACGGCGTGGACCACGACGGCTCTTTCTACGTCGCAGGAAGGAAAGCGGCCAGCGGCGGATTGCCCGTCGGCCGGCCGGCATTCAGGTGCCGGACCTCGATTGCCAATAGATCAGTTGATCGGCTCGGACTTGTAGATGCCCCAAATCTGGGTGCGCTCGAGCCAGCCGCTGACGCCGCCCGGGACACGCACCCTGCACCAATCGCCGGTGCAGGAGCGGATTTCGCCGATCACTTCCGGATCGAGCCTGGCCGTGACCTCGGCGGTGTTGGACGGCGTCTTGTAGAGGCTTGCGGGTTTGGACGGCACGATGAAGGAGCGCTTGCCGGTCAGCAGGCCCTGATAGACCCAGCCGCCGGCGCCCTGCCAGTCGCGGATCTTCCGCCAGTTTTCGAACTCGGCCACGATCTCGACCGGCATGCCCTTGCGCTTGAAGACCCAGTCGATCGGATAGCGCGAGCCCGGGCCCGTGCGGACATTGACCTCGTCGGACTTGAGCGACGCGAAGCGCGGAATCGGCAGGCCAGAGCCCTTGCGCTGGGCGTTCGGGTTGGTGTCGGCAGCCCATGCCGGACCGCTCGCAGGAGGCAGGCTGCCCACGCAAAGCAACGTCAACGCTACAAGGACCGCCCTGAGCGGGGCGGACAGCCGTACTCGCATGGGTGCGGATAGTACCTGAAATATTCAGATCGTTCTACAAGCCTTTGAAAGATCGTGTTTTTCTGTCGCGGCACGGGAGATGGACCTTGGCTAGACAAGTCGGCAATGGAATTGCTAATCGGGCAGATATGCCGTCCAGCTCCAAGCAAAAGCCGTTGGTGATCGTCACCCGGAAACTCCCCGAGGCGATCGAAACCCGGCTCATGGAGCTGTTCGATACCCGTCTCAACGTCGATGACACGCCGCTCTCGGCAGCCCAGCTCGTGGAGGCGGTGAAAACCGCCGACGTTCTGGTGCCGACCGTCACCGACCGTATCGACAGCCGCGTGCTGAGCCAGGCCGGCCCGCGGCTGAAGCTGATCGCCTCGTTCGGCACCGGCGTCGATCACATCGATCTCGACACCGCCCGCCAGCGCGGGATCACCGTCACCAACACACCCGGCGTGTTGACCGAGGACACCGCCGACATGGCGATGGCGCTGGTGCTCGCCACGGCCCGCCGCATGGGCGCCGGCGAGCGTCTGGTCCGCGCCGGCAAGTGGACCGGCTGGAGTCCGACCTCGATGCTGGGCACGCGGCTTCAGGGCAAGCGCATGGGAATCGTCGGCATGGGCCGGATCGGCCAGGCGCTGGCGCAGCGCGCGCGCGGCTTCGGACTGGCGATCCACTACCATAACCGCAAGAAGGTCCATCCCGAGATCGAGCGTGAACTCGAGGCGACCTATTGGGAAAGCCTCGACCAGATGCTGGCCCGCATGGACATCGTGTCGGTCAATTGCCCGCACACGCCCGCCACGTTCCACCTGCTGTCGGCGCGCCGGCTCAAGCTGATGAAGGCGAGCGCCATCATCGTGAACACCGCGCGCGGCGAGGTGATAGACGAGAACGCGCTGGTGCGCATGCTCAAGGCCGGCGAGCTCGCGGGAGCGGGTCTCGACGTCTACGAGCACGAGCCCCAGGTGAATCCCAAGCTGCTCGAGCTCGACGGCGTCGTGGCGCTGCCGCACATGGGTTCGGCGACGCTCGAAGGCCGCATCGAGATGGGCGAGAAGGTCCTGATCAACATCAAGACCTTCGCCGATGGCCACAAGCCGCCCGACCGGGTTCTCGCGACGATGTTCTGAGCGCATTCATATGCGCCGCCCGGAACAGACGAGAACGCTTCAGGTCGCGTCGAAATCGTCGCCGGTCGCCTGAGGACCGCCGCCCGCATTGTTGGCGAAAACGTCACGCGTGGCGCGCCCGATCTGGGCGCCGATCAGGATGGTGAGCGACGTCCAGTACATCCACACCATGATGGCGGCAAAGCCCGCGGTCGCGCCGAACGCCGAAGTCAGCTCGGTCACCTGGAAGTAGAAGACCAGCGCGCGATTGCCGATCGCGAACAGCAGCGCGTTCGCCGCGCCGCCGATCAGCGCGAAGCGCCACGGCACGCCGCCTGTCGGCAGCCACTTGTAGATCAAGGTGAAGAAGGCGGTGAGGATTCCGTAGTGGGTGAAGCCGGAGATCGCGGGGCCGATCCATTGCCCCAGAATCGGGAAAGCCTGCAGCGCGCCGGCATAGGCCGACAACAACACGCTGCTCATGATCACGGCAATCAGCATCAGGCCCAGCACCACCATCAGCAGCAGCGCCAGTCCGCGCGATTTGATCGTCGCCACCACCAGGTGGACCTGTCGGGTCGAGGCACCGCGCCAGATCACCTCGATGCTGTCGTCGAGCTCCACGAAGACGCGGCTGCCGGTATAGAGCAGCACCACGGCGCCTACTATCGCCGCCAGCCCGCCGCCGCGGAACAGGTCCTGCGAGGCAAACCGCTGGATGCTCTTCAGGTGCTCGGCCTCGACGATGGAACCCAGTGCATCGAAGATCGCCTGCTGCGCCATCAGCTTGCCGACGAACGGCTCGGCGATGGCGATCGAGAAGATCATGATCGGACCGAGCGCGAACATCGTATAGAAGGCCATCGCCGCAGCCGATGTCGACAGCCGGTTGGTGAAGAAGCCGACCGCGACGGCATAAGCGATTTGCCAGAGTTTACCGAGCATGGGCGGTGGTTCAGCGCAAATGGGCGATGGCGTTGGCGTAGTAGGCGAGCAGCGGCCGTTCGGCCGGAACGGCAGTGTACAGGCCATCGGCCGTCGTCTCGACCAGATGCCGCAGTGCCAGCATGCGCAATCCGACATGGAAGGCATAGTCGCGGTCGCCGCGCGGCAGGTAGAGCTTGGCGCCTCTGGCCTCGAAATGCTCCATCAGCCTGCCGGCCCGCAGCTTGAGATCAAGCTCGTCGATCGGCTGCTCGGCCTCGATCAGCACCGTGGCGAGCAGCGACACCGGCAGCACCGGCACGATGCGCGACACCTCGGCCATCAGGTCGTCGGCCAGGCGGCCGATCACCTCGAAGCGCTGGTCCTTGTCGAGGGAGCGCAGGTCGCCGGTACTGCCGCCCGAATGGGTCGCCAGCCAGTCACGCGCCGACACCATGCGGCCGAAATTCACGCAGGCGTAGCCGAAGCGATACCAGCGGCCGGTCAGCATCAGGCCAAGCTGGCTGAACCAGAATCCGAACGTGGTCCTGAGCGCGAACCAGACGCCGCGTCGCGGGGCTTCCTTGTCGAGCGAGCGCAGCAGAGTGCGGTCTTCCAGCACGCGGTCGTAGTTCAGCGCCACCGGTACGAACACGATGTCGGTGCCGCGCGTCGGATCGAAGGATTTCAGCATGTAGTCGAGCAGGCCGAGTTTGGGCGATCTCAGCCTGCCGTCTCGCGACAGGCCGCCCTCGGGGTACATGGCCTGGGCGACACCCGCTTCGGTCGCCATGTGCACGTAGCGCTCGAGCACACGGCGGTAGACGGGGTTGTTGGAATTGCGCCGCACGAAATAGGCGCCCATCGAGCGGATCAGCTGTTGCAGCGGCCAGATGCGGGCCCATTCTCCGACGGCATAGCTCAACGCCGTGCGCTCGGCCGCGAGAAATGCGACCAGCACGTAGTCCATGTTGCTGCGGTGGTTCATCACGAACACGACGGCGGTGCCGGCCGGCACGCCGGCCAGCGTCTTTTCGTCGGCGTAGCCCAGCCGCACGCGGTAGAGCAGGCGGGCAATCAGGCGGGCGATCGAGTAGCCGAGGCGGAAATAGAGATAGGCATTGAAGGTCGGCACGATCTCGCGCGCGTAGCGATAGACCTCGTTCATCGCCGCTTCGCGCGGGATCTTGTTTTCCCTGGCGTAGTCGTTGGCCGCGGCGACGACCTGCGGATCGTAGACCAGACGGTCGATGAGCACCTGCCGCTTGGTGAGCTGGAACGGCTTGATCTCGACATCGAGCTTGCGGTTGACCGTGTCGATCAGCCGGTTGAGGCGGCGGCGCAGGAACCAGCGGCCGCTCGGGATCACCAGTCGGTCGACCAGCGACCACAGCGCGAAGGCCGAGATCGCCAGAAACAGCCAAAGCGGGACGGAGACCAGATCGCCCATGTCCTTGCAGGCCTGGCCGCGCCGGGCGCGTTCAGAACGGTGCGATGCCCAGTTTGGTGAGGATCAACATCAACGAGACCGCGGTCAGCACCAGGGTGGTGCCGGTTGCGCCGATGAAGCGGCCCTGTGGCACGAATCCCAGGATGCCGCCGGCATGGGCCAGGCGGGCGACCAGCAGGATCGCCGCCAGGATGCCGACGACGCGGCCGCTGTAGAAGCCGCCGAGCAGCCAGATCAGCAGCAGGCAGAGCGGCGCGAATTCGATCAAATTGCCGTGCGCGCGGATCGCCGCCTGCATCTCGCGGTCGCCGCCGTCACCCAGCGAGATCCGCTTCTTGCCGCGCAGGCGGGCCACGTTGAGCGTGAGCAGGACTGCGAGCATGCCGATCAGGCCGGCGCAAACGTAAAAAACGGTCATCGATCCCCCCTCGATTCCACCGCATTGTATGGCCATATTGGAGCGGGGCAAAAGCAAGTGGAGCCGCATATGTGGCAAGTCCTTCGCAAGAAAGCCGAGATGCCGACCGCCGACCGTGCCCTGCCGGGCCGCAAGTCGCCGGCCTTCGCCGTCCCGACCGAACATTTCGTCAACCACAACCGCATCCAGCCGCCATTCCCGGCCGGTCTCGAACAGGCGATGTTCGGGCTGGGGTGCTTCTGGGGCGCGGAGCGCATGTTCTGGAAGATTCCGGGCGTGTATTCGACCGCCGTCGGATACGCCGCGGGCCTCACACCGAACCCGACCTATGAGGAGGTCTGCTCGGGCTATACCGGCCACAACGAAGTGGTGATGGTGTGGTTCGACCCGAAGAAGCCCTCGTACGAGGCCCTGCTGAAGGTGTTCTGGGAAGGTCACGACCCGACCCAGGGAATGCGCCAGGGCAACGATGTCGGAACGCAATACCGTTCGGGCATCTATGCCTTCTCCGCCGATCAGAAGCAGAAGGCCGACGCCTCGAAGGCGCTGTTCCAGAAGGAACTGGCCCGGAACGGCATGGGTGCCATCACGACCGAGATCGTCGACGCCCCGGCGTTCTACTACGCCGAGGATTACCATCAGCAGTATCTCGCCAAGAATCCCAACGGCTATTGCGGCCTCGGCGGCACCGGCGTGAGCTGCCCGATCGGGCTCGGTGTGGCGGCGCAGTAACACCGCACGGCATCGCGAAACACACGTAGCAATTCACCGAAGCCGAGAAATCGAGGGGAAACTCCACGGGCGTAGTTCCACGGCGCCAACAACGCCGAAGGAACCCGCCCGTGACTCCTCACCAGATCAAGCTCGTCCAGAACAGCTTCGCCCAGGTTGCACCGATCGCCACGATCGCCGCCGATCTCTTCTACGGGCGCTTGTTCGAGATTGCGCCGATGGTGCGCCGCATGTTTCCGCAGGACATGGCGGAGCAGAAGAAGAAGCTGATGACCATGCTGGGCATGGTGGTCAGCGGCCTGACCAAGCTGGACGCCCTGGTCCCCGCCGTGCGCGCACTTGGCAAGCGCCATGCCGCTTACGACGTGCACGAGGAGCATTTCGCGCCGGTCGGTTCGGCGCTGCTGTGGACCCTCGAGCAAGGCCTGGGCGACGACTTCACGCCCGAGGTCAAGGAAGCCTGGGCGGCGGCCTACGGCGTCCTGTCCAAGGTCATGATCGAGGCGATGGCCGAAGAGCGGATGGCGGCCTGAGAATGCCGCCCGTCGACGTGACGTGGGCGCCGAGCTATCTCGCCGTCGTGCGCCTCGATCTGCAGATCGCGTTGGCCGATCTGCGCGCCTGGTTGCGGCGCAATTGGCCGCAGCGCCGGTCGGCGGTAAGATTCGCCGACCGACATGCCAGGCGATGAACCCGAACAGCTCTCCATCGACCACGCCGGCGATCGCCTGCCGGTAACCTTCGTCCGTTCGGCGCGCGCCCGTCGCGCCTCGCTGCGGGTCGATCCCGCCCACCGCCGCATCGTGCTCACGGCGCCGATGCGCATGGCGCGCGGCACCGCCGTCGGCTTCGCCCAGGCCCAGGCCGGCTGGATCGCCGCCCGCCTGAAGCGCCTGCCGCAGGCACGGCCGTTCGCCGACGGCGTCGAAGTCCCGATCTTCGGTACGCCGCATGTCGTTCGTCATCGCTCCGGGGCGCGCGGCACGGTCTGGGTCGAGAGCGGCGAGATCCATGTTGCGGGTCGGCCCGAGCATCTGCCGCGCCGGCTGCGCGACTGGCTGGTCGTGCAGATGCGCATTCAGATCGAACCGCTGGTCCTGCAGAAGGCAGCGCGGGTCGAGCGCCGGGTGAAGCGCATCACGCTGCGCGACAACCGCTCGCGTTGGGGCAGTTGCGGGCCCGACGGCAGCATGAGCTTCTCCTGGCGTCTGATTTTCGCGCCGCCCGTCGTGCTCGACTATCTCGTGGCGCACGAGGTTGCCCATCTCGTCCACCACAATCATGGCGACCGTTTCTGGGCGCTGGCCCGGGAGCTTTGCGACGGCTCGATGGACGAGGCCCACGCCTGGCTGCGCCGCCACGGCGAAACACTGCTGCAGTACGGCGCCTGAGAGGGCGCCTGGCCTTCAGCCGAAGCGGCCCGGATCGCACGCCTCGAGGGCTTCGGGGAGCGCCTCGCCCTCCAGCTGTCGGGCAATCAGGCGACCGGTCGCGGTGGCAAGCGTCAGCCCGACATGCTGGTGCCCGTAGCCGCAATAGACATTCTCCAGGCGCGGCCCGCGGCCGATCGCCGGCCGGAAGTCGGGCAAGCTCGGGCGCTCACCGATCCAGCGGCTGATCTCCGCGCCGCCGACACCGGGGAAGATGTCCTTCAGATGCCGGACCAGGAGATCGGCGCGATGCCACGACGGCGGCTGGTGGGGTGCAGCAAGCTCGACAGTGCCGGCGAGCCGCAGGCCTTCGTTCATCGGCGTGATGAAGAAGCCGCGGCCGGACGGACTGACCGGCAGGTCGAAGCGTACGTTGTCCGGCGCCAGCATGACGTGATAGCCGCGCTCGGCGACCAGCGGTGCGTTGAAGCCGAGCAGTCGCGTGAGTTCGCCCGAGGCGCGGCCGGCCGCAATGACGACCGCCTTGGCCGGCAGTTCGGAGTCGGTGAGCTGGACCGACGTCACGCGCCGCCCGTCGCGGCCGAAGCCGCGGACACGACCGCGCAGCACCGTGCCGCCCTCGGCGGCAAAGCGCTCGGCCAGCGTGGCGACTACCCGATACGGATCGACCGTGTGCATGCCTTGCGGGTAGTAGACGCCACGCACGATGTGGTCGCTGAGGCCCGGCGCCAGCTCACGGGCTCGAGCGCCGTCGACGATTTCGATTTCCGTGCCCTTGGCCTTTTGCAGCAGGCGTTCGTCTTCGCCCGAGGCGAATTCGTCCTCGCTTTCGTAGACATAGAGGGCGCCGCGGCTCTTGAAGAGCTCGCCCAGCCCCGAAGCCTGAATTTCGGCTTTCCAGGCGAGGTTGGCCTCGGCCATCAGCACACCGAAGGAATCGATGCCTTTCTTGACCTCGACATTGCTGTAGGCGGCGAGCGCGAAGCGGGCCATCCACGGAAGCAGTGCCGGAATGCTCGGACCGTGCACGGTCAGCGGTCCGTCGCGGTCGGTCAGCATCTTCGGCAGCCGCTTCAGCGTCGATGGCCGGGCGAGCGGCAGCAGGTGGTCGATGGCGATGAAGCCCGCATTGCCGTAGGAGGTGGCCCTGCCGGGTTCGGCGCTGTCGAGCAAAGTGACGGCGTGTCCGGCACGCTGCAGGGATCGCGCGGTTGCCGTGCCGATGATTCCGGCGCCGACGACGATGACAGGATCGGTGTCGCTCATGGAAGGACGTTAGCACGGACCCCGAGATAGCCCAGCGCGGCCCGGACGATGTGTCCTTCGAGCGCCCTAGAAGAAGACCGGCAGTTTCGGTGCCTCGAGGCCTTCTTCGGTCCTGATATCGGGCGTGGCGTACTGGATGAAGCTGTCGGGCAGCGCGCCGCCCCAGTAGGTGCCGGTGCCGCGTTCTTCCTCGTTCCAGGTCACGGGCTGCCAGTCGGGCGCCAGCACCAGATAGCTTCCGGAATAGATTTCGATGCGGTTGCCGCCGGGTTCATACGAGTAGAGATAGAAGCCCTGGCTGTTGTTGTGCTTGGCGGGGCCGGCTTCGATGAACACGCCGTTCTCGCTCAGGATGTCGGCGGCGCGCAGCACGTCCTCGCGGTTGTCGACCCACAGCGAGAAATGATGCAGGCGTCCATGGCCGCCTTTCACGTCGAGCACGTACGCGAGCTGGTGGTGAATCGCGGTCGGGCTCATCCACGAGCCGAGTTCCGTGCGACCCTTGTCGAACACGACCTGCTCGCGGAGCTGGAAGCCCAGCAGGTCGGTGGCGAAGCGGCGATTGGCAGGAACGTCGGAGGCCAGCAACGCGAGATGGTCGCTGCGGCGAACGCCGACGCCGCGGCCGCCATATCTTTGCGGCTGGTTCTTCAGTCGCGAGCGTTCGGATGCCGGTGCTTCGTAACGCTGCTCCTCGTAGTAGACCTCCATGACGTGGCCGTCGGGATCGCGGAAGCGGTAGGACCGACCGCGGCCGAAATCGCCGTTCGTCCAGCCGAGCCCGAGGCCGGCCTGTTCGAGGGCGGCGGCGCGGCGCTCCAGCGCGACGGGGCTCATGGTGCGCCAGGCAATACAGCCGACGCCCGGTGCGCGAGCCGCGGTGAGCTTGAGCGTCGCTGCGGCATGGTCGCCCCAGGCGCGCAAGTGGACGCTGGGTCCGGCGCTATGGACGACCGTCATGCCCAGAACGTCGCGGAAATACCAGAGACTGCGCTCGGGCTCCGGCGTGAAGAGCTCGACATTGCCGAGATGGGCGATGTCGTGGCAGGGCTCAGGCATCATTCGAGAAGCAGAACTTCGCGCCTCGAGAGGCTCATTGATTTACATCAAACAATGACTATTTAGGCATTCATGTCCGCGACAACCGATTCGAACCTTCCCGGCTGGCACGCCACGACCATTCTCTCCGTCCGCAAGGGCGGACAGGTGGTGATGGCAGGCGACGGCCAGGTCTCGATGGGGCAGACCATCGTCAAGGGCAACGCCAAGAAGGTGCGCCGGCTCGGCAATGGCCAGATCATTGCCGGCTTCGCCGGTGCCACAGCCGACGCCTTCACGCTCTTCGAGCGGCTGGAATCCAAGCTCGAGCGTCACCCGGGCCAGCTGTTGCGTGCCTGTATCGAGCTCGCCAAGGATTGGCGCACCGATCGATACCTGCGCCGCCTGGAAGCGTTGATGGCGGTGGCCGACAAGGACGTTTCCCTGATGCTGTCCGGCTCGGGCGACGTGCTCGAACCGGAGGGCGGCATCATCGCCATCGGTTCCGGCGGCAATTACGCGCTCTCGGCGGCGCGGGCCTTGATCGACGTCGACGGCCTCGATGCCGAGGCCATCGCGCGCAAGGCAATGGGCATCGCCGCCGACATCTGCGTCTACACCAACCACAATCTCGTCATCGAGAAGCTCTGAGTAGCGTAATGAGCAACGACTTTTCCCCCCGCGAGATCGTCTCCGAACTCGACAAGCACATCGTCGGTCAGCTCGACGCCAAGCGCGCCGTCGCGGTCGCGCTGCGCAACCGCTGGCGCCGCCTGCAGCTGCCCGAGGCGCTGCGCGAGGAAGTGCTGCCCAAGAACATCCTGATGATCGGGCCGACCGGCTGCGGCAAGACCGAGATTGCGCGGCGCCTGGCCAAGCTCGCCAACGCGCCGTTCCTCAAGGTCGAGGCGACCAAGTTCACCGAGGTCGGCTATGTCGGCCGCGACGTCGAGCAGATCGCGCGCGACCTGATGGAGGTTTCGCTCGAGATGGCGCGCGAGCGCCTGCGCCGGGACGTCAAGGCCCGGGCCGAGCTGGCGGCCGAGGACCGCGTCATCGAGGCGCTGTGCGGCGCCAATGCGAGCGAGGAGACCAAACTCCGCTTCCGCCACAAGCTGCGTGACGGCGAATTGAACGACCGTGAGATCGAGATCGAGGTCGCCGACCAGGGCAGCCCGCTGCAGTTCGAGGTTCCCGGCCAGCCCGGCGCGTCGGTCGGCATGATCAACATCGGCGACATGCTGGGCAAGGCATTCGGCGGGCGCACCAAGAAGCGCAAGATGACCGTCGCGCAGTCCTATGAGGCACTGATGAAGGAGGAGAGCGACAAGCTCCTCGACCAGGAGACGGTAACTCGCGAGGCGCGCGAGTCGGTCGAGCAGAACGGCATCGTCTTCATCGACGAGATCGACAAGATCACCGCGCGCAGCGAGTTCCGCGGCGGCGGCGACGTGAGTCGCGAAGGCGTGCAGCGCGACCTGTTGCCCCTGATCGAAGGCACCACGGTGAATACCAAGCACGGGCCGGTGAAGACCGACCATGTCCTGTTCATCTGCTCCGGTGCGTTCCACCTCGCCAAGCCGTCCGACATGCTGCCCGAGCTGCAGGGCCGCTTGCCGATCCGGGTCAGCCTGGCATCGCTCAGCCAGGAGGATTTCAGGCGCATCTTGACCGAGCCCGAGGCGAGTCTGGTCAAGCAGTACAAGGCGCTGCTGGCGACCGAGAAGGTCGAGATCGACTTCACGCCGGACGCGATCGACGAGCTGGCGCGGCTGTCTGCCGAGATCAACGAGACGGTCGAGAATATCGGCGCGCGCCGCCTTCATACGGTGATGGAGAAGCTGCTGGAGGAAATCAG
Organism: Reyranella sp.; assembly: GCA_044225265.1. Lineage (GTDB taxonomy): Bacteria > Pseudomonadota > Alphaproteobacteria > Reyranellales > Reyranellaceae > Reyranella. Next base: position 14,020 of record JBGAIW010000054.1, read on the forward strand.
CTTTACCGCCTCCGACAAGCCGGGCCAGAAGATCTCGATCGACGCTGCCTATGTGGGCGAGCGCGTGGGAACGCTCGCCAAGAGCGGCGATCTGTCGAAGTTCGTGCTCTAGAAGCAGTAGGTTTCGATCAGGCCGATCAGGTAGGCCGGGCCGTTCAGCCCCCACAGGACGAACGATACGGCCGTGGCCGCCACGACCAGGGCGACGGCGCCCCACAACAGGGCGGAGCGCCAGCCGCGAATCATGGCGTGGTCACGATCGGGCGCTCAGGCCGCTGCCAGCGCCGGCCGTGCCACCGGCTTCTCGACGATCGGCCAGTGCAGTGCCGCCGAGGCGAGGCCGAGCGCGATCGAGATCCACCACATCAGGTCGTAGTTACCCTGCAGGTCGAACACGCGGCCGCCGCCCCAGCCGCCGAAGAAGCTGCCGGTCTGGTGGCTGAAGAAGACGATGCCGTTCAGCATGGTGAGATGCACCGGCCCGAAGATGTAGCCGACCAGCGCCGTGGTGAGCGGCACGGTGCCGAGCCAGAGGAAGCCCAGCGCGCCAGCGAAGATCAGCACCGATGCCGCCGACAGCGGTGCCAGCACGAAGCCCAGGAATACGAGTGAGCGCAGCAGGTAGAGCAACGACAGCAGGTTCTTGCGCTGGTACTTCGCGCCCATCGAGCTCCATAGTACGGCGCCCACGATGTTGAACAGGCCGACCATGCCGATCGCCCAGCCGCCCAGTTCGGCCGGCGTCAGCTTGACGCCGAACAGGCTGAGACCGATGCCCTTGTCGGAGATGTAGGCCGGAAGGTGGCCGCCCACGAAGGCGACGTGGAAGCCGCAGACGAAGTAGCCGACGACCAGCAGGATGTAACTGCGCTGCGCGAAGGCTTCGGAGAGAGCCTCGCGCGTCGTCTGTCCGCCCGCCCTCGACTTGCGCGCCGCGGCGATCGCCTGGCTGTCGTTCAGGCCCGCCGCCAGGAAGATCATCAGGACGGCGATGGCCGTCAGCGCCCACATGGTCGGTCGCCAGTCACCCAGGATGTTCTGCAGGATCGAGGCCAGCGGCACGATGAAGAACTGGCCGAATGATCCGCCGGCCGAACAGATGCCGACCGCCAACGCCTGTTTGGCCGGTGGCGCCGTGCGCAGGACGACGCCCAGCACCGGGCCGAAGCTGGCAGCAGACAGGCCGACGCCGACCAGAATATTGCCGAGGATGAGCAAAAACCCGTCATGCATGAGGGCCGTCACCACCATGCCGGCAACGTAGACCGCGCTGCCGCCGGCAATTGTGATCGCCGAGCCAAAGCGGTCGCACAACCGGCCGGCGAAGGGGGCCACAGCGCCCATCAGCAGCATGGAAATGGCCGTGCCGAAGGAAAACAGCTCGCGGCCGACATGGAGTTCGGCCGAGACCGGCTTCAGGAAGATGCCGAAGCTCTGGCGGACGCCCAGACCGATGGTCAGGACGAGGAAACCGCACCACACGGCGGTCCAATAGGAGCGGGAGGTCATAACGGCCAATTTACGGTCCTGCGCATCGATTGGCTCATAGAAATACTTCATGCAGACACAAGCTTCGGTGTGGCACAAGACGACCATGAGGCACTGGGTTCGCGGCGCGCTGGCAGCTTTCCTGCTGGTGATGGCAGGAAATGCGATGGCGCAGCAGCTGCCGCGGCTGGAGCGCGAGCGCTGTGTTTTCCGCGCGCCGCGCAGCGACCGCCTGGAATGCTACGTGCTGGTGGTGCCGGAGAACCGCGAGAAGCCGGCGGGCCGCGAGGTCCGGCTGAAGGTCGCCGTGCTCAAGGCCAAGCGGCGAATGGATGGCGACCCGATGGTCTATCTTGCCGGCGGCCCGGGCGATGCGCCGTTGGTCGCGTCCAATCTCGGCGCCGATCCGCTGTCGGAGGGTGACTGGTGGAACGACACGGCGAACATCCGCAAGCGCCGGGACGTCATCATTCTCAGCCAGCGCGGCGCCGGCGGCTCGACGCCAAATCTCGACTGCTTCGACTCGCGCAACAGCGAGGCTTCCCGCCTGCGCCGCCGCGCCATCACCGAGCCTCAGGAGCGCGACATTCTTATCCGTTGCCGCGCCGAGTTCGACCGCAAGCGCATCGATCTTGCGATGTACACCACGCCGGCGCTGGCCGACGACGTCGCCGACCTCGCACGGGTCTTCCAGCTTCCCAAGATCAACCTGTACGGGATTTCCTACGGAACGCGCTGGGCGCTCGAGGTGATGCGCCGCCATCCGGGCATCGTACGCTCGGCGGTGCTCGATGGCGTGTACCCGCCCCAGGTCAACGGCGAGCAGAACGAGCCTGACATCGTGCGCTCGGTGTTCGAGCAGCTTTTTGCCGATTGCGCTTCCGACGCCTTCTGCAAGAAGCGCCACCCCGAGTTCAGCACCTCGTTGAAGGCCATCATCGACCAAGCGATGACGAAGCCGCTCACTCTGAACTTGCAGCTCGACGACGGCACCCAGACGGTCAAGTTGGACGGTACCAAGATCCTGATGGTGCTGCTGCACATGATGCGGGAAGGCGAAGCGGCGCTGGTGCCCGAGGCGGTCGCGGCCATCAAGCGCGGCGAGTTCAAGCTCTTCCGGCAGTTCGCCGAGGATTTCGAGAACAGCGACGGCGGCCTGCTCGAGGAGAACGCCCAGCAGTTCGGCGGCCTGTTCAATACCATCGAATGCCGCGAGAGCTGGTCGGCGGTCGATCTGGCGGCGCGCGAAAAGTCGATCCTGATCGGCGGCATCTACGGCTTGAGCGCCAGGGCGAGCAAGCTGCCGGTCTACTGTCCCGCGTGGCATGTGCCGCCGGCGCCGCCATCGGAGCGCAAGCCGGTGCGCGCCGACATCCCGACATTGCTGCTGAGCGGCGGCTACGACTGGCTGACGCCTCCATCTTGGGGCAAGTCGGCGGCGCAATCGCTCTCGGTGTCGCGGCACGTCGTGTTCAAGAACCAGGGACACGGCGTCACCAGCCAGGATCCGTGCGCCGCCCGCCTACGCGACGAGTTCCTCGTCACGCCCGATCCACGTGGCGTTCCGGCCTGTCAGACCAATCTGCCGCTCGATTTCACGGCGGCGGCGGATCGGGCCAAGTCGGTTCCCTGATCTTCCGCTTCGACCGCAGCATCTTCGGTCGGGGACGTGCCTCACGCGTCGACGGCGAAATCGAAGCCTCGGCCCGCGTCAGCCGATCGGAGCATCGGCCTGATCCATCTCAAGCCAGCGTTTTTGATTTGAGTCAGGACAGGCAGGCCTCGGTCGTGCTGAAATAACTTTAATGTACATAAAAAGTTGGTGGAAATGAGTGCGCAGGAACCCAGCGCCGTCTCGTTCGTCGAACGGCCGACTTTCCGCGACCTGTTCACGCCCAAGCTCGTCACCATCCTGCGCGAAGGATACGGGCTCGCGGCCTTGCGAGCCGATGCGGTGGCCGGCCTGACCGTGGCCATCGTCGCGCTTCCGCTGTCGATGGCTATCGCGATCGCTTCGGGCTCGACGCCCGAGCGCGGCCTTTACGCCGCGATCGTGGGCGGCTTCCTTGTCTCGGCCCTTGGCGGCAGCCGCTTTCAGATCGGCGGTCCGGCCGGCGCGTTCATCGTGCTGGTGGCGTCGGCAGTCGAGCGCCATGGCGTCGATGGCGTGTTGCTGGCGACCTTGATGGCCGGGGTCTTCCTGACGGTCGCGGGATTTCTGCGCATCGGCACCTACATAAAGTTCATTCCTTACCCCGTGACGGTCGGATTCACGGCGGGCATTGCCGTCATCATCTTCGCGAGCCAGATCAAGGATTTGTTCGGCCTCACGCTATCGGGCAAGGAGCCCGGCGAGCTGGTCGCCAAGCTCGATGCCCTGACCGGCGCCTTCGGCACTTACAATCCGGCGGCAATCGCGCTCGCCGCGATCACCATTGGGCTGATCGTCGGTCTCAAGAGACTTCGTCCGCACTGGCCGGGCATGCTGATTGCTGTCGTGATCACGGGGCTGGCGACCGGTCTGCTCGGCCTACCGGTCGAAACGATCGGGACACGCTTCGGTGGCTTGCCCTCGACCATCCCGCTACCGCACCTGCCGGCCTTCTCGCTGGAGAAGGTCCATGCCGTGCTGCCCGACGCCATCGCCTTCGCGCTGCTGGGAGCCATCGAATCGCTGCTGTCGGCCGTGGTCGCCGACGGCATGACCGGTCGCCGGCACAGGTCGAACTGCGAACTGGTCGCTCAAGGAGTTGCCAACATGGGCTCCGCGCTGTGCGGCGGCCTCTGTGTCACAGGTACGATTGCGCGCACGGCCACCAACGTTCGTGCCGGCGCCCGTGGCCCGGTCGCCGGGATGCTGCACGCGGTCTTTCTGTTGTTGTTCATCCTTCTGGCGGCACCTCTGGCCAGCCACATTCCGTTGGCCGCTCTTGCCGGAATCCTGGTGACGGTTGCATGGAACATGGCCGAGAAACACGAGTTTCTCACCCTGCTGAAGAGTTCGCGCGGTGATGCGGTCGTGCTGTTGGCGACGTTCCTGCTCACCATCTTCCGCGATCTCACCGAAGGCATCACCGTGGGCTTCGCTCTGGGCGCGGTGCTGTTCATCAATCGTATGGCGACGGCCACGGGCATCGAGGAGCATGCGCCCCTGGTGTCGGCAGATCGCGCCGACATGGCCAACGGCAGACGCACGCCGTACGACCCTACACTGGCCACCGATTCTGCCGTCGTGGTCTATCGACTGAGCGGTGCATTCTTCTTCGGCACGGCCTCGACCGTAGGGGCGGTGCTGGATCGCATTGCCGACCAGCGCAAGGCTTTCGTGATCGACTTTACGGCCGTTCCATTCGTCGATTCCACCGCCGCCAACGTGATAGCCGGCACCGCCCGCAAGGCACAGCGCCACGGCGTGCGCCTGTTCATCACGGGCGCCTCGATGGCCGCGCGTCGAACGCTGTTGGCCGCGGGCGCGCGCGAACCCGAAGTCAGCTATCGATCCACCATCCAGGATGCCGTCAGCGAGGCCCACGCCCGCTAGAGATCATGGCGTCCCCCTGCCTGGACGCGATTTCCCGGTCGGGCAGCTGCTGGACGGAGCGGCCTTTCTGGCTGGTGTGGTAGGCGGCCTTGCGGGCGCGCATGATCTCGCCCAGAGGCCGATGGGCGGAAAGCCCGCTCCACGGATCGAATTTCGCCTTGTCCGCTGCGCCGGCCACGCTTTCGTCCAGCCCCAGCGTCAGTCGGGCCACCGTGACAACCGGCGCCACGCCGTCGGGCCAGACCTTGGTCGCATCCTCGATCGGGGTCGTGGCCTCGTCGACGAAGAACTGCAATTCGAGATCGTAGGCGACCGGTCCGACGGCCAACCGCTCGCGAATGTCCTCGGCGATGTCCTTGGAGCGCGCGGTCGGTGGCGGATTGCCGACCGGCTTCAGGCGCACCCTGACGGCATAGGGACCGCAAGCCACCGGAGCCACGGTATTGAATCGCTCGGCGGCGAATCCATTGAACTTCTTGCCGAAGGTCGCGAGCAACTTGCGAAACCGGCGGAAACCACCCACCAGGCCGTGTGTCTTGAACAGCGACAGGATAGCCGGCAGGGGCCCCGGGATGGAGGCCTCGAGGAAATCGACGAACTCCCGGCTGTCCGGGGTCGGCATGTGGTCCTGGTTGATCATCAGGAAATCCTGATGGTCGGCGGTGCCGCCCATCGCGCCGGGTCCCGAAACGTCCAGGACCTTCAACGCGAAGCCGCGAATGTCGGGGGTCTTGTTGGATTGCAACTCCGGCCCGCCATTGCTGAGCCTGACCAGGGCTCGATGGCGGCCCGGCGTCACGAAAAGCCCGTGACGAGCATGTGCGGGAAGGCCGTCCAGCACGTCCAGCGTCGCGGTGGTCGCCAGAAGCTGCTTACGGTGCAGCCCGCGGCCTGCCCCGTATCTTGCCGATCGCTTCTTCTGCAATTCGCCGATGATCCTGGCGGCGCGGACGAAATGCGCATCCTCGTCCGTCGCGATCCGCTCTCGCCAGTCGGTGCTCGGCTGCTTCATCCTGCTCCCCCGCTTCGGGGACACTCTAGCCCTTGGCTGCGAGACTGCGGAACAAGGCGTCGCTGCGGTCGTCTGCCGGGAAGAAACATTCGATGCGCACTTCCTGCAACGTCACGTCCTGTGGCGTGCCAAGCGTGGCAATGGTGGTAAATACCGACAACGCCCTGCCTCCCACCAGATAGTCGATGGTCACCACCGGCGACGGCCGGTCTTCGAAGCGGACCCTGCGGAAAGAGGCCGGTACCTCGGGGAAAGCCATGATCTCCTCGATAAAGGCCAGCGCCTTGGGCTCGCCACCGTCTGCCAGGATCTCGGCGTAAGTCGTCGAGATCAGGTAGCGCGCAACCTCTTCCCAGTTGGAGATTTTGGACCGCAACGCCTTTGGATCGAGCAGCCAGCGCAGCAGGTTGGGGGCCTTGCCAGGCGGCGGAGGCGGCGGCGGTCCTTCGAACAGAAACACCGTGAAGGCATTCGCCGCATCATTGGCCTGCAGCAGGTTCCACAGCCGGTCGATCACAACAGCTGGGTAGGGCTCCTGCTGTTTCAGCATGCGCTCGATCGCCTGGCGCACCGGTGCGAGTTCGGGTGCCGCGAGATTGCTCTCGCGATAGACGGGGGCGAAGCCCGCGGCCAGCAGCATGGCGTTGCGCTGGCGAAGCGGTACGTCCAGGGCCGAGGTGAGCTGCACCACCATCTCGCGGCTCGGCCTCGCGCGGCCCGATTCCAGGAAGCTGACATGGCGCTGGGAAACTCCCGACTGGAGGGCGAGCGCGAGCTGGCTGGCGCCCCGCCGCCGGCGCCAGGCGCGCAGCATCGGGCCGAACAGATCGGGGTGGTTCGAGGGAGCGACAGAGGAGGTGCTCATGCCGGGAAAGCTAGCACCGCGCCACCGGTCTGCCGATTACCTCTCCCGTAATTGAGAGCCGGGCGCCGACGGGCCAATTCTGCAGCGCACGCTCAATCCAAGGAGAACGTCATGACCGCTTCATCCGACCGCCTGCTGCGCCGCACCCTGTGGGGCAACGCGGCATTTTCCGTGGTTTCCGGGGCTATCCTTGTGGCCTTCGCCTCGCCCTTCGCCGCCATCGCCGCGCACGAACCGGTTTCCGTGGCCGGTCTCGGCCTCGCCCTTGTGTTCGAGTTGCTTGGACTGGGTGTGATCCTGTTCGGCGCCCTCTGCGCCTTCATTGCCTCGCGCCAACCTTTGCCGGGCGGCCTGGCGCGCCTGGTGTTCGCGGCCGACATCGCCTGGGTTGTGGGCAGTGCCGTCGTTCTGCTGATACCGGCAACCTGGACGATGGCTGGCGTGGCGGGTATCGCGGTGGTCGCACTGATCGTGGCCGACCTTGCCATTCTGGAGTATCTCGGCCTGCGCCGGCTCGACGCCGCCCGCTGAGGAGAGACCGAAATGGACAAGACCCAGTTCCTGAACGACCACCAACTGCCTTTCGCCAAGGTGCTGGGGCTGAAATTCGTGGCAGCGAGCGAGACGGGCGTGAAGGCCGAAATGGTGGTCAAGCCCGAGCTCTGCACGCGGCCCGAGATCCTGCATGGTGGCGCGGTCATGGCCTTCGCCGACACGCTCGGTGCGGCAGCGACCGTGCTGAACCTGAAGGAAGGCCAGGGCACGACCACGATCGAGAGCAAGACCAACTTCGTGGGGCCCGCCCCGGTCGGCGCCACCATCATCGGCGAAACCACGCCGGTTCATCGCGGCCGGCGGACGCAGGTGTGGACCACGCGCATCACGACGGCCGAGGGCAAGCTGGTTGCCGTCGTCACCCAGACGCAGATGGTGCTGTAGCCGGCGCCGGCCGGCGCGAGGCGTTCAGCGTACCAGTGCCGGAATGAAGGCGCGCAGCGCGCGATCGGCGTCGGCCGAGGTCTGATTGAGCGACTGCGCCCAATCGATCCTCACCTTCAGGAAGTGGTCTCGAAATCCGGTCATCATCATCTTGCTGAAGACGCGGCCTTGCCGCGTCGCCGCGCTGTAGACGACGCAGCGGAAGGTGATCGGGCCGTAGGTGCAGGCCGACGGCACCGACGGCTTTTCGAAGCCGGAATAGCCATCGGCCTTGGCCATCTTCTCGGTGGCCTCGATCTCGGAGCCGAACTCGCTGACCACGCTCGGATTGTCGGGTCCCGCCGGCACCCGTCGACCGCCGTCGAACAGGAAGACCGTGATGTGCATCTTGTCGGCGGAATAGCCGTAGACATAGTGCACGTCGCGGCCGATCGGCTGGGTATAGGAGCGCTCCAGCTGGGCGCCGCCGATCGTCGGCGGGAAGTTGAGCTTGGTGCCGGGATGGACCGGCGGCGCCGCGCCCCCTGGCAGTTGCTGCGCCGCCGCGGAGACGATCGATGCCAGCAGAACCAGAAGGGTCGCGACAAGCCTAGACATCGAGATTCGCCACCTTGAGCGCATTGTCCTGGATGAAGTCGCGACGCGGCTCGACGACATCGCCCATCAGTGTCGAGAAGATCTCGTCGGCTTCGTCGGCATGGTTGATCTTGACCTGCAGCAAGGTACGCGCCTCCGGATCGAGCGTCGTCTCCCAGAGTTGATCGGGATTCATTTCGCCCAGGCCCTTGTAACGCTGGATCGTGACCCCTTTGCGGCCGGCCTCGAGCACGGCGGCAAACAGGGCGGTCGGCGACGTGATCGGCGTTTCCTTGTCCTTGACCACGAACAGGCCGGGCTTGAGGTAGATCGACTGCAGCGAGTCCGCCAGGGCATCGAGGCGGCGTGCCTCGGCGCTCTTGATCAGCGGGCCGTCGATCACGTGGCGTTCCTGAACGCCGCGCAAGCGACGCACGAAGGCGAGCCCCCCGTCGGGCATCGGCTCGCCCGTCCAGCCGCGCTCGAGTGGCGAGCTCACCGCATTGAGCCGGCGGGCGATATAGTCGGCGGTCTGGCGCGCCAGTTCGGCATCCGCCAGCACGTCGGGCTTGAAGGCGCCGGCGATCGCGGCCTGTTCGATCACGGCCTGGCTGGTGACGCGGCGCGACAGCGACAACGGCTTGACCAGGTTGGAGACGGATCGGGCGATGTCGACGGTCTGGCGCAGGTCGGCGCCGGCCTGTACCGAGCCGTCACCGAGCTTGAACGAAGCGCCTTCCAGGCCGCTCTCGATCAGGTGATCGTCGAGTGCGCGTTCGTCCTTGAGATAGATCGCCGACTTGCCCTTGGCGGCTTTGAACAGCGGCGGCTGGGCGATGTAGAGATGGCCCGAATCGATCAGCGAGCGCATCTGGCGATAAAAGAAGGTCATCAGCAGGGTGCGGATGTGGGACCCGTCGACGTCGGCATCCGTCATGATGATGATCTTGTGATAGCGGAGCTTGCTCTGGTCGAAATCGTCGTGGCCGATGCCGGTGCCCAGGGCCGTGATCAGCGTGCCGATCTCCTGCGAGGACAGCATCTTGTCGAAGCGTGCGCGCTCGACGTTCAGGATCTTGCCGCGCAACGGCAGGATCGCCTGGTTGGCGCGGTTGCGGCCCTGCTTGGCCGAGCCGCCGGCCGAATCGCCCTCGACGATGAACAGCTCGGAGAGCGCCGGATCGCGCTCCTGGCAGTCGGCGAGCTTGCCAGGCAGTGACGAGACATCGAGTGCGCCCTTGCGGCGGGTGAGCTCGCGGGCCTTGCGGGCAGCTTCGCGGGCGGCGGCGGCCTCGACCACCTTGGTGAGGATCTTCCTGGCTTCGCCCGGATGCTCCTCGAACCACTGGCCGAGCTTGTCGCCGACCACCGATTCGACCACCGGACGGACCTCGGACGAAACAAGCTTGTCCTTGGTCTGGGAGGAGAATTTCGGATCCGGAACCTTGACCGACAGCACGCAGGTCAGGCCCTCGCGCATGTCGTCGCCGGTCAGCGAGACCTTCTCCTTCTTCGAGATGCCCCCTTCGTCGGCGTACTTGTTCAGCGTGCGGGTCAGCGCGCCGCGGAAGCCGGCCAGGTGGGTGCCGCCGTCGCGCTGCGGGATGTTGTTGGTGAAGCACAGCATCGTCTCGTGATAGCTGTCGTTCCACTGCATCGCGACTTCGACCGAGATGCCTTCCTTTTCGCCGCGGATCGAGACCGGCGGGGAATGCAGCACGGTCTTGTTGCGGTCGAGGTACTTGGCAAAGGCTTCGACGCCGCCTTCGTAGAACAGTTCCGAGACCTTGGGCTCGGCTGCGCGCTCATCGGTGAGGACGATGCGAACGCCGGAGTTCAGGAACGCCAGCTCCCGCAGGCGATGCTCAAGGGTCGAAAAATCGAACTCGGTCTTGGTGAAGGTTCCGGTCGACGGCAGGAAGGTAACCTCGGTGCCGCGCTTGCCTTCCGGCGCCTCGCCGACCAGCTCGAGATCCTTCTCGGCGTCGCCGTGGTGGAACCGCATGTAGTATTCCTTGCCGTTGCGCCAGATGCGCAAGTCGAGATGCGAGCTGAGCGCATTGACCACGGCGGCGCCGACGCCGTGCAGGCCACCCGACACCTTGTAGGAATTCTGGTCGAACTTTCCGCCGGCATGGAGCTGCGTGAAGATCACGTTGGCGGCGGAGATACCCTCTTCCTTGTGGATGTCGACCGGCACGCCGCGGCCGTTGTCGCGGACAGTGGCCGAGCCGTCGCCATGCAGCACGACATCGACCCGGTCGCAGTAGCCCGCGAGCGCCTCGTCGATCGCGTTGTCGACGATCTCGTAGACCATGTGGTGCAGGCCGGTGCCATCGTCGGTGTCCCCGATGTACATGCCGGGACGCTTGCGGACGGCCTCGAGGCCGCGCAGCACCTTGATCGAATCGGCGCCGTAGTCTTCGCCATTGCCGGCGGCTTCGCGGTTCAGTTCGTTGTCGCTCATCGTTCTGGTCCTGAAAGAGTTCAGTGCGCTGCGATCGATCCGTCGGCCACGCGCAACACTTGCGCGCGGCCGGCGAGCGGCTTGAATAGTTCGGCGTCGGTGCCGGTCATCCAGCTCTGCGCCCCCAGCGCCATCACCTCGTCGAACAGCGCCACCCGCCGTTCGGCGTCGAGGTGGGCCGCGATCTCGTCGAGCAGCAGCAACGGCGGGCGACCGCGCGACATCGCGACCAGCCGCGCATGGGCGAGCGCGATCGATACCAGGATCGCCTTCTGCTGGCCGGTCGACCCCTCGGCGGCGGGCAAGTCCAGATCGAGATGCCGGACCGCAAGGTCGCTGCGGTGAGGTCCGATGGATGTGGTGCCGGACTCGGCATCGCGCAAGCGTGCAGCCGCCAGCCCGGCCCGCAGCCGATCCTCGGCATCGAGGGCGGCCATGGTGGCAATCCAGCCATCGACCTCGCCGGTCATGGCGAGGGCTGCGCGCGGGAAGGGGCCGACGCCGAGCCGGGCGGCGGCATCGAGCCGCTGAACCGTATCGGCCCGATTGGCGGCCAGCGCCACGCCATGGCGGGCCATGGTGTCTTCCAGCGCGGTGAACCAGTGCGGATCGCGGTTGCCTTCGCCGAGCAGTCGCGCACGCTGGCGCAGCGCGTTCTCGTAGGCCGCGACATCGCCCGCATGCTCGGGGTGCAGGGCGGTCACCAGCCGGTCGAGGAAGCGGCGCCGTTCGCCCGGCCCGTCGAGGAACAGCCGGTCGAGTTGCGGAGTCAGCCACACCACGGCGACGTGCTGGCCGAGTGCGGTTTGGCTCTGCGCCGCGCGACCGTCGATGCGCACGACCCGGCGCGGCAGGCCACCCTCGCTCCGGGGCGGCTCGAGGCCGGTGCCGATGGCCAGACGGCCGTCAGGCGTGTCGAGGGTGGCGGCGACAGCCCAGCTCGCGACCGGCTCGGCGGTGCGGGCACGATGGCAGGCCTCGTCGAGGCGGGCGCGGCGCAGGCCGCGGCCGGGGGCCAGGAAGGAGAGCGCTTCCAGAAGGTTGGTCTTGCCGGCGCCATTGGCGCCGACCAGCACGACCGGCAGGGTGTCGCAGTCGAGCCTGAGCTGGCGATAGTTGCGGAAATCGGTCAAGCGCAACTGGCGCACGGCGAAGAGCGCCGGCGCTGCGCCGGTTACGGCGTCGGGAAGATGGGCAAAGGCGCTGATGTCCGGCGCGGTCATACCCGCATCGGCATGAGCACGTAGAGAGCGCTTTCGTCGGCGCCGTCACGCACCAGGGTGGGCGATCCGGCATCGGCCATCAGGAAACGCGCCTCTGCGCCCGCGATCTGCTCGGTGATGTCGAGCAGGTAGCGGGAGTTGAAGCCGATCTCGATCGGAGCTGCCTTGTAGTCGACCTCGATCTCCTCGGTCGCGCTGCCGGCATCGGGGCTGGTGGCCGAGAGCGTGACCACGCCCTTGGCGACGGCGACCTTGATGGCGCGTGACTTCTCGGTGGAAATCGTGGAGACGCGGTCGACTGCGTGCGCGAATTCCTTGCACGGCACGTTCAGGACCTTGTCGTTGCCGGTCGGGATCACCCGCTCGTAGTCGGGGAAGGTGCCGTCGATAAGCTTGCTGACCAACGTGACGTTGCCCGAGGCGAAGCGGATGCGGGTGTCGGAAAGCTCGACCTCGACCGAACCGTCGCTCTCGTCGAGCAGCTTGCGGACCTCGCCCACGGTCTTGCGCGGCACGATCACGCCCGGGATGTCGCCGGCCCCCTTGGGCAGCGGCACCTCGACCCGGGCCAGCCGATGGCCGTCCGTCGCGACGCCGCGCAGCACCTGGGTGCCGCCTGCCGTCGCGGCATGGAAATAGATGCCGTTCAGGTAGTAGCGCGTTTCCTCGTTCGAGATGGCAAAGCGCGTGCGGTCGATAATGCCCTTGAGGTCGGTCGCGGGCAGCTGGAAGCGGTGCGGGAGGTCGCCCTCGTTCATGGCCGGGAAGTCGGCCGGCGGCAGGCACTGCAGCGTGAATCGAGACCGACCGGCCCGGATCACCAGGCTGGCGCCGTCGCTCGAGCTTTCCAGCTCGACCTGGGCGCCGTCGGGCAGCTTGCGCACGATTTCGTACAGCGTATGGGCCGGGGCCGTGGTCGACCCGGTCTTGCCGGCGCTCGCTTCGACCGATTCGGTGATGGCGAGGTCCATGTCGGTGGCCGCCAAGCTCAACCGGCCCTTCTGGGCGGTGATCAGGACGTTGGACAGGATCGGGATGGTGTTGCGACGTTCGACGACGCTTTGGACGTGGGCCAAGGCCTTGAGAAGCGCTGCCCGTTCGATCGTCAGTTTCATGGTTTGGTCGCTGTACGAGGGGTCGGTTGAAGCGGTTCGGACACCCCGTTTCGCAGGTCCGGAAGGACCTTTGCGGAACGGTTGCAAAGTATAGCATGTGCACCGCCCGCGGGAAGCATTTTTGCTCGTAATTTGAGGCTCTTAAGCCCTGATTCGACAACGAAAAACGGGGCCCATTGGGCCCCGTTCGTTCCGCTCGTCTCCAGCAGCCTCAGCCTTGCAACTGACGCTTGAGCAACTCGACGTCCTCTGCAATCGAAAGATCCGACACCTTCAGCTCCTCGATCTTGCGCACGGCATGCATGACCGTGGTGTGATCGCGGTTGCCGAAGCGCTTGCCGATCTGCGGCAGGCTCAAGGTAGTGAGCTGCTTGGCGAGATACATCGCCACCTGGCGCGGCCTTGCTACCGAGCGTGCACGCCGCGGCGAGCTCATCTCGGCAAGCTTGATGTTGTAGTGGGCGGCGACGCGCTGCTGGATCTCGTCGACCGTGACCTTGCGGTCGGCCTGGCGCAGCAGGTCGTGCAGGACGTCCTGTGCCATCTCGACGGTGATCTCGCGGCCGATCAGCTGGCCGTGCGCGACGACGCGGTTCAGCGCGCCTTCGAGCTCGCGGATGTTGGTGCTGATCTTGTGCGCAAGGAACTCGAGCACAGCGGTCGGCACCGGTACCCGGGCACTCTCCGCCTTGGTCTGGAGGATGCTGAGGCGCAGCTCGTAGGTCGAGGAGTGGATGTCGGCGACGAGGCCCGAACCCAGCCGCGAGCGCATGCGCTCCTCGATGTCCTGCAGTTCGCTCGGCGGCTTTTCCGAGGACAGCACGATCTGCTTGTTCTGCTCGACCAGCGAATTGAACGTGAAGAAAAACTCGTCCTGGCTCGCTTCCTTGCCGCAGATGAACTGCACGTCGTCGACCATCAGGACATCGACGTTGCGGAACAACTCCTTGAACTGATTGGTGTTCTTGGTGCGCAGCGCCTGGATGAAGCGGTTCACGAAGCTCTCGGCCGTGAGATACAGCACGCGGGTCTTCGGGTCGCGCTCACGGATCGTGTGCCAGATCGCGTGCATCAGGTGCGTCTTGCCGAGGCCGACACCGCCGAAAATATAGAGCGGATTGCGCTCGGGCAGAGGCCGGTCCTGTTCGGCGATGTTGCGCGCTGCGGCATAGGCGAACTCGTTCGGCTTGCCGACCACGAAGTTGGCGAAGGTGTAGCGCGCCTCGGGACCCGAGAAGGCCTCGTCGGTGCCGCGGCCGATCGACGGTCCCATCCGCGGCATCGGCGGCTGATAGTTCTGCGGCGAGGGCACCGGCGGCATCGCGATGATGTCGTTCGGCCGTCGCGGAGCAGGTGGCGGCACGAGGTTTACCTCGACGCTCTTCACGTCGGGTGCCACCGACTGCCAATAGGCCAGCACGCGGTCGCCGTAATGACGCCCCACCCAGTCACGCACGAAACGCGTCGGCGCGTAGAGGCGCAGCTTGCCGGCCTTCAGTTCGCCAAGCTCGACTTCGCCGAACCAGGTCTTGAATGCCTTGTCGCCGATCTCCTTGCGAAGCCGGTCGCAGACGCGCGTCCAGTGCGCTTCCAACTCCTTCCGGCCTCCATCTTCCATCGTGGCCCCCGCCAAGTTCTCTTTATAGCTGCTTTCTTTGGTGCCGTTGCCCGGCGTCTGAATTCTTGTCACGTCTGTCTCCAAGGAAGTCCCGCTGCCTTCCAGCCCGCCGACGCGCCGCGCTTGGCTTGCGCATCGAGCGGACCCTCGAAACCGTCCGCCACGTTCAAGCACGTACTGTATCCGGCCGCGGTCATGGCT
>JBGAIW010000055.1:0-28115 GCA_044225265.1 Reyranella sp.
CAGAAGCACGACCGGAAAGTTGCCGACGATCGAGCTCTCGTTCTGCAGATCGTTGTGCAGGCCGAGCCCCTTGTGCGCGAGATGCTCGCGAATGATCGCCATGGCGAGGTTGGAGCCTTCCTTGCCGCCCAGCTCCTTCGGCAGGCCGAAGCGCAGGTGCCCCGCCTTGTCGGCGCGGCGCTTCATCTCGGCGAGCAACTCCTCCCATTCGTGCCGTGGCTGGCCGTCATTGTCCCAGTCGGTGCGTGCGTGCTCGCGGCGATGGTCGAAGAAGCGGATATTGTCGTCTTGCTGCTCGAGCGGCTTGATCTCCCGGTCGATGAAGGCGTCGAGCTCGCGCAGATAGGCCGCGATCTCCGCGGGAATGTCGAAATTCATGGCGTTTCCTCCGGGTGAACGGCCGTTCACCTCGGATACTACGCGGCCGGCAGGTCGATGCGGAAGCGGCTGCCGGTGCCTATTGCCGCAAGGCAAACCGCTTCGCCGCCGTGGCGCCGCGCGATCTGGCGGACCAGGGCGAGACCCAGGCCCGAACCGCGTCCGGTCTCGCGGGACTGGGCCAGGCGATAGAACGGCTCGAAGATTCTGTCGCGCTCGTCGGCCGGCACACCGGGCCCATGGTCGCGCACTTCGAGGATTGCGCGGCCACGGTCGCCCGACACGGAGATCGCGATATCGCCCGAGCCGCCGTAACGACGCGCGTTCTCCAGCAGGTTGCGGATCAGTCGGCGCAGCAGCAGGCGGTCGCCCGATACGGTGACCGGTGTACCGGAGGCCTCGAGGTCGTAGTGCGCGGCTTCCTCGGCAGCCAGGGCCAGCAGATCGATCGGCTCGTCGCGCTCGAGCTTCTGCACGGCTTCCAGACGGCTCGACAGCAGGATCTCCTCGATCAGCTGGTCGAGTTCGGCGATGTCCTGTCGCAGCGATTCGCGCGTCTTCTGGTCGGCCTGCTCGCCCAGCAGGGAAACCGCCATGCCGATGCGCGCAAGCGGTGTGCGCAGTTCATGGCTGCAGTTGGCGAGCAGCAGGCGATGGGCTGCGACCAGCTCTTCGATGCGCTGGGCCGAGCGGTTGAAGCTCTCGGCGAGAGCCGCGACTTCGTCGCGTCCCTCGACCTTCACCCGCGCGCCGAGATTGCCGCCGCCCAACTGGTCGACGCCGGTCTTGAGGCGCTCCAGCCGGCTGCCCAGGCGGCGCACCACGGGGTAGGCGCCGACGGCGATGGCAAGGGCGAGCAGCCCGAGGAAACCTGCGATCCAGAGAATGGGGCTGGGTTTCTCGTTGACCTGACGCGCGACCAGCCATCGCCCGTCGGGCAACTGCAGGGTGAAGGCCGGCCCTGTCGGTCCGCGCCGCCAACCGGGCCGCGCCCTGCGGGTCTCGAAGCGCGGCTGTGGCCGCCCGGCCATGGCGATCAGCGTGCCGTCTCGACTGTACAGGGCGACGTCGAAGCGCAGCTTGCGGTGCAGGGCGTCGACGGCTTTCTGAATGTCGGCCTGCGGTGCAGCCGCATCGGGCAGCAGGGCGCCCGTCAGCTCGGCCGCGATCTCGTAGTATTGGGGCGCCTCGTCCTCGGCCAGTTTCCAGGCCAATGCCGCGCCGCCGACGAACACTGCCAGCACCAGCAGGATGGTGACGTAGAATTGCAGGTAAAGGCGCTGCATGTGCCGGGCCTAGCTGCGATCCTGGTCGCGCGCGAAGACGTAGCCGCTGCCGCGTACCGTAAGGATGCGCTTGGGCTTCCTGGCGTCGTCCTCGATGGCGGCGCGGATGCGGCTGATGTGGACGTCGACCGAACGGTCGAACGCTTCGAGTTTCTCGCCCTTCATCAGGTCCATCAGCGCATCGCGCGACAGCACCCGGCCGGCGCGCTCGGCGAGGGCCAGCAGGAGCGCGAACTGATACGAAGTGAGGCTGCGCTCCTCGCCGTCCAGCCGAACCGATCGTCCGCCCTTGTCGATTTCCAGGCGTCCGAAGCGCAGCACCTCGGAACGGGCCGGCGTGGACTTGCGGCGCAGGATGGCCCGCAGGCGGGCCTGCAGTTCGCGCGGCTCGAATGGCTTGGCGAGATAGTCGTCCGCGCCGATCTCCAGCCCGACCACCCGGTCCATCGGCTCGCCGCGCGCGGTCAGCATCAGGATCGGCACGTCGGTGGTGCCACGCAGGCGGCGGCACACATCGAGTCCGTCGCCGTCGGGCAGCATGAGGTCGAGGATCACCGCGTCGAAACTCTCGCGCTTCAACAGCGCTTCGCCTTCGCGTGCCGTGCCGGCGACGGTCAGGCGAAAGCCCGCCCCGCCGAGATAGTCACCGACCATCGAGGCGAGACGGGCATCGTCGTCGATCATCAGGATGCGCTCGGCCATTTGCCCAGAGTATCAGGCCGCATCGATCCTGACGTCACCGTTCCGGTCAGCCAGGGCGCTTGCCGTGGCCCTCGAAGCGGCGCTCGCCCCACTTCTTGAAGAAGGCCTGGCGCTGCGCCGGGGTCAGCACGTCGCCTGCATCCTCCATCGCCTTGGTGAAGCGCTTGGAGCTTTCGTCGGTCACCTTCATCTGCGCCTGGCGCAGGGCCTCGATCTTCAGGCGGTCGATGGTCGGCGCCTGCATGGCATCGGCCATTGCCTTGCGGTTCTCGATCCGCTTGTCGCGCAGCACCTTGGTGTCGTTGAAGGCGGACTGCAGGATGTCGGCGATCTTCTTCTTCTGCTCGGCGGTGGCATCGGTGCCGGTCAGGGCGCGGTCGACGCGCTTCTCGATGCGCTGGCCGAACTGGGCCGGGTCGAAGGTCTTGCCGTCGTTCTTGGCGTAAGCCAGGCCGCCGGCGGTGAGGACCACGCTGCCCGCGAACAGGGCGGCGATCATCGTCTTCATGCTGAGAGTTGCCATTGCTGTCTCCATCGGTTGGGAGGGGTCATCCCCGTGCCGAGAGATATGGAGCAGGGCGGTTTCGCCTCCCTCTCCGCCATGTAAAGTTTTGTAAAGATGACCGTCCTTCGTACCGAGCGCCTGGTGCTGCGACCTCTCGAATTGGCCGACGCCGAGGCCTATGCCGGCATGCGTTATCATCCTGAGGTCGCCAAATGGCTGCCTGCGGGAGATTTGGCGCCGCTCGACGGCGCCCGCGCCACGATCGAGCGCTTCGCCCGCTCATGGCGGGAGCGCCGCTACGCACCGTGGGGCGTCTTTCTCGAGGATCGCCTGATCGGTCATGGTGGGCTGAATTTCGTGCCCGAGTTCGGCGAAACCGAAGTGCTCTGGGCGTTGCATCCCGACGCCTGGGGCCGCGGCTATGCCACGGAGACCGCGCGCGCGGCGGTCGACTACGGGTTTGGCGAGATAGGCCTGAAGCTGATTTTTGCGATCACCAAGCCCGAAAATCATCCGTCACGGGCGGTGATGAAACGGCTCGGGTTCAAGTACACGAAGAACGTCGTCTACAAGGGAATCGACGCGGTCTGGTTCGAGTCTTCGAGCCTGCCGGTCAACCGGCCAGGATCTGCCTCGCCGCGGTGAGGATCGCGGGATCGCCGGCCGCGATCACCGAGCCGTCGGAATGCATGTCGAGGTCCTTGCCGCGCCAATCGGTGATCAGTCCGCCGGCACCCTTGATCACCGGAACGAGTGCCGCGAAATCGTAGAGCTTGAGCGAATTCTCGACCACGAGGTCGACATGGCCGGCGGCCAGCAGGCCGTAGGCGTAGCAATCGCCACCCCAGCGGAAGAGCTTGGTCTTCTCGGCCAGCGCCTGGTGGCGGACGGCCGTGGCGCCGCCGAACATCTGCGGCGCCGTCGAATACATGTAGGCCTTGTCGAGGCTGGGGCAGGCGCGGACCTTTATCGGCTTTCCGTTCAGCGTGGAGCCCTGGCCGACGACGCCGACCCAGCGCTCCTTCGAAATCGGCTGGTCGATGATGCCCAGCACCGGCACGCCCCGGTGGAGCAGCGCGATCAGGGTGCCGAAGATCGGCAGACCGGTGATGAAGGCCTTGGTGCCGTCGATCGGATCGAGCACCCAGACGAATTCGGCGTCGGTGCGGACCGCGCCGTGCTCTTCCCCGAACACGCCATGCTGCGGCACGCGGCTGTCGAGCAGCATGCGCATCGCCGTCTCGGCTTCGCGATCGGCAATGGTGACAGGGCTCTGGTCGGCCTTGTCGTCGACGGCGACAGGGGTGCGGAAGTAGCGCGCCGCGATCGGGCGTGCGGCGTCAGCGAGGGAGGTGGCCAGAGCGACCAGCTCGGCGGATACCGATCCGGTCATGGGGCCACCGGCGGGCTTAGGGAAGCGGTGCGGGGCTGTCGCTCATCGTCCGCAGGAAGGCGATGACGTCGGCGCGATCCTGCTCCTTCACGAGCCCGGCGAACGCCATCTTGGTGCCGCGCACGTAGCCCTGCGGCTTGAAGATCATGTGGTTGATGTCTTCGTAGCTCCAGTCGCCGCCCTTGCTCTGCAGCGCCGAGGAGTAGCTGAAGCCGTCGTGGCTCGCCTTCTTGCGGCCGACGATGCTCCACAGGTTCGGGCCAACCTTGTTGGCGCCGCCCTTGTCGACGGTGTGGCAGGTGAAGCACTG
Source organism: Reyranella sp. (assembly GCA_044225265.1). GTDB lineage: Bacteria > Pseudomonadota > Alphaproteobacteria > Reyranellales > Reyranellaceae > Reyranella. The sequence continues at coordinate 4,575 of JBGAIW010000055.1, forward strand.
CTGCTGGAACAGCGCCTTGCCCTTGTCGACGCTGGCATCCTTGAGCTTGGGGCCGATCGGCGCCAGGTCGGCGGCCGGTGCAGCGGCGCTCGCGGCGGCCGGTGCTGCATCGACGACCGCGATATGCGGCTTGTCCGGCATGTGCGGGTGAACCACCGCGTTGGAGACCTTGCCGACCACCATCGCGAAAAGCGCCGAGGCCAGAACGCAGCCGGCAACCGTGTTGAAATTGGCCATTAGAGTGAGATCCCGCAGCGGCAATATTTTCGGACGTTGCTGTAGCACGCCCTTGGCGCCCTCAGTAGTATCTGATCGGCGCTTGTCGCTCGCGCGGCGGAACGTCGCAAGTACCGGATTTTGCGAGGTTTTTCGCCCCTTGCCCGGAAAGCCGAAGCGCGTTGACGGCGGGTGATCCGGCGGGCGAAACATCCCGCCCACAGACGAGAGGGACCGGGGGAATGGCAAGGGCCAAGGCAAAGGGCAGGGCGGGCAACACCATCGCCTTCCAGGGCGAAGCGGGGGCGAACTCCGACATGGCCTGCCGGGCGGCATTTCCCTACATGACGACCCTGCCGTGCCCGACTTTCGAGGCCGCCATGGGCGCCGTCCAGGCTGGCCGGGCGGAACTGGCCATGATTCCGGTCGAAAACTCGATCGCCGGCCGCGTCGCCGACCTGCACAGCCTGCTGCCGCACACCAGGCTCAAGATCGTGGCCGAACATTTCCAGCGGGTCGAACATTGTCTGGTTGCCCTGCCGGGAGTGACCCTGAAGAGCATCAAGACCGCCAAGAGTCATGTCCAGGCGCTGTCGCAGTGCCGCAATTTCCTGAGGAAGCACGGCATCGCGCCGCTGGTCCACGCCGACACGGCGGGAGCGGCCCGTGAGATCGCCGAGATCGGCGACAGACAGGTCGGCGCGATCGCGTCCTCCCTGGCGGCGCGCATCTATGGCCTCAAGGTCCTCGCCAAGAACATCGAGGACGCCGATCACAACACGACCCGCATGCTGGTGTTTTCGCGCGAACCTGCAAATCCGGACTGGCGCACGGTGAAGTGCATGACCGCTTTCCTGTTCCGCGTGAAGAGCGTCCCGGCGGCGCTCTACAAGGCACTGGGCGGCTTCGCCACCAACGGCGTGAACATCGTGAAGCTGGAGAGCTATCTCAGCGGCGCCCATTTCGAGCAGGCGCAGTTCTATGCCGAAGTCGAAGGCCATCCTGCCCAGCGTGGCCTGCAGCTCGCGCTGGAGGAGCTCGATTTCTTCTCCGAGAAGGGCGAGCTGAAGATGCTGGGAAGCTTCCCGGCCAACCCCTTCCGCAACCGGGGCTGGGAAGCTCCGACGCGTCCGGGCACCTGAGGGCAAAATGGCACAGCAGCCCGTCCGTATCGCACCGTCGATTCTGTCGGCGGATTTCGCCGCGCTCGGCCGCGAGATCGAGGCGGTGACCGCGGCCGGAGCCGACTGGATCCATGTCGACGTGATGGACAATCACTTCGTGCCCAATCTCACGATCGGGCCGATGGTGGTGAAGGCGCTGCGCAAGCACAGCAAGCAGCCGTTCGACGTTCATCTGATGGTGGCGCCGGTCGATCCCCTGGTGCCCGCCTTCGTCGAGGCCGGGGCGGACATCATCTCTTTCCATCCCGAGGCCGGTCCGCACGTTCATCGCACGATCCAGCTCATTAAGGGCCATGGCAAGCGCGCCGGCATCGTGCTCAATCCCGCTACGCCGCTATCGGCGATCGAGAACGTGCTGGGCGACCTCGACCTGGTGCTGGTGATGAGCGTCAATCCGGGTTTCGGCGGCCAGGCCTTCATAGAGAGCCAGCTCGCCAAGATCGCCGCCCTGCGCAAGGCGATCGACGCACTGGGCAAGAAGATCGATCTCGAGGTCGACGGCGGCGTGAATGCCGAGACCGCCAGGCGCTGCATCGCTGCCGGCGCCGATGCGCTGGTCGCCGGCACCGCCGTATTCGCCGGCGGACCGGACAAGTACGCAGCCAACATCAAGGCATTGCGCGGATGAGCGACAGTCAGGCCTTGATCCTCGCCCGGCTGCAGGTGGCAGCCGGCACGGCCGAGGACAAGGCGCGGGTCGCGGCATGGGACCGCATGTTTGCGATGCTGAACGTGCTCGATTCGAAGACTTCGGCGCTGTTGCGCTTCAATGCCATCGTCGTGGCGGCGCTCGCCTATCTCGTGGTCGTGGCCGGCGTCGATCCGTTCGCCCAATCCAAACCGATCATCAAGACGATCGGCCTCGCGGTCGGGCATGTCAGCTTGTTGTTGAGCGTCGCGAGCTGCGGTTGCGCCTTCCCGGTGATCGGCATCGCCCACGGCTTCTTCGATGCAGCGCCCGGCCTCGACGATTCGGTGCTGGCGCGGCTCGAGACGATGTTGGGCCGGCGGACGCGGCTTTATGCCTGGGCCTGGCGACTCGCGATCGCGGGCGGGCTGGGCTTTGCCCTGCTGGTCGCCCTGGCGACCCTCCACTGAGGACCCGCTCCATGGCCGATCTTATCCTGCACCACTATCCCAATTCGCCCTTCTCCGAGAAGGTGCGCATCGCTTTCGGCGTCAAGCAGCTTGCCTGGAAGTCGGTGGTGATTCCCAACATCATGCCCAAGCCCGAGCTGATGCCGCTGACCGGTGGCTATCGTAAGACGCCGGTGATGCAGGTCGGGGCAGACATCTACTGCGACACTCAGCTGATCATGCTCGAAATCGAGCGTCGTGCGCCCAAACCGCCGCTGTTGCCGGTCGGACAGGAGGGCGAGGCTCGGGCACTCGCCATGTGGATCGACCGCAACATCTTCTGGGCAGCCGTCGGCGTGGTGATGGGTGCGCTCGGCGACCAGTTGCCCGAGGCGTTCCGTAAGGACCGCAGCGAATTCTCCGGCCGGCCGTTCAATGCCGAAAATCTCAAGGCGATGCAGCCGGTCGCGCGCGATCAGACCTACGCCCAGCTCACCTTCGCCGAACTGATGCTGCGGGACGGCCGGCCGTTCCTGCTCGGAGCGGCGCCCTGCCTGGCCGATTGTGCGCTCTATAACCCGGTTTGGTTCCTGCAGGTCCGCATGGGCCAGGGCAATACGCCGCCGCCGCTCGATCGACTTCCCAAGCTCGTCGAATGGTCGGCGCGCATGAAGGCAATGGGCGGCGGCAAGCCCAGCGAGATGACGGGCGCCGAGGCGCTCGCCGTCGCCAGGGCTGCAACGCCGGAGCCCGCCAAGGTCGACGCCGACGATCCGAGCGGGCTCAAGGCCGGCCAGAAGGTCAGCGTCACGCCCGACGACACCGGCAAGGTACCGGTGACCGGTACGCTGGTCGGATTGACCGGCGACCGCATCTCGATCGGCCGCAATGACGCTCAGGTCGGCGACGTCGTCGTGCACTTCCCTCGTGCCGGGTTCGTGATCCAGCCGGCAGGCTAGAGCGTCACGTCGCCCGACAGTACCGGCACGCAGTTTCCGCCGACCTTGGCGCGGATGCCGTCGGAGGCGCGGTAGGCCGAGCAGACGAGTCGGCTCGGCCGGCCCATCTCGACGCCCTGCACCAGATCGTAGTCGGCCACGGCCGCCGGGGTAAGCGACAGCAACAGTGCCGCCAGCGGCGTCGCGGCACTGCCGGTGGCTGCATCCTCGATCGTGCCGGACAGCGGCGAGAACATGCGCGTGCGGATGCGCTTGCCGTCGTGGGCATAGAGATAGAGCGGCAGGCGGTTCGCGCCCATCGCGGTGTACTGCGTCGCGGCTTCGCGGAAGCGGCCGAGGTCCGGCACGGCGCGGGTCAGGGCGTCGCCCGTCACCTCGGCGATCACGAACGAGTTGCCTACCGACGCCGAGAGCGGCTTATGCGCCTTGGTCACGATGTCGCCGGCGGAGAGCCCGACGCAGGTCGCCAGCAGTTCAACCGGCATCTCCGGCCCCAGCGACAGCGGCTGCGGGGCCGCGATCGTCACCGACTCGGGCGTCACCTCGATTTCGACCAGCCCGGCGATCTCCTCGAAGCGCAGCTTGCCGCCGCTCGCACGTCCCTGCTTCGCGAGCACCCAGCCGGTGCCGACATTGGGATGGCCGGCAAACGGCATCTCGCTCTTGCGATTGAAGATGCGCACCCGAGCGGTGTTCGCCGGATCGGCGGGCGGCAGCACGAACGTGGTTTCGCTGAGATTGAACTCGGCAGCCAGCGCCTGCATTTCCGTGTCGGTCATGCCGCGGGCGTCGGAGAATACGGCGAGCGGATTGCCGCCAAAGCGGCGGTCGGTGAAGACGTCGACCGTGACGAATGAGAAGGAGCGCATGGCCTCCTTCTAGACGAGTTCAACTCCGATCTCGGCGGCAATTCTTCTCAGGGCAGCTACAGACTTTGCTGTGGCATTGCGACCGTCCTTCGGACAGTGCGTCTCCATGCTGGCCAGAATCTCGGGCGTCCCTGCATCCTTGAGCAACCGCGTCAGCTCCCGGGCCCATGGCACCTCTCCGTCGCCCAGTGGCACCGTGCGGCGTGCCGCGAGATCGCGATCCTTGAGGTGGATGAGGTCGACCGAAGGCGCCAGGGCCGCGATGTCGGAATCGCCGGGCGCGTGGCCCATCGACCAGCTGTTGCCGATATCGACCAGGGGGCGCAGATGGGACGAGGCCGGAATTGCGCGGAAGAAGGCGGCAAGCTCGGCCACGGAGCCGACGTTGCAAACCGGCTCGTTCTCCATCTCGACGATCACGTCGTGGCGCCGGGCCAGCTCGAGCAGGCGGTCGATCGCGGGCTTCAGGTCGAGCGGCCGATAGCCGGCGTAGCGCAGGAAGCTGAAGACCCGCATGTGCCGTGCCCCCAGCGCATTGGCGATGGCGAAGGCATGCGCCAGCGTATCGGCAACGGGGCATTGCGAGGGATCGAAAGCAAAGTCGACCTTTCTGCCGGCGGCGGGCGCCTTGCCGGGGGCCGCCCACTTCAGCACCGGTGACACGAAAGTCGGAACCGCGATGCCGGCCTTGTCGAGCGTTGCCTTGATCGCGTGGACCTCGTCCAGGCTCATGCCGAGCAGGTTGCGGCCATCGACGGTACGCATGTCGAGGCGGCGCACTTTCTGTTCGGCGCAGAACGAGAGCATTTCCGGAAGCGACGGGCCGATCTCGTCGCCGATCACGGCCAAGGCAAGGCGGGTGCCGGGCATGGCCCACCCTACTACGCACCGGGGTCTTTGGCTAAAGTGCCGCCATGAGCGAAGACAACGCGATCTTCGTCGGCGCCAGCGATGCCGACCAGTATCTGCTCCTGAAATTCGGCAACCGTCATGGGCTGATCGCGGGCGCGACCGGCACCGGCAAGACAGTGACGTTGCAGACCATCGCCGAGGGTTTCTCAGCCTATGGCGTGCCGGTGTTTCTGGCCGATGTGAAGGGCGACCTCGCCGGCATTGGCCAGAAGGGTGGAGACAATCCCCGCGCCGTGGAGCGAGCCAGGCAGCTCAAGATCGACGGCTATGGCGGTCGTGCCTTTCCGGTCGCCTATTGGGATTTCTTCGGCGAGAAGGGTCATCCCATCCGCACGACGGTGAGCGAAGTCGGACCGGTGCTGATGGCGCGCCTGCTGCAGCTCAACGAGATCCAGGAAGGCGTGCTCAATGTCGTCTTCAAGGTCGCCGACGAACAGGGTCTCCTGCTGCTCGACTTCAAGGACCTGCAGGCCATGCTGCAGTGGGCGGCGGAGAACGCCGGCACCCTGACGGCCGAATACGGCAACGTGAGCAAGGCCAGCGTTGGCACCATCCAGCGCCAGTTGCTGATTCTGGAGCAACAGGGCGGCAAGGGCTTCTTCGGCGAACCCGCACTCGACCTCGCCGACATGATCCGCGTCGATGCAAGCGGTGCGGGTGTGGTCAACGTTCTGGCGGCCGACCGCCTGATGCAGAGCCCGCGCCTCTACGGCACCGGTCTGTTGTGGCTGTTGTCGGAGCTGTTCGAGCGCCTGCCCGAGGTCGGCGACCTCGACAAGCCGAAGTTCGTGTTCTTTTTCGACGAAGCGCATCTGCTGTTCGACGATGCGCCCAAGGCCCTGCTCGACCGCATCGAGCAGGTGGTGCGCCTGATCCGCTCCAAGGGAGTCGGCGTCTATTTCGTGACCCAGAATCCGCTCGATATTCCGGAGAGCGTTCTCGGCCAGCTCTCCAATCGGGTCCAGCACGCGCTGAGGGCCTTCACGCCCAAGGACCAGAAAGCGGTCAAGGTCGCGGCCGACACGTTCCGGCCCAACCCGAAATTCAGGGCAGTCGACGCCATTCAGCAGCTCGGTGTCGGCGAGGCTCTGGTGTCCTTCCTCGATGCCAAGGGCGTGCCTGAGCCGGTCGAGCGTTGTCTGATCGCGCCGCCGCAGGCGCGCATCGGGCCGGTCAGCGATGCCGAGCGCGCGGCAACGCTGAAGGCGAGCGCGTTGGCGGGCAAGTACGACACCATGGTCGATCGCGCCTCGGCCTATGAGGTGCTGATGGGGCGTGCTTCGGGCGCCGACCAGCAGAAGGCGCCGCCGCCCGCGACCGCCGGCGGCGGCGCAGCCCCGGCTGCGCGGCGCCGTGGTCAATACGGATCCGTGCCGCCTACCGTTCCGCCACCGGAGGCTCCGCCGACCGGTCCCTGGGGCAAGCCCGCCGAGGAACCGGGGCCTCCGGAAGAGCCCCCGCGTGCCGAGCCGCGGCTCAAGCGGGCGCAGGTGCCGGTCACACCGCCAGGCCAGTCGGCGCCTGACGCGGCACCAAAGCCGCGCGGCCGCCAGCCCGACTCGATCGGCACGACCGTCGCCAAGGCCGCGATGCGCAGCACTGCTACGGTGGTCGCCCGCGAGGCGTCCAAGGCGATCTTCGGCAAGGGCCTGGCCGCCAGCATCGGCAGCCAGGTCGGCGGTTCGATCCTGCGCGGGGTGCTGGGCTCGATCCTGAAGCGCTGAGAGTTATGCCTCGACGATCAGCGTGCCCGACATATCCTCGTGACCGTCGCCGCAGAAGACATCGCAGAAGAAGGTGAAACTTCCCGCCTTCTGCGGCGTGATCGTCACCCTCGTTTCCCGGTCGGGAATGATCTCGGTCCGCACGCCGAGCTCCGGCATCTTGAAGCCGTGAATGCGGTCGAGCGAGGTCAGGACCAGTGTCACCGGCCGACCGGCTTTCACTTTCACGGTCTCGGGCGTGAAGTCGAACTTCATGGCGGCGATTCGGATCTCGTCGGGTGCGTCGGCAGCCAGGCGCGCCGCCCCGACCGCCGCGCTGCCCACCAGCAGCGCGGCAAACAACCTGCGTTTCATGTGGCTCAGCCCTTGGTGACCGGCAGTTCGGTCAGGGCAACGGTTGCGCCCATGGTCACGTCGCGCGTGCCCAAGCCTTTGCCGGGTGTCGCAGCATCGTAGGCGAGCGGGACGCGCTTGGGCTGCGAACCGGGCGCGGGCAGGGCGAAGATCAGCGACTTGGCGGCGTGGTGGGCGATGTGGCCCGTCATCTGGTGGTGCTCCTGGTGGATGTGGCCGTAGAACACCACGACGTTCCTGAACGCCATCAGCAGGTCGATCGCCCTGGCGCCGTCGGCCGTCGTCCAGTCCCAGCTCGGCTGCAGGTCGAACAGCGGGCGATGGGTCAGCACGACGATGCGGTCGTCGGGCTTGCGCTGCTTGAGGTCGGCGGCCAGCCAGGCGAGCTGCTCGTCGCCCAGTTTGGCGGCGGGGTCGGAGACGTTGTCGAGGGCGATGAAGTGCACGCCCTTGTGGTCGAACGTGTAGTAGGTGGCGCCGAAGAATTCCTTGTAGGCCTCGCCCTTGTCGAGCGAGGCGTCGTGCTCGCCCGGCATGAAGCGCACGTTCTTGACGGTCAGCGCCGACACGATCTCCTTGAAGCGGGCCATGCGGGCGCGCCGTTCCTTGCCGTCGTCGGTAGTGTGGGTGAGATCGCCGGTGAAGACGATGAAGTCGGGCTTGCTGGCGAGGCCGTTCACGGTCACCACGGCCTTCTCCAGCGTGTGCTCGGCATCGGGGTTGGGGGCACCCTTGAAGCCCCAATGAGTGTCGGAGAACTGTACGAAATGGAAGTCGCCGCCGGCCTGGGCCAAGGCACGCCCGGCAGGGAACAGGCCTGCCGTGAATGTTACACCGGCCATGCCGGACAGCTTCAGGAACTCGCGACGGTCGTGATGCGTCATGACGGCCTCCGTGGATTGACTGGAGGCGTTACCGCGCGGGCCGGGCAGAAATTCCGCCGGGAATAAAATCGACCAGCGACCGGTATTGATGGCCTAATGGGCTGCATGTCTTCACCGCCGAAACCGGACGCGGCCACGCTCGAGCGATTTCGCGCGCTCATGCTTCCGCATCTCGACGCGGCGTACGGATTTGCGCGCTGGCTGACCCGAGATCCGGTGCTGGCGCAGGACGTGGCGCAGGAGGCGATGCTCAGGGCGCTGCGCTACTTCCATGCGTTTCGTGGCGGCGAAGCACGGCCGTGGCTGCTCGGTATCGTGCGCAATTCATGGGCCGACCTGCGCACCCGCAAGAGCGCCACCGAGCGTCCGATCGAGGAGATCGAGGATCGGCCAGCCGATGGGCCCGACCCGGAGCAGAGCGCCCAGGCCGGTGACCGGCGACGGCAGATCGCGGCCGCGCTGGCCGCCTTGCCGGCGGAGTCCCGGGAGATCCTCGTGCTGCGTGAGATCGAGGATCTTCCCTACAAGCACATCGCGCACGTGCTCGATCTGCCGATCGGCACGGTCATGTCGCGCCTCGCCCGGGCGCGCGAGAAACTGGCGGCGGAACTGAAGGCCCGCCTCGGAAGGAGTGGACATGGACTGCCCGACCTGTGAGTCGATGGTCGACGCCTATGTCGACGGTGAGTTGTCGGCACGTGACAGCGCCGACTTCGAGCGCGCGCTGGAGAGCTGTCCTGGGTGCCGGCAGCGACTGGAGGCCGCGCGCAAGATGAGCGGCCTGCTGCGCGAACTGCCCGCTGAGCGCACCCCGGATCTGCTGCGTGGGCGCATCGAACGCGAGCTGCGCGCCATTGCCGGTGAGGTCGCCCCCGACAAGGCGGCGCCGGTGAGTGTCGGGCCGCAACGGAACTGGACGGCCCTGGCGGCCAGCCTGTTCCTCGCGGCGGCGCTGGGATGGTTGGGCGGCAGCCTGAGCGGCGGACGCTTCGGCGCGGCCGACGACGAGTTCGTGTCGACCTACCTGCGGGTCGCCTCGAGCGATCACGCCGTCGACGTGGCCTCGACCGACCGCCACACCGTTCGGCCGTGGTTCGCCGGCCGCATCGACTATTCGCCTCCGGTGCACGATCTGACCTCTGCCGGCTTCCCGCTCGAGGGGGGCCGGATCGACGTCGTGGCGGGCCGCAAGGTGTCGGTGCTGGTCTATCGCCGCAATCAGCACCGCATCGCGCTGTCGCTGTGGCCGGCGTCAGGCGCGAACACGACCGCGAACGTCATCCAGCGCGATGGCTTCGCCCTGGCCGACTGGCGCCACGGCGGCTTCGAGATGCATGCGGTGTCTGACCTGGCGCCGTCCGAGATGACGGCCTTCGCGACGGCGCTCGATCGCGCTATCGACGCCGATCGCTAGAAGCCGGTCGTTGAGGGCCGGCTCAGGCCAGCCGGTCCAGTTCCTTGACGATCGCGTCGCCCATTTCCTGGGTGCCGACCTTCTTGGTGCCCTGGGTGTTGCCGACCAGCAGGTCGCCGGTGCGGTAGCCCGCCTGCAGGACGTTCTCGACAGCGGTTTCGACCAGGTCCGCTTCCTTCGAGAGGTCGAACGAGTAGCGGAGCATCATGGCGTAGCTCAGCGTCTCGGCGATCGGATTGGCGAGACCCTTGCCCGCGATGTCCGGTGCGCTGCCGTGGATCGGCTCGTACAGCGCCTTGCGTCGGCCGGTCGCGTCGGGTGCGCCGAGCGAAGCCGACGGCAGCAGACCGAGCGAACCGGTCAGCATCGAGGCCTCGTCCGACAGGATGTCGCCGAACAGATTGTCGGTGACGATGACGTCGAACTGGTTGGGCGAGCGCAGGAGCTGCATGGCAAGCGCGTCGGCATACATGTGCTCGAGCTTCACGTCGGAGTACTTCTCCTTGTGGAGCTTAGTGGCTTCCTCGCGCCACAACACGCCGGTGTGCATGACGTTGGCCTTCTCGGCCGACAGCACCTTGTTCTTGCGTTTGCGCGCCAGCTCGAAGGCGACGGCGCAGACCCGGCGGATCTCGGGAACCGTGTAGCGCTGGGTATCGAACGCCTCGACCTCGCCCTTGGCATTGGTTTGCCGTCCGCGCGGCTCGCCGAAATAGACGCCGCTGGTCAGCTCGCGGATGATCATGATGTCGAGACCCTTGACGATCTCAGGCTTGAGCGAGCTCGCGTCGACCAGCGCGTCGAACACCTTGGCCGGGCGCAGGTTGGCGAACAGGTCCATTTCCTTGCGCAGGCGCAGCAGGCCGCGCTCGGGCTTCTTGCTGAAATCCGCGGTGTCCCATTTCGGGCCGCCGACGGAACCGAACAGTACGGCGTCGGCCTCGAGGGCCAGCTTCATCGTGTCGTCGGAGAGGGGCACACCGTGCTTGTCGAGCGCGGCGCCGCCGACCAGGTCTTCCTTGATGTCGAAACCGACCGCGCGCTTCTTGCCCATCCAGGCAATGATCTTGCGCACTTCGTTCATGACTTCGGGGCCGATGCCGTCACCGGGCAGCACCAGCAAATTGCGGTTCGACGCCATTGTTCTGCTTCTCTTGTCTTGTCTAACGGATAACGACGATCACTCCGCGGCGTGCAGCCACGGCTGGGAGTCCTTCTGCTTCTTCTCGAAGTCGTCGATCTCCGACTTCTTCTCCATCGTCAGTCCGATGTCGTCGAGACCTTCCAGCAGGCAGCGCTTGCGGAACGGGTCGATGTCGAAATGCACCGTGCCGCCGTCAGGACCCTTGATCTCCTGCTTCTCGAGATCGACCTCGATGACGGCGTTCGAGCCGCGGCTCGCATCGTCCATCAGCTTGTCGATGATCTCCTTCGGCACCTTGATCGGCAGGATGCCGTTCTTGAAGCAGTTGTTGTAGAAGATGTCGGCGAAGCTTTCGGAGATCACGCAACGGATGCCGAAGTCGAGCAGCGCCCATGGCGCATGTTCGCGGCTCGAGCCGCAGCCGAAATTCGGGCCGGCGACGATGATCTTGGCGTTCTGGTAGGCCGGCTGGTCGAGGATGAAGTCCTTCTTCTGGCCGTCGCCGGTCCAGCGCATCTCGTAGAACAGGCCGTCCTTCAGGCCGGTGCGCTTGATGGTCTTCAGGAAGTTCTTCGGGATGATCATATCGGTGTCGATATTGACCATCGGCATCGGTGCGGCGACACCGCGCAGCGTCGTGAATTTTTCCATGTGTCCCTCGGCGATTGGGCCGGAATAAACGGGCTTTCCGGGGCTCCGTCAAGCCAGCCGGGGCGCGGGTCAGGTCCCCGGGATCGGCAATATTCCGGGCCTTTTCAGCCGAAACCCCAGCCTATCGTGGCGGCCATCGGCTGGCTCCTGCCGTAGGCCGAGAGGCCTTTGACGTTGCGGACGATGGTCCAGACCGCCCAGAACAGGATGACCAGCCAGCCGATCAGGAAGAACGCCGTGACCACGCCGGCCGCCAGGATCGCCAGACCGCGCCAGAAGGTCGAGATCTGGAAGTCGTAGTGCGATCGGTCCAGCTCGGACGCCCCGTCGCGATTGACATAGGCCACGACCAGCCCGATCAGCGGCAGCACCGCCAGCAGGAAGCCGCCGAAATAGAGCAGGTAGACGAGTTGCGGGCTGTTCAGAAAATTGGCCTGAACGAACGGCGGGGGCTCTCTTCCGGAGGGAGTGTTGGTCACGACGGGTTCCGGACGATCAGCTGACCTTGATCACCAAGGTGCCGGCAATCATGTCGTGCAGGCCGCGCTTGCGGTCGGTCCAGCCGACCATGAGAAAGCCGATGCCCAGGATGATCGCAGAAATGATCTTCGCGAAATAGCGGCCGGTGGCGTTCATGAAGCTGAGCCGCTGGCCCTGGTCGGTGACGACGCGCAGGCCGACCGCCATCTTCCCGATCGTGGCACCGCGCTCGGAGCTCTCCATCAATGAAAAGTAGAGCCAGGCGACAACAAACGGCGAGAGATTCGGCAGCAGATCGAACCGGTGCGAATCGTACGAGATAAAGCTCACGCCAGAGACATAGCTGAGAGCGCCCATGACGACATTCAGCAGGATGGCGTCGATGATGTAGGCGACGACGCGAATCCAGAACCCGCCGTAGCGTACCTGTGCGGGTTGGCTCGGCTGCGCGTCCCACACCGGTGGCGGCGGCGCGCCCGAGCCGGAATTCGGAATATTGCTCATGTCGGCCTCCGTCAGTCGGTCTTGATCACCAGTGTATCGGCGATCATGTCGTGGATCGCGCGTTTGCCCTTGGTCCACGCCGCCAGCAGGAAGCCCAGCCCGAACGGCAGCAGGGGCGTGACGATCACTTTCGCGAAGTGCCGTGCCGTTGCGCGCCCGAACGACAACTGCACGCCGTCAGCGCGAACGATGCGTGCGCCGATCGCGCGCCTTCCGAAGGTGGCGCCGCGCGGCGAGCTGGTCATCAGGGCCTCATACAGCCAGCCCAGGACGATCAGGCCGATGATGCCGATGAAGATGCCGATCGCGACGACGATATCCCGCGCCTGTTCGTCCGACAGGAAAACGACGCCGGTGATGATGCCGATCATCAGGGCGGCCAGAAGGGAGATCACCAGCGAATCGATGATCGCGGCGACGACGCGAATCCAGAATCCGGCCGGACGGTCCGCCGGTGCCGGCGCGTTCGCGGCGTGAGCGGTCCAATCGGGCGGCGGCGGCGCGTTGGTCATGTCGACTTCTTTCTCCCCGAAGAAATCGGCCCAAACAAAACGGGCGGTGCATCGCTGCACCGCCCGCAAGGTTAGCACCGGTCCTTCAGGGCCGGCTATTGGTAGTCACGCACATCCGCGAGCGTACCCTTGATCGCAGCGGCGGCGGCCATTGCCGGGCTCACGAGGTGCGTGCGTCCGCCGCGGCCCTGGCGGCCTTCGAAGTTGCGGTTCGACGTCGAGGCGCAGCGCTGGCCGGGCTCGAGCCGGTCGGCGTTCATGGCAAGGCACATCGAGCAGCCCTGGATGCGCCACTCGAAGCCCGCTTCGATGAAGATCTTGTCCAGACCTTCCTTCTCGGCCTCCGCCTTCACAAGGCCTGAACCCGGCACGACCATCGCCGACACGTTCGACGCGACCTTGCGGCCACGCGCGATCTCGGCAGCGGCGCGCAGGTCCTCGATGCGGCCGTTGGTGCACGAGCCGATGAAGACGCGGTCGATCGGCACGTCGACGAGCTTGGTGCCCGGCGTCAGGCCCATATAGGCGAGCGAGCGCGTCCACGCCTCGCGGCGGTTCTCGTCCGGCGCATTGGCCGGATCGGGGATCACGTCGGTAATCGGCAGGGCGTCCTGCGGGCTGGTACCCCAGGTCACCATCGGCGGGATGTCCGAGCCGAGCAGGTCGAGCTGGGCGTCGAAGGTGGCGCCCTTGTCGGTCGGCAGGCGACGCCACTGGCCGAGCGCGAGATCCCACGCGCCGCCCTTCGGCGAGAAGGGACGGCCTTCGAGATACTTGAAGGTCGTCTCGTCGGGTGCGATCAGGCCGGCGCGCGCACCGGCTTCGATCGACATGTTGCAGACCGTCATGCGGCCTTCCATCGTCAGCTCGCGGATCGCGCGGCCGGCATACTCGATCACGTAGCCGGTGCCACCTGCGGTGCCGAGCCTGGCGATGATCGCGAGGATCACGTCCTTGGCGGTGACGCCGAGCGGCAGGCTGCCCTCGACCGAGACGCGCATGTTCTTGGCCGGCTTCTGGATCAGCGTCTGGGTCGCGAGCACGTGCTCGACCTCCGAGGTGCCGATGCCGAATGCCAGCGCACCCATGGCGCCGTGCGTCGAGGTGTGGCTGTCGCCGCACACGATCGTCATGCCGGGCAGGGTCAGGCCCTGCTCGGGACCGATCACGTGCACGATGCCGCGGCGGGCATCGTCCATGCCGAAGTAGGGCACGTGAAAGTCCGCGACGTTCTTCTCGAGAGTCTCGACCTGGATACGGGATTCCTCGTCCATCGGGCCGGCTGTGGTCGGCGTGTTGTGGTCGGCGACGGCGACGGTGGCGTCGGGCCGGCGGACGGGACGATTGGCCATGCGCAGGCCCTCGAAGGCCTGCGGGCTCGTCACCTCGTGGACGAGGTGACGATCGATGTAGATCACACAGGTGCCGTCATCCTGCCGGCTGACGACATGGTTGTCCCAGATCTTCTCGAACAGGGTACGCGGAGGCGCGGGAGGCGGCGGCGGAACCGCCGATTTCTTGCGGAACGCCATGGTCGGATCAGCCCTTTCCGCCGCCCTTGGCGGCGCGCGTGGCCTTCTCGAGCTTGGGCTTCTCCTTCTTGATCTTCTCGCGCTTCGGGCGCTTGGCGGCCTCCTCGGCCTGCTCGGCGATCAGCTCGCGCTGGGCCTCGATGTCCTCGGCGATGCGGCTCGCCTTGCCGCGCAGGTCGCGCAAGTAATAGAGCTTGGCGCGGCGCACGGTGCCCTTGCGGACGACCTCGATCTCCCAGATGCCCGGGCTGTAGAGCGGGAACACGCGCTCGACGCCCTCGCCGAAGCTGATCTTGCGCACGGTGAACGAGGAGTTCACGCCATCGTTTTTGCGCGCGATGCAGAGGCCTTCGTAGACCTGAATGCGCTCGCGGTTACCTTCCTGCACCTTGACGTGCACCTTGAGGGTGTCGCCCGGCTCGAAGCGCGGCACCGGCCGCTCGGCCGTCACCTTGTCCATCTGGGCTTTCGCCAGCGTGTCGAGAATGTTCATCGCTCTCTTCCTTTCGTCACTTCTCTTCGTTCGTCTTCGCGGAGCGCCGCCGTTGCCATAGATCGGGGCGACGGCTCCGCGTGATCTCTTCCCGCTGCTTCATGCGCCATTCGGCGACCTTGCCGTGGTGGCCCGAGACCAGGATCTCCGGCACGCGCCGTTCGATCCCATCCGGGCCGGCCCAGGTCGCGGGCCGCGTGTAGTGCGGGTACTCCAACAATCCGTCCTCGAAACTCTCCTCGTCTCCCGAGTGGGCCGCGCCCATTACGCCGGGCAGCAACCGCACGCATCCATCCATCACCGCCATGGCCGCGATCTCGCCACCCGAGAGCACGAAATCGCCGACCGAAACCTCCTCCAGCGCGTGGGCCTCGATGACCCGTTCATCGACTCCCTCGAACCTTCCGCACACCAGCAGCACGCCCGGTCCCTTTGCCAGCTCCCGCGCCCGCGCCTGACTGAACGGCGCTCCGCGCGGGGACATCAACAACCTCGGCACGTCCGCCCGGTCGTTGGCCTGCGACACCGATCCGATGGCCGCCGACAACACGTCGGGCTTCATCACCATTCCGGCGCCGCCGCCGAACGGTGCGTCGTCCACCGTGCCATGACGGTCCGTCGCGAACCGCCTGATGTCGACCGCCTCCAGCGACCAGACGCCTTCCTTCAGAGCCTTGCCCGCCAGGCTGTGGCCAAGCGGGCCCGGAAACATCTCCGGGAAGATCGTCAGCGCCGTTGCGCGCCACACGTTGCCTTACGCCTCCTTCTCTTCCGCCTGTCCGCCGGCGAGCAGGCCCGCCGGTGGATCGATCACGATCTTGCCGCCCTCGACGTCGATCTCGGGCACCGCTTCGTCGGTGAAGGGCAGCATGAGCCCCCCGGTCCGACCGCCGGACACTTCCATCACCGGCCCGGCGCCGAAATCGTGGAAGGCGACGACCTTCCCCCAATCCCTGCCGTCCTTGCCGACCGCCGACAGACCGACCAGGTCCGCCTCGTACCACTCCCGCTCGCCCGTCTCCGGCAAGGCGCTGCGCTCCACGTAGAGCCGCAATCCACGCAACGCCTCTGCCGACGTGCGATCGGCTACGCCCTCGATCCGGGCCAGGACCGCGCCGCGTGCGGCGCTGAGAGCCTCGACCCGGTACTTCTTCTTTCCCGATTCGTCCGACAGCAGGCCGTACGACGCCACTGCCATCGGGTCCTCGGTGTAGCTCTTGATGCGCACCAGACCGCGCACTCCATGCGGCGCCGCAACGACGCCGAGCAGGACGCGGTCCGAAGACATCAAGTGGCCGCAGCCTCCTTGGCCTCGCCTTCGGCCGCCGGAGCGGCAGCGGCGTCAGCCGCCGCCTTCATGCGCTCCTGCGCCTTGGCGCGGGGCGCGCTCTTCTTGGTCTGCTCGCGGCGCTCGCGCGGCTTCATCATCTCGACCTGCGCCAGGAAGCGCGCGACACGATCCGACGGCTGGGCGCCGACCTTGAGCCAGTGCGCGATGCGCTCCTTGTCGAGCGTGACGCGCTGCTCGTGCTCGCGCGGCAGCAGCGGATTGTAGGTGCCGAGCTTCTCGATGAAGCGGCCATCGCGCGGCGAGCGCGAATCGGCCACCACGATGTGGAAGAACGGCCGCTTCTTGGTGCCGTGACGGGTCATACGGATCGCTAGCATTCTTTCTCCTTCGACAATTTTCAGCGCGGGAAGCCGGGCGGGGGCGTCATGCCTCCGAGGCTGCGCATGAATCCTTTCTCTCCGAGCTTGTTTACTCGCTTCATCATCTTGAGCATGTCGGCATGCTGCTTGAGCAGCTTGTTGACGTCCTGCACGGCCACGCCCGAGCCGGCGGCGATGCGCTTCTTGCGCGAGGCGTGGATGAGGTCGGGGTTGCGCCGCTCCTTGGGCGTCATCGACAGGATCACGGCTTCCTGGCGCTTGAGCTGCTTCTCGTCGATCTTGGCCTTGGACATTGCGGCCTTGGCCTGGAGCGCGCCTGGCAGCATGCCGAGAAGGCCCTGCATGCCGCCCATCTTGCGCAGCTGGCGCAGCTGGGAGAGCAGATCGTCCATGTCGAACTGGCCCTTGCGGACCTTTGCGGCGAGCTTCTCGGCGTCTTCCTTTTCGATCGTCTCGGCGGCGCGCTCGACCAGCGAGACGATGTCGCCCATGCCGAGGATGCGGCTGGCGATGCGGTCCGGATGGAACGGCTCGAGCGCATCGAACTTCTCGCCGACGCCGATCAGCTTGACCGGGCGGCCGGTTACGGCGCGCATCGAGAGCGCGGCGCCGCCGCGGGCGTCGCCGTCGACGCGGGTCAGCACGATGCCGGTGACGGCCAGGCGCTCATTGAACGCTTTGGCGACGTTGACCGCGTCCTGACCGGTCATCGCGTCGGCGACCAGCAGCGTCTCCTTCGGCTGGGCGAGATCGGAGATCTGCTTGACCTCCGTCATCAGCTCTTCGTCGATCGCGAGACGGCCGGCGGTGTCGAGGATCAGGACGTCGAAGCCCTCGCGCCGCGCCGTCTCCATCGCCCGTCGGGTGATGGCGAGCGGCATCTCGAGCGGAACGATCGGCAGGGTCGGCACGCCGGTCTGTTCGCCCAGCACCTTCAGCTGCTGTTGTGCGGCGGGGCGACGCGTATCGAGCGAGGCCATCATGACCTTGCGCTTGGTCGCGAAAGTGCCGCTGCCGCCGAACATTTCGGCGGCCATGCCCTGCGGGCCCTGGCTGAGGCGGTAGGCGATCTTGGCGGAGGAGGTCGTCTTGCCCGACCCCTGCAGGCCGACCATCAGGATCACGACCGGCGGGATGGCGTTGAGATCGAGATCGGCGACGGTGCCGCCCAGCATCTCGACGAGGTGATCGTTGACGATCTTGACCACCATCTGGCCCGGCGTGACCGAGCGGATGACGTCGGCGCCGATCGCCTTGGGCCGCACTTCGTCGACGAACTGGCGGACAACCGGCAGCGCCACGTCGGCCTCGAGCAGGGCGGTGCGCACTTCACGCAGGGCAGCATCGACGTCGGCCTCGCTCAGCGCACCGCGCCCGCGCAGCCGGTCGAACACATCGCCCAGACGTTTGCTCAGACCCTCGAACATGCCGTTTCAAACACTCCGTTCGCCCAAACGAAAATCGCGCCGATGCGCGAACCTTCGCGGATCAGCGGAGCTCCCCCTCTCAGGCAACCAAGGGCGGGGGAACCATTGAAATCGGCACGACCGATTGAGCGGGCGGGGTATAAGGCCTGCTGAAGAAGGAGTCAAAAAGCGCGTGGCGGCTGACCATAACCCATTGAATCAACATGGATTTCGGCCAATCCCGGGCTGGTCGATCCTGCTGTTTGCTGGCTTCGTGGTGCCACTGGCCATGTTCGGGGCGCGGCTGCTGCCCGAACCCGGCATGCTGGCAATCCTGGGCACTTTCTTCGGCTCCGGCCTCGTTGCGGTCGCTTTGGCGGTATTGCCGCTCGGGCGTGGGGCTGTTCCGGCATTGGGGCTGCGGCCGGCGCCCTGGCGGTATGCGATCCTGGGCTCGCTGGCCACAATCGCGGTCTCGGCGGCAGTAAGCCAGTTCGGCATCGAGCCCGATGGCGTCAAACAGGCCATGGAGATCGCGAGCGATCCCCGGCAATTCATGCTGAGCCTGCTCCTGCTTGCGGGACTGGCGCCCGTGGTCGAGGAGCTGGTGTTCCGCGGCCTGCTCTATGGCTGGCTCGAGGGCCGCTGGGGCTCGCGGGTCGCCTTCGTCGTGAGCTCGCTGGCCTTCGCCGCCGCCCACATCGAGTTGAAGCACGTCGTGCTGGTGCTGCCGCTGGGCTTCGTCTTCGGGTGGCTGCGTCGGCGCACCGACTCGCTGATGCCGTCCGTGGCCGCCCACATTCTAAACAACGGCTTCGCGCTGGCGGCGGCCGCCTGGTTCGGTCCCTAGCCCGCCAGCTTCCGCTCGACGAAGTCGAGCCGGTCCTGGCCCCAGAACCTTTCGCCGTCGATCACGAAGAACGGCGCACCGAACACGCTCTGTTCGATCGCGTGCCTGGTGTAGGCCTCACGCTTTGCCGCCATCTCCGGGGCCTGGCCGGCCTTGATCACCGCATCGGCATCCAGGCCGCAATCGGCGACGATCTCCTTGAGTGTCGCCGGATCGCCGGTGTTCTTCTCCTCGGCCCACAACGCTGCCAACACGGCGTGCGCCAGCTTGATCGCGTCGGCCATGCGGCCCTGCTCCCGCAGCGCGATGACGCAGTTCGCCGCAAGCGCTTCGTTGGCCGGAAAGAACTTGGGCTCCAGGGTCAGCTTGATGCCGAGATGTTCGCGCCAGCGCTTCAACTCCATCATGCGATAGGCCTGCCGCTGCGGCGAACGCTTCGGTAGAGGCAGGCCGCCCGAGACGGCGAACACCGAGCCGAAATCGACCGGCCAGATGGTGACATCGGCACCATGCTTCTTGGCGATGGCCTCGAAGCGCCTGGACGCCAGGTAGGCCCAGGGCGAATTGAGGGAAAGGTAGTAGTCGACGTGCTTGGCCATGAGTCCTCCGGGGGCCGGGACTGTGGCATCTTTCGCAGGTGACGGAAAAGGCCATCGCAATCACCGGCGGCGACGCCGCCTATTTCGACCTGATGCGCGACTGCATCGGCTCGCTGCGCAGCGTGCCCGAGGGCCGCGCGCTGGCGCTGGGCGTGCTCGATTGCGGTCTGACCGCGGAACAGCAGGCCTGGTGCCGCGCGCAGGGCGCCACGCTGGTCGTGCCGGAATGGGACTTCGACTTTCCCGGCCGCGAGAAGCTGAAGGACGGCTACAAGGCCCTGACGGCGCGGCCGTTCCTGCCGCGCTATTTTCCGGGCCATGATCTCTACCTCTGGATCGACGGCGACTGCTGGGTACAGCAGGGCGACGCGATCGATCTGTTCCTGCGAGCGGCGCGGACCGGCGCGCTGGCGGTGGCGCCGGAAATCCATCGCTCGATGCGTCACTACAAGCATGCCTGGGCCGAGTTCTCGTCGGTCAACGGCGCGGCCTATGAATCATGCTTCGACAAGGCGACCGCCGAGCGGCTGATCCGCTTCCCGTTGATCAATGCCGGCGTCTTCGCGCTCGCCGTCGACGCGCCGCATTGGCGGGGCTGGGGCGACATCCTGAACGAGGCGCTGCAGCGCTCGGCCGACATGACCGACCAGATCGCGCTCAACGTCATGGTCTACGACCGTGGCTTCTCTCACGAGCCGTTGCCCAGCCGCTGCAACTGGCCGATTCATCATGCGACACCGGCATGGGACGAGGAACGCAAGCTGTTCGTCGAGCCCGCCATACCCTACGAGCCGCTCGGCATCCTGCACATGACGATCTACACCAAGAGGCTGAAGGCGCTGGATGTGCGCGAAATCAGCGGACCCAATGCCGGTCGTGTGCGGATGCGCTCGTTGCGCTGGCCCGGGCGAACGGCCATATAGCGCGCAGCATGAGCGGCCCCCTTTCGCCCCCGATCCCTTTTCTCAAGATGCATGGGCTGGGCAACGACTTCGTCATTCTCGACGATCGTGCCGGCAAGCTCGACCTGCCGGCCGAGCGGGTGCGCACCATCGCCCATCGTCAGTTGGGCGTCGGCTGCGACCAGTTGATCGTCCTCGAAGAGCCGAGCGAACGCGATGCCGACGTCTTCATGCGCATCTACAATCCCGACGGCAGCGAGGCCGGCGCCTGCGGCAACGCCACGCGCTGTGTCGCTTCGCTGGTGATGGACGAGCGCAAGTCGGACAACGTCACGGTGCAGACGATTTCGGGCCTGCTCGAGTCGCAGAAGGTCGGCGTGGGCGGCAATGGCCTGCCGGTGATCGCCGTCGACATGGGGCCGGCCCGGCTGGACTGGCGGGAAATCCCGGTGGCCAAGGCCTGCGACACCAATCACATGCCGGTCGGCGTCGGTGTGCTGCAGGATCCGGTCGGCACCAACATGGGCAATCCGCACGCGACCTTCTTCGTGGCCGATGCGCTGGATCCCGCACTCGATTCGCTGGCGAGAGAGATGGAACGCCACCCGTTCTTTCCCGAGCGGGTCAATGTCGGGCTGGCGCAGGTGACCGGCGAGAACAAGCTCCGCCTGCGCGTCTACGAACGCGGCACGGGCTTCACCTTGGCCTGCGGTTCGGGCGCCTGTGCGGCCGGCGTGGCGGCATCGCGGCGCGGGTTGGCCGGCCGCAAGGTCGACGTGGTGGTGCAACACGGCACGCTCACCGTCGAATGGATGCCCGACGGTCACGTGACGATGACCGGCGGCGTCTCGCTGGCCTACCGGGGCGAACTGTGAGCGACGTCGTGGAAGCCGAGAAGAAGGGCGGCTGGCTGTCGCGACTGCGCGATGGCCTGGCGAAGTCGACCAAGCGGGTCACCGAGAGCATCACCGGCCTCTTCACCAAGAAGAAGCTCGATCAGGCGACCCTGAACGATCTCGAGGATGCATTGATCCAGGCCGATCTCGGAGTCGGCGTGGCGGCGCGGCTGGTCGAGAAGCTCGGCAAGGAGCGCTTCGGCAAGGAAGTGACCGACGAGGAAGTGCGCGCGGCGTTCGCCGACGATATCGCCGAGATCCTGCGGCCGGTCGCGGTGCCGCTGGCGATCGACGCCGCGCACAAGCCGCACGTCGTGCTGGTGGTCGGCGTCAACGGCTCGGGAAAGACCACGACCATCGCGAAGCTCGCCCATCTGCTGAAGGGCGAGGGGCGGAAGGTCATGCTGGCGGCGGGCGACACGTTCCGCGCCGCCGCCGTCGAACAGCTCAAGGTCTGGGGCGACCGGGCCGGCGTGCCGGTGGTCGCCAAGGACACCGGTGCCGATGCGGCGGGCCTCGCCTATGACGCCCTGGAACGGGCGCGGGCCGACGGATGCGACGTGCTGCTGGTCGACACCGCCGGCCGCCTGCACAACAAGACCAACCTGATGGAAGAGCTGGCCAAGATCGTTCGCGTGATGCGCAAGCTCGATCCCGCGGCGCCGCATTCCTGCCTGCTGGTGCTCGACGCCACCACCGGCCAGAACGCGCACGCCCAGGTCGAGACCTTCAGGAGCATGTCCCCGGTCGATGCGCTGGTGCTGACCAAGCTCGACGGCAGCGCCAAGGGCGGCGTGCTGGTGGCGCTGGCCGAGAAGTTCAAGCTGCCGGTCGTGGCGATCGGCGTTGGCGAGAGTATCGACGATCTGCGGCCGTTCGAGGCGCGTGCCTTCGCGCGCGGCCTGATGGGGCTGCCGGCATGAGCGAGGACTCCGACAAGGACATCAAGCCCGAGAAGGGCATGCGCAAGCTCTACGCCACGGCGCTCGAGCTCGGGCCGCTGCTGCTGTTCTTCGCCGCCAATTCCAAGTGGGGCATCTTCGTCGGCACCAGTGTGTTCATTGTCGCGACCTCGATCGCGCTGCCGTGCTATCGCTGGCTGGAAGGGCGGTGGCCCGTGATGCCGATGGTCGGCGGCTTCTTCGTGCTGGTGTTCGGCGGCCTCACGATCTGGCTGCAGGACGAAACCTTCATCAAGCTGAAGCCGACCATCGTGAATTGCCTGTTTGGCGCGATCCTCGGCGGCGGGCTGCTGCTGTTCAAGCGTCCGCTGCTCAAGCCGATCTTCGGTGCCGCCTTCAGCCTGACCAACGAGGGCTGGTGGAAGCTGACGGTGCGCTGGGCCGTGTTCTTCTTCGTGCTGGCAGGCGTCAACGAAGTGATGTGGCGGTTCTTTTCGACCGACACCTGGATCGCCAGCAAGATGCTGCTCAGCTTTCCGCTCACCCTGGTCTTCGCATTCCTGCAGGTGCCGCTGCTCAGGCGCCATTGGGATGGCGACGAGAATCCCTTCGCCGCGAAGAACTGACGCTCGGCGGTATTTCTATTCGGCAGCGAGGGGAAACCGGCTGAGCATGCCCAGGGGGCTGCGCGCTGTTTTCAGCCTGTCGGCATAGGCATCGAGCCAGTCGATCTTCTCGGAAGCCACGAATGCGCCGCCGCGCGCGCCGCGATAGATGTCGGGGTTGTCGACCGTCGCCGGCAATTTGCCGCTGTCGCGGAACTGCTGCGCAGCCTCGAGCAGGCGCTTGCGCGTGATCGCGATCATTCGGTCCGACGGTGCGAGATGCTCGAGCGAGCGGTCGACGATCTCGCCCATGCACTCCACGGCGGCCTGGTCCTGGCGGCCGATGCCCTGGATGCCCGTGTAGTTCACGTTCTTCTGCATGTCGCGGTCGATGAAGTAGTCGTTCTCGCGCCGCGCCACGAGGCGATGGCGGCCGTACCAGTCGTTGGTGTCGGGCAGGAACTTCATGTCGGGCGCCAGGCCCGGGATCCAGTCGCCGTTCTTCAGCGTCTCGAGCGGGCGCGTCTTCTGCTTCCAGGCGAGGTTGTAGGTCATGGTGTGGGTGTCATCCATGGGCACGTTCATGGTGCACGCCACCTGGTCCTCGAACGAGCCGTTGGGCGTCAGCGTGATGAACGGGAACATGAAGTGCGCGAACCGGTAGTAGAGCTGGCCCGGCTCGGCCGGCCGGTAGGCTGCATACATCGTGCCCCACTCGGTCTCGGTCGCCTTGTAGTCGGGCGCGCGATCGCCGACGCCCCATTTGTGAATGGTGTCGGACGCCACATCGTCCATCTTCAG
>JBGAIW010000056.1:0-27883 GCA_044225265.1 Reyranella sp.
CTTCGTGCTCGCCAACCGCGACGGCGCGATCCTGCTGCGAAAGCGGCCGGCCAGGGGGCTGTTGGGCGGCATGGACGAGGTCCCTTCGAGCCCATGGCGCGAAGGCAAGCTGGTGATCGCCGACGCGCTCAACGAGGCGCCGGTGCCGGCACGATGGAAAGTGCTCGAGGGCGGCGTGCGTCACACCTTCACGCACTTCCATCTCGAACTGGCCGTGGCGCGCGCGACGGCGACGACGTCGCGGCTGGCCAAGCTCGCGCCGGGCAGTGCCTGGGTCGAGATCGACAGACTGGATGAACGCGCCCTGCCGACCGTCATGCGCAAGGTGATCGCGCATGCGGTGAAGGACTGACGAGCTAGAGCCCCGACCTCACTTGCTGGCGAAGGTGGTCGATCGGCCGGCCATCCAGATGCCAGAACGTCCAGCCGTTGCAGGCCGGCGCGCCCTGCACCGCCGCTCCGACCTGATGGATCGAGCCGCGATGTTCGCCCAGGGCATTCGACGAGGAGAGCGAGCCGTCGGCGCGCACCCGGGCATGCAGGCGTCCCGTCGGATCGCTCAGCACGGTGCCCGGCTGCAGGAGGCCCGCTTCGATCAGCACGCCGAACGGCACGCGCGGCTCGGCGCGCTTGCTCGGCTTGGGGGCCACGTCCTCGGCCTGCAGCGGCTCGATCTCGGCGATGCGCCGGCGCGCCAGTGCGGCATAGGTCTGGTCGCGCTCCAGTCCGATGAAATGCCGGCCGAGCCGGCGCGCCACGGCGCCGGTGGTGCCGGTGCCGAAGAACGGATCGAGGATCGTGTCGCCGGGATTGGTTGCCGCCATGACGCAGCGGAACAGGAGCGCCTCCGGCTTCTGCGTCGGGTGCGCCTTCTTGCCGTCCTCGCCCTTCAGCCGCTCGCCGCCGGTGCAGAGCGGCAGCAGCCAGTCCGAGCGCATCTGCACGCCCTCGTTCAATTCCTTCATGGAGTCGTAGTTGAAGGTGTACTTCTTGGCGCGGCGGTCGCGCGCCGCCCAGATCAGCGTCTCGTGCGCGTTGGTGAAACGCTTGCCGCGGAAGTTCGGCATCGGGTTCGACTTGCGCCACACGATGTCGTTCAGCAGCCAGTAGCCTTCGTCCTGCAGCGCCGTGCCGATGCGGAAGATGTTGTGGTAGCTGCCGATCACCCAGAGCGTGCCCTCGGGCTTCAGCGCACGCCGGGCGGCCCGGAGCCAGGCGCGGGTGAAGGAGTCGTACTGCGCGAAGCCGGTGTCCTGGGCGTTGGCCGGATCGGCGAACTTGTCCCAATCGTCGTCGACGGCGTCGACCTTGCTGTTGTCGGGCCGCAGCAGTTCGCCGCCCAGCAGCAGATTGTAGGGCGGGTCGGCGAACACCATGTCGACCGACGCCTCCGGCAGGGCGCGCATCAGTTCGATGCAGTCGCCCACCAGCACCTTGTCTCGATTGTCCACGGCCATCGGCGGAAGATGAGTCATCCACCGAGTCCCGGTCAAGAAATTACAATTGATTCAATTGTTTACGAGATCGATCCACAACATCGAGTCGCCGCAGGTCGTGCTCCCACAAGCCCTAGAGGCGGCCCGCACATTGCTGGAAGGCGTCGCTGACCGCGCTGCTGCCCGACAGCGACAGTTTCCAGTCGGCGAAGTTGGCGTCGGGGAACTGCACCACGAGCTGTCCGCTCATGCGGAACTCGCGCATGAAGTTGGCGACCTCGCCCTGGTTGATGTTGAACTCCAGCCCGGGATCGCCGTCGTCGAAGTGCATGCCGGTGCCGGGCGCGTTCCAGGGCGAGTTCGAATCGAAGATCAGGCGCACCTGCTTCTTCTCGCCCCTGTCCAGCTTCCACTGCGAGGTGCCGAGCTGGATGGTGACGACGTCGTCGCCGGCGATGCGCTTGATGCCGAAATAGCGCGTGTTGACCTCGGCCGACATGCCGCAGATCGGGTTGCCCTTGCTGGTCGTCCCGCCGAACGCTTCCCAGATGCCGGACCGCAGGAGGGTCCTGGTCTCGGCCGAGACCGAAGACGCAGCCAGCAGCGCCGCCAGCAGGCCGCCCGCCGCGACATTGAACATTCCCGGCCCGTTCATCTCGCTCCCCCGCACCGACCGCGGGGAAGTCTCGCCGGAATTGCGGGCGGCGACAACCGCGCGGGCGGTCCAGCGGTCAGGCGGCGAATTGTTGGGCGATCGCCGCCTTCACCGTGGCGCGCTCGGACATGCGCCGGCGATGATCCATCACCCTGGGAATGCGCGCCGGATCGACGCCGTCCTGCTCGAGCCACTGCGCCAGGGTGAAGAGATAGGGATCGCAGACCGTGTAGCGCTCGCCCATCACCCACGGCCCCTTCAGCAGGTCGCGCTCGATCAGATCGTAGTTGGCGCCGACCGCAACCGGCACGTGGCGCTGCATGGCGGCGATCGCCTGGGCGTCGCCGGCATCGACCCAGCGCGGCCCGCGCATGCGGTGGGCATGGTTGATGTGCAGGCCGGAGCAGAAATAGGAATTGATCGCCTGGACCTGCGCGAAACCGAACGGATCGTCCATCAGCGCCAGCTCGGGGCGGCGGAACTCCTGGGCGACATAGACCAGCATGGCCGGAGTCTCGGTCAGGATGCCGCGCTCGGTGACCAGCGCCGGCACGCGCGCCTTGGGATTGATCTTCATGTAATCGGCCGAGCGCTGCTCGGTCTTGCCGAAATCGACGCGCACCGTGGCGTAGGTCGCGCCGACTTCCTCGAGCAGGATGTGGGTGGCGAGCGAGATCGTGTCGCGGGCGTAATAGAGCGTGAGCATGCGCTCAAGCTAGAGCACGTCCTGCCCAACTGGAACCAGTTGGGCAGAAGGGCGTGCTCTAGAAATTGTATGTCTGGAGCAGCTTTACCCACTCACGCGGAACCGGTTCGGTTCCGCGTGAGTGGATGCTGCTCCAGCCGATTGAGCGGCGCGAAGCTCATACGGTGATGTGGGGTCGGCCCGAGTCGTTCGAGGGCTCGCAGGTGCACCGCGCTGCCGTAGCCGCGGTTGCTCTCCCAGCCGTAGCCGGGAAATTCGGCGGCCAGCCGCGCCATCTGCCGGTCGCGCGTGACCTTGGCCAGGATCGACGCCGCCGCGATCGAGTAGGAAACAGAATCGCCGCCGACGATGCATTCGCCGGCACAGCCGAGATCGGGCGGCAGCCTGTTGCCGTCGACCAGCACCCGATCGGGCCGTTCGGCCAGCGCGGCGAGCGCGCGGCGCATGGCAAGGAAGGTCGCCTGCAGGATGTTGAGGCGATCGATCTCGGCCACGCTCGCCTCGGCGATCGCGTAGCCGACGCAGCCCGACGCGATCATCGCCTCGTAGGCGGCCTCGCGGCGCGCCTCGCTCAGCTTCTTGGAATCGTCGATCAGCTTGAGCAGCGATTTCGGCGCCCGCGCGCGGTCGATGATCGCGGCGGCGGCGACCACCGGCCCGGCGAGCGGCCCGCGCCCGACCTCGTCGATGCCGGCCACGATGCCGGAAATTCGCGTCTCGAATTCGAAGCTCGGCATATCCCCCGGCGATGCGCGTAGAGTGCGGCGATGTCGCAACGGCCATCGACCATCGCCCGGATCATCGCGCAGGATCCTGTGGGTATGGAACAGCTCCGTGCCGTGCGCCGGCTCGCCCTGCCCGACTGGTGCATTGCCGCGGGCTTCGTGCGCAACCGGGTGTGGGACCATCTGCACGGCATCGTGCCGCCGCGCGCGCCGGCCGACATCGACGTGCTCTATTACGAGGCCGGCGATCTCTCCAAGGAGAGCGAAGCCGAGTACGAACGCCGACTCCGCGAACTGCTGCCCGGCCTGCCCTGGCAGGTGCGCAACCAGGCCCGCATGCATGTCTGGAAGGGCCTGCCGCAGCACAAGGACACGTCGGATTCGATGGTCTACTGGCTCGAGACCGTGACCTCGGTCGGCGTGCGCCTGGAAGAAGACGACTCGCTCACCGTCCTGGCGCCTCTCGGCACCGACGATCTGCTGGGCCTGGTCTGCCGGCCGACCGAGTTCGGCCGCACGCGCCGCCACGAATACGACGCCCGCATCGCCCAGAAGCGCTGGGCCGAGTTGTGGCCGAAGGTGCGGTTCCTGGAGTAGAGCGTGAACCTACAAATCCGATACAAGCGACCCAGACCCAGAGTGGCGGACCCGCTTACTCGATCACTTCGTCGGCGCGGGGAAGGATCGACGGCGGGATGGGAAGGGCGAGAGCCTTTGCCGTCCTGGCGTTGATGATGAGCGTGAAGCTGGTCGGTTGCTCGACTGGCAGATCGGCAGGCTTGGCCCCCTTGAGAATCCTGTCGACGAGGCCGGCCGCACGCCGAAAGCTGTCGTTCACATCGTCTCCATAGGTGATCAGGCAGCCCGCCTCGGCCAGGCGAAGATCGGTGCAGCCAGAAGCGAGCCGGTGGCGAAGGGCCAGCGCGAGCACTGTCTGTCGCGCCGTGACGAGCACCGGATCGCCGTAGACGAAGAGCGCTTCTCCGCCGGCTGCCGCAAACCGGGCCACTGCCGGCTCGACGTCATCGACGGAATCGACCGACAGCAACGTCAGCTCGAGGCCGAGCGCGGCAGCTGCCGTTTTGCGCTCGGCGAGGAAGATCGGCTGGTAGCCCTTGGGCAGGCTCGGCGCGTGATAGAGAAGGCCGGCGCGCCGTCTGGCCGGCGCGATTTCGCGAAAGAGTTCGTACGCCTTGTTGGTGCCGAGATCGATGGCGCGGCCGGTCACGTTGCCGCCCGGGCGTGCCAGGCTGGCGACCAGCCCACGCCCGACCGGATCGGCAGCGGCGCCGAACACGATCGGGATGCGGCTTGTCGCTTGCTTGGCGATCGCGGTGGGGCCGCCTCCCTGGGTCACGATGACTTCGACCCCGGAGGCGACGAGCGCAGCCGCCGCCGATCCGAGGCGCGTGGCATCGCCACGACCGTCGCGAACCTCGATCGCGAGATTCTTCCCCTCCACGTAACCGCGCTCGCGCATGCCTTCGCGAAAGGACGCCAGGCTGGGCGATGGGCCGCCATCCGGCGCCCCGATCCAGAGAAACCCGATCCGGCGAACGGACCCGGATGGCTGCGCGTACACGGTTGCCGAGCAGGCCAACAAGACCAGGAAGGCCGCTGCGGCGACGCCGAAACACCGCCTCATTAGATCGTCGCGACGGTGCACGCCGCCCCGGTCGGGGAATCGTCTGCCATCAGCGAGTTGGTGCACATTGCGATGCCCCTGTCACGGCAGCTGATTCGCTCAACGGCAACGCGTCATCCTGATGCCTCTGGCCCATAGCTCCACTTGGACTCCCCCTGGCCCCCGGAAGTGCCAATTCCCGGCACCTGGCAGACATCCTGGAAAACCCGACCGAAGGCCGATTGAGCAGCAAGAACGGACGTCGGTGCGCGGTGTCATCCACGCCTGTCTACGAGTCCACGGCCTAGCTCTTGGCCAGGCCCGCCAGTGTCTGCTGCACGCGCTGAAAGGCCGGGCGCTCGACGTGCGGCTTCACGTAGGCCTCGAAGGCCGGCCGCCGGTCGATGGCGTTGAACATCATGCCGAAATTCAGGAACGAGGCGAGGTAGAGATCGGCGGCGGTGAAGTGATCGGCCGCGATGAACGTCCGGCCCGCGACGGCCTTCTCGACCGTGTCGACGGTGCGCTGGTAGGAGCCATAGCCGAAGCGCGGCTGCATCTCGGGCGCGGGCTCCCAGCCGACCGACTTGTTGCTCATCGCCGCCTCGCAGGGCCCGGCGACGAAATACATCCAGCGATAATAGGCGCCGCGCTTGCCGACCGGCGGCGCGAGCTTCGAGTCGGGGAACAGATCCGCAAGATAGGACAGGATCGCGCCGGTCTCGGTCACCACGGTGTCGCCGTGCCTGATCGCCGGCACCTTGCCCATCGGATTGACCGCGAGATAGTCGGCCGACTTCATCGGCGGCCCGTAGGCCACGACCTCCAGCCGGTAGGGACAGCCGATCTCTTCCAGCATCCAGTGGGTCATCGCACCGCGCGATTGCGGGTTGGTGAAGAAGACGATCTCGTCGGCCATGGAATTCTCCCGTTTCAAAAAAGTCGCATCTGGCGGCTGTCGCGCCTGGCGTCGACCAGGGCGGTCCGCGCCGACTCAGGGACAGCGAAGCGCAGCGTGTCGAGGCGATACCGGATCCTGTTCAGGCCGAGCCGCTTCACGGCGGCCGCGAAACGCGCGCTGAGCAGCTGCGCGATCGGCCCCTCGCCCTTCATGCGCAACCCGAACTCGGCCTGGTAGAGCGCGCCGCCGCGCATCTGCCGCACCAGCGACAGCACCTTCTCGGCGCGGTCCGGCCGGTTGGCGCGCAGCCATTCGTCGAACAGATCCTTGATCTCGAGCGGCAGGCGCAAGACGGTGAAGCCCGCGCGCGTCGCACCTGCTTCGGTCGACGCCTCGAGGATCGCCTCCATCTCGTGATCGTTGAGGCCCGGGATCATCGGCGCGGTCATCACGCCGGTCGGGATTCCGGCCGCCGTCAGCGCGCGGATCGCCTCGAGCCGGCGATGCGGCGCCGACGCGCGCGGTTCCATGTCCCGCGCCAGGGTCTTGTCGAGCGTCGTCACCGAGAGGAAGACCTCGGCGAGATTGCGCTTGGCCATGTCGCCCAGGATGTCGATGTCGCGCGTGACCAGGTGGTTCTTGGTGACGATGCCGACCGGATTGTTGAACTCGCTCAGCACCTTCAGGATCGAGCGCGTGATCTTGAGGTCGCGCTCGACCGGCTGGTAGGGATCGGTGTTGGTGCCCATCGCCACCACGTCGCAGCGATATTTCGGCGAGGCGAGCTCGGCGACCAGCAGCTTGGCGGCCTCGGGCTTGAACAGGATCTTCGTCTCGAAATCGAGGCCGGGCGACAGGCCGAGATAGGCGTGCGTCGGACGGGCGAAGCAGTAGATGCAGCCGTGCTCGCAGCCGCGATAGGGATTGATCGAGCGGTCGAACGGCACGTCGGGCGAGGTGTTGCGCGCGAGGATGGTGCGCGTGGCGTCCCGGGTCAGCGTCGTGCGCAAGGGCGGCAGCTCGTCCTCGACGTCCCAGCCGTCGGTCGTGCGGATCTTCTTCTCGTCGTCGAAGCGGCTCGACGCGTTGGACAGCGCGCCCCGGCCGTTGTGCTGCGGCAGCGGCACCTCGTCGTCGGGATAGAGTGGCTCGCCGTCCTTTTTCATGACCGCCCGACTCTTAGAACAAATCAGGAACGAGTCAAGCCACTGCCACTGGTAGTAGAAGGAGCGCATGACCACCGTCATCTTGCGTCCCGCAACCGAACAGGATCGCCCCTTCATCGACAGCCTGTCGCCGCGCCTCTCCGGCGTACCGCGCCCGCCTTGGCATGACGTGGCCGCCATGGAAGGCTTTCAGGACCGGCACATGGCAGCATCCTTCGCCCCGGCCGACGGCGCCGCGACGTTGATCGCCTGTGGTGCCGATGGAACCCGGCTCGGCTACATCCGGCTGCGGCCGGGCCGCGACGGCGTCACCGACGAGCCCTGCGGTTACATCTCGCTGCTCGCCACCACCCGGGAAGCGGAAGGCACGGGCGTGGCGACGCGGTTGATGGCGGCGGCGGAAGACTGGGCGCGCGGCCGCGGCTATCGCCTGCTCAGCCTCGACGTGTTCGCCGACAACGGCCGCGCCATCGATTTCTACCGGCGCGGCGGCTTCCGGTCGGAGACCTTCCGGATGGTCAAGCCGCTATAGCTGCAAGCTACAGCCACTCGCTGCGAATCGCGCGGATGGCATCGCGGCTGAAGCAGTAGTCGATGCGTGCATCGATATGGGCCTTGGTGCCGGGATCGAGACCGGCGTCGCTCCACTGCGAGGGATCGTGGGGATTGCGCGGCTGCAGTGTCTGCACGCGCCAGCGCGCCATGAAGAGCGTGGTCCGAAGCCAGGTCAGCCGGCGCATCGGCATCAGCCAGGGGCGCAACGCCTCGGCGGCTTCGGCGCCGCGGCGCGCGAGATAGGCCTCGTAGAAGCCCTCCACGTCGACCGGCGCGAGTTCCTTGCCAACGCGCGGATCCCACAGCGTCGATGTCCGGAGCGTCGCGTGTGCGAGATCGATCGCGGCCGAACCGACATGGACCTTCTCCAGGTCGACGAACCAGGCGATGCCGGCGCGATCGACGATGAAGTTGCCGGGATGGGTGTCGGCCAGCGCCATGCCGAGCGGCTGATCGGCGAGGTCGAGTGTCGCCGCCATCTCGCGCATCGCCCACAGCTCGTCGGCGATCTCGGCCCGCGCCTGCGGATCCTTGACCGCTGCACCGAGGAAATTCCTGGTGTTGAGTTCGATGGCCTGCAGGGTTTCGAGGAACGGATTGGTCTGACGCGGTATCGGCGAGCCCGGCGGCGGCATCGGCAGGGCGTGAATCCGGGCCAGTGTCTCGGCCATGGCTGCGAGGTCGCCAGGCAGATCGGGCACGTGGCCCTCGACGAGGTCGACGATCAAGGCGCCACCCGGCAAGCCGGACCCCGGCTCGACGACGCCGTGCAGCTTCGGCGTGCGACCGGCCGGTTCGAGATGACCAAACGCTGCGGCCTGGGTCCGGAGCCGCGCGGCAGCGGTCGGATCGCCCTCATGGGCGTAGGCGACGCGCGCCAGCAGACCGTTGGCCAGCCGCACGTGGCCATGCGCGGTGCCGATTGCCGGGAGCGGCTGGCCGCCGCGGATGTCGTCGAGCGTGACCTCGGCCACTGCGCTCAACCGCTCCTGGGCGTCTTGCCTTCGTTGAGGCGCGGCATGAGTTCGGCGAAGTTGCAGGGCCGGAAGCGGATGTCGAGCTGGTAGTGCAGGATGTCGTCCCAGCCGTCCTTGCAGGCGCCGGTCGAACCGGGCAGCGCGAAGATATAGGTGCCGTTGGCGACGCCCGCGGTGGCGCGGCTCTGCATGGTCGAGGTGCCGATCTTCTGGAAGCTGATCCAGCGGAAGGTCTCGCCGAAGCCCTCGATCTTCTTCTCGAACAGCGCCTCCAGCGCCTCGGGCGTGACATCGCGGCCGGTGACGCCGGTGCCGCCGGTGGTGATGACGGCCTCGATCCGGGGGTCGTCGATCCACTTCCTCACCTGGGCGCGGATCTTGTCGACGTCGTCGGTGACGATGGCGCGATCGACCAGCACGTGGCCGTCGCGCTTGACCCGCTCGACCAGGGTGTCGCCCGACTTGTCGGTCTCGAACGTGCGCGTATCCGACACGGTAAGGATGGCGATGTTGACCGGCTTGAAGGCCTTGGTTTCATCAATTTTGTTCATGCGAACATTGTAGCGATGCTCGCTTGCCGAGGCGAGGCGGCCGACTTAAGTGCAATCCATGACCGACTGGAAGAACGACGGCGTGCGGGTGATTCCCGCAGGCTCCCTCGACACCAACACCGCCCAGACGCCGGGCATGAACCGCGCCGCGGCGATCAACTTCGCCCGCGTCGGCGCCCAGAAGCTGTGGGCCGGCACCGTCACCATCCATGCCCACGCCAAGACCGGCGCCCATCACCACGGGCACCTCGAAAGCGTGATCTACGTCGTCAAGGGCAAGGCGCGCATGCGCTGGGGCGACAAGCTGCAATTCACCGCCGAGGCCGGTCCCGGCGATTTCATCTACGTGCCGCCCTACGTACCGCACCAGGAGATCAACGCCTCCGACACCGAGCCGCTGGAATGCGTGCTGGTCCGTTCCGACAACGAGGCGGTCGCGATCAACATCGACGTCGAACCGGTCGAGAAGCCGGAGACTGTCTACTGGGTCGACCCGACGCATCCACATCCGCATAAGCACTAACGCTGCGCGTTAGTGCTTTGTGAGGATGGGCGCGCCCCCGGCTAGGAAGAAGCCCTGACCTCGGCCGACCGGTCCCACAGGTTCGGCACGATCTGGTTCGTGTAGCCCGACACGAACAGGTTCGGCTTGCCGGTCTCGACGTCGAACGTGTGCCGGCGCACCGCACCGATATTGCCGCCATAGACGTGGATGCTGATCGAGCTCTTGTCGGCCAGTGCGTTGGTCACCTGATGGATGTCGCCCTGGGCGGGCAGCAGCACCTCGACGTCGCCCGGCTTGAGTTTGCTGAGCGCGCCCAGCCTCATCGCGCCGGTCGCGGGATCGCGGACGAAGGCCTGCGAGGTCTCCGAGCCGCGCAGCATGCCGACCAGGCCCCACATCTGATGATCGTGCACCGGGGTCTTGGCGCCGGGGCCCCAGACGAAACTCACCACGGAAAAGCGCTCGAAGGGATCGCACCACAGCAGGTTCTGCGCGTAACCGTGCGGCGGGCCCTTGGCCATCGCCTCGGGCAGCCAGTCGTCCTGCGCGACGAGATCGGCCAGCAGCTTGCGCGCGACCTCGACGGTGGTCGCCTCGTCCTTGTCCTGCGCCGCTCCTCCGACGAGCGACGTCATGTCTCCGATGAAGCGGCGAAGGCGGGCGACGTTCATGCGACGGCCTCAACTGTGAACATCGAAACCTAGCACCCGGCTGCCGCCGCCGCCCAGCACCGGCGGGCCGTCCGCCTTGGATAAGTCAGCGCTTTCCGTCCTGCGGCGCGTAGCGCGGCCATTCGTGCGCGGCGATCTGGTCGAGCGACGGCGTCGCCTGGCCGAAGCGCATCTGATACAGCCAGTAGTTCGCCAGCACGCGCTGCACGAAGTCGCGCGTCTCGTTGAGCGGGATCGAGGCGATGTAGAGAAGCGGATCCGCCGACGCGTTCAGCGAATTGTCCCAGCGGAACACGTTGCCCGGGCCGCCGTTGTATCCCGCGACCGCGCGCACCAGGTTGTTGTCGACGTCGCCGAGCAGCGAGGCGATGTAGGCCTGGCCCAGCGACATGTTCACCGACGGGCTCCACACGTCGCCGCCCTGCGTCTCCGGCGCGAACTTGTTGGTGACGATGCGGGCGGTCGCCGGCATCAGCTGCATCAGGCCCATCGCGCCGACCCACGAGCGCGCCTTGGGATTGAACGCCGATTCCTGGCGCATGAAGCCGAAGACCAGCGCGCGATCGACCGAGAAGCCCTGCATCGGCTGCCATGGCGGAACCGGATACATGGCGCCGTCATAGCCCGCGATCTTGTGGCGCTGGTCCCAGGCGGCGTTGCCGATGCGTACCGAGAGCGACGGCAGCACCGCCTTGTGGGCGACCGCCAGGGTCGCCTCGATATAGTGCGGATCGGCGTCGAGCGAGCCGGCATAGAGCTCGCGCTCGGCGGCGGTGGCGGCGCCGAGCTGCAGCAAGGCCAACGCGCGGCGGCCGACCCGATCGTTGACCAGCCATTCGGTGCGCTTCTTGTCGAGGGCCGGCGGATTCCAGTCCGCCACGACCTTCATGCCCAGCACTTTCTGCGCGATCAGGCCATGGAAGGTGCGGCCATGCAGGGCGGCGCGCTTGAGGTACGGCGTGAATTTCTGCGGATTGCCGGCAAGCAGGTTGGCGCGCGCCGCCCAGAACGAGCCGGAGGCGAGCTGCCACGACGACGCCTGGTCGGGCGCGGCATCGGCCACCATCTCGAAGCGGCGCGCGGCTTCGCGCATGTCGCCCTTGGTGAAGGCACTGAGGCCCGCCGTCCAGTTCGCGTCCGGCGGCAGGCTGCCCTCGACCGGTACCTGCAGGCCGCGCTGCGAATCGGCCTCGAGCGCGCGCGTGCGAATGCGGCCGCGCCACAGTTCGACTTCCTGCGGTCCCAGCAGGTCGGCGGTCTGCTTCCTGTCGAGCAGCGCGAAGGCCGCATTGTAGCCGCCGTCGTCGGCCATCTGCTGCAGGCGCGAGCGCAATTGCGCGGCGGCGGCCGCATCGGCGCCGCTCACCGTGCGCGCGGCCGCGAAGGTGGGCGACAGCTGCGCCTGGCCGACGAAACTCGATGGCGTGAGTTCGCCCGCCCCGGGTGCGCGCCGCGCGATCGCCAGACGATAGATCGCCGGCGCATCGGGGTGGTCGTTGAATTCCTGCAGCCAGCTGGCGAGTTCCGGGAACTTGGCCTGGTAGTTCTTCGCCAGCAGCCGCTGGGCGCCGACATAGCCCATCAGCGTCTTGTCGCCGAGCCGGGCAATCTCCGCGTCGGCCTGCGCCCAGTGGCCGGATGCCTGATCCTGGAAGATGCGACGGTAGCGGTCGCGATCGTCGTTGCTCAATACCGTCGGCAGGTCGGCCGGCGGCGAAATCTCGTCGAGCTCGATGACGGGCGGCGGCGGAACGAAAACGGCATGCCGTGCCGCCGGCCGGAAGCCGGCGTACTGCTGAACGGGTTTGGCTGCTGGCGCGACGGCCGCGGGCTTTGCCGCGGACGCGGGCTTGGCGGGCGGTTTCGCCGTCTGGGCCAAGCCTCCCATCGCCAATGTGGTCATCGCCCCCACGACGGCCACAAAAAGGATTCGGTTCATGGGGTTACCGTAGTGTGACTTGGGTTGCGGCGACAAGCGCCCCCTGGACCGGCCTTCCGGGTATAGTGACGGCCACGGAGGAACACATGACCCTGCACCAGGACCGGACCCAGGCCGTCCGACAGCTCGTCGACCAGGCGCGCGAGATTGAAAAAAGCGGCGTAACCCCCGCCAACCTCGACAAGATCGGCGGTTTGCTCGCCGGACTGGCGCGCCGCGCCGACCTGTTCCCGCAGGATGAATTTCCGCTCGGTGCCGACGGCGGCATCTACCGGCTGAGCGAGGACCCCGACCACCGATTCGCTCTCTATGCATCGGCCGGCGGCGCCGGAAAGAAGGTCCCGCCGCACAATCACACGACCTGGGCGATCATCGCCGGCGTCCACGGCGCCGAGCGCAACGTGGTCTACGACCGCCTCGATAACGGCGCGCAGGAAGGCCACGTGCAGTTGCGCGAGAACGCGGCCAAGGAAAAGACCCTGCGCCGCGGCGACTACATTTCCTACCTGCCGGACGATTTTCACCACATCGAGACGCCCGTCGGTTCAGGCGATGCGCTTCACCTTCATTTCTACGGTCTGAGCCTCGAGCACCTGCCCGATCGCGTGTCGGTCGACATGGCAAACGGCACGGCCAAGCGCTTCATGGCCAAGGCGCGCATCCTCACGCCGCTGCTCTCGGCCCGACAGGTCAAGGCGATGTTGAAATCGGGCGAGATTTTCGCCTTCTTCGATGTCCGCGAGGAGGGCGAGTTCTCGCTGAAGGGCCATCCGCTGTTCGCAACGCCACTGCCGCTGTCGCGGCTGGAGCCGCGCGCCTTTGCCCTGCTGCCCGATCCCGGCACGCGGATCGTGCTTATGGATTCGGGCGAGCCGGACGCCGACCCGCAATGGGCCGGGCGTGCCAACCGCGCCGCCGCCCGGCTGTCGCAGATGGGCTACACCAACCTCGCGGTCATGGCGGGCGGGCTGAAGGCGTGGGCCGACGCTGGCTACGAGGTCTTCACCGGCGTCAACGTGCCGTCCAAGGCGTTCGGCGAGGTGGTCGAGCACGACAACGACACCCCGCGCATCGATGCCGCCGACGTCCAGAAGATGATCGACGCCAAGACCGACATGGTGATCCTCGACAGCCGGCCGCTGCCGGAATTCACCAACATGTCGATCCCGGGCGGAGTCGACTGCCCTGGCGCCGAACTGGTCTACCGCGTGAAGGACTTCGCCCCGCGGCCGGAGACCCTGGTGATCGTCAATTGCGCCGGCCGCACGCGCTCGATCATCGGCGCGCAGTCGCTGATCAATGCCGGCCTGCCCAACAAGGTGATGGCACTGAAGAATGGCACGATGGGCTGGCACCTCGCGGGCCTGAAGGTGGCGCGCGGCGAGACCAGATCGTTCGGCCCGCAAGGACCGGAGGCCGCGAAGTTCGCGCAGGCCGCCGCCGCCGACATCGCCAGGCGCATGAACATCAGGAAGATCGACATGGCCGGGCTGAAGGCGCTCGAGGCCGCTCTGTCAAAGGAAGGGGGGCGGCCGCTCTACAAGCTCGACGTCCGCGATCCGGCGGAATACGCGAAGGGTCACCTGAAGGGCTTCCGCCACGCCGCGGGCGGCCAGCTCGTGCAGGCGACCGATCAATATGTCGGCGCGCGCAATGCCACCATCGTGCTGCACGACAACGACGGCGTGCGCGCCACCATGACGGCGCACTGGCTGCTGCAGATGAACTGGCAGGAGACCTTTGTTCTCGACCACAAGCCGGCGGCTTCGGAGCTGACGACCGATGCCGAGCCACGCTTCCCCAGGGGCTTCAGGATGCCGTCGCCGGCCACGGCGTCGCCGAAGGAGATCGGCGCGGACTGCCTGGTGATCGATGTCGACACCAGCCTGCGATACCGCGACGGCCACATCCCGGGGGCCTGGTTCGCGGTGCGCGCAAATCTGGCGAAGACGCTCCCGGAGATGATGGCCAAACAGGCCGGCGCCAGGCGTGTCGTGCTGGTCTCGCCCGACGGCGAGATCGCCACCCTCGCTGCGCCCGAAGCGCAGGAACTCGCCGGCAAGCTTCCGGTGGCCGTGCTGGCCGGCGGCATGAAGGCATGGCGCGACGCGGGCCTCGCTGTGGAGAACGGCCACACGCGGATGGCCGATCCGCCGACCGACGTCTGGTACCGGCCCTATGACTTCAAAGAGAATATCGAGGCCGCGATGCGCCAGTATCTCGACTGGGAGGTCGACCTGGTGCCGCAGGTGAAGCGCGACGGCGACGCCAGTTTCTCGGTCCTCAAACGCTAAGCGTTTGATGGAAAAGGAAAAACCCGACCAGGAGCGCGATCCGGCCGGCGACATGCGCCGGGTCGAGGAACTGCAGGCTCGCCTCAAGGCTGCCCGTGCCGCCGCACCCAAAATGGCGTCGGAAAAGCCTGCAGGAAGCGGAATGTCGCACCGTCAGACTGGCGTTGCCTATCGTGTTTTGGTCGATATGATCGCGGGCCTTTTGGTCGGGGGGTTCCTGGGCTATTGGCTCGACCGCTGGTTGGGCTCTCACCCGTATTCCCTGATCGTGGGCCTGCTCGTGGGGTTCGCTGCCGGCGTGAACAATGCCTGGCGCGCGATACGGGTCTACACGGCGCAAGCCGAGGGCGATGAAACCAATCGCCTGCCGTAGGCCGGGGGCTCGGGCAGTGTGTGGGCGTTCGAAGGAGTGGGGATCAGATGCATAGCCCGATGGAGCAATTCGAGATCAAGCGGTTGATCTCGTTCCATATCGGCTCGCTCGACGCGTCCTACACCAATTCCGCCCTCTGGATGACGATCGCCGTCATCGTCGGTTTCCTGATTTTCGTCGTCGGTGTGCGCCAGCGCGCCCTGGTTCCGGGCCGCGCGCAGTCGGTCGCCGAGCTGGGCTACGAGTTCATCGCCGGCATGGTGCGCGACAATGTCGGAAGCGCGGGCAAGAAGTACTTCCCGTTCGTCCTGACGCTGTTCGTCTTCATCCTGCTCTGCAACCTGCTCGGCCTGGTCCCCTATTCGTTCACGCCGACCAGCCACATCATCGTAACCTTCGCGATGGCCGCCGTGGTGTTCGTCGGCGTCACCGTGATCGGCTTCGTCAGGCACGGCGCGCACTTCCTCTCCTTCTTCGTGCCCCAGGGCGTGCCGTTCGCGCTGCTGCTCCTGCTGGTGCCGATCGAGATCATTTCCTACTTCGTGCGGCCGTTCAGCCTCTCGATCCGTCTGTTCGCCAACATGCTGGCGGGCCACACCATGCTGAAGGTGTTCGGCGGCTTCGTGGTGATGCTGGGCGTGCTGGCCGGCTGGGCGCCGCTCGCCTTCCTGGTCGCCTTCACCGGCCTCGAACTGCTGATCGCGTTCCTGCAGGCCTACGTCTTCGCGATCCTGACCTGCCTCTATCTCAACGACGCGATCCATCTGCATCACTGACGTCATCTGCATCACTAACGAAAGGACAGATCAATGACTCCCGCAGCAGCCAAGCTCATCGGCGCCGGCCTCGCCACCATCGCCCTCGCCGGCGTGGGCATCGGCATCGGCAACATCTTCGGCAGCTTCGTCGCGGGCGCTCTCCGCAACCCGGAAGCCGCTCCCCGCGTGTTCGGCAACGTGCTCCTGGGCTTCGCGCTCACGGAAGCCGTGGCGCTGTTCGCGCTGGTCATCGCCTTCATGATCCTGTTCGTGTTCTAAGCCCCAAGGCTTGGAAAACGTCGATCATGCGTAAACCGGTCTACAGCGCGCTGGCGGGCCTTCTGGTCCTCGGCGCAAGCGGCGCGGCATCTGCCGAAGGCAGCGGCATGCCGCAGCTCAACTTCCACGATTTCGCCCCCCAGGTCGTCTGGTTGGTGATCACCTTCGTGGTGCT
Organism: Reyranella sp.; assembly: GCA_044225265.1. GTDB lineage: Bacteria > Pseudomonadota > Alphaproteobacteria > Reyranellales > Reyranellaceae > Reyranella. Next base: position 16,291 of record JBGAIW010000056.1, read on the forward strand.
GTACCTGGTGATGTCCAAGCTCGCCATCCCGGCGATCTCCGACACGCTGGAGAAGCGCCAGGCCAAGATCCAGGGCGACCTGGATGCGGCCGAGAAGGCGAGCGAGGATACGCGCGCACTGGTCGCCGCGTACGAGAAGCGTCTGGCCGACGCGCGCGAGCAGGCGCGTCAGGCCCAGCGCAACCAGGCGGAGGCCGACAGCGCCGCCGCCACCGCCCGTCTGGCCGAACTCGGCCAGAAGCTGGGCGCGCAGATCGACGAGGCCGAGAAGCGCATCGCCGGGCAGCGGGCGCAGGTCATGGAAGGCATCGAGCAGATGGCCGGTGACATCGCCGCCGACGTCTATGCCAAGCTTGCCGGCCAGTCGGCCGACCGCGGCGCCCTCGGCGCCAAGGTCACCGCGGTGGCCAAGGGAGCACGCTGATGTCCAACTTCCTGTTCGGTGCGGCCTGGGCCGCCGACAAGGCCGCCCAGAACGCCGTCGAGGGCAAGGACCACGGTTTCCTCTCGGATCCCGCGACCTGGGTCGCCGTTTCGTTCGTCCTGTTCTTCGTCCTGCTCGGCAAGATCCTGTGGACCAAGATCACCGAGATGCTCGACAAGCGCTCGGGCGCCATCGCCCGGTCGCTGGCCGACGCCGAGCGGCTGCGCGCCGAGGCGCTCAAGGCCAAGGCCGACGCCGAGAAGACGCTGGCCCAGGCCACCGCCGAAGCCGAGGCCATTCTTGTTCATGCCCGCGAGGAAGTGAGCCGCATGCAGGCCCGCGCCGCGCAGAGCCTGACCAACGCCGTGGCGCTGCGCGAGCAGCAGGCGCTGGACCGCATCGCGCAGTCCGAGGCCGCCGCGGCCAAGCAGGTCCGCGACACCGCCGTCGACATCGCGCTGACCGCGACCCGCACGCTGCTGCGCGAGCAGGTCGGTTCGGGCCGCGCCGAGGCGCTGGTCAACGACGCGATCGCCGAGATCCCGAAGCGTCTGCACTGAGCCTTGGACATCGAGATCGCCCGCACAAAACTAATCGCGGGCTACCTAAGGCCCCCGTCGCAAGACGGGGGTTTTCTTTTGCGGGCTAGCTGGACCGGTACTTCGTGGGAATGCGCTGCAGGTCCTGGATCAGGCCAGGCGGCAGGTCGGAGGGCTTGGACGAACTGGCGCTGGCGCTCACCGAGTCGACCAGGCCGCCGAAGCGTTCGGTGACGGCCTTCTCGAGCTGGTCGTGCCGGCCGACCGCGGAGAAGAGATGGACGACGTCGTCGGAGACTTCGCCCGCGATCTTGTCCCACTGGCCCGCCTTCGTCATGGCGTTGAGCTTGCGTCCGAGGTCGCCCAGGCCGTGCACCTCGAAGACCGGCCAGTAGGCGGGCGTCGAGCCGTAGAAGGCGACGCGGTAACGCACCCAGTCGAACAGCTTCTGCACCGCCTCGTCGTCCTTGCCGGTGACCACGAAGCCGCCGCCGGTGATCTCGAAATCCTCGCGCTTGCGGCCCGACTTGGCGAGGCCGGCCTCGAGGATCGGCTGGATCGCCTGCTCGAGATACTTGCGGGTGCAGAAGACGTGGAGCTTGGCGCTGTCGCACTCCTCGGCCGCGACCTTCAGCATCGCGGGGCCGACCGCGGCGAGGCCGATGCGCGGCGCCGGCGCGTCGTAGGGCTCGGGCACGAAGTTGGGCGTCATCAGGGTGAAATTGTAATGCTTGCCGACATAGTGAAGCTTGCCGTCGCCCTTCCATGCCGCCCAGATGGCGCGCACCGCCTGGACATACTCGCGCATGCGCGGCGCCGGGGCCGTCCACGGCACCGAGAAGCGCTTCTCGTTGTGGGCGCGGATCTGCGAACCCAGGCCCAGGGTGAAGCGGCCGCCGGTCGAGGCCGCGATGTCCCAGCCGACATTGGCGCAGACCATCGGCGAGCGCGCGAAGGCGATGGCGACCGACGTATGCAGCTCCATGCGCCTGGTCGTGTAGCCGGCTACGGCAAGCGACAGGAACGGATCGTGCCGGTTCTCCTGAGTGGTGACACCGGTATAGCCCGCCGCCTCGATTTCCTGGGCGCGCGGCCCGACCTTCCTCAGGTCTTCCTGCGGGAGAGAGGTGAATACGCGCATCGTGGCCTTCCCTGCTGCTTCAGCGGGAAAGCCTTACCACGACACGGCGCATCTCGCCGGATCCCACGGCCGCACCGTGGAACCCGGCGGGAGATCGTCAGGGAGAAACCGGCGTTCGGGCGTCGGCGATGATCTTGCCGCCGATCAGCACGAAGGACGCGCCGGCGATGCGCTCGATCCAATGCCGCGCATGCTGGAAGCGGCGCATCACCGGCGCCGACGACATGAAGAGCGTCACGATGGTGTACCAGGTGAGCGAGCTCGCCATCACCAGTACGACCATCAGCACCATCAGCCAGAGCGGCGTCGAGGCCGTGACCGCCGTCGCGAACACGCTGGCAAACAGCACGATCGCCTTGGGGTTGGTGAGCGTCACCAGGAAACCGAACAGCAGCGAGTTGCCGCGCACCTCGCCCGACAGGCCGCCGGCGGCGATCTCCGCGCCAGGTGCCGCGGGCTTGGCGCGCAGCAGCTTGATGCCGAGCCAGGCGAGATAGAGCCCGCCCAGTACCCGCACCGCCCATGTCAGCCACTGGTATTCGACCAGGATGGCCGACAGGCCAAGCAGGCTGAGCGTGGCGTAGAAGCCGAGCCCGATCGAGACGCCCAGGGTCGTCAGCAGGCCGGCCGTGGTGCCGCGCGTCACCGACGAGCGCACGACACCGACGAAGTCGGGGCCCGGCAGGATCAGCGCCGGGATGAACACGGCGAACACCGGCACCAGAACGCTCAGCGCTTCCAAGGTCTACTCCGCAGCCTGCTTGAAATCGTTGCTCGGCCGCCAGCGTAGCACGGGCTTGCGCGCCGCCAAGGTCTCGTCGAGGCGCCGGCGCGGCGAGAAGCGCGGCGCCGCCTTGAACTCTTCGACCGCATTGCCCGTCTTTGCGCGCCCAGCGAGCGAGCGCAGCGCCGCGATGAACTGGTCGAGATCCTCCTTTGCCTGGCTTTCGGTCGGCTCGACCAGCAACGCGCCATGCACGACCAGCGGGAAGTACATGGTCATCGGGTGGTAGCCTTCGTCGATCATCGCCTTGGCGAAATCGAGGGTGCTGACGCCGGTGTCCTTGAGGAAGCCGTCGTCGAACAGGCACTCATGCATGCACGGTCCGTCGAAGGCCGGGGTCATGACGTCCTGCAGCGACGCCATGACGTAGTTGGCCGACAGCACGGCATCTTCCGAGGCCTGCTTCAGCCCATCGGCGCCGTGGCTCAGGATGTAAGCGAGCGCGCGGCTGAACATGCCCATCTGGCCGTGAAACGCCTTCAGGCGTCCGATCGGCGCACCGTCGACCGTGGCGCCGTCCTCGGCGACGGCCCAGGCCTCGCCGTTCTTCACGATCCACGGGTAGGGCGCGTAAGGCGCCAGCGCCGCCGACAGCACCACCGGCCCCGCCCCCGGCCCGCCGCCGCCATGCGGCGTCGAGAAGGTCTTGTGCAGGTTGATGTGCATGCAGTCGACGCCGAGATCGCCCGGCCGCACCCGGCCGACGATGGCGTTGAAGTTGGCGCCGTCGCAGTAGAAGTAGGCACCCGCCGCGTGAACGGCCTTGGAGATCTCGACGATCTCGCTCTCGAACAGGCCGCAGGTGTTGGGATTGGTCAGCATGATCGCCGCCACGTCCGGCCCCAGTGCAGCCTTCAGTGCGGCGAGATCGACCCGGCCGTCTTGGTTTGCCGGGATCGGCTTGACGGTGAAGCCCAGCGCCGCCGCCGTCGCGGGATTGGTGCCGTGCGCGCTCTCGGGTGCCAGCACGACCTTGCGACGCGCGCGTTCGCCCTTGGCTTCGAGAGCCGCGGCGATCGTCATCATGCCGCACATCTCGCCATGGGCGCCGGCGGCGGGCGACATCGCCACCGCCGGCATGCCGGTCAGCGTCCTCAGCCAGTGCGCCAGGCGATCGATCAGCTCGAGCGCGCCCTGCACGGTCGAGACCGGCTGCAGCGGATGCAGGTCGCCGATGCCGGGCAGGCGCGCGACCTTTTCGTTGAGCCGCGGGTTGTGCTTCATGGTGCACGAGCCCAGCGGATAGACGCCCATGTCGATGGCGTAGTTCTTCTGGCTGAGACGCGTGTAGTGCTGCACGACCTGCGGCTCGGAAAGACCTGGCAGGCCGATCTCGCCGGCGCGGCGCAGGCCGTTGAGACGGTCCTTCACCTTCGGCGGCTCCGGCAGATCGACTCCGGTTCGACCGGGCTGGCCCATCTCGAAGATCAGCTTTTCCTCGATCTGCAGCGCTCGATTGCCGGTGAAGGTTGCGGGCGCCGACGCGCCTCCGGCGACGATGCCGCCGGAGCGGCCCTGGGAACGATCCGAGGGGGCGTTCATCACAGCACCTCCTTCAGCGCGGCGACGAGCGGCCCCATGCCGGCCTCCGTTGCGGTCTCGGTGGCAGCCAGCAACAGCAGGTTCGCGACCGAGGGATCGTTCGGGATCAGGCGCGACACCGGCAGGCCGCCCAGGATGCGCTTCTGCGCCAGGGCCTCGACCACCGGTGCGGCAGGCTTGGGCAGCGCCACGGCAAACTCGTTGAAGAAGCTGTCGTTCAGCAGCTTCACGCCGGGGATCGCCGACACGCGGTCGGCGAGCTCGCTCGCCTTGGCGTGGTTGAGCTCGGCCAGACGCCTGAAGCCTGCTTCGCCCAGCAGCGTGAGATGAATGGTGAAGGCCAGCGCACAGAGGCCTGCATTGGTGCAGATGTTGGACGTCGCCTTCTCCCGCCTGATGTGCTGCTCGCGCGTCGAGAGCGTCAGCACGAAGCCACGCTTGCCGTCGGCATCGACGGTCTCGCCGCACAGGCGGCCCGGCATCTGGCGCATGTATTTCTCGCGCGTGGCGAACAGGCCGACATAGGGGCCGCCGAACCCCAGCCCGTTGCCCAGCGACTGGCCTTCGCAGACCACGATGTCGGCGCCCATCTCGCCCGGCGGCTTCAGCAGTCCGAGCGACACGACCTCGGTGACGACGACGATCAGCAGCGCGCCCGCCAAGTGGCAGGCTTCGGCGAGCCTGGCGAAATCGCGGACATGGCCGAAAAAGCTCGGGTTCTGGACGACGACACAGGACGTGTCCTTGTCGATCGCGGTGATCAGCTCCTCGAGGCCCGAAATGTCGGGCTTCGACGCGACGGCGCTGAAGCCTTCCCATTTGGCGGCGGTCTCGATGACCGCCCGGTATTGCGGGTGCAAACCGCCCGACAGCAGCGCCTTGTGGCGGCGCGTCACCCGGTTGGCCATCAGCACGGCCTCGGAGGCGCCGGTCGAGCCGTCGTACATCGAGGCGTTGGCGACCTCCATGCCGGTGAGCAGCGCGACCTGGGTCTGGAACTCGAAGAGATACTGCAGCGTGCCCTGGGTGATTTCGGGCTGGTAGGGCGTGTAGGAGGTCAGGAACTCGCCGCGCTGGATCAGGTAGTCGACGGTCGCCGGCACGTGATGGCGATAGGCGCCGGCGCCGATGAAGAACGGCGCCGAGGCCGGCGAGACACTGCGGGCCGCCAGGGCCTGGAAGGTTCGCTCGATCTCGAGCTCTCCCTGGTGATCGGGAAGGCCCGCGACCTTCGCGCCCAGCCGCGCCGACGGCGGCACGTCCTTGAACAGCTCGTCGACCGAGCGTACGCCGATCTTCGCCAGCATCTCGCGGCGGTCGACGTCAGTGAGCGGCAGGTATCGCATCGGCCCGTTCTCCTCAGCCGAGACTCTTCACGAAGGCGTCGTAGGCGTTCTCGTCCATCAGCCCGTCGAGTTCGGACTTGTCCGAAAGCCTCATCTTGAAGAACCAGCCCTTGCCCATCGGCTCGGCATTGACGTCGCCGGGCGTGTTGGCGAGCTCGGCGTTGGACTCGATGACCTCGCCCGAGACCGGCGCGTAGATGTCGGACGCGGCCTTCACGGATTCGACCACGGCGACCGATTCGCCCTTGGCGATCTTGCGGCCGGCCTGCGGCACGTCGACGAACACCACGTCGCCCAGCTGCTCCTGCGCGTAGTTCGTGATGCCGATCGTCCCGACGTCGCCTTCGACGCGGATCCACTCGTGTTCGTTGCTGTATCTGACGTCGGCCATCGGAAGCTCCTATCCGCGGTAGTAGGCGTGTTTGACGAAAGGCATCGGCACGATCTCGGCGGGCACCGGCCTGCCGCGCACCAGCAATTCGACCCTGGTGCCGTTCGAGGACAGGGCTCGCTCGACGTAGCCCATGGCAACGGCGCGGCCGAGGGTCGGCCCGAAGCCGCCGGACGTCACTTTGCCGACCACCTTGCCGGCAACGGCGATCTCCGCACCCTCGCGCGCGATCGCCTTGCCCTCGGGCAACAGGCCGACGCGCTTGCGCGGCGCCCCCTCGGCAATCTGCTTCTGGACGACGGCCGCGCCGGGAAAGCCACCCTTCGCGCGGCGTTCCTTGCCGATGCTCCACAGCAAACCCGCCTCGATCGGCGTCGTCGTGGTGTCGATGTCGTGGCCGTAGAGGCAAAGTCCCGCCTCGAGGCGCAGCGAATCGCGCGCGCCCAGCCCGATCGGCTTGACCTCGGGATGACCGAGCAGCTTGCGCGCGATCGGGTCGGTCGCATCGGCCGGAGTCGAGATCTCGTAGCCGTCGCAGCCGGTGTAGCCCGAGCGCGTGACGTAGCAGCGCGCGCCCTCGATCACGAAGAAGGCGCCGGTCATGAACTTCATGGTCGCCACCTGCGGCACGAAGCGCGCCAGCACGGCGGAGGCCTGCGGGCCTTGAAGGGCGAGCAGGCCGCGCGAAAACATCGCCTCGATCTCGACCTTGTCTGAGAGGCGGGCCTGCATGTGGGCGAGGTCGGCGTCCTTGCAGGCGGCATTGACCACCGCCAGCAGGTGATCGCCGGTCGAGGTCACCATCAGATCGTCGAGGATGCCGCCGGTATCGTCGGTGAACTGCGTATAGCGCTGCTGCCCGGGTGCGAGGCTCGCGATGTCGCCCGGAACCAGCGATTCCATCGCCGCGGCAGCGCTGTGCCCGGCCTTGGCGGTAAGCCGCACCTGGCCCATGTGGCTGACATCGAACAGGCCGCAGGCGGCACGTGTATGGGCGTGCTCGGCCAGGATGCCGGTCGGATACTGGACGGGCATCTCGTAGCCCGCGAACGGCACCAGGCGTGCACCCAATTCCTTGTGCAGCGCATGGAGCGGCGTGCGTTTCAACGGGCCTGCGGTGGGTTCGCTCAAGTCAGTCTCCGTCGCGGTCGCCAACAGCGACGCAAGGATTGCGCCGCTGGCGACCCCCTCTGTCCGGAGACCTGAAAGATTCGGCCACGCACCTCAAGGGGTGCAATTCGGCCTTACTTCGTCGGTGGGCGGGAGTTGAGCTTCCGCCACTTTCCAGAGACCCATCCTCCTGCGGTCCGTCTGCCTGAGAGTTTCCGGGGCCGGTTGCTCCTTCGGCGCCATCCTTTCGGATGGTCTCTCCCACAGGATTCGTCTGGGTGGACCGACCTTATCATCGGCCGGGGGATCGTCCACCGGGAAAACCCGTCAGGGCTGCGACCGTCCGCCCCGATCCGGCGTCAGTTCTTTCCCAGCAGCTTGTCGGCGACGGCGGCGCAGGCCGGAAACTGCCCGCGGGGATCGGATTCGGTGATCGTGCCCGTGCCGTCGACCACGAGCGTCAGGGTGCAGGGCGTCAACTGCGGCCGCAATTCCATGGTCTCGTAGGTATTGGCGATGCCGTTCGAATATTCGGTGCGCTGGACGCGGGTCGGCATGTTGACCATCGACTTCACGACCCAGACATAAGTCGTCTGGCCATTGGCTCCAGCCACCTGCGACTCCGCCGGGCCGAGCTTGTCGATCACCGGCTGGACCGGCTGGCCCTTCAGCGCCAGCAGTTCCTTGGGCTGTGCCGCCGCCGCGAATGCCATCGACATCGCGAGGGCCGCAACGACAAGTCCGAGGCTCGCACGCTTCATGGCACCCTATCCCTGCCGCGCCAGTTCGCCGAAGGCCCTGGCGAAGGCGTCGCGGCCGCCATCGAGGCCGGTCTCGTTGAAGATGTCGGCGGTCAGCGACTGGACGGAATTCTGGTCGACCTTGACGCCGTTGTTGGCGAGGAACCTCGCGGCGGCCGACACCGCCTCGTCCATCGAGCCACCCGCCTTGTAGAGCCGGTAGTAGTCGGGATGGCCGCCCCGGCCCATCGCCTCGGCGATCACGTCGGTGAAGTTCACGACCTTGAGCGACGGATAGACCGCCTCTGCGCCCGAGAGGGCGCGGTGGCAGGAGTGGTACATGGTGACGATCGTGTCGGCGCCCGCCGCCACCGCGCCCTCGGCAAGCCGGCGATGGATCTCGCGCTCGCGGTCCTTGAACTTCGCGGCCTGGCCGCCGCAGGCATAGGAGAAGCCCGAATCCTGCTCGATCGTCAGCAGCTCGAGATTGGGCACCGCCGACAGCAGCCTGTGCATGCTCGAAAGCGTCGCGCCGATGCCGAGATGCTCGTGGATCACCACGCGTCGCCTGGGCTGATCGGGCAGGAAATGCTTCTTCAGCTCGTCGAGATTGCCGGCGAGGAACTCGCTGACATGGCCGAGATCGAACGACGGCGGCTCGGCATCCTTCTCGAGCTCGTCGAAATTCTTGGTGCAGGTCGGACACCAGGTCAGCACCTTGGCGGCGCCGGACCGGCCGAGACGCTGGAAGGTGCGATGGCCGATGCGCTCGTAGGTCGGCAGATCGGCTTCCTGGAACTGGTAGACGCCGCAACAATGGGCGGTGCCGCCGACGACGTCGAAGTCGAGGCCGAGCCCGTCGAGGATGTCCATGACGTTGAGAACGATGTGCGGCGTGCGCAGCACGTTGCAGCCCGTGTAGAACAGCACCTCGGCGTGCGCCATGTGGCGGAAACGGTTGGCGGCGTTGGTCGCGCCCACTTCGGCCGGACGCGCCACCTGCAGCGCCTGCAGCTTGGCGATGGTCACCCACTGGCGGACATTGATGCCTTCGGGGCAGGCGTCGCTGCAGCGCGCACTGCCGTCGCAGGCGTTGAGCCACTTGGAGAGTCCCCCGGCAGCCGGCCCGCCCGCGCGAGTCAGCGACAGCAACTCGCCGACCCGCGCCGTGGCCTCGCCGGCATCGAGCCCGATCTCGCGCGCCGTCGGGCAGGCCTCGAAGCACTTGCCGCAGGAGGTGCAACGGTCGGCCGACGACCCGACGAGAGCTTCCAGTCTGTCAGCGTAGCTCGTCATGCGGACCTTTCAGGCGGCGCGCTAGCGCGCGCGCCGATTGTACTGCAGTTCCTCTTGCGTCGGCTTCAGCCCGACGGCGATGCGATAGCCGCCGAGATCGCTGGGGTTGTCGTAGGGCAGCGTGAGGGAGATCTCCTCGATCGACGCGCCGCGCGGGTTCGCCGTCGAGAGCTTGTAGTCGGCGTTGAAGTCCTGACCCTGGCGCACCGCGCCGCTGCCGTCGATGATGCGCACGAAATAGGGAACGCTCGAGGTGCCGGGTGCCACCGAGGGCCCGGCGTTGACCGCGATGCGCATCTTGAGATCGATGTCCATCTTGCCGCGGCCCATCGAGCAGGCGGTGCCGGCGCCGAGTAGCGACGCCTCGAACATGACGTCGCGCGGATCGCGGCCGGCCCCGGGCTTGAAACGCGTCAGGGTCGCGGCGTCGGTCACGGTGAGCGGCTGCGGACAATAGAGCGCCGCGCTCTCGTTGCGGCTGGAGCCGCCACACGAGGTGAGCGTCAGCGGCAGCAGGGCGGCGAGGCAAACGCTTCGAAAGCTGATCATGCGAGTGTCTTGTGGGTTCCGTCGCACAGGGGCTTCTTGGACGAGTGCTTGCACTGGCAGAGCCAGTGGTCGCCCGACTTTTCCGCCGTGTATTTCATCGGTACGAGGCCGGTGCCCTTGTGGCTGCCGTCGCAAAAAGGCTGGTTCTTGCTGTGGCCGCAGGCGCACCACCAATAGTCCTTGCCCGCCTCCAGAGACACCTTCGCAGGCGCCTTGGCCGCGACAACCGGTTCGGTCATGTTGCTTTCCCCGCAGCGGCGGCTTTGTTACGGTGCCGCGCCCATCCGTGTGGAGTTGAGTCTAGGCAATGGAGTTTGGGCCTGCAAGCAGCGGGCCGGCCTGCTGCCCGACCGTTTTTCATGACCGCCCCCAAGAAGCCGCTCACGATCCTGCTCGCCAGCCCGCGCGGTTTCTGCGCCGGGGTGGATCGCGCCATCCAGATCGTCGAGCGGGCGATCGAGCGCTATGGCCGGCCGGTCTATGTCCGTCACGAAATCGTGCATAACCGCTATGTCGTGGAGAACCTCGAGGCCAAGGGCGCGATCTTCGTCGACGAGCTCGACGAGGTACCCGACGACCGGCCGGTGGTGTTTTCCGCACACGGCGTGCCGAAGTCGGTGCCGGCCGAGGCTGGGCGGCGGAACCTGCTCTACGTCGACGCGACCTGCCCGCTGGTCTCCAAGGTCCATCGCGAGTCCGAGCGCCACCACGCCTCGGGGCGCACCGTCGTGCTGATCGGTCACGCCGGCCATCCCGAGGTGATCGGCACCATGGGCCAGCTGCCCGAGGGCTCGGTGCTGCTGGTCGAGGACGTGAAGCAGGCCGAGGCGCTTCAGGTGCCCGATCCCGCCAACCTCGCCTATGCGACGCAGACCACCCTCTCGGTCGACGACACGACCGACATCGTGGCCGCCCTGCGCCGGCGCTTCCCGGCGATCCAGGGGCCGAAGATGGAGGACATCTGCTACGCCACGACCAACCGCCAGGCCGCGGTCAAGGCGATCGCCGAGCGCTGCGATGCGCTGGTCGTGATCGGCGCGCCCAACTCGTCGAATTCGATGCGGCTGGTCGAAGTGGCGGCCAACTACGGCTGCTCGAGGTCGCGCCTGGTGCAGCGTGCCGGCGACATGGACTGGCAATGGCTGGGCGACGCGCGCCGCCTCGGCATCACCGCCGGCGCCTCGGCCCCCGAACTGCTGGTCGACGAGCTGATTGCCGCCTGCCGCCAGCGCTTCGACGTCATCGTCGAGGAAGTACGCACCACCGAGGAGAGCGTGGTCTTCAAGCTGCCGCGCCAGCTGGTGGCCTAGTGGCGGTCTACACCGAGGTCAGCGACTCCGAGCTGGAAGCGTTCCTCGCCGAATACGACATCGGCGAGGCCGAGTCGTTCAAGGGCATCGCCGAGGGCGTCGAGAACACGAACTACGTGCTGACGACCGGCAAGGGCCAGTACATGGTCACGCTCTATGAGAAGCGCGTCGATCCGAAGGACTTGCCGTTCTTCCTCGGCCTGATGGATCACCTCGCCGAGCGCGGCATCAACTGCCCGCGCCCGATCCATGGCCGCGACGGCAGCGCGCTGCGCCGGCTTGCCGGCAAGCCGGCGGCGATCACCAGCTTCCTGCAGGGCATGTGGCCGCGGCGGACGACGGTGAAGCATTGCGGACCGGTCGGCGAGGCGCTGGCCGGGCTGCATCTCGCCGGCCGCGACTTCGCGATCAGAAGGCCCAA
>JBGAIW010000180.1:0-4138 GCA_044225265.1 Reyranella sp.
CGTCGAGCAGCAGCATGTCGGGCTTGCTGAGCAGCAGGCGGCACAGCGCCACGCGGCGCTTCTCGCCGCCCGAGAGCTTGGAGACGTCGGCGTCGGACGGCGGGCAGCGCAGCGCGTCCATCGCGATCTCGACCGTGCGGCCCAAGTCCCAGCCGTTGCCGGCGTCGATCTTCTCCTGAAGCTCCGCCTGCTCGGCGATCAGCTTGTCCATGTCGGCGTCGGGATCGGAGAAGGCGTTCGACACCTCCTCGAAGCGGGCCAGCATCTTGGCCATGTCGCCGGCGCCGTCCATGACGTTGCCCAGCACGTCCTTCTTCTCGTCGAGCTGCGGCTCCTGCTTCAGGAAGCCGACCTTCACGCCCTCGGCGGCCCAGGCCTCGCCGGTGAAGTTGTCGTCCTCGCCCGACATGACCTTGAGCAGAGTCGACTTGCCGGCGCCGTTCAGGCCCAGCACGCCGATCTTGGCGCCCGGCAGGAACGACAGCCAGATGTCCTTGAGGACCTGCTTGCCGCCCGGAAAGGTCTTGTTCAGGCCCTTCATGACGTAAATGTACTGGTAGCTCGCCATCTGTCTGATTTCCCTAGGGGTGAAGGCGCCTGTCTACACCAGATTGGCCCGCACGAAAAAGCGGTGCCCCCTGAAGGACACCGCTTCTTTTTGTCGTGCGAGGGGACGGGATCAGCCGCGCAGGTCGTAGCGGTCGAGATCCATGACCTTGGCCCAGGCCGCCGCGAAGTCCTCGGCGAACTTCTGCTGGGCGTCGGCCGAGCCGTAGACCTCGGCCAGCGCGCGCAGCTGGGCGTGCGAGCCGAAGATCAGGTCGACGCGGGTGCCGGTCCACTTCACCGCCTTGGTCTTGCGGTCGCGGCCCTCGTAGACGCCCTGCTCGCCCGCCTTGGGCTGCCACTCCGTGCCCATGTCGAGCAGGTTCACGAAGAAGTCGTTGCTGAGCGTGCCCGGTCTGTTGGTGAACACACCGTGCGGGGACTTGCCGGCATTGATGCCGAGCACGCGCAGGCCGCCCACCAGCACCGTCATCTCCGGCGCCGAGAGGGTGAGCAACTGCGCGCGATCGACCAGCGCTTCCTCGGGCGACATGAACTGCTTGCCGCTGACATAGTTGCGGAAGCCGTCGGCGCGCGGCTCGAGGGCCGCGAAGGAGTCGGCATCGGTCTGCTCGGCCGAGGCATCGCCGCGGCCCGAGGAGAAGGGCACCTTCACCTCGACGCCGGCATCCCTGGCGGCCTTCTCGACCGCCGCGGTGCCGCCGAGCACGATCAGGTCGGCCAGCGAGACCTTCTTGCCCGACTCCTTCTTGATGGCCTCGAGCCTGTCGAGCACCTTCTTGAGCTGGGCAGGGTCGTTGACCGCCCAGTCCTTCTGCGGCGCCAGCCGCACGCGCGCCCCGTTGGCGCCGCCGCGCTTGTCGGAGCCGCGGAAGGTCGAGGCCGAGGCCCAGGCGGCGGAGACCAGCTCCGACACCGAGAGGCCCGAGGCCAGGATCTTCTGCTTGAGCGCGGCCACGTCGGCATCGGCGAGCTTCTCGCCGGCGGGAATCGGGTCCTGCCAGATCAGCGTCTCCTTCGGCACCAGCGGGCCGAGATAGCGCTGCACCGGTCCCATGTCGCGGTGCGTGAGCTTGTACCAGGCGCGGGCGAAGGCGTCGGCGAACTGGTCGGGATGTTCGTGGAAGCGGCGCGAGATCTTCTCGTAGGCCGGGTCGAAGCGCAGCGCGAGATCCGACGTCAGCATGGTCGGCACGTGCTTCTTCGACGGGTCGAACGCGTCGGGGATCGTCGCGTCGGCGTTCTTCGCCGTCCACTGCTTGGCGCCCGCCGGGCTCTTGGTCAGTTCCCATTCGAACCTGAACAGGTGGTCGAAGAAGTCGTTGCTCCACCTGGTCGGCGTGCGTGTCCACGTCACCTCGGGACCGCCGGTGATGGAGTCCTTGCCGATGCCCGTGCCGAACGTGCTCTTCCAGCCCAGTCCCTGGTCCTCGATCGCACCACCCGCCGGCTCGACGCCGACCAGCGACGGGTCGCCCGCGCCGTGCGTCTTGCCGAAGGTGTGGCCGCCCGCGATCAGCGCGACCGTCTCCTCGTCGTTCATCGCCATGCGCGCGAAGGTCTCGCGGATGTCGCGCGCCGAGGCCACGGGGTCGGGGTTGCCGTTGGGGCCTTCCGGATTGACGTAGATCAGGCCCATCTGCACGGCGCCCAGCGGCTCGGCGAGTTCGCGCTCGCCGCTGTAGCGCTCGTCGCCCAGCCACGCGCCCTCGGGACCCCAGTAGAGTTCCTCCGGCTCCCACTGATCGGCGCGGCCGCCGGCGAAACCGAAGGTCTTGAAGCCCATCGATTCGAGCGCGGCGTTGCCGGCCAGCACGTAGAGGTCGGCCCACGAGATCTTGCGGCCGTATTTCTGCTTGATCGGCCAGAGCAGCCGGCGCGCCTTGTCGAGGTTGGCGTTGTCCGGCCAGGAGTTGAGCGGCGCGAAGCGCTGCTGCCCGGCCCCGGCGCCGCCGCGGCCATCGGTGATGCGGTAGGTGCCGGCGCTGTGCCAGGCCATGCGCACGAACAGCCCGCCGTAGTGACCGAAATCGGCCGGCCACCACTCCTGCGAATCGGTCATCAGCGCATGCAGGTCCTTGATGACCGCGTCGAGGTCGAGCGACTTGAACTCCTTCGCGTAGTCGAACGCCTCGCCCATCGGATCGGAGCGCTTGCTGTTGCCGTGGAGCACCTGGACATCGAGCTGCTGCGGCCACCAGGTCTTGTTGGTCGGCCCACGGCTGCCCGAGAACGGACACTTGCCCGCGGCCTTGGCGTCGGTTTCTGCGTTCATCTTGCTCTCCCGTCACGGTGGGTCGCGAGGCTCGGGGGTCGAAACCTCCACGACAACGGGCGGATTTTTTCACGGCGGGTGCCGGGTGTATAATTGATTGTTTTCGTCGTATTGATCGATGAACCTGATCGATCGCCGAGACGCTATTCCGCCCTCAGCCGGTAGCCGACGCCCGGCTCGGTCTCGATGAAGCGCGGCGCGGCGGGATCGTCGCCCAGCTTGCTGCGCAGCTGGCGCACATAGACGCGCAGATATTCGACGTCGTCGCGATGCGCCTCGCCCCAGACGGCGGTCAGGATCTGGCGATGGGTCATCACCTTCCCCGCGTGCTCCGCCAGCAGGCGCAGCAGTGCGAACTCGCGCTTGGAGAGCTTCACCTCGGCGCCGCCGACGGAAACCCGGTGCGCCATGAAATCGAGGCTGAGATCGTGCAGCCGGAACACCGGCCCCAGCCCTTGCTGCTGCAGACGGTGGCGCAGCGCGAGCCGCACCCGCGCCAACAGCTCCTCCACGCCGAACGGCTTCACCATGTAGTCGTCGGCGCCGGCGTCGAGCGCCGCGACCTTGCCCGGCTCGTCGTTGCGCACCGACAGCACCAGGATCGGCAGCGGACCCATCGCGCGGACCCGGCGGATCACCTCCATGCCGTCCTGGTCGGGCAAACCGAGGTCGAGGACCATCAGGTCCGGCTTGGCCTGCGTGACCGCAGCCAGGGCCTGCGCCGCGTTCTCGGCCGCTATAATGGCAAAGCCCTCGCTTTCCAGGCTCGCCTTCAGGAAGCGGCGGATCGCGGGCTCGTCGTCGACGATCAGGATCTTATGGCTCATCGGGCCCATAATCTTGCAAGGACGTCACTTGCGGCGCGGCCCGCAGGGTAACCCGAAACAGTGCGCCGGAGCGACCGTCGCCGCGATTCTCCGCGACGATCGTGCCGCCCATCGCCTCGACGAAGCCCTTGCAGATGGAGAGGCCGAGGCCGGTGCCGGCGCGCCGGCGGTCGCCGACCTGGATGCGGAAGAACTTGTCGAAAATCCGGGCGAGGTCGCCGGGCGGAATCCCCGGCCCCTCGTCCAGCACCTCGATCGCGACGCCCTGAGCGGTCGCCCGCGCCAGGATGCGCACGGGGCTGTCCGCCGGCGCATATTTGGCGGCGTTGTCGAGCAGGTTGAACATCACTTGCCGGAACAGCTGCGCATCCATCAGCGCGGCCGGCAAGCCGGCCGGCGCGTCGACCGAGACGCGCAACATTGGCAAAGAGCGCTTCACGTCGCCGGCGACGATGCCAAGCATCTCCGC
>JBGAIW010000057.1:0-27770 GCA_044225265.1 Reyranella sp.
CCGGCGACGGTGCGGGCACAGGGCAGCGACGCGAAGTTCACCGCCTGGCTGGCCGGTATCCGGGCTGAAGCCCAGCGCGCGGGAGTCGATGCCGGTACGCTCGACCAGGCCTTCGCCGGACTGGAACAGGTTCCGCGGGTCCTCGAACTCGCGCGCCACCAGCCCGAGTTCAAGATGAGCTTCGACGAGTATATGCGCCTCGTCGTCTCCGACGAACGCGTGGCGCGCGGCCGTGCCCTGTTTGCCGAAAATCGAGCGTTGCTCGCGCGCTTCGCGGATCCTGCGGGCATCCCGCCCTCGACCATTGCGGCGTTGTGGGGGATCGAGAGCAACTACGGCACGCGGCTCGGCGACTTCGAGGTGATCGCGGCTCTCGCCACCCTGGTCTACAACGGCTTCCGCGCCCAGTTCTTCCGTCAGCAATTGATTGCAGCCCTGCGGATCGTGAATCAGGGGCATATCGGCCTGCACGACATGAAGGGCTCGTGGGCCGGCGCCATGGGCCAGTGCCAGTTCATTCCCACCAGCTTCCTTGCCTATGCCGCCGATGGCGACGGCGACGGACGCGCCGACATCTGGAAGAGCAAGGCCGACGTCTTCGCCTCGACCGCGAACTACCTGCGCCGGGTCGGCTGGCGGCCGGGCCTGGAGTGGGGCGAGGAGGTCAGCCCAGGCACGCCCGCAAAGCAGGGGGAACGGATCGTCCGCCCGGCCGGCGCCAATGGTCCGGCGTTTCGGACCACGGAGAATTTCCGGGCGATCCTGCGCTGGAACCAGTCCGACTTCTTCGCGCTTGCGGTCGGCACGCTGTCGGACCGGATCGGCCGCTGAGAGGGGGGACCTCCCCGAATCGCCCGCGGTGCTGTAAGATGTCGCAAAATGTCGGTTGTCCCCTCGGCCGGTAAGCGCGAAGCGCCAATAAAGATCGTACGCTTCCTCAGCCTGACGCTGATGGTCGCGAGCGTGGCTGCGTGCGGCTCGCGGCACGGCGGCAGCAGCGGTGCTTCGGTGCCGACAACCGGCTCGTACAAGGTCGGCAAGCCCTACACGATCGACGGCCGCACCTATGTCCCGCAGGAAGAATTCAATCACGTCGAGACCGGCGTGGCCTCATGGTACGGCCCGGGCTTCCACGGCAAGTCGACCGCCAACGGCGAACGCTACGACCAGCAGGATCACACGGCGGCCCATCGCACGCTGCAGATGCCGGCGATCGTGCGGGTGACCAACCTCGACAACGGCCGCTCGACCGTGGTGCGCATCAACGACCGCGGACCCTATGCCCAGAACCGTGTCATCGACCTGTCGCGCGCGGCGGCGACGGAACTGGACATGATCGGCCGCGGCACGGCGCGGGTCCGGCTCGACCAGCTCACGGCGGAAAGCCTGATCGTCAAGGACGTGGCGATGGGCGGAGGAGGGCCGACCGAGCAGCAGCAGGCGCTGGCGCAGCACGCCGCCGGAGGCCGGTCGACGCCGACTACGGCGGTAGCTGCTGCGCCGCCTCCACGATCGGCTGCGATTCCGGTTTCGGCACCGCCGCCTGCGCCGGTCTATGTCGAGGCAACCCCGCCTGCGGCAATTCAGACACCTGCCAACCAGGGCCGGCCGACCATTGCCTCGATCGCGGCTGGAGCGGCGCCGCCAGTCGCTTCTCCGCCATCCGTCCCTCCGCCATCCGGCGGCGGCGGTGGTTTTTACGTACAGACCGGGGCCTTCTCGACAATGGATAATGCCGAGCGCCAGCGCGGTCTTGTGCGCAGCTACGGCATCTCCGAGATTTCCCAGGGATCGGCCGGCGGGCGCGAGGTTTACCGCGTCAGACTCGGGCCTTATACGACGCCAGATGCCGCCGGCATCGTGGCGGATCGCTTGAAACGGTCAGGTTATGGTGATGCGCGTGTGGTGGCGGACTAACGGACTACGGACGATCGCGACCGTCCTGAGCCTCTTTGCGCTCGTCGCCTCGACGAGCGAGACCGGCGCGCAGCAGCAGAACGACCAGAACCGCCGGCCGCCGGCCCAGAAGCCCCGACCTCAGGCAAAGCCGAGCAATTCCCAGACCACGACGGCGCCTCCGTCCAAGACCGAGCCGACGACGCCATCCCAGGTCGGCATCGCGACGATTGCCCGCCAGGCCTTCATGGTCGATCCGCAGACCTCGACCGTCCTGCTCTACAAGGACGCCGACCAGCCGATGCCACCGTCGTCGATGGCCAAGATGATGACCGTCTACATGGTGTTCGAAGAACTGGCCGCCGGGCGCATCAAGCTCGATACGCGCTTCCGCGTCAGCGAGAAGGCGTGGCGCATGTCGCAGCAGGGCTCGACGATGTGGGTCGGTGAGCCCGGCAGCGAAGTGACCGTCGAGGATCTCATCAAGGGCATGATCGTGCTGTCCGGCAACGATGCCTGCATCGTCGTCGCCGAAGGCCTCGCGCCGAGCGAGGAGGCGTTCGCCGAGCGCATGACCAAGCGCGCGCACGAACTGGGCCTCAACAAGTCCGTCTTCAGGAACGCGTCGGGCTGGCCGGCGGAGGGCCAGCACACCACGGCGCGCGATCTCGCCGTCCTGGCCTGGCGCACCATCGAGGATTTCCCGAAGTATTATCCGTACTATTCGATCCAGAACTGGACCTACAACAACATCAAGCAGGACAACCGCAACCAGCTGTTGCGCTCGACGCCGGGCGCCGACGGATTGAAGACCGGCCACACGGAAGAGGGAGGCTTCGGGCAGGCCACGTCCGTGGTGCGCGACGGCCGCCGCCTGATCCTCGTCGTCAACGGCATCTCGGTCGGCAAACCGAGCAAGGAGGGCATGCCGGATCGCGCGCGAGAGACCGGCCGCCTGATCGAGTGGGGGTTCCGGGAGTTCACGAACACCACCATTTTCCGGGCCGGCGATACCGTGGTCGAAGCGCCGGTATGGCTCGGGAGCCAGGACAAGGTCCCGCTGGTGGTCCCGCGGGCCGTGCAGATCACGCTTCCGGCCGGCCAGGCGGCGCAACCGCGCGTCGTCGCACGTTACGATGGCCCGCTCCCGGCCCCGATCGCCAAGGGAACCAAGGTCGGAACCGCTGCCGTCACGCTGCCCGACGGCCGGGTGATGGAATATCCGCTGCAGGCCGGCGCCGACGTCGCCCGTCAGGGCATGGCGTCGCGGGTCGTCAGCCTGGTCCGGCATTATCTGTTCGGCTGGATCTCGTGAACGCCGCCTCCGCAGGGCGCTTCATCACTCTGGAAGGCGGAGAAGGGGCGGGGAAGTCGACGCAGATCGCGCGGCTCGGCGATTGGCTGCGCCACAAGGGCCGCAAAGTCGTGACCACGCGCGAACCGGGCGGATCGCCGGGCGCCGAGATGATCCGCAGGCTGCTGGTCGAGGGGCCGCCCGAGCGCTGGGATGGAACGACGGAAGCGCTGCTGCACTTTGCGGCCCGCCGCGATCATCTTCGCTCCACCGTGTGGCCGGCGCTGCAGCGGGGCGATTGGGTGATCAGCGACCGCTTCGCCGACTCGACGGTCGCCTATCAGGGCAGCGGTCACGGCCTCGACCGGGGAATGCTGGAACGGCTTTATCAGGTCGCGGTGGGAGATTTTCGTCCGGATCTCACCTTGATCCTCGACCTGCCGATCGGTGCAGGCCTGGCTCGCGCCGCCGCCCGCCGCGGCAGCGAAACCCGCTACGAGAGCCTGCCGAAGGAATTTCATGAGCGCGTGCGCGCCGGCTTCCTCGATATCGCCCGGCGTGAGCCCGGGCGCTGCGTCGTGATCGATGCCACCCAGGGAATCGACGTCGTGACCGCCGCGATCGCACACGCCGTTTCCCAGCGGCTCGAGGCCTGAGCCATGGCGCGTGGCAAGGCTCCAGCCGATCCGGCCGAGTTGGAAAAGCTCGAATGGCCCTATGCCTGGCCGCCACCGTGGCGAAACGACCGGCTGATCGGCCATGACGAAGCCGAGAAGACGATGCTCGCCGCCCACGGCAGCGGCCGGCTGCATCACGCCTGGCTGATCACCGGACCGCGCGGCATCGGCAAGGCGACACTGGCCTGGCGCTTTGCGCGCTTCCTGTTGTGCGGCAGCCAGCAAGGGGGCTTGTTCGGCGACGCACCGACCGGACTGGATGTCGGCATGGAGGCGCCGGGGCGGTCCCTGGTCGACGCGCGCTCGCATCCTGACCTGTTCCATCTGCGGCGCACCCTGCACCCGGACAACGGCCGGATGCGCGGCGAGATCGTGGTCGAGGACGTGCGCGGCCTGGGCGAGTTCATGCACATGACTCCGGCCATGGGCCAATGGCGGGTCGCGCTGGTCGACGCGGCCGACGAAATGAACCGCAACGCCGCCAATGCGGTCCTGAAGATTCTGGAAGAGCCGCCGCCCAATGCGGTGCTGCTGATCGTGGCGCACGCGCCAGGCCGGCTTCTGCCGACCATCCGTTCGCGTTGTCGGAGGCTCGCGCTGCACCCGCTGTCGGACGACACCGTGATCGATCTGCTCGGCCGCTACGCGCCGGAAACGGCGGAAGAGGAGAGGCGGGCGCTTGCCGGGCTCGCCGAGGGCAGCATCGGCCGTGCCCTCGAACTGGCAAGCGCAGGCAGCCTCGGTCTCTATCGCGAAATGATCGACATCCTGACGACGCTGCCGGACATCGACATGGCGCGCCTGCACACATTCGCCGAGCGCTTTTCCAAGCGCGGCGAGGAAGCCAATGCCGACTGGAGATCGCTGAACTATCTGCTCGACGGGTGGCTGAAGGGACTGGCGCGACAGGCAGCGGCACCCGGGCAGTCCGCGATCATCGTGCCTGCAGAAAAGGGGCTAAAAGAGCGCCTGCTCGCCTCCGGCAGCCTCGATCGCTGGATCGAAGCCTGGGAAAAGGTCTCCCGCCTGCTGTCCCGCAGCGACGCCGTCAACCTGGACCGCAAGGAGACGGTGCTCGTGAGCTTCCTGACCCTCCAATCGGCGATCCGCTGAGCTGCCTTGATAAGGTCTTGGAGCCGTGAGAAAAGGGCGCTCATGTCGACCCGGCCCGACATCGGAGACCTGCTCGTCCGCGACCGAATGCGGCGCTGAACCCGCTTGAGCCTTCGTGCCCCGGGAAGGGGCGACAGTTCGGGAGTTCAGTCATGTCCGGCCGCCATTACTACATCACGACGCCGATCTACTATGTGAACGATGTCCCGCACATCGGCCACGCCTACACGACGCTTGCCTGCGATGTGCTGGCGCGCTTCAAGCGCCTCGACGGCTTCGACGTTCGTTTCCTCACCGGGACCGACGAGCACGGCCAGAAGGTCGAGAAGGCGGCGGCCGCCGCCGGTCTCGCGCCCAAGGCCTTCACCGACAAGGTGAGTCAGGCCTTCCGCGATCTCGTCGAGAAGATGAATTACAGCCCCGACAACTTCATCCGCACCACCGAGCCGCGCCACTACAAGGCCAGCCAGGCGCTGTGGGAGAAACTGGTTGCTTCCGGCGATATCTATCTCGGCTCCTACGCCGGCTGGTACTCGGTGCGCGACGAAACCTACTTCGTCGAAGGCGAGACCGAGGTCGGCCCGGACAAGAAGCGTCGCGCCACCGCGACCGGCGCTGAAGTCGAATGGGTCGAGGAGCCGTCCTACTTCTTCAAGCTTTCGGCCTGGGGCGATCGCCTGCTCGCGTTCTACGAGCAGAACCCGGGCTTCATCGGGCCCGACAGCCGCCGCAACGAGATCCTGAGCTTCGTCAGAGGCGGCCTGCAGGATCTCTCGGTTTCCCGCACCAGCTTCTCGTGGGGCGTGCCAGTGCCAGGCGATACCAAGCACATCATGTATGTCTGGCTCGACGCACTGACGAACTACATCACCGAGTGCGGCTATCCCGACACGAACAATCCGCTGTGGAAGTACTGGCCGGCGGACCTTCACATGGTGGGCAAGGACATCATCCGGTTTCATTGCGTGTTCTGGCCGGCGTTCCTGATGTCGGCCGGGATTGCGCCGCCGAAGCGCGTCTTCGCGCACGGTTGGTGGACCAATGAAGGCCAGAAGATTTCCAAGTCTCTGGGCAACGTCATCGACCCCAACGAACTGGTCGCGACGTATGGGCTCGATCCCGTGCGCTACTTCCTGCTGCGCGAAGTGCCGTTCGGCAACGACGGCGACTTCCAGCGCAAGGCCTTGATCGGCCGCCTCAACGGCGACCTCGCCAATGCCTACGGCAATCTCTGTCAGCGGGTACTGTCCATCGTCGCCAAGAACTGCGAGAGCAGGGTGCCGGCGAAGGGACCGCTCACCGACGCCGACAATGCACTTCTCGATCGTGCACGTGGCCTGCTGGTTGCGGTGCGCAAGGAACTCGACGAGCAGGCCTTCCACAAGGCGTTGACCACGATCTGGGAAGTAATTGCCGACGCCAATCGCTACGTCGACGCACAGGCGCCGTGGGCGCTCGCCAAGACCGACCCGGCGCGACGCGATACGGTCCTGTGGGTGCTCGCCGAAACGATCCGGCGTGTCACGCTGCTCGTGCAGCCCTTCATGCCGGATTCGACGGGCAAGATCCTGGACCAGCTTGCCGTTGCGGACCGCTCCTTCGCGGCCTTCGACAGCGAGCTGACACCAGGTACCGAACTGCCCAAGCCGCAGGGCGTGTTCCCGCGCTTCGTCGAGACGCCGAAGGCTGCCTGATGCTGGGCGTATCATGCTGATCGACAGCCATTGCCATCTCGACTTCCCGGAACTCGCCAAGGACGAGTCCGGCGTGCTGGCGCGCGCACGAACCGCGGGCATCGCCGGCATGTTGACCATCGGCACGCGGCTCGACCAGTTCGACCGCGTGCGCGCGATCGCCGAGCGTCACGGCAATGTCTGGTGCTCGGTCGGTGTGCACCCGCACGAGGCCAAGGAGGAGGGGCAGAGCGACCCTGCCCGCCTGATCGAGGCGGCGCGCCATCCCAAGGTGGTCGGTATCGGCGAAACCGGGCTCGATTTCTTCTACGAGCACAGCCCGCGCGAGGAACAGGCCGAGAGCTTCCGCACCCACATCGTGGCGGCGCGCGAGGCAGGCCTGCCGCTGATCGTGCATACGCGCGATGCCGACCAGGAGACCGGCGACATCCTCGAGGACGAATATGGGAAAGGGGCCTTTCCCGGCCTGATCCACTGCTTCAGTTCGGGCCCCGAGGTCGCGCGCCGCGCCCTGGCGCTCGGCATGTACATCTCGATTTCAGGCATCGTGACATTCAAGGCCGCAGAAAGCCTGCGTGCGATCGTGCGCGACCTTCCGCTCGAGCGGTTGCTGGTCGAGACCGACGCGCCCTATCTCGCGCCCGTCCCGAAACGCGGCAAGACCAACGAGCCGGCTTTCGTGGCCCATACCGCCGCGAAGGTCGCAGAGTTGAAGGGCATCGGCATTGCCGAACTGGAAGCGGTCACGACCGAAAACTTCTTTCGCCTGTTCGCCAAGGCGGAGCGTGGCGCGTGCGGGTAACCATCCTGGGCTGCGGTACCTCCGGTGGCGTGCCGAGGCTCGGCGGCAAGCAGGGCAAGGGCGAGTGGGGCGCCGCCGACCCCAACGACCCGCGCAACCGGCGCAGGCGTTGCTCGGTCCTGGTCCAGGACGGCGGCAAGACCGTACTGGTCGACACTTCTCCCGACGTGCGCTCGCAGTTGCTGGATGCCGCGGTCGAACGGGTCGACGCGGTGATCTGGACCCATGAGCACGCCGATCAGGTGCACGGCATCGACGATCTCAGGCCCTATGCCCAGCGACAGGGCCAAATCGAGGCCTGGGCCGATCGCCGGACGTTCGGGATCCTCCAGCAGCGTTTCGGCTACTGCTTCGGCGAGGAGGAGGCAGGCTGGTACAATCCGATCTATGACCCGCACCTGATCGAGGGGCCGTTCGAGGCGGCCGGCGCCTTGTCGGTGGTTCCCATCCCGCAGGACCATGGCATCGCGCCGTCGCTGGGCCTTCGTTTCGAAGGGTTCGCCTATATCAACGACGTGGTCGCGCTGCCGGAGGCAGCCTTTGGCCTCCTGGAGGGCGTCGAGGTGATGGTGGTGGATGCCATGCGTTACCGCCCCCATCCCACACACGCCCATCTGGACCTCGCTCTCGAATGGATCGAGCGAATTGGGCCGCGCAGGGCTTTTTTGACGAACCTTCACGTGGACATGGACTATGCTGAGCTGGACCGGCGGACGCCGGAGCATATCCAGCCTTGCCACGATGGCCTGGCAATCGAAATTTAGCGGAGATAATCCCATTAATATCAAACAGATATACGGGATATCTAAAGTTCTTGGTGAGGCGGGACAAAAGGAGTCCGTTCTCCGATTAGCTGCGTGCTTCCTGGCGGTGGGATTGAGTTGGGCCGAACCTGCCGGCGCCCAAACCACCGATCTCGACTCCGGCGGCCTCACATACAAGGATTTGGGCGTCCAGGATCAGGGCGCGAGCTACAACAAAACGGAGTCGACTTTCGGCAACAATGCCGCCAATCCGACGCCCGCCAAACTGGCCGGCGTGGATGGCGACAAGGGCATGGCCAGGGTTCGGTTCGAGTCGATCAAGGTCGAAGTCGGGCTGCCGCTCGGTTGGCAGGCCAACGAAGATTGGGAGCGCGGGGTCGGCATGAGCCCCGACAAGAAGTTCAGGGTCATCGTCTGGCGGGTCGACTTTGCCTACGAGGGCGTCCGTGATGCCGAGCATTATGCGGCGACAAAGGCCGGCTCGATCACGGCGCGGCGGCCCGGTATCAAGACCCAGGCCCGCAAGCTGAAGGACGGCTCGTTTCTCGTGATCTATGAGAACGTCGCGCCGGGGCCCGGTGACAGCGAAAAACGCGTCGTGATCGACCTTGTGACGCCCAAGCCGGGCAATCCGAAAGAGGGCGTACTGTTGACGCTCGGCGTGCCTGCGAGCGACGCCGAGCGCGGGCTGAAGTTCATGGCGTTGTTGAAGCAGAATCTGCGTATTGACTGGTAATACCCCTGTATATCGTGATTATATACTATTTGTCATAATATATATTATACGATAATTGATATCGAGATCAGCAGAATGGCCACCCTGAAGCCAACGCCCCAAACCCTGCCGCAAGAGCCTCTCGCCCGACTGCTGGCGGTCATGGCGTGGCTCCGCCACCGCGAACATGGCTGCCCCTGGGACATCGATCAGACCTTCCGGACCATCGCGCCATACACGATCGAGGAAGCCTACGAGGTCGCCGACGCGATCGACCGAGACGACCTGCCAGCGCTCAAGGAGGAGTTGGGCGATCTGCTGCTCCAGGTCGTCTATCACGCTCAAATGGCCAGCGAAGCCAAGGCCTTCGACTTTGCCGACGTGGCGGCCGCCATCGCCGAGAAAATGATCGACCGGCACCCCCACGTCTTCGGCGACCTCAGGATTACCGACGCCGACGCCCAGACCGCCTCGTGGGAAGCCCGAAAGGCCGCCGAGCGCGCCAGGAAGGGCGACACGCCGGCCGGAACCCTGGATGGAGTCGCCCGCGCCCTCCCCGCTCTCCTGCGCGCCGAGAAACTGCAGAAGCGCGCGGCCCGGGTCGGCTTCGACTGGAAGACGATCGGCCCAGTCATCGACAAGATCGAGGAAGAACTCCGGGAACTGCGCTCCGAACTCGAGGCTGGCAAGGTCGACGCGGCCCGCGTCCACGACGAATTGGGCGACGTCCTGTTCGCAACGGCCAACCTCGCCCGGCACTGCAAGGTCGATCCCGAGGCCGCGTTGCGCTCGACCAACGACAAATTCGAGCGCCGTTTCCGCTACATCGAGCGCAAGCTCGCCGAGCAAGGCCGCACACCTTCCCAGGCGAGCCTCGAGGAGATGGAAGAACTCTGGCAGGCCGCCAAGACCGCCGCCTGAGAGCCGTCAGGCCCGAGGGGCCGCCAGCAGCGGCATTTGCACCGCGTCAAGGATGCCGCGAACCTCGCCCATCACTTCGCGTGAGGCTGCCGTTATGATCCCAGCGTCGAGCCCATTGTCCGGGCGATAGGGGCTGCCGTCGAAATGCTCGGCGACGCCACCCGCTTCGCTCATCATCAGCGCCCCGGCAGCATGATCCCAGGGCTTGATGCGCCGATACAGGCTGAAGTCGCGGTGGCCGCCCAGCAGCTCGATGTATTCACAGCCGGCACATTTCAGGGTGGTCAGGCTGCCGAGGCGCCGGCGCTGAGCGGGCTGGAGCTGGCGATCGAATTCCTTGGCGACCCGAAAACCGATGAAACCGGGCGGCGGCCGCCGCTCGCGCAACCGCGCCGGGGGCACGTCGTCGACCGTCACCCCCTGCCCCCGTCGCGCCACGGCCAGACGACCGTTCGGCACGTCGAGGATCCAGCCGGCCACCGTGTTCCGGTCGTGCACCAGGCAGACGATCATGGCGAACCGGTCGCGTCCGGCTGCAAAGTTCGAGGTCCCGTCGAGCGGGTCGACCACCCAGCAACTCTCGCCGGGACGACGAATCAGATCGAGCAGCCCGGGATCCTTTTCGACGGCCTCTTCGCCCACCACCGGCACCCCGGGCAGGATCGCGGCCAGTCCGGTCGCGAGCCTTTGTTCGGACGCCACGTCGGCGATCGTCACGACGTCGCCGGGCCGCTTTTCGCGGATTTCGTCGCCGGCGAGATTGCGGAAGCGCGGCACCAGCTCGGATGCCGCGGTTTCACGCATCAGCGCGGCGACCTTCTGGGCATCGCCGGCGCTCAGCATGGGTTCAGCCCAGGATGCCGAAGAGGTCCTCTTCCTTGAGGATGACGTGGTCCTTGCCGTCAAGCTTGACCTCGGTGCCGGACCACTTCCCGTAGATGACCTTGTCGCCGACCTTCACGCCGAGCGGCTGCAGGCGGCCGTCCTCGAGGCGCTTGCCCTTGCCGACCGCAACGACTTCGCCCTGCATCGGCTTTTCCTGAGCCGTGTCGGGGATGATGATTCCCGCCTTGGTCTTGGTCTCGGCGGTCATCGGCTTGAGCAGCAGCCGATCGTGCAACGGCTTGAATTTCATGGTGTTTCCTCGTTCAGGGACTGCGCGCTTATAAGAAGTCGGCCGGCTGGGTGTCAACGCGCCAGCCGACGGTCGAATTGGGCGGAGGCGGTGGCGTCCAGGGCCACTACGAGACGGGCCATGTCCCCGTCGTCATGGCGGCTGCGCACCTCGCCATGGCGGTAGAGCCAGGCGATCGTGGCGCCGTCGCTCAGCGGCACGGCAATCTCGCGCGCGATTTCATTGCGGGTCAGGAATGCGCAGATCGCCTCGAGCAGCTGGTCGACCCCTTCCCCGGTCTGGGCCGAGATCGGGTAGTGCCGGGCGCGCTCGGAGCCGGCGGAGGCGCGCGTCATCAGTGTCTGCCGCGTCTCCGGCGGCAGCAGGTCGATCTTGTTCAGGGCCTCGATAAAGATTGCTCCTCCCGATTCCAGCGCGCCGAGTTCGTGCAATACCTGCTCCACGTCCTCCTTCTGCTTCTCGCTATCGGGGTGGGAGATATCGCGCACATGCACGATCAGGTCGGCTTCGATCACCTCTTCAAGCGTGGCACGGAAGGCTGCCACCAGATGGGTCGGGAGGTCGGACACGAAACCCACCGTGTCGGATATCACGCAGCCCCGCCCGTTTGGCAGCTTGATCGAGCGCATGGTGGGGTCGAGGGTGGCGAACAGCAGATCCTTGGCCATTACGGCCGCACCGGACAACCGGTTGAACAAGGTCGACTTGCCGGCGTTGGTATAGCCCACGAGCGCCACAGTCGGCAGGTTGGCGCGCTTGCGGCCGGCTCGGTTGATCGCTCGGGTACGGCGCACGCTTTCGAGATCGCGCTTGATCTTGACGATGCGTTCGCCGATCAGGCGACGGTCGATTTCGATCTGCGATTCGCCGGGCCCGCCGAGGAAGCCGAAGCCGCCACGCTGGCGTTCGAGATGGGTCCACGACCGCACCAGGCGGCCGCGCTGATAGTCGAGGGCCGCCAGTTCGACCTGCAACCGGCCTTCATGCGTACGCGCCCGCGCGCCGAAGATCTCGAGGATCAGGCCGGTACGATCGATCACCTTGGCGTTGAACGCCTTCTCGAGGTTGCGCTGCTGAACCGGTGTGAGCCTGTCGTCGACGATCACAAGCCCGATACCGAGGTCTTCGATGGCCCCCTTGGTGCGCTCGACCACACCCTTGCCGATCAAGGTCGCGGGCGTCAGCCGCCGCAGCGGCACGACCTCAGCGAGCCGCACATCAAGATCGATCGCTCGCGCGAGTCCCACTGCCTCTTCGAGCACGGCGTCGCTGTCGCGTTCGTCCCTGCCTCGCGGTCCGGGCATGAAGGGACAGAGCACGGCGGCGGCGGTCGCCGGCTTCTGCGTCTCCAATGTCGCGCCGCGGCGTTTCTCGGAACCGCTGCGCTCGTCAGATTCGTTCAAATCAGCCTGCTGCTTCGGCCTTGTCACCGTCGAACAACTGGACCGGTGTGACCGGCATGATGGTCGAGATCGCATGCTTGTAGACGAGCTGCGAATGACCGTCGCGGCGCAGAAGCACCGAGAAGTTGTCGAACCAGGTGACGATGCCCTGGAGTTTGACGCCATTGACCAGAAAGATCGTGACCGGCGTCTTGTTCTTGCGCAGATGGTTCAGGAAGACGTCCTGAACGTTTTGTGCCTTTTCGCTCATGTTCTTGGCCTCTTGCTGGGCGACCGGCAGCTTGGGAGCTGCCCTTGAGAAGGTACGGGTCCTTTCCCGCTACCGAGTTACTGCAAATATAGGGTGTGTCCGCTTCAAAGCAATGCCACCAACTCATGACAGTTGCGGGCATGCAGGCGCGGTGGATATTCCAGAATCACCTCCCTCGAATGTTCCGCTTCTCCGAACAAAACCGGCAAAACCCCTGCTGCGTAGGCACATTTCAGATCCGCCGGGGTATCGCCGACCATCCAGACAGCATGATCCGGGGCAATTCCCGTGCCGTCGAGGGCCCGGAATATCGGGTCGGGCGCCGGTTTGTCCCGTGCGCAATCGCGGGCCCCGACAGCCCGTTCTATCCACTTTCCCCAACCGAGATGGGCAAGCTCCGCCCGCAGATTGTCGCCCATCTTGTTGCTCACCACCGCGACGTAGAACCCTGCCTCGCGGCAACGCGCCAGCACAGCGTCGGCGCCCGGCAGCGGTTCCAGCCGTTCAAGATGGATTCGATGGAACGTGTCGTAGAAGACCTGTTCGGCCTGCCCAGCCCGTGCCCCGAACAGCGCCGGAAAGAAGTCGCGCAGCGATCCGTGAGCCCGCGCCTTCACCTCTTCGGCGGTCCAGGGTGTCTCGCCGAGGGCGACGAAGGTATCACGGTAGCACTCGACGATCGTCGGCCAGGTGTTGACCAGCGTGTTGTCCCAATCGAACAGGACCGCGCGCGGCTGCCCCACCTCGGCCGGACGACGACTCATGTGACGGCTTCGCCCGCCGAGGCGAACCGGATGTATTCCTCGCGCAGGCGCCTGGCGGCAAGACCGGGCTTGCCGTCGCCCACGACCTCGCCGTCGATCTTGACGACGGGCGTGACGAAGGAGGTCGCGCTTGTGATGAAGGCCTCCTTGGCCCGCCTGGCTTCGGCCAGGGTGAACGGCCGCTCGACGAGCTTCAGCTGCAGCTTGCTCGCCAGGGCCTTCAGGGTCTGGCGCGTGATGCCAGCCAGGATGCCGTTGTCGGTCTGACGCGTGATCAACTCGCCTTCCGGCGTCACGATCCAGGCATTGGTTGAGGCGCCCTCGGTGATCTGGCCCTCGCCGTCGATCAGCCAGGCCTCGTAGGCACCGCTCTCGCGCGCCGCCTGCTTGGCCAGCACGTTGGGCAGCAGCGCGACCGTCTTGATGTCGCAACGCTCCCACCGGATGTCGGGATGGCTCTTCACCGCCACGCCGGCTCCCGGCTCGATGTCCAACCGCCTGGTATTCTTGGTCGTCATCACCAGAGCAGGCTTGACCGGAGTCGTCGGGAAGGCGTGATCGCGCCGCGCCACGCCGCGCGTCACCTGCATGTACACCAGGCCATCGCGCAGGCGATTGCGGCGCATCAATTCGCGAATCACGAACGATATCGTCGAGCGCGCGACCGGCCAACCGATGCGCAGTTCCTTCAGAGATCGGTCGAGACGGTCGAGGTGCGGGCCCTCGTCGATCAGCCGGCCGTCGCGCACGCCCACGACCTCGTAGACTCCATCGGCGAGTTGATAGCCGCGATCCTCGATATGGACCTGAGCGGCGAGGTGATCGACATAGCGGCCGTTTACGTACGCGTAGCGCCCCATCGTTACCCCCTACTGAGAACCGGGCTCGGCGCCATTCGAGCGCTCGTCCCCTGCTCCGCCATGCAGGCCGAGCGACTTCAACTTGCGATGCAGCGCCGATCGTTCCATGCCGACAAATGTTGCGGTGCGCGAGATATTCCCGCCGAAGCGCGTGACCTGGGCCAGCAGATACTCGCGCTCGAACACTTCGCGCGCATCGCGCAGCGGCAGCTGCATGATCTCGCCGCCCTTTTCCCAGCGCAGCACCGATGGTGCGTCCTCGCTGACGTCGTTGGGCAATGCGTCGGCACGGATCGGTCCGCCGTCCGAGGGCGCCAATATCAGCAGGCGCTCGATCACGTTGCGCAGCTGACGGACATTGCCCGGCCAGTCATGCCCCTGCAGTGCAGCCAGGGTATCCTCGCCAATGGCCCGCGGCGGCAGGCCGGTCGCGTCGGCGACGCGCCGCAGCAGATCGTTCGCCAGTTCCGGGATGTCCTCGCGGCGCTCGCTGAGCGGCGGCACGCGCAACGACACCACGTTGAGGCGGTGGAACAGCTCCTCGCGGAAGCGCCCGGCCGCGATCTCCTCCGGCAGGTTGCGGCAGCTCGATGCCAGCACACGCACGTCGACCTCGACCCTGGTCTTGCCGGAGTCGCGCGTGAAGGATTGCTCCTGGAGCACGCGGGCGAGTCTGCTCTGCAACGCCACCGGCAGGTCGACGACCTCCTTGAGCATCAACGTGCCGCCATGCGCCAGCTCGAAGGCGCTCGACACGTGCAGGGTGTCGCCGTCGGTCTCGCCGTCGGTTCCGAAAAGCTCGATCTCCAGCCGTTCGGCCGGCATGGTCGAGCAGTTGACCACGATGAACGGCCCGTCGGCCCGCTTGGAGCCCTGATGAACGAGGCGTGCGACGGTTTCCTTGCCCGCACCGGAAGGGCCGGTGATCAGCACGCGGCTGCCGGTCGGCGCTACCCGCTCGATCTGGCCGCGCACGCCCCCCGCGATGCCAGAGGCGCCGACGAACGTCACCTCGCCGCCGGCCCGGCGGCGCAGGGTCGCGTTCTCGCGCTTCAACCGGTCGGCCTCGATGGCACGGTCGACGACCAGCAGGAGGCGATCGGCCTTGAACGGCTTCTCGATGAAATCGTAGGCGCCGTTCTTGATCGCCGACACTGCGGTATCGATCGTGCCGTGTCCGCTTATCATCACGACGGGGATTGGCGGATCTTCGCGACGGATCACCTCGAGCAGTTGCAGACCGTCAAGGTCACTGCCCTGCAGCCAGACATCGAGGATGACCAGTGCCGGCCGGCGCTGCCGCACGGCCTCGATCGCCTCGCTGCTGTTGTGGGCTCGACGGGCGGCGTGCCCCTCGTCCTCGAGAATGCCCGCGATCAGCGTGCAGATGTCGCGTTCGTCGTCGACGATCAGGATATCGTGGGCCATGACTCTTCAAATCGTCCGCGATGGGGGAAGCGGATCATTGTGCGGCGGTGGCCTGAGGCCGGGCCGACGCGATTTCCTTCGCGTCGCGCCGGAATACCAGACTGACACGCGCGCCGCCACCCTCCCGATCCTCGAGGACGATCTCGCCGCCGTGATCCTCCATGATCTTCTTCACGATCGCCAGACCGAGGCCGGTGCCCTTGCTGCGCGTCGTCATGTAGGGCTCGGTCAGCCGGTCGCGGCCCTCCTGCGGCAGGCCACGGCCGTTGTCCTGCACCACGATCCGCACGATCGGGCCTTCTTCGGTAAGCTTCAGCGAAATTTCACCCGGGGGCAGTGCGCTGCCGGCCTGCTCGTCGCGACCCTCGATCGCCTCGGCGGCGTTCTTGAGAATATTGGTCAGAACCTGGCCGACCTGACGG
The DNA here is from genome assembly GCA_044225265.1 of Reyranella sp. Lineage (GTDB taxonomy): Bacteria > Pseudomonadota > Alphaproteobacteria > Reyranellales > Reyranellaceae > Reyranella. The sequence continues at coordinate 16,139 of JBGAIW010000057.1, forward strand.
CGGTCGCAGTTCAGCGAAACCGGGTGATCCGGCAGGCTCGATTGGTAGCGGATGCCGGCATTGCCGCTGCGCTGCAGGAACAGTGCCTGCTGGCACAATTCCTTCACGTCCTCGGGATGAACGGTCGGGCGCGGCATGCGCGCGAACGACGAGAATTCGTCGACCATGCGCCCGATATCGCCGACCTGGCGGATGATCGTGTCGGTGCAGATCGAGAAGGTCTCCGGATCGTCCTTGATTTGCTTCAGGTAGCGCCGGCGCAGCCGCTCCGCCGAGAGCTGGATGGGTGTCAGCGGATTCTTGATCTCGTGCGCGATGCGGCGCGCAACGTCGCCCCATGCCGCCATGCGCTGGGCCGACATCAGATCGGTCACGTCGTCGAAAGTCACGACGGCGCCCGCGTTGGATGCGGCGCTGATCCGGACCAGCAGGATGCGTCGCATGCCGCGCTGCAGGATCTCGACCTGGCCCTGGGTCAATCGGTCGGGGCGCTCCGCCGCCTGGGCGGCGAGTGGAACGAGTTCGGGCATCACCGCCGTGAGCTCGCGGCCCAGTACGCCGTCTTCAGGCAGATCGAGCAACTCCAGTGCCGAGCGGTTGGAGCGCACGATCACGCCCTGGCTGTCGATGCTCAGCACTCCAGCCGAGACGCCCGCCAGCACGGCATCGGTGAGCCGCCGCCTGGTATCGAGCTCGCGATTGGCATCGACCAGCTCCTTGCGCTGTTCCTCGACCTGGCTGGTCATGCGGTTGAACGAGCGCGCCAGAAGGCCGAGCTCGTCATTGGCCGGCCCCTCCTCCGCCCGTGCCGACAGGTCGCCACCACGCACCCGCTCGGCGGTCGCCATCAAATTGCCGATCGGCTCGGTGAGGCGCGTGGCGAACACGATCGCCAGCCACACCGCGGCAAGCAGCATCAGCAGCGCGATGCCGCCACATATCGCGAAGATGATCACCTGGTTGCGCCGCAGCGCCTGCTCGATCTGGGAATAGAACTTGCCGGCGAATTCGATGCTCTTGATGTAATCGACGACCCTCAAGTCGACAGCATGTCCGGTGACCAGGAACAGCGGCTCGCTGACCACGAGCTGCATGACGAAGTAGGTTCCCCCGCTCGCCTCGAACTCGACCGGTCGCTGCTGGTTGACCGCGAGCCAGAGCACCTGCGCCGGCGGCACCGGATTTTCCAGCGGCTTGGCCTCTGGCGCGATGGCACGCGCGATCACGCCCTTGTCGCCGTCGACCAGATCGGCCTCGATGATCGGCCGGCCCTCGATCGAGCGCTCGAGTACCTTGGTGACGGTGGCCTTATCGCGCAGGGCTTCGAGGCTCAATTCCTGCAGCGGCACCGAGATGGCCGAGATGTCGCGCAGGATTTCCTCTTCGCGGGCGCGCCGCACCGGCTCGCCGATGGCACGCGCGGCTTCGTAGGAGGCCTGGGACGGCTTCACCACGAAGTCGATCAGGTTGGTCATCAGCAGCGACAGGATGACCGTGACGATCACGGTCGGCGTAATGGTGAAAACGCTGCACACCAGCACCAGGCGCATATGCAGGCGCGAGCCCGCGGCGCCGCGTCGGCGGTCGAGCCAGAGTTGGGTTAGTCTGACGGCCAGTACGGCGACCAGGGTGACCGCGACGACGAGATCGGCCACCAGCAGCCCGGTGATCCAGCCACCGGTCTGCAAGGGCCTGGGGACGAGCCCCGCCAGCCAGGCGTAGGTCGCCGCTCCGGCCAGAATGGCAAACGCCGCCAGGGCGACGGAGGCTGCACGCCCGCTGAGCGCACGGCCGATCGCACTGAACCGGCTGGCCAAGCGTGGAACGCCCAGCGAAGCTGTCAATTAAGTCACCCGCCTCGGCGGACCTGCGGCGTGCGAACCACCGGGACGTCGAGGTCCTTGATCTTCTTGCGCAAAGTATTGCGATTGAGCCCCAGGAGACGGGCTGCGCGCAACTGGTTCCCGCGCGTTGCCCCCAGCGCCAGGGACAGCAACGGCCGCTCGACTTCGGAAATGACGCGGTCGTAGAGACCGTCCGGCGGCAACCGGTCGCCGTGTTCGGTGAACACCGCCTGCAGATGTCGGTCGACGGCGTCGGCCAGGGTGGCGTCGGAGCCCGCCCCGTTGACCGTCGACGATTCGGATTCGATCGGCTGGATCGCATCGGCCAATTCGGATTCGATCGTCTCCAGCCCGATCACCTCTTCCGAGTAGAGAGCCGACAGGCGGCGCACGAGATTGACGAGCTCGCGGACGTTACCCGGCCAGCGGTGCTGCTTCAGCCGCGCCATGGCCTCGGGCGACAGGACCTTGGCCGGCAGGCCGTCGGCGGTTGCGAGGCGCAGGTAGTGATTGGTCAGTTCGGGGATGTCGTCCAGGCGCTCGCGCAGCGGCGGCAGGCGGATCGGCACGACGTTGAGGCGATAAAACAGATCCTCCCGGAACAGCCCCTGCTGGATCAGGCGCCGCAGGTCGCGGTGCGTGGCGGCGACGATGCGAACGTTCGCTTTGATCGGCGTGCGGCCGCCAACGGTGGTGTACTCGCCTTCCTGCAGCACGCGGAGCAGACGGGTCTGCGCTTCCGGCGGCATGTCGCCGATTTCGTCGAGAAAGAGCGTGCCGCCAGACGCCTGCTCGAACTTGCCGGCCGAGCGCTGGACCGCGCCCGTGAAGGCTCCGCGCTCGTGGCCGAACAGTTCGCTCTCGATCAGCTCGCGCGGAATTGCCGCCATGTTGAGCGCCACGAACGGTCCTTTGCGGCGCTTGCCGTAGTCGTGCAGCGCGCGCGCCACCAGTTCCTTGCCGGATCCCGATTCGCCGGTGACCATCACCGTGAGGTCGGTCGCCATCAGGCGCGCGAGCGCGCGATAGATCTCCTGCATCGCCGGCGATCGGCCGATCAGCGGCAGGCGCTCGCCGTCCTCCGCGGCCTGGGGCGCCTGCGCTCCGACCGGGGCCGGCGCCGAGAGCGCCCTGTTGACGACGGAGATCAGTTCGTTGAGGTCGAACGGCTTGGGCAGGTATTCGAAGGCGCCGCGCTCGGTGGCGCGCACCGCCGTGAGCAACGTCGACTGTGCGCTCATGACGATGATGCGCAGGTCGGGACGCAGCTTGCGAATTCGCGGAACCAGGTCGAGGCCGTTTTCGTCGGGCATCACCACGTCGGTGATGACCAACTGCCCCTCGCCTTCCTGCACCCACTGCCAGAGCGTCGCAGCCGCGCCGGTGCTGCGCACCGTGTGCCCCTGCCTGCCCAGCGCCTGATGCAGGACGGTCCGGATCGCGCGGTCGTCGTCGGCGACGAGGATGGTGGTTCCGGTACTCATGGCGTTCCCTGCGGTGCCTGAAGGGGCAACATGACGCGGAACACAGTCCGTCCCGGTTCGCTGTCGTACTCCACGGCGCCGCCGTGGTCGTTGATGATCTTGGCGACCAGGGCGAGGCCGAGGCCGGTGCCTGTCGGCTTGTTGGTCACGAAAGCGTCGAACAGATGCGGCCGCATCTCGTCCGGCACGCCGCGGCCGTTGTCGCGAACCGACACGACCAGCGGCAGGTTGACCTTGGCCTGCTGGCCCGGGATGGCCAGCCGCAGACCGTGCTTGTAGGCGGTCGACAGCTCGATCTCGCGCTCGCCGCTCTCGCCCGGCACCTCGCAGGCATTTTTGACCAGATTCAGGAACACCTGGATCAACTGGTCGCGATCGCCGAACACGTCCGGCAGCGACGGGTCGTAGCTTTCGACGAAGCGCACGCTACGCCCGAAACCGTTCTGGGCAATGCGCCGGACGTGATTCAGCACCTGATGGATGTTGAGGGCGCCCCGCTCGGTCGGCCGTCCGTCCTCGAACGCTTCCATGCGGTCGACCAGCGCCACGATGCGGTCGGTCTCCTCGCAGATCAGGTTGGTGAGTTCGCGGTCGCTGTCGGGTATCGATTGTTCGAGAAGCTGCGCGGCGCCGCGGATTCCCGACAGCGGATTCTTGACCTCGTGCGCCAGCATGGCGGCCAGCGCGCTCACCGAGCGGGCAGCGCTGCGATTGGACATCTGCCGGTCGATGCTGCGCGCGATCGACTGCTCGACCAGCGACACCGAGACCAGTCCATCGCTGTCGACGATCGGCGAAAGACGCAGCGCGCAGAACCGGTTGCCGATGCGCGGCGAACTCAAGGTTACGCCGTTCTCCGCGACGGCGCCGCCGGTCGCCAGGACCTGATCGAGCAACGAGAAGAGCGGCGTGTCTTCCGGCACGAACTCGCTCAACGGATGGCCGACCAGGCGAGCGCGGCCGACGCCGAAGAACTGCTCCGCCGACAGATTGGCATAGTGGACGTTTCCGGCGCCGTCGACGACGACCACGGCTTCCGACAGGGAATCGAGGATCGCGTTCGAGAACGTCTCGCCCTGCGAATCGGCACGCTTGAGGGTACGCAGGACCATCTACGCGGCCTGCCGTTCGACGGCGGGAAGGAAGAACGCGGCAATCATGTCGCGCACCTTCCCCGCCTCGGTCTCGCGATTGACGGCGGCGCGGAACTCGGCCGAAGCCGGCAGGCCCTTGGAGTACCAGCCGAGATGCTTGCGGGCCATGCGTACGCCGGTGTCGTTGCCGTAATGCTCGAGCATCGATTCGAAGTGGGCGCGCACGGTCGAGAATTGCTCGGTCAGCGACGGATCGGACAGCCGTTCGCCGGTCCGCAGATAGTGCATCGCCTGCTTGAGGAACCAGGGCCGGCCATAGGCGCCGCGGCCCACCATTACGCCGTCGGCTCCGGACTGGTTCAGCGCCTCGTCGACGTCGTCGAGAGTGTTGATGTCGCCGTTGGCGATCACAGGCAGCCGGGTCGCCGCCTTGACCTCGCGGATGAAGGCCCAGTCGGCGTGGCCGTCATAGAACTGGCAGCGCGTGCGGCCATGCACGGTCAGCAGCTTGATGCCGCTCTCCTCGGCGATGCGTGCCAGATTGGGCGCGTTGCGGTTGGCCGAATCCCACCCGGTGCGCATCTTCAGCGTCACCGGCAGCTTCACGGCCTTGACGGTGGCCTCGAGGATCTTCGCGGCATGCGCTTCGTCGCGCATCAGGGCCGAACCGGCATGGCCGTTCACGACCTTCTTCACCGGGCAGCCGAAATTGATGTCGATGATGGCGGCGCCGCGGTCCTCGTTCAGCTTGGCCGCCTCGGCCATGACCTGGGGCTCGCAGCCGGCAAGCTGCACCGACATCGGAAATTCTTCCGGCGAGTTCTTGGCCATCAAGAGGGTCTTGCGGTTTTCCCGCACCATCGCCGCCGAGGCGATCATCTCCGACACGACCAGACCGGCCCCGCCGCGCTTCACCATCTGCCGGAAAGGCATGTCGGTGACGCCGGACATCGGGGCCAGAATGACGGGGTCGTCGATGCGAACGGGGCCGATATCGACGGGCCGAAGGCGGGGTGTGCGATCCATTATCCTGATCAGTTTATAGGCATCTTGTGCAGTGCACAATAATTGGGCGAGCAATAGCGGGTCCAGCCCCCGGGCGCAAGCACCCCGAGTGCGAACGCCTTATGCCAATGTTATCAACACGCTGTGTCAAATTGCATCGCCCTCATCGTCGCCGCCGGTCGTGGAGCCCGCTTTGGCGGTCCGCTTCCCAAGCAATATGCCAACCTTGGGGGTAAAAGCGTCCTCCGCCATACGCTGGATGCGCTCGCCGCCTGTCCCGGCATTGGGGAGATGCGGGTGGTGATCGCCGCCGGGGACGAAGGCCTCTATGAGGCGGCAATCGCCGGACTTACCCTGCCTGCCCCAGTGCAGGGCGGCGTTAGCCGGCAGCAATCCGTCCTGAACGGCCTGGAGGCGCTGGCAGGCCAGGCGCCGGATTTCGTCGCCATTCACGATGCCGCCCGTCCGTTCGTCGACCCGGGACATATCGCGGCCTGCCTGTCGGCGGCGGCGCAATCGGGCATCGACGGCGCCGTCCTGGGGATACCGCTCGCCGACACCCTGAAGCGAGTGGATGCGGCCAACGCGATCGCCGAAACCGTGCCACGCACCCGGCTGTGGCGGGCCCAGACTCCGCAGGTCTTTCGATTCGGTCCACTGCTGGCGGCGCACCGAAAAGCGGCATTACAGGGCAAAGAGGAGTCCACGGCCTTGACCGATGATGCCGCCGTCGCCGAACTGGCCGGCCTCAAGGTGGTGATGGTGCCTGGCAGCGAGGACAACAGGAAGATTACGACCGGCGACGATCTCGTCCGCGCGGCAGTCGAGACGCGCACGGCATTCGGTTTCGACGTCCATGGCTTTGCCGAGGGGAATTCGGTGATGCTGGGCGGCATCGCGATCCCGCACCAGAAAGGTCTGGCCGGGCACTCCGACGCCGACGTCGCCCTGCACGCGCTGACCGATGCGGTGCTGGGCACGATCGGCGCCGGCGACATCGGCCAGCATTTCCCGCCGTCCGATCCGCAATGGCGTGGCGCCTCGTCGGATCGCTTCCTACGCCATGCCGTCGGGCTGGTATCGGCCAAGGGCGGGCGGATCCTTCATCTCGATCTCACGCTCGTGTGTGAGGCTCCCAAGGTCGGGCCGCACCGCGAGAAGATGCGCGAGAGTATTGCCCGCATCGTCGGCATCGCGTCCGACCGGGTGAGCGTCAAGGCAACGACCACCGAGGGGCTGGGCTTCACCGGGCGGCGCGAAGGCATCGCCGCCCAGGCGGTCGCGACCGTCGAACTGCCGAGGAGTTGAGTATGTTCGATCATGAATTGCGCGAAGCGGCCGAACACGCCTTGGCCGCCTGCCGCAAGAAGGGGCTGAAGCTGGTCACCGCCGAATCGTGCACCGGTGGCATGATCTCGGCGGCGCTGACGGCGATTTCGGGCTCGTCGGACGTCGTCGACCGGGCTTTCGTCACCTACTCCAACGAGGCCAAGCGCGAAATGATCGGCGTGCCGTGGGACGCCATCCTGGGCCACGGCGCCGTCAGTGAATACGTCGCCCGCGCCATGGCGAACGGCGCGCTGTCGCGATCGAATGCCCAGATCGCGGTGTCGGTGACGGGCGTCGCCGGTCCCGGCGGCGGTTCGGCGGAAAAGCCGGTCGGGCTGGTGCATTTCGGAGCGGTGCGTGCCGGCCACGACCCGATTGCCGAGCGTCACGTCTTTCCGGGCGATCGCGACAACATCCGCCGCCTCACCGTGCTCACTGCGCTGGCGATGGTTTCTTCGCTGGCGGAGCGCTGACGCCGTAAAGCTGCCGGGCACGACCCTCGAAGGCCGAGACCATGCGCTTCACGGCTTCGGCAAACAGCACCTGAACCGTCTTCTGGAGCAGCAAGGAACGGAATTCGAACTCCAGCGTGAATTCGATCTGCGTGCCCTGGTCGTGTGCGCGGAAGACCCAATGGCTGGTCAGGTGCCGGAATGGCCCCTCGGTGCCGGTCGTGTCGATGCGGAGCGCCGACGGATCGTCAGCGGTGCACACCACGCGCGACACGAACTTTTCGTGAAACGGCCCGAACCCGATCGCCAGTTCGTCGATCTCGACCGTGTCGCTCACGCGCTGGCGCATGCGAGCCGCCGTGCACCACGGCAGGAAGTCCGGATAGCGTGCCACGTCCGCGACCAGATCGAACATCTGACGCGGCGCGTAGCCCACGATGCGCCGCTCCGAGTGACGGATCACTTCTGCCGGGCCGCCTTCAGCCGCTGGAAGTCGTCGCCGGCGTGGTAGCTTGAGCGCGTGAGCGGCGAGGCCGACACCATCAGGAATCCCTTGGCCCGCGCCATTGCCGCCAGTGCCTCGAACTCGGCCGGGGTCCAGAACCGGTCGATCGGTGCATGCTTGGGGGTGGGCTGAAGATATTGACCGACAGTCAGGAAATCGACATCCGCCGCACGCAGATCGTCCATCACCTGAAGGATCTCCTCGCGCGTTTCGCCGAGGCCGACCATCAGCCCGGACTTGGTGAACATCGTCGGATCGATCTCCTTGACCCGCGACAGCAGCCTGAGCGAGGTGAAATAGCGCGCGCCGGGCCGGATCATCGGATAGAGCCGCGGCACGGTTTCCAGATTGTGGTTGAACACGTCAGGCCGCGCCGCGAGCACGGTCTCGATCGCCCCCGGCTTGCGCATGAAATCGGGCGTCAGGATCTCGACCGTGGTCGAAGGCGCCGACCGGTGCAGCGCCGTGATGACCGCCGAGAAGTGCCCTGCCCCGCCATCCTCGAGATCGTCGCGATCGACCGAGGTCACCACGACATGGCCGAGTCCCAGCTTGCCGACGGCCTCGGCGATGTTGGCCGGTTCGTGCGTATTGAGCGCGCCGGGTTTGCCGGTCGCGACGTTGCAGAAGGCACAGGCGCGCGTACAGACCTCGCCCATAATCATGAAGGTGGCGTGCTTGTGCTTCCAGCACTCGCCGATGTTTGGACACGCCGCTTCCTCGCACACCGTGGTGAGGCCATGCTCGCGCATCAGCCTCCTGGTCTCGGCGTATTCAGGGGAATTGGGCGCACGTACCCGGATCCATTCCGGCTTGCGCCGGATCGGATTGTCGGGCCGATGCGCCTTCTCGGGATGGCGCTCCGCCCGGCTCAACGTGGGCTTGTCGTTCGAGCCGTCCATATCACTTCCGACAGGTCGGCCTAGATATGGAGCGTCCGGCCGTACGCCGCCAGTACCGACTCGTGCATCATCTCCGACAGGGTCGGATGCGGGAACACGGTGGCCATCAGCTCCGCCTCGGTGGTTTCCAGGGTCTTGGCCACGGAATACCCCTGGATCAGCTCGGTCACTTCCGCGCCGATCATATGGGCACCCAGCAATTCGCCGGTCTTGGCGTCGAAGATCGTCTTGATGAAGCCCTCGGGCTCGCCGAGCGCGATCGCCTTGCCGTTTCCGATGAACGGGAACTTGCCGACCTTGATCGCCAATCCCTTCGCCTTCGCAGCAGCCTCGGTGAGACCGATGCTCGCGACCTGGGGCTGGCAGTAGGTGCAGCCCGGAATGTTGGCCGTGTTCATGGGATGAACGCCCTTCACGCCGGCGATCTTCTCGACCACCAGCACGCCCTCGTGCATCGCCTTGTGGGCGAGCCATGGCGGACCAGCGACGTCGCCGATCGCATAGACGTTGGGTTCGCCGGTGAAGCCGTACGGGTCAATCACGATGTGGGTCTTCTCGACCTTCACCTTGGTGCCTTCGAGGCCGAGGTTCTCGACATTGCCGACGATTCCGACCGCCGAGATCACGCGATCGACCGTGATCTCCTGGCTCTTGCCGCCGGCGGTGATGGTGGCCGTGACGCTGTTGGCACCCTTCTTCAGGTTCGACACCGTAGCGCCGGTGAAGATCTTCATGCCCTGCTTCTCGAAAGCGCGTTTGGCGAAGGCCGACACCTCCTCGTCTTCCACCGGCAGGATACGGTCGACGACCTCGCAAACCGTCACCTCGGCGCCCATGGTGCGATAGAAACTCGCGAACTCGATCCCGATCGCCCCCGAGCCGATCACCAGCAGCGATTTCGGAATCTCCGCCGGCACCATGGCTTCCTTGTAGGACCACAACAGCTTGCCGTCGGCTTCGAGGCCCGGAAGATTCCGGGCCCGCGCGCCAGTCGCCAGGATCACGTTCTTGTAGGCGAGCGTCACGTTGCTCTTGTCGTTCATCGCCACAGCGAGCTTGCCCGCACCCGCGAGCTTGGCCGTGCCGTCGAACACCGTGATCTTGTTCTTCTTCATCAGGCCCTTGACACCGTTGCTCAGCTGGCCCGCGACCTTGCGCGAACGCTCGACGATCTTCTTCGGGTCGAACGACACGTCCTTCACCGTGAGCCCGAACGCGTCGGCGTGCTTGATGAGCCCGTAGACTTCCGAGGTCCGCAGCAGCGCCTTGGTCGGGATACAGCCCCAGTTGAGGCAGATGCCGCCCATGTGCTCGCGCTCGACCACGGCGGTCTTCATCCCGAGTTGGGCTGCACGGATGGCGGCGACGTAGCCGCCGGGCCCGCCGCCCACCACGATCAAGTCGAAGCTGGTCTCGGCCATGGCTTGCTCCTAGACCAGCATCGCCGCCGGTTGCTCGATATAGGCCCTGAGCGTCTGCAGGAACTGCGCGCCCATGGCGCCGTCCACGACGCGGTGATCTACGGCGAGCGTGCAGCTCATCATGTTGCGGATCACCATTTGCCCCTTGCGCGCCACGACCCGCTCTTCGCCGACGCCGACCGCGAGGATCATGGCCTGCGGCGGGTTGATGATCGCAGCAAACTCCTTCACCCCGAACATGCCAAGGTTGGAGATCGTGAACCCGCCGCCCTGGAATTCGTCGAGCTTCAGCTTGCCGTCCTTGGCGCGGGTGGCGAGGTCCTTCATTTCGATCGAGATCTGCGCCACGCCCTTCATGTCGGCATTGCGCACGATCGGCGTGATCAGCCCCCGGTCGGTGGCGACGGCGACCGAAATGTCGACCGCGCCGTACTGGACCATCTCGTCCTCGGTCCACGAAGCGTTGCATTCGGGATGGTCGCGGAGCGCCCTGGCGCAGGCCTTGATCACCATGTCGTTGACCGACACGCGAGCGTCCTTCTTGCGCGCGACCTCGTTGATTGCCGCACGTGCCGCCAGCAGGGCATCGATCTCGAATTCGACCGTCAGGTAGAAATGCGGGACCGTCTGCTTGGACTCGAGCATGCGCCGCGCGATGACCTTGCGCACGGCAGTATGCGGGATACGCTGGTCGCCTGGCGCGGTGACGATCGGCTGGGCCGGCGCACTGGGGCGCGGCGCGGCCTTGGGAGCGGCAGCCGGTGCCGCCACCGGCGCGCCGGGCTTCGCATTTTCAACGTCGGCCTTCACGATGCGGCCGTTCGGGCCAGTGCCCTTGACGCTCGCGAGATTGATGCCCTTCTCCGCTGCAATGCGTTTGGCGAGCGGCGAGGCGAAGACCCTCAGGCCGGCCGATGCGACGGCCGGCATTGCCGGCTGCGGTGCCGGTGCGGCGGGCTTCGCAGCGGGCGGCGAAACAGGTGGGCTCGCGGGCGGCCTCGAAGCCGCTGGAGCCGCCGCCGGCTGAGCGGCGGGCGTTGTCGCGGCGCCTGGCTTCTCGCCTTCCTCGAGCAGGACCGCGATGACGGCGTTGACCTTCACGCCTTCGGTGTCTTCGGGCACCACGATCTGGCCGACCTTGCCCTCGTCGACGGCTTCCACTTCCATGGTCGCCTTGTCGGTTTCGATCTCGCAGATCACCTGCCCTGCCTTGACGGCGTCACCGACCTTGACGTGCCACTTGGCGAGCTTGCCCTCCGTCATAGTGGGCGAAAGCGCGGGCATCAGGATATTGATCGACATGTCCCGGAACTCCGCCTCAGCGATTGCAGACGGCGTGGGCGGCCTCGACGATCGTCTCCGCCTGCGGCAGAGCCATCCTTTCGAGATTCGCGGCGTACGGCAGCGGCACATCGAGGCCATGGACGCGCTTCACCGGCGCGTCGAGCCAGTCGAAGGCCTGTTCCATCATCTGCGCGGCCAGTTCGGAGCCGATGCCGGCGAACGGCCAGCCCTCCTCGACCGATACCAGGCGGTTGGTCTTCTTCACCGAGGCGACGATCGTCTCGGTATCGAGCGGACGCAAGCTGCGCAGGT
>JBGAIW010000058.1:0-26828 GCA_044225265.1 Reyranella sp.
CGGACGCAGGCTGCGCAGGTTGATCACCTCCGCATCGATGCCGATCTTGGCCAGTTCGTCCGCCGCCTGAAGCGCCTTGCCGACCATGATCGAGAAGGCGACGATCGTGACGTCCTTGCCTGCACGCTCGATCTTGGCCTTGCCGATCGGCACGATGTAATCGGGATCCTCCGGCACCTCGAACTGATGGCCGTAGAGCAACTCGTTCTCGAGGAAGATCACCGGATTGGGATCGCGAATCGCCGACTTCAGCAGCCCCTTGGCGTCGGCCGCGCTCCACGGCGAGAGCACGCGCATGCCCGGGCAGTGCGCATACCAGCTCGCGTAGCATTGCGAGTGCTGGGCCGCGACTCGTGCGGCGGCACCGTTGGGGCCGCGGAACACGATCGGGCAGGTCATCTGGCCGCCCGACATGTAGTGCGTCTTGGAGGCCGAGTTGATGATCTGGTCGATCGCCTGCATGGCGAAGTTGAAGGTCATGAACTCAACGATCGGCTTTAGACCGCCGAAGGCCGCACCGACGCCGAGGCCGGCGAAGCCGTGCTCGGTGATCGGCGTGTCGATCACCCGCCGGGCGCCGAATTCCTCGAGCAGCCCCTGGCTCACCTTGTAGGCGCCCTGGTACTGCGCGACTTCCTCGCCCATCAGGAAGACGTTGCCGTCCTTGCGCATCTCTTCCGCCATTGCGTCGCGCAGGGCCTCGCGCACCGTCATCTTTACGGTCTTGCCCGAGTAGTCCGGTTCGCTTGCGGGAGCCACGGCTTGGGGAGCAGCCGGAGTCACCGCCATCGGTGCCTCCGGCGCCTTGGGCTGAGGCTCGGCCTTCGCCGCGGAGGCCGCTGCGGCTGGCGCGGACTTTGCCGCATCGGCCATGCTCTCGCCGTCGGCTGCCAGCACCAGGATCGGTGTGTTGACCGCGACGCCTTCGGTGCCTTCGGCGATCAGGATCTGCGCCACGGTGCCTTCATCGACGGCTTCCACTTCCATGGTCGCCTTGTCGGTCTCGATCTCGCAGATCACCTGCCCTGCCTTCACGGCGTCGCCGACCTTGACGTGCCACTTGGCGAGTTTGCCCTCCGTCATGGTGGGCGAAAGCGCGGGCATCAGAACCGGAATGGACATTGCTCAGCCTCCGACCAGGACGTCAGTCCAAAGCTGCGATGGATCCGGCTCGGGGCTTTGCTGCGCGAACTCGGCCGCGTCGTTGACGATCTTGCGGATCTCCGCGTCGATCGCCTTGAGAGCGCTCTCGTCGGCCATCTTGCCGTCGGCCAGCATCTTTCGCACGTGATCGATCGGGTCGCGCTCGTTGCGGTACTTATCGACCTCTTCCTTTGTCCGGTACTTGGCGGGGTCGCTCATCGAGTGGCCGCGATAGCGATAGGTCTGCATCTCCAGGATGTACGGCCCGTTGCCGCCGCGGGCATGCTCGACCGCCCGCTCGCCCGCCGCACGCACCGCAAGCACGTCCATTCCGTCGACCTGCTCGCCCGGAATGCCGAATGCCTCGCCGTGACGGTAGAGTTCGGTGATGGCCGAGGCGCGCTCGACCGAGGTGCCCATGCCGTAGCGATTGTTCTCGATGATGTAGATGACCGGCAGCTTCCAGAGCGCCGCCATGTTCATCGCCTCGTAGACCTGGCCCTGGTTCGCACTGCCATCGCCGAAATAGGTCAGCGAGACGTTCTTCGTGCCCTGGTATTTGTGGGCGAATGCCAACCCCGTTCCGATCGGTACCTGGGCGCCGACGATGCCGTGGCCGCCGTAGAAGTTCTTCTCGCGGCTGAACATGTGCATCGAGCCGCCTTTGCCCTTGGAGTAGCCGCCGCTGCGGCCGGTCAATTCGGCCATGACACCCTTGGGGTCCATGCCGCAGGCCAGCATGTGTCCGTGATCCCGGTAGGACGTGACGATCGCGTCCTTGTCGTTGATCGTCGATTGCATCCCGACAACGACGGCTTCCTGGCCGATGTAGAGGTGGCAGAAACCGCCGATCAGGCCCATGCCATAAAGTTGTCCCGCGCGCTCCTCGAAGCGGCGGATCAGCAGCATGTCTCGATAGAACTTCGTCAGGGTTTCGGGATTGACGCGATTACTGCCCGGTCCGGGCGCCTTGGCAGGAGATTTCGTGTCGGCCGGAAGAGCGACGACCTTCGGCTTGGTGGCCGGTTTTGCCATGGCATTTCCCCTCAACTGCCCCGCAGCGGCTTATAGCATCGCCCATGCCGATGTTGTTGATCTAGCAGTAAAAAACCAGATTGAGCCCGAGTGCGGCGCAGCAATTGAGCGATTGTTTTCCAGCAACGGAGTCGCCCGGAAAGTTTGTTGCGAGTTGCCGCGGAGCGGCACTGGAATGTCGGACGTCCTCGCTTCAGCGAGTCGGCGTGAAGACGATGATGTCGTCCTTGCGCGCGTAGTTCAGTAGCGCTCGTGCACGCTCGTCGAGCATGTCGGGATCGAGCGAGCCATTGCGCAAGGCAGCGACGCGCCTCTCCCAGATCTTCCGGGTCGTCTCGGCTTCGGCGAGATTTTGGTCGGCGATTTGCACTTCACGCTGCAGTTGCGCCATGGCCAGCAGGCCGCGATCGCCATTCACGAGGTGGTAACCGAAGTAACCGAACAGCGTGGCGAAGATCAGCGGAGCCAGAATCTGACGCGGTCTCAACAACATATGCCGACTTCCTGCGACCATAGAGCAACATATGGTGTTGGAAATCAAGGATTTTCGCCCAAAGACGAGCCTAGGGGCCTAGCCCGATACGTACCCGTCTGTTGTGCCGGCCCTTGTTGTCGATCTTGAGAATGCGCACCGGCGGCGAGCCGCCGGTCGATGCGAGATGGGTACCGCCACAGGCCTGACGATCGAGGCCGACGATCTCGACGACCCGGATTTTTCCGTCCGGCGTCGGCGGCGGCGCCACCGAACGGCTGCGGATCAGGCCCTTCTCTGCCTGGGCCTGGTGCATCGGCACGTAGACGAAGTTGAGGGGTATGTCCTGCCGGATGATGTCGTTGATCGGTCCCTCCAGCGCGCGCAGGCGGTCGTTGTCGGCGCCAGGCACATCGAAATCCATGCGCGCCGTACCGTCCTCGGCCATCTGCACGCCGGTCACCAATGCTCCGTCGAACTGTTGGAACACCAGCGCGTTCAACACGTGGGTGTCGGTATGGAGCTGGCGCATCTTCCGGCGGAAGTCCGCATCGACGACGGCTTCGACATTGCCCGCGATATCGGCCTGGGTGTCCAGCAGGTGCCACAGCTTGCCTGCAGACACCTCGAAGCCGGTCACCCGGGCTTCGCCGCCCGCCCAGCGCACAAGACCGCGATCGGCCAGTTGGCCGCCGCCGCCGGGATAGAACGGCGTGTCGACCAGCGCGATCCGGCCAGGCCGGGCATCGGCAACGGCGGTATCGAGACTGAGCGCGTCGGGATGGTCGTGACAATAAAGATGCATTACTCGCCCTTAAGCGAGGCGCCGTCGAGCGTATTGGCGAAAATTGCCTCTGCCCGGTGATCAGGCTGCCGCAGCACGAGAGAACTGCATCGGCGTGATCCCGTAGCAGCGCTTGAAGTGACGATTGAGCGCGCTCTGGTCGTAGAAGCCGACATCTGTCGCCACGTCGGCCGGCGCCAGCTGCTGGCGCAGGCGCTGACAGGCCATGCCGAGCCTGACCTGTGTCAGATACGTGTGCGGGGTAAGGCCGACGCTGCGCTTGAACAGGCCGATCAGCTGGAATGTCGTCAGACCCACGTCGCGGGCAAGCGCATCGAGACAAAGATCCTCCGCATAGTCGGCGCGCATTCGTCCGCGCACGCGCTCGAAGAGCGCGCGGTCCCGCCGGCCTTCCTCGATGCGCACGGGCCTGCTGCCGTGCCGCCTGAACAGCTCCCCGAATCCCACGATCAGCAACTCGCGCTCGCGAAATACGTCCCGTCCCTGCTCCAGTGCGTGGTGCATGGCGAGGAACGCCCCGATCAGGTCCGGATCGGCAAACGTGTTGCGCGTGAAATAGGGTACCTCGGCGACGCCGAGGCCCGCGGCGACGCGCTCGAGCGCCTGACGGGTCAGGTAGAGCGAGCGATAGCGCCAGCGCTCGCTCCGGCCCATCCAGCCCCCGTGCGGTTCCTCCGGATTGAACACGAACAGGGTCGACGGCGTGGCATCCTGCAATTCTCCGCGGCTCTTCACCACCGAGCCGCCCTGTTCGGTGATGGCGATCACCAGCGCGTCATGGGTATGTTGCGGGTACTCGTGCGTCGTGAAATCGGCATGCATCAGGCTGAGGCCATCGAGATGCCGGTCCCACCAGTACTGGGCCGCGTTATGAGGGTCGCGCCGGGGCATGGGCAATTTTTACCAATACCCGCCGGCCTCCCGCCACTAGCTCGAAGGCATGATCGCACGCACCTGGCGCGGCCGCGCCTCCACGGCCAATGCCCCTGCCTATGTCCGCCACTTCACCCGCAACGTCGTGCCCGAGTTGAAGCGGCTGGCCGGCCATCGCGGCGCCTGGCTGCTGCAGCGATCGACCGGCGCCGGGACGGAATTCCTGGCAGTCACCCTCTGGGAGTCACGTGAGGCGATTCGGGCCTTTGCCGGCGAGGACATCGCCCGGGCCCATGTCGAGCCGCAGGCGCGTGCCGTGCTGTCGGGCTTTGACGAATCCGCAGATCACTATGAGGTCGCGTTCAGCTCCGGCCGCGCAGCAGATAAGTGTCCATGATCCAGCCGTGCCGCCGGCGCGCCTCGGCGCGGGTCTTTTCGATCTCGGCCTTCACATCGGTCAGCCGGCCGGACACCAGAATTTCATCGGGCGTGCCGAGATAGGCGCCCCAGAAGATGTCGTAGTCGCCCGGGACATGGGCGAAGGCCTGCTCGCCGTCGAGCAGGATCACGCTGTCGACGTCCTCGGGCAGGCCGAGCATCGCCTTGCGCCCGGTCGTGAGGAGCACCGGCTCGCCGATCCGGTTGATCGGGATCGCGTGACGCGCGGCGAGAGCCTGGACGGCGCTGATGCCCGGAATCACCTCGACCTCGGCAGACAGCCGCTCGAGCAGCCGCAGGGTGCTGTCGTAGAGCATCGGATCGCCCCAGACGAGGAAGCCGCCGACCTCGCCCTCGGGGAGATGCTCGGCGAACAGCTTTTCGTAGTTTGCGATCAGGGCGGCGTGCCAGTCGTCGACGGCGCCGCGATAGTCGTTGCCTGCTTCACGCCGCTTGGGGATGGCGACGGACACTGTACGATGCTTGGGCGTCTTGATGAAGCGCGCGAGGATGCGCTCGCGCAATTCGCGCAGCCCCGACTTTTCCTCGCCTTTGTCGGGAATGAAGAACACATCGACCCGGTTAAGGGCATCGATCGCCTGGACCGTGAGGTAGTCCGGATTGCCTGCGCCGATGCCGATGACCAGGATCTTGCGCATCAGGCGCCGCGGATGATCGACCTGCCGGCATAACGAGCCTGGGTGCCGAGCTGTTCCTCGATGCGCAGCAGTTGATTGTACTTGGCCAGGCGATCCGAACGTGACAGCGAGCCGGTCTTGATCTGGCCGCAGTTGGTCGCCACGGCGAGATCGGCGATGGTGGAATCCTCGGTCTCGCCCGAGCGATGCGACATCACCGCGCCGTAGTTGGCGTTCCGCGCCATCGATACGGCTTCCATCGTCTCGGTCAGCGAGCCGATCTGGTTGACCTTCACGAGGATCGCGTTGGCGAGGCCGTCCTTGATGCCCTGCCCGAGGCGCTTCGGATTGGTGACGAAGAGATCGTCGCCGACCAGCTGGATCTTCTTGCCGAGCTTGTCGGTGATCGCCTTCCAGCCCTGCATGTCGTCCTCGGCCATGCCGTCCTCGATCGAGATGATCGGGTACTTGGCGACCAGGCTGGCGTAGTAGTCGACCATGCCGCCCTGGTCGAGCGACTTGCCCTCGCCTTTCAGCTCGTACTTGCCTTTCTTGAAGAACTCGGTCGAGGCCGGATCGAGCGCCAGCATCACGTCCTCGCCGGGGCGATAACCCGCCTTCTCGATCGACTTCATGATGAAGCTGAGCGCCTCGTCGGCGGTGGCGAGGTTCGGTGCGAAACCGCCTTCGTCGCCGACATTGGTGTTATGGCCCGCGTCCTTGAGCTGGACACGCAGCGCGTGGAATACCTCAGAGCCCATGCGCAGCGCCTCGGAGAAGCGGTCGGCGCCGACCGGCATGATCATGAATTCCTGAATGTCGATCGGATTGTCGGCATGCGCGCCGCCATTGATGATGTTCATCATCGGCACCGGCAGCACCGCGGCCTGGCTGCCGCCGACATAGCGGTAGAGCGGCAGATCGCTCTCGAGCGCCGCCGCCTTGGCCACCGCAAGCGATACGCCGAGGATCGCATTGGCGCCGAGACGCCCCTTGTTGGGCGTCCCATCGAGGTCGATCATCGCGCGGTCGATCTTGATCTGGTCGCGCGCCTCGAGCCCCGACAGCAGGTCCATGATCTCGGTGTTGACCGCCGACACCGCCTTCAGCACGCCCTTGCCGCCGTAACGCTTCTTGTCGCCGTCACGGAGCTCGACCGCCTCGTGTGCGCCGGTCGAGGCGCCGGACGGAACCGCAGCACGGCCGATCGCGCCGCTCTCCAGTTCGACATCGACTTCGACGGTCGGATTGCCGCGGCTATCGAGGATTTCACGGCCGCGGACGTCGACGATGGCGCTCATTAGATAAACTCCTTCCAAGCGGGGCTTCTCTAGCTGCGTGCCTCCCGGCCGGCAAGGTATACTCGGCCGCAGACAGCAAGCCTTACAGGGAGCGCCGCGATGCCCGACAGCAGCCATGTCCAGCAGGACACCCCCACCGTGGAGCGGCGCGTCGATGCCATCCAGGCGGTGATGCACGATCGTGGCATGAACCCCGGCCCGTTCATCGACGAGTTCAAGCACACGGTCGAGGAGAAGTGGATCCCGGAAAACGGTGCCCGCGTCATCGCCAAGGCTTGGACCGACCCCGAATTCAAGAAGCGCCTGCTGGCCAACGGCCGCGCGGCGGTCGGCGAACTGGGCCTCACCATGCCGCCGCACCATCGGCACCTGGTCGTGCTGGAGAATACGCCGACGCTGCAGAACGTGATCGTCTGCACGCTCTGCTCGTGCACGGCCTTCTCGATCATCGGATTGCCGCCGGACTGGTACAAGGATCTCGAATATCGTGCCCGTGTCGTGCGTCAGTCGCGCACCGTCCTGAAGGAGATGGGGCTGGATCTGCCGGAGTCGATCGATATCCGCGTGTGGGACACCACTGCCGACACGCGCTACATGGTTCTGCCGGTCCGGCCCGACCACACCAAGGGCTGGTCGGAAGAGGAACTCGCCAAGATCGTCACCAAGGACGCCATGATCGGCGTCGCGCGCCTCTAGGAGCCGACGCATGGATGGCGTTCATGACATGGGTGGCCGCCAGGGCTTCGGCCGCGTCCGCTACACCCTGAAGGCCCAGACGTTCCACGAGCCGTGGGAAAAGCGGGTCAACGCGCTGTATTCGCTCGCCGTGAAGCTCGGAATCTTCAACATGGATGAATATCGGCATGCCATCGAGCGCATGGAGCCGCGGCACTATCTTTCGGCCAGCTACTACGAACGCTCGCTGACCAGCCTCGCCACGCTCTGCGTCGAGAAAGGCATAGTCACGAAGGAAGAACTCGATCGGCGGGCGCAAGGCGCGTTTCCGCTGGCGCTGCCGATCGGACCCGGGCGGACGAATGTCGCGACGCGCGAGAAATTCAAGATCGGCGACAAGGTTCGGGTACGCACCGAGCACGTCTCCGGTCATGTCCGCGCGCCGGGCTATGTCCGCGGCAAGAGCGGCGTGGTGGTCGGGATATCGCCCGCTTACCCCTTTCCCGACGCCCATGCCCATGGGGTCGAGGCCGAGGACGAGCCGACCTACGACGTGCGCTTCAGGGCCGAAGAGCTCTGGCCGAATTCAGCCGACCCCGCGGCAGTGCATGTCGGCGTGTTCGAGAGCTATCTTGAGCGAGTCGATTAGCGCCAGGCGCTCTTGAGCGCCTGATCGGTCTTCCATTTTTCGACCGCGGCGACGTCGTCGCAGGAGAAGGCTTCGCCATTCCTGCGCGGGCTTGCCTCGACCCAGGCAAAGACCAGGCACTGCGAGAAGCTCTTGTCGCCCTGCTTGGTCTCGAAGCGGATCTCCGCCGTCGCCGCCGCTCCCGCTTTGGCGTCGCCATAATCGTCGATCGCGGGCGTCACTTCGCCGATCGCGCGGCCCGCTGCCTTGTTGTCGGCATACCATTTGGCGAAGGACGCGAATTGATCGCCGGCGACGCCTTTGCCGTCGGCCGAGATGTAGCTCCTGAGATCCTTGACCAGAGATTGCGCCGCGGCTTCGGCCTTGGGCTCCGCAGCCTTGCGGCGCTCGGCGATCCTGGTCTGGAGGCTCTTCAGGGTATCGGCATTGCTCGGCGGCGGCGCGATCGGGACTGGCGGCGCCGTCGCGGTCTGGCTCGGATCGATGCGCTTGATGGGAGCCTTGGCAGCCTCGGCATGCAGCGTCTGGGTCTCTGCCGGCGTCAGCTTGCCGACCTGCGGGTAGCCGTGCCCCTTCTGCCAATCCGAGATCGCCTTCTGGCTCGGTTCCGACTGCAGGTTGCCGTCGATCGGTCCGGTGTACTTGTCGAGAACCCGCAACGATTCCTGGACCCGTTTGCGGTCGACTTCCGGACCGTTGAGAACGGTCGCATAGTCGGCTGCGGGCGCCGGTGCGTTCTGGCCGGCCGCTGCCGGCCGCGGTGCCTCGGCGGGACCGCGCGAGCAAGCCGACGGATTCTGGAAACAACGCTCGACCTCGCCCGCGCTCTGCGCCAGCGCGCCGGCCGGCAAAAGCGCGATCGCGGCCAAGACCAGCCAGCGCGCCATGTCAGAGCCCGCCATAAGTGCCGGCCGCCAGTTGCGACGGCAGGCCGATCACCATGACCACCGGCTGCCCGCGCGCCGTCTGGCCGCGCGCGATGACATGGTCATTGGGCGCGCCGGTCTTGTTCTGGTAGGTGCCCTGCCCACCGAACTTGCCGTCGAAGCACGACAGTACGAAGCGGCCATTGCCCGGTCCCTCGTTGGTGAAGGTGCCTTCGCACACTTTCTCGCCACGCGGATTGTCGACGTTGAAGGTCACGGAACGATCCCGCCCGACCAGCGCGCCATAGCGCGCGACACCGTTGAGGCGCGCGACGTTGCCGCGATCGTCGCGATAGAAGATCGAGGCCGGTCCATAGGCGTCGTCCGGCAAGGTGTCGCGGGGAACGAGATAGGTCTCATTGCTGATCACGACTTTGCACTGACAGGGAACGGTGTAGTTCTCGCCCAGCGGCCCGAGATCGGCGAGACGGCGATTGCAGGTCGACAGCGCCATGTCCTGAACCTCGCGCTCGCTCATCGGGCCCTTGGTGTAGGTATCGGCGTAGACGAAGGCGCACTGCTTGGGCATCGGCACGGCGACCGCCTTGTGGCTCGACGTCATGGTTTCGGTGTTGACCCAGTAGCGCCCGGCCATCTCGGGAAAGCGCAGGAACAGCGGGTCGCGACGCTCGGCCTTGCCATAGGGCGATTGGGCGGCGCCTTGCGCCAGGACGCCTGCGGCGGCGACGGTGAGGCCAAGGACGAGCGACAGCAGGAAGCGGACGGTCATGACGGTGAACTTCAGCCGAAGAACATGACCGAAATACGGTACCGCGGACAGGCCCATCCCCGCCCCCGGCCCTCCCCGGATCGAAATCAGACCAGCCGGCTCTGGGCCTTGGCTGCGCCGATGAACGATGAAAACAGCGGATGCGGCGCAAAGGGCCGCGACTTCAACTCGGGGTGATACTGCACCCCGATGAACCACGGATGGTCGGGAATCTCGACGATCTCCGGCAGGATGCCGTCCGGCGACATCCCCGAAAAGCGCAGACCGACCTGCTCGAGGCGGTCCTTGTAGTTGACGTTGACCTCGTAGCGGTGGCGATGGCGCTCGCTGATCACGTCCTGGCCGTAGATCTCGTGCACCTTGGTGCCACGCCGCAGATGCGCCGGATAGGCGCCGAGACGCATCGTGCCGCCCATGTCGCCTTGAGCAGTGCGCTTCTCGACCTGGTTTCCCTTCACCCATTCGGTCATCAGCCCGACCACGGCATGATCGGTCGGGCCGAACTCGCTCGACGAGGCGTGCTCGATGCCGAGCAGGTTGCGGGCGGCCTCGATCACCGCCATCTGCATGCCGAAGCAGATGCCGAAGAACGGCACTTTGCGCTCGCGCGCGAACTTCACTGCGTGGATCTTGCCTTCGGTGCCGCGCTCGCCGAAGCCGCCCGGCACGAGGATGCCGTGCACGTTCTCGAGATGGCTGACGGCGTCGTCGCGCTCGAAGATCTCGGAGTCCATCCACTCCAGGCCAACCTTCACGTTGCTGCCGAAACCGCCGTGGGTCAGAGCCTCGGAAAGCGACTTGTAGGCGTCGAGCAGCACGGTGTACTTGCCGACCACCGCGATGGTCACCTTGCCCTCGGGTTCGCGCACCGAACGCACCACGCCGCGCCAGCGTTCGAGGTTGGGCTCCTTGTCCTCGAGGCCAAAATACCTGCAGACCTCCCGGTCGAAGCCCTGGTCGTGATAGGCGATCGGCACCTGGTAGATCGTGTCGACGTCGCGCGCTTCGATCACGCGCTCAGGCCGCACGTTGCAGAATAGCGCGATCTTGCGCCGCTCGTTGGCCGGGATCTCCTTGTCGCCCGAACGGCATACCAGCAGGTCGGGCTGAATACCGACACTCAACAGCTCCTTGACCGAGTGCTGGGTCGGCTTCGTCTTGAGTTCGCCGGCCGTCGGCACCCAGGGCAGCAGGGTGAGATGCACGTACATGACGCGCTCGCGGCCGAGTTCGTTGCCGACCTGGCGGATGGCCTCCAGGAACGGCAGGCTTTCGATGTCACCCACCGTGCCGCCCACCTCGACCAGGACGAAATCTTCCTTGTCGGTATCGGTGACGACGAACTCCTTGATTGCGTCGGTGACGTGCGGGATCACCTGCACGGTGGCGCCGAGATATTCGCCGCGGCGCTCCCGAGCGATCACGCTCGAATAAATCCGGCCTGTGGTGATGTTGTCGCTCTGTTTGGCGTCCACGCCTGTGAAGCGCTCATAGTGGCCAAGGTCGAGATCGGTCTCGGCACCGTCGTCGGTGACGAAGACCTCGCCGTGCTGGTACGGGCTCATCGTGCCCGGATCGACGTTGAGGTACGGGTCGAGTTTGCGCAGCCGGACCCGGAAGCCGCGGGCCTGCAGCAGCGCTCCAAGCGCCGCCGACGAAAGACCCTTACCAAGCGAGGAAACCACGCCGCCCGTTATGAAGATAAAGCGCGTCATGGAGTTACAAACTACTAAATCTAGTTGGACACGGCCATGGGGATATCGCTCCACCGAAGGGTCGGTGGAGGGCAGATCCTGAGTGCATCATCCGAAGTTAGCGGGTCGGCGCTGCGGGCGCGGTCGGCGGAGCGGTTCCGCCGGGCGGTGCCGCGGTGCCCGGCGCGGGCGCGCCGGGATTCGGGGCCGCCGGGCCGCCAGCGGCGGGCGCCGTCGGAGCCCCAGTGCCGGCCGGCACGTTGTCCATGATCGAGCGCGAAGCGAGCGGTGTACCGACACTCCAGGCCATCAGCAGGCTCAGGAAGAAGAAGATGCCGGCAAAGATTGCCGTGGCCCGCGACAGCACGTTCGCCTGGCCACGCACGGAGAACAGCGCGTCGGTTCGGCCCATGCCGAGGCCGCCGCCTTCGCTGCGCTGGAGCAGGATGACCACGATCATGGCGGCCGTGACGATCACGTGGATCATCAGCAGCACAACGCGCCACTCGTGCAGGAATGCTTTTACACTGTCCATTTTACGCGGGGGCTTCTAGCCGCTTTAGGCGGCCTTGGCGATAGCCAAAAATTCGTCGGCTTTCAGGGCGGCGCCACCGACCAGCGCGCCGTCGACATCGCCCGCGGCCAGCAATTCCAGGGCATTGCTGCCCTTCACCGAGCCGCCATAGAGCAGCCGCACGCCCGCGACATCCGGCACCAGCCCACCCAGAACCTTGCGAATATGCGCGTGGGCTGCCGCAACCTCGGCCGTGGTCGGTGTCTTGCCGGTGCCGATCGCCCAGACCGGTTCATAGGCCACCACCAGCTTCGCCGCGGTCGATCCTCCCGGCACGCTGCCCTTCAACTGGCTTTCGAGGACAGCCAGGGTGCGGCCAGTCTCGCGCTCCGCCAGGGTCTCGCCGATGCAGACGATCGGCAGCAAACCCGCCCGCCAGGCAGCCTCTGCCTTGGCGCGCACGACAGCGTCGGTTTCGCCGTGGTCGGTCCGGCGCTCCGAATGGCCGACGATGACGTGACTGGCGCCGGCGTCCCTGAGCATTTCAGCCGACACATCACCGGTATGGGCACCGCTCGCCTTGGCGTGGCAGTCCTCGCCTCCGACCAGCAGGCCGCTGCCCTTCACCGCCTCCGCGACCGCCATGACCAAGGTCGCCGGCGGGCAAACCAGCACGTCCCGGTCGGTCCACCCGGCCAGCCGAACGCCGTCGGCCACGCCCTTGGCCAGCGCCAGCGCATCGGCCCGCAGACCGTTCATTTTCCAGTTGCCGGCGATCAGCGGGCGGCGTGTGCGGGCCATGAATTCCTCATATTGCGACCGCAGCGTGTCTAATGGCCTGCCACATTGCCTGCAAGGGGGGCCGGTGGTAGGCATGCGCCCCGTCCCGACACCCCTCCTCGCGCCATAGCTGTTCCCGTGAGCAAACTCAGAAAATACGCCGGCTTCGTCATCATGTTCGCCCTGATGAGCATGTTGATCATCAGCTTCGGGCTTTGGGGGATCGGTGACATGTTGCGCCTGGGCGGCCGCAACAGCGAAGTGGCGCATGTCGGCGGCACCCATATCCCGCTCTACGGCTGGTTCGGCGGCACCGGCGTGACCGTCGAGGAAGTGCGCGACCGCTTCAATCGCCAGATCGAGCAGATCCAGCGCCAGACCGGCCAGCGGCCCGAGCCGGAAGCGGCATTGCGCTATGGCCTGCACATCCGTGCCCTCGACGACGTTATCCAGCGCGCCGTGATCGACAACGCCATCCGCGAGTACGGTCTCGCCATCAGCATGGCCGAGGTCCAGGCCACGATCGCACGCAACCCCTCCTTTGCCGGCACCGGCGGCGCCTTCGACGCCAATCGCTATCGCTCGCTTCTGCAGCAGGCGCGCATTCCCGAGGCGGCCTACGTCGCCGACGTGCGCCGCGAGATCGCGACCATTCAGCTGTTCGGCGTGGTGCGCAGCGAGGGTTTGGCTCCGGTCAGCCTGCGCGACGAGCTGTTCAAGGGGCAGGGCGAGAAGCGCGTGGCCGAAACGATCTATGTCCCCGATTCGATCGTGGTGAACGTGCCCAGCCCGACACCCGAGCAGCTCACCGCCTACTTCGAGGCCAACAAGGCAAAATTCCAGATCCCCGAGTACCGCAGCTTCGCCTACGTGATGCTGACGGTCGACGACGTGCTGCCGCAGGTCACCGTCACTCCTGATCAGGTCAAGCAGGAATACGATGCTCGCCAGAGCGAATTCGGCAAGCCCGAGAAGCGTGACGTCGACCAGGCGATGGCCGACAGCGAGGAGAAGGCCAAGAAGATCATCGCCGGCGCGACCGGCGGAAAGTCGCTCGAAGATGCCGCCAAGGAGGTCCTCGGGACTGCAGACGGCGTCATCAAGCTGGGCGAAATCCTCAAGAAGGACCTGCCGGCCGGTCCGCTGGCCGACGGCGTGTTCTCCGCGCCACTGGGCCTGGCGCCCGCGCCGATCCAATCACCGCTCGGCTGGCATGTGATCCGGATCAACAAGATCGACGCCGGTCAGGTGACGCCGTTCGATCAGGTGAAGGAGAAGCTCGAGAAAGACCTCAAGGCCCAACTCGCTCCCGATCTGCTGATCAAGCTGGTGACAGACTTCGAACGCGTGCTGTCGAAGACCCAGTCGATGGCCACGGCGGCCCAGGACCTTCAGCTCAAGGTCAAGTCGGTCGAGAACGTCGACGCCCGCGGCCAGGACATGGCCGGCAAGGATGTCGCACTGGGTCCGGCTGGCGTTGCGGTGCTACAGGCCGCCTTCGCTACGCGTGAGAGCAGCGAGAGCGAATTGCTCGAGACCCAGAACGGCGAATACTTCGTCGTCCGCACCGAGCGCATCACGCCGGCACGCATCCCCACACTCGCCGAGGTCGAGGCCAAGGTGAAGGAAGCGTGGCAGAACGAGGAGCGTCGCAAGCTCGCCGACGCCAAGGTCAAGGACGCAGTCGACAAGGCCAATGCCGGCACCGACATGGCGACCACCGCCAAGGACCTGGGGCTCGAGCTGCGTACGGCCAACGCGGTCACCCGCTTCGATGCCGATACCGGCAACTACCTGACGCAGCCTGCGGCCCAGGAGCTGTTCAAGCTGCCGGTCGGCAAGGTCGTGTCGGTGCGCAGTGCCCAGGGCAGCGTCATCCTGCGCGCGAAAGAGATTATTCCGGTCGACCTCGCCAAGGAAAAGGAACCGCTCGACCGCTTCGGCAAGCAGCTCGACATCACGATCGGCAACGACCTGATCGCTCAGCTGCTGGCCGGCCTGCGCCAGAAGTACGGCGTCTCGATCAACGAGGCCGCCTTCACTGCGGCATTCCAGTCGCAGCAGCCGCAGCAGTAGCGACATGACGATCTCCCCGGACTTCCCGGCCTTTTCCGCGACCTACGACGCCGGCAAGCCGCAACTCGTCTGGACCAAGCTTGTCGCCGACCTGGAAACGCCGGTATCGGCGTACCTAAAGCTTGCGGACGGTCGCGCCAACTCCTTCCTGCTCGAGAGCGTCGAGGGTGGATCGGTTCGCGGTCGCTACTCGATCATCGGCTTCAAGCCCGACGTGATCTGGCGCTGCAGCAAGGGCAAGGCCGAGATCAATCGCCAGGCCCGCACCGACGCTCAGCGCTTCGAGCCCCTGCCCGGCCGCCCGCTCGAGACCCTTCGCACTCTTGTCCGCGAGACTCAGATGGAGCTGCCGCCCGGTCTGCCGCCGATGTCGGCCGGCCTTTTCGGCTTCCTGGGCTACGACATGGTGCGCGACATGGAGCGCTTGCCGGACAAGAACCCGGATCCGATCGGCTTGCCCGACGCAATCATGGTGCGCCCGACCATAATCTGCATCTTCGACCGGCTCGAAGACAACGTGACCCTGATCACGCCCGTGTGGCCGCAGGCGGGAGTTGGTGCCCGCGCCGCCTACGAGGCCGCCGAGGAACGCATCGGTGACGCAGTCGCCGACTTCGAGCGCGTCCTGCCGCCGCGCCGCGAGAGCGACGAGGCGCTCGAGGCGTTGCCGGAGCCGACGCCCAACATGAGCCCGGCCGAGTTCAAGCAGATGGTGGCGACCTGCAAGGAGTACATCCTCGCGGGCGATGCCTTCCAGATCGTGCCGTCACAGCGCTTCTCGGTGCCGTTCAAGCTGCCGCCGCTGTCGCTCTATCGTTCGCTGCGCCGGATCAATCCCTCGCCGTTCCTGATCTTCTTCGACTACGGCGACTTCACCATCGTGGGCTCCTCGCCGGAAATCCTGGTCCGCCTGCGCGACAACATCGTCACGATCCGGCCGCTCGCCGGCACGATCCGCCGCGGCACCACGCCCGAGGAGGACAAGCAACTCGCCGAGAAGCTGCTCGCCGACCCGAAGGAGCATGCCGAGCACCTGATGCTGGTCGATCTGGCGCGCAACGACGTCGGCCGCGTGTCCAAGATCGGCTCGGTGCGCGTGGTCGAACAGTTCACGATCGAGAAATACAGCCACCTCCAGCACATCTCGAGCCATGTCGAGGGCACGCTCGAGGATGGCCTGGAGGCTATCGACGCACTGAAGGCAGGTTTTCCCGCCGGCACGCTTTCGGGCGCACCGAAGGTGCGTGCGATGCAGATCATCGACGAAGTCGAACCGGTGCGCCGCGGCATTTACGCCGGCTGTGCGGGCTACTTCGCCGCCAACGGCTCGATGGACACCTGCATTCTGCTGCGCACCGCTTTCGTGAAGGACAGCGTCATGCACGTGCAGGCGGGAGTAGGCGTGGTCGCCGACTCCGACCTCGAGGCCGAATTCCAGGAGAGCCACCTCAAGGCCCGCGCCCTGGTCCGCGCGGCGGAAGAAGCTGTGCGCTTCGCCAGTTCCCAGAACGTCGGCAATAGACGGCGCTGACCCAGCGTGTAGGCTTCCTCTGCAACGGAGGGAGCCTCATGTCCGACTGGCAGAAGAAATACCAGCGCCTGCTGTTCGATCGCCCGCACCCCAAGGTGCTGCGGGTGACGATGAACCGGCCCGACAAGTACAACGCCACCGACTCGATCATGCACACCGAACTGGTGAACGTGTGGCGTGACATCGACGGCGACGACACGGTCAACTGCGTCATCATCCAGGGCGCCGGCGGCAAGGTCTTCTCGGCGGGCGGCGATTTCGACCTGATCGAAAAGAACATGAAGGACTTCAACGCGCTTCTGCGAACCTGGAAGGAAGCGCGCGACATCGTCTACAATGTCATCAACTGCTCCAAGCCGATCGTGAGCACCATCCGCGGCCCCGCCGTCGGCGCGGGTCTGGTCGCGGGCATCCTGGCAGACGTCTCGATCGCCTCAAAGAAGGCCAAGATCATCGACGGCCACACACGACTGGGTGTCGCCGCCGGCGACCACGCCGTAATCGTGTGGCCCCTGCTCTGCGGCATGGCCAAGGCCAAGTACTACCTGCTGCTCTGCGAGGCGGTCGACGGCGAAGAAGCCGAGCGCATCGGCCTCGTCTCGATGTGCGTCGAGGACGACCAGCTCGAAGCCAAGGGCCTCGAGGTCGCGACAAAGCTCGCCGAGGGCGCACAGACCTCGATCCGCTTCACCAAGTACGCCCTGAACAACTGGCTGCGCATGATGGGCCCGTCGTTCGACGCATCGACGGCACTCGAAATGCTGGGCTTCATGGGACCGGAGGTGAAGGAAGGCCTCGCCTCCCATCTCGAGAAGCGCAAGCCCAAGTTCGATCCCTACTCGCCGATCTGAGGAGCGGGCCATGCGTGGACTGGACAGCAAGAACGTCATCGTTACCGGCGGTGCGGGCGCGATCGGCGCCGCGATTTGCCGGCGCTTCGCGGGCTATGGTGCCCGCGTCGGCGTGTTCGACAAGAATTTCGAGGGCGCAAAAAAAATCGCCGCCGAGATCAAGGGCTTCGCCTCGGGTGTCGACATCACCGACTACGAGGCCGTCGGCAAAGAAATCGGCCGCTTTGAGAAGGAATGCGGCCCAATCGACATCCTCGTGAACAATGCGGGGTGGGACAAGTTCGTGAACTTCGTCGACACCACACCCGACCTCTGGAACCAGGTCATCGCCATCAACCTGCGTGGCCCACTCAACATGAGCCACTTCGTGCTGAAAGGCATGGTCGCGCGTGGTTCCGGCCGCGTCGTCAACATCGCCTCCGACGCCGGCAGGGTCGGCTCCTCGCAGGAGGCCGTCTACTCGGCCTGCAAGGGCGGCATCATCGCCTTCACCAAGACTGTGGCGCGCGAAGTCGCGCGCAAGGGCATCACCCTGAACACGGTGTGCCCCGGCCCGACCGATACGCCGCTGCTGGCAGCCGTCGCCGGCGACGACGAGCGTGGCCAGAAGGTGCGAGCCGCCCTGGTCGGCGCCATCCCGATGAAACGCGTCGGTCAGCCCGAGGACATCCCGGGTGCTGTCTGCTTCCTGGCCAGCGACGATGCCGGCTTCATCACCGGCCAGACGATCAGCGTCTCGGGCGGCCTGACGATGCACGGTTGATCGGGGGCGGTTGATCGGGGAGCAGCCGACGGCGCTCAGTCGACTTCACCTCGTTCACCATGCCCTGGTTCGGCGCGAAGACGTAGACCCGATGGTCGAGCGGGCGCCCGCTCCCCTCCTTGTCACGCAGGATCCATTCGATCCTGAGACAATGCGTCATGCCGAAGCATTCGTAGTCGAGTTCCTGAACGGTGATCGTCGTCACCTTCGCCCGCCTCTCGTTGCCGTACCAGCAGACGTAGTCGAAGGTCCGTGTCTCACCCTGCTTCCAGAGGCCAAGCGGGTACTTGGCTTCCTGATCGCAGGCCGTGAGGCCAAAACGCGAGTCGGCGACGCGGCCGATCGCCGTCTGGTCGTCGCGCACGGCGAAAATCTGATCGGCCGAGTTCTGGCCATCGCGACTGCGGAGGTAGACGGTAAGGCTGCGTCCCGTCTTGGGATGCTGCCACTGGCTGGGGCCGACCCAGATGCAGGCAGCGCCCCGTCTGACGCCTTCGACGAAGCGCCCGGACGGATAGGTGATGGCCTGCTCGCCATTCCAGCGGTCGCCGACGATGAGCTGCAATGGAATGAAGCGCTCCTGCTGCGCCTGTGTCGCAGCAGAACCGGCAAGGCAGCCGAGCAAAATCAGAAGGCCGAGCTTGGTGCGACTCCCGATCATGCTGGTAGAATAATCTTAAAGTCAGAGGAACGCCCATGAGCGAAATCTGGATCCAGCCCACAGGCGCGGCCCTTGGCGCCGATGTACACGGCGTCGATCTCTCCCGCCCCGTCAGCGACGCCGCCTTCGGCCATATCCTGCAGGCGTGGAGCGATCATCTGGTCCTGCGCTTCTCCGGCCAGAAACTCACAGACGATCAGTTGATGCAGTTCAG
Organism: Reyranella sp.; assembly: GCA_044225265.1. Classification (GTDB taxonomy): domain Bacteria; phylum Pseudomonadota; class Alphaproteobacteria; order Reyranellales; family Reyranellaceae; genus Reyranella. Next base: position 18,770 of record JBGAIW010000058.1, read on the forward strand.
TGCCCGGTTCGGTGAACTCGACCGCGTGCCCATCCCGACCGCGGGGCTCGATCGCAAGGACTCCGACGTCGACGACAACGCACGCCAGTGGGTCACAGTGATTTCCAGCGTGAAGAAGAACGGCAAGGCGGTCGGCGGGCTGGGCTCCTACGAGCTCGTCTGGCACACCGACATGTCCTACAATCAGCTGCCGCCGCGCGCTTCGCTGCTCTACGCGCTCGAGGTGCCGGCCGATGGCGGCAACACCGGCTTCCTCAACATGTACGAAGCCTACGAGACGCTGCCCGACGCCCTGAAGCGCGCCATCGAGGGCAAGACCTGCATCCACGATTCCAGCCGCAACTCTGCCGGCGAATTGCGCCAGGGCTTTCAGCGCACGACCGACGTCACCCGCTCACCCGGCGCAGTGCACCCGCTGGTGCGGCTGCATCCGGTCAGCAAGCGCAAGGCGCTGTTCCTCGGCCGCCGCCCCGGCGCCTACATCCACGGCCTGTCGATCGAAGAGAGCGAGAAGCTTCTCAATGCCGTCTGGGCGCACGCCACCCAGGAGCGCTTCGCCTGGTACCAGAAGTGGCGGATCGGCGACCTGGTGATGTGGGACAATCGCTGCGTCATGCACCGCCGCGATGCCTTCGACGAGTCGCTGCGCAGACTGATGCACCGCACGCAGATCGTGGGCGAAGCGGTACTCGCCGGCTAGGGACCAGAGCTCTTCGTCATCCCCGGCATCTTGACCGCCTGCTCGCGACGGGCAGGCATCGGGTCCTCGAAGGCGCGCGGGTATTTGTGCGGCTGCGCCGAGACCTTGTTCAGCTTCTCCAGCTCCGCTTCCGGCAAGCGCCAGCCGCCGGCCTGCAGCGTCTCCTTCAGCTGTTCGGCATTGCGCGCACCGACGATGGCCGAGGTCATGAACGGCTGGTCCATGACCCAGCGCAGCGCCGTCTGCGCGGGCGTTCTGCCGATCTCCTTGGCCGTGTCGAGCAGAGTCTGCAGGATTTCGGCATGGTTCGGCGCGAAGAAGCGGCTCTGGAATCCCCACCCCTCGGCCGAGCGTGAGCCCTGCACCTTCAGGCTGCCCGGCGTGTACTTGCCAGTGAGATAGCCGCTGCCGAGCGGCGACCAGGCTACGCAGCCCAGCCCCTTGAGCTTCAGGACCGGTACGATCTCCTCGTCGATGTCGCGCACCACGAGGCTGTATTGCGGCTGGTAGCAGGCGAATCGCTCCCAGCCATGGACGTCGCTCAACCACAGCGATTCCATCAGCCGCCACGCCTCGAAGTTCGAGCACGCCGTGTAGAGCACCTTGCCCTCGCGCACGAGGTCGTCGAAGGCGCGCAACATCTCCTCGAGCGGCGTCTGATGGTCGACGTGATGGATGAAGAACAAGTCGACATAGTCGGTCTGCAGGCGCTTCAGGACGCCCTCGATCTGCTGCTTGATGTGCAGCCGCGACATGCCGGAATCGTTGGGCCGGTGGCCCATCGGATTGAAGACCTTGCTGGCGATCACGGCCTCGTGGCGCTTTCCCTTCAGCGCCTCACCCAGCATCGTCTCCGAGGTGCCGCCGACATAGGAGTTCGCCGTGTCGAAGAAATTGACGCCGGCGGCCAGCGCCGTGTCGACCATGCGGCTCGCCTCGGCCTGGTCGGCGCCATTGCCGAACGTCATGGTTCCGAGACAGATCTCGGAGACCTTCAGGCCGGCACGGCCGAGATTGCGATAGTCCACCGTCAGAGGCCCAGCATCGCCTTGGCGAGCACGTTCCTCTGCACTTCCGACGAACCGCCGTAAATCGTGGTCTTGCGTTGATTGAAGTAGCGCGGCGCCACGTCGTCTACGTACTCGCCGCCCACCGGCACCACGTTGCTGTCGTAGTTGCGCAATTCCGTAAAGGGCGCGCCGTACCACCCCACCGCCTCGACCGCGAGCTCGGTCACCTTCTGGCCGACCTCGGTGCCGCGCATCTTGACGATCGAGGCCTGCGTACCGGGGTTCTGGCCGGACTTCATGCTCGAGTAGAACATCAGCTCGTTCATCTCGACGGCGTCGATTTCCATCTCGAGCGCGGCGACCTTCTCGCGCCATTTCGGGTCCTGCGACAGCGGCTCGCCGCCGTCAAGTTGGGTATGGGCAAGCTCCTTGAGGTGCCGGAATGCCTTGCGCAGGCGAGGGCCGAAGGCCTGGCCGCCGCGCTCGAACTCGAGAAGGTACTTCGCATAGGTCCAGCCCATGTTCTCTTCGCCGACCCGGTTCTCGACGGGCACCTTCACGTCGGTGAAGAACACCTGGTTGACCTCATGGCGCATCGGCGTGCGTGTGCCATCGACCAGATAGATCGGGTCGACCTTGATGCCGGGCGTCTTCATGTCGATCAGGAGGAACGAAATGCCTTCTTGCCGCTTGCCCTCGTTCGAGGTCCGCACCAGGCAGAACATCCAATCCGCCCAGTGGGCGTTGGTGGTCCAGATCTTCTGGCCGTTCACGACATAGTGGTCTCCCACCCGCTCCGCCTTGGTCCGCAGGCTGGCGAGGTCCGAACCCGAACCAGGCTCGCTATAGCCCTGGCACCACAATTCCTCGGCTGCGGCGATCTTCGGCAGGAAGCGCTTCTTCTGCACCTCGCTGCCGTACTTCATCAGCACCGGCGCGACCATCTTGAGGCTGAACGACGACAGATAGGGCGAATCAGCCCGCGCCATCTCCATCTCGAAGATGAACTTCTGCGTCGAATTCCAGCCAGTGCCGCCATGTTCCTTCGGCCAGTTCGGCGCCAGCCAGCCCTTCTGTGCGAGCTTCTTCTGCCACTGCAGCAGCCTTTCCTTGGAGACGTGGCTCGACCGGCTTCGCCGGCTCTCCTCCGCCACCTCGGGCGGCATGTTGGCCGTGATCCAGTCCCGGACTTCCTTCTGGAAAGCCAACTCTTCCGCGTTGAACGCCAGATCCATGGTCAGAGTCCCAACATCACCTTACTCATGATCCCGCGCTGCACTTCCGACGAGCCGCCATAAATCGTCATCTTGCGGCCGTTGAAGTAGCGCGGCGCCAGTACGTCGACTCCTTCAGGGCCGATCGGTTCGACGTTGGAATTCCAGGTGCGCTGCTCGGGGAACGGAATCGAATACCAGGATGCCGCCTCGACGGCGTATTCTTGGACCTGCTGCATCACTTCCGTGCCGCGTAGCTTGATCATCGACGACAGCGGGCCCGGGTTCTGGCCCGAGGCGAGCTTGGAATAGAAATCCATCTCGAACATCTCCAGGCCTGAGATTTCGATATCCATGCGCGCCAGCTTCTCGCGCCAGGCGCTGTCGGACAGGATCGAGTCCTCGCCTTCCGGCATAGCCTTCGCCAGCACCTTCAGCCGCTCGAAGCTCGAACGCAGGCGCGGGCTGTACGGATTGCCGCCACGCTCGAACTCGAGCAGGTACTTGGCGTAGGTCCAGCCCTTGTTCTCCTCGCCGACGCGGTTCGAGACTGGCACCTTCACGTCGGTGAAGAACACCGAGTTCACTTCCTGCGTGCCGGCGCGGTTGCCGTCGGCGGTGATGATCGGTTCGACCGAGATGCCCGGCGTCTTCATGTCGATCAGTAGGAAGGAAATGCCCTCCTGCGGCTTGCCATCGTTGGAGGTCCGCACCAGGCAGAAGATCCAGTCGGCGGTCTGCGCCAGGGTCGTCCAGGTCTTCTGGCCGTTCACGATATAGAAGTCGCCCTCGCGGACGGCCTTGGTTCGCAGGCTCGCGAGATCGGAGCCCGAGCCCGGCTCACTATAGCCCTGGCACCAGATCAGGTCGGAGTTGAGCATCGGCGGCAGGTGCTGCTTCTTTTGCGCGTCCGAGCCGTACTTCATGATCACCGGTGCGCACATCTTGGGGCCGAACGGCGAGGTGCCGGGCGCGCCGGCCTTCGCCATCTCCATCTCGAAAATATACTTCTGCGTCGTGGTGAAGCCCGGACCGCCAAATTCCTTGGGCCAGCCGGTGCAGAGCCAGCCCTTTTTCGCCAGGCGCTTCTGCCAGTCGATCAGGCGCTCCTTCGGCAGGTAGGCGTTGCGCGAGGCCTTCAGCTCGCCTTTGAGCTCCGGCGTGAAGTTGTCCTTCAGCCAGTCGCGGACTTCCTGCTGAAACGCCAGCTCTTCCTTACCGAACGTCAGATCCATTGGGGGTCTCCTCCAAGGTGGCGAAAGTACCGCGCCCCCTTCCATCCCGTAAAGCGCTCGGCCGCGCTACATTCGGGGAGCAAAAGACCGGGAGAGAACATGGTTCACCGCATTCGACGCGTCGTCACAGGGCATGACCGCGACGGCAAATCGATCTTCGTCATGGACGGTAAGGCGCCCATCATCCTCGAAATGGCGTCTATGCCCGGCGTCGCCCTGACCGACCTGTGGCGCACCAAAACGGCCCCCGCCTCGAACGCCGGAAACGCCGACGCCGCCACCGGCAGGATCAAGCTCGAACCTCCGTCCAGCGGCAGCATTCTGCGCATCGTCGAATTCCCACCCGATTCGAGATGGCGCAAGAGTGCCGACGCCAAGAAGGCCTTTGCGTCGATCGGTGCCGGCGCCGCGCCCGACCATGGCTCGGCCGACGCCATGATGCATGCGACCGCGACGGTCGACTACATCATCGTTCTCAGGGGCGAGATCTGGGCGATCCTCGACAAAGGCGAGAAGCTGCTGAAGCAGGGCGACATCCTGATCCAGCGCGGCACCAACCATTCGTGGAGCGTGCGCACCAAAGAGCCGGCAGTTGTGGCCGCCGTCCTGATCGGCGCCAGGCCGGTCGGCCGCCTTACGAAAAAGAGACCCGCCAAGGCCGGCAAGAAGAAGCGCTGATGGCTCCTACCGTTCAGAAGGTCGCCAGCGACGAGAAGTTGCCGGCGCGGGCCGATGTCGTCGTGATCGGCGGCGGCATAGCCGGCGTCGCCGCAGCCTATGCGTTGGCGAAGAAGGGCATCAAGGCGGCTCTTATCGAGAAGGGCAACATCGCGGGAGAGCAGTCGAGCCGCAACTGGGGCTGGTGCCGCCAGCAGCATCGCGACTTGCGCGAGTTGCCGTTGGCGATGAAGAGTCTGGAGATCTGGAAAGGCCTGAACGAGGAGCTCGGTGCCGAGACGGGATTCCGGGCGAACGGCCTGCTTTACGTCACGGATCGCAAGGCTGACTTTGCGCAGTGGGAAGAATGGACGCTGCGCGCCCGCGAGTACCAGATGCACAGCCGCATCCTCACCCCGGCTGAGGCCAAGGAACTGACTCCCGGCAGCGTGCCGGAGTGGATCGGCGGCATCCATTCGCCGACCGACGGCCGCGGCGAGCCTTCGCTCGCCGTTCCGGCACTGGCCGACGCCGCTCGCAGGCTCGGCGCGACGCTTCATCAATATTGCGCCGCTCGCGGGCTCGACATCCAGGCCGGCAAGGTCGCCGGCGTGGTCACGGAGCAAGGATTGATCCGCTCCGATGCCGTCCTGGTCGCCGGCGGATCGTGGAGTTCGCTGTTCTGCCGTCGTCACGGCGTGCGCCTGCCCCAGGCCGGCGTCCGTTCGACGTCGTTCGCCACCAGGCCCGCGCCGGAGGTCACTGCGGGAGGCTTGTCCCTACCCGACGTCACGCTGCGCCGCAGGCTCGATGGCGGCTATACGATCGGTCTCGGCGGGCGCGGCCTGGTCGAGCTCTCTCCCCAAGGCCTGCTCTACGCCAGCGACTTCTGGCCCACCCTGAAGAAGCGCTGGGCCGGCGTGACCATGGGCATCGGCCGCTCCTTCTTCGACGGACCGGAATCCTTCGCGAACTGGTCGTTCGACAGGACGACGCCGTTCGAGAAGCATCGCACGCTCGATCCGCCGGCCGATCCCAAGTTGGTGCAGCAGGGGCTGGCCCGCCTCGCCGAGCAGTATCCCGCACTGAAAGGACTGCAGGTCGCCGAGCAATGGGGCGGGCTGATCGATTCGACGCCCGACGGTATCCCTGTGATCTCGGCCGTCGATCCCCTGCCCGGCCTGTTCCTCTCGACCGGCTTCACCGGTCATGGCTTCGGCATCGGACCGGCAGGCGGCCGGCTCGCCGCCGACATCGTTGCTGGCGATCCTCCGATCGTCGATCCCGCCCCCTTCCGCTATAGCCGCATGATCGACGGCACCGACCTCGGCGCACCGGGCATGTTCTGATGTTCAGCCTTTCGGCTGGATCGACTCGAAGTAGGCCCGATAGTGCTGGCGCAGCACCGGTTCGGTCGCACCCGCGTCGTATGCCGGCGATATCAAGGGCGCCGCCGCGGTCACCTTCATAACGACGAAGGCGCGATAGCGGTCGGCCAGCAGCGACACCGGATAGCGCGCGATGAGGGAAGCGAACTCCGGCATCTCCTTCGAGACGACCCGTGCCGTCCCCTTGAAGCGGTAACCCTTGCGCGCGAAGGGATCGACGAAGTTGATTTCCATCGCCGGGTGTCGGGCGATATTGGCCATCGTACCCGGTGAACGAATCTCGGCGAATACAATGTGCTCGTCATCGAGCACCTGCATGGTGCCTTTGGGCGAGAGATTAGGTGTGCCGTCGGCATTCACGGTTGCGACGAAGCCGAGCTTCTGTTCGTCCACCACGCGCTTCATGTCGGCCGTCAGCAACATCCAGCCTACTCCGGCTTGGCGCCCGACGCCTTGACGATCGGGTCCCAGAACGCCAGCTGTCCGTCGAAATACTTCTTTGCTTCCTCGGGCGTCGATTGCACCGGTTCGATTGCCAGTTCGTCCATGCGTTTGGTCACCTCGGGCAGCGCCAGCGCCTTGTTGAAGGCGGCGTTCAGCTTGTCGACGATCGGCCTGGGAGTCGCGGCCGGCGCCTGGGCCACATACCAGGTGCTGATCGAGAACTTGAAGCCTGCCGCTTCCTCGACCGTGGGCACATCCGGCAGCTGTTTCAGGCGCCTGTCGGCGGCGACCGCGAGCACGCGCGCCTTGCCGCTGTCGAGAAATCCTTTGGACGAACCGATCGTGTCCATCTGGAAGGCGTGGCGGCCCGCGATCGTGTCGATCATGCCCGGGGCCGAGCCGCGATAGGGTACATGCAGTGCCTTCACGCCGGCACGCTCGATGAACAGGAAGCCCGCCATGTGAATCATGCCGCCATTGCCCGACGAAGCGTAGGAGTACTTTTCCGGCTCCTTCTTCATCATGGCGATCAACTCGGCCAGCGTCCTGGGCCCGTCCGCCGCCACCACCACGATCAGCGGCACGTTCGCGACGTGGGAAATCCCCGTGAAGGCGTTGATCGGATCGTAGGTGAGCGTCTTGCCGTAGATTGCCGGGAACAGCGCATTGGTCGACGGTGCCAGGATCAGCGTGTACCCGTCGGGTGCCGCCGCAGCCACCGCCGCCGTTCCGATGCTGCCCGAGGCGCCAGCCTTGTTCTCGACGACCACCGTCTGCCCGAGAATTTGCGACAGATGCGGCTGCAGGATGCGGGCGACGACGTCTGTCGGACCACCGGCGCCGGCCGGCACCAGCAATCGAGTCGGACGCTCGGGATAGGCGCCTTGTGCCATTGCTCGACTGACGATCGCGGCAGGCCCGATGACGGCACTTGCAGCGACACCGCCAGTCGCCGCCAGGACTACGCGGCGGCCAAACTTCTTCATGCTTTCCTCCCGATATTGTCGGCTATGCTGCGCCGAATAACGGAGGAACCGCAATGGCCCAGTGGACGGCGAAGCGCATCAACCGCGCCATCGAACTCCTGGAGGCCGACCAGGCGCTCTACTACGACGGCCCGCACACCGGCCACGTCCTGACTTACGAACAGGGCAAGAAGGACGCAAAGACCTGGGCGGACTACATCAATGTCGGCATGGAGCACGGCGCCTTCGACATGACAGGCCTCGAAGCCTACATGCGCGGGCTCGTCGACGGCGGCCCGACCAACTCCGGGCATCGCGCGCCGACGGTAATCGTCGAGGCGCCGGTCAACGGCATCGACGGGCCGAACGTCGCCTTCAACGCCTGGCAGTTCCGCCAGATCCTGGCGCGCGGTGCCCATGGCATCCTGTTGTGTCAGGCCGAGAAC
>JBGAIW010000059.1:0-27026 GCA_044225265.1 Reyranella sp.
ATGGAAGAACAGTTCGCAATCCGGGTCACGCACGAAGAAGGGGTGCAGGCCAAAACCCATCGGCACGTCGTGCGCTTCGATGTTCCTCACGCTGAAGGTCACACGAAGGCTACCGGAGTCGAGCTCGAAGACCTGCCGGGCCTGATAACGGAAGGGCCAACCGTGCTTGCCGTCGTGCTCGTACCGGACGTCGGCTGAAGCATCATTGCCACGCTCGACCTTCCAGGCTGCCGACCAGCCGTCGCCATGCATGGGATGGCGCTGTCCGGGCCAGTTCGAAGCGAGTTCGATCATATTGCCGTCAAATTCGAACCGACCATTCGCGATGCGGTTGGAGAACGGCACCAATGGATAGCAGGCCGCGTTGATGCCTTGCCCCGAAGCGATATCGGCCGGCGCCATGGGACGCATGAGGTCGACTCCGGCACAGGCAAACCGGGCAATTGCGCCGCCAGACGCAGGTGCCAGATCGACGGCGAGACGGCCCGCTCGAAGCAATAAAAGCGTCACGACTGGGCCGCTGCTCCTGTAGGATACGCCGTCTTCAACTCCAGGCGGGAAAACGAGAATATGTCGGGGAACATGCTGAAGCGGCGTCTGCAGGCAGGCAAGGCCTGCGTCAATGGGTGGCTCGCGATCCCCGCCGGCTTCTCGGCCGAGGTCATGGCTCAGTGCGGCTGGGACAGCGTCACCGTCGACATGCAGCATGGCGTGCAGGACTATCTCTCAATGGTCACCTGCTTCCAGGCGATGGACAAGTATCCAATCACGCCGCTGGTGCGCGTGCCGTGGAACGAGCCGGGGATCGTCGGCAAGGTGCTGGATGGCGGCGCCTGGGGCGTGATCTGCCCGATGGTCAACACGCCGGCCGAGGCCAAGGCTCTGGTCTCGTATGCGCTCTATCCACCCAAGGGCAAGCGCTCGAACGGTCCGATCCGCGCCGGCGCCTATGGCGAGGCGACACCTTACCAGGCGACCGCCAACGACGAGGTGCTGATCATTCCGATGATCGAGACCCAGGAAGCGATCGACAACATCGACGCCATCCTCGACGTTCCGGGCGTCAGCGGCATCTATGTCGGCCCGTCGGACCTCGGTCTGTCGCTCGGCCTGGTGCCGAAGCTCGACCGTGAGGAGCCGCAGGTGTTGAAGATCTATGAGAAGCTGACGACGGCCTGCAAGAAGCGCGGCCTGTTTGCGGGCATCCACAACGGCACGGCAAGCTATGCCGCTCGGGCCGTCGGTATGGGCTTCCAGCTTTGCACCATCGCCAACGACTCCGGCCTGCTTGCGATGGCCGCCAAGGCCGCCGTGAACGGCTTCCGCAAGGAAGCCGGCGCGGTTGCGGAAAAGTAAGCAGGACGTAACTTTGCTGGCACGCTGATTGCTCCTCTGCCGGTCAAACAACCGGCGGAGGAAGCAATGGGTGGCTTGGGTGGACTCAATAAGGCGCCCGATGGCGTGGTCATCGGGCTGGTGCAGATCCAGAACCCCGTCGTCGTCACGCCCGAGGACCTGGCGCGCCAGACCGATCGGATAGTTGCGCTGGTCGCCAAGGCGCGACGCAACATGGCGACCATGGACTTGGTCGTCTTTCCCGAATATTCCCTGCACGGCCTGTCGATGGACACCAATCCGGCGATCATGTGCCGGCTGGACGGGCCCGAGGTCGAGCGCCTGCGCGGCGCCTGCATCGCCAACGACATCTGGGGCTGCTTCTCGATCATGGAGCTGAACCCGCACGGCAACCCGTTCAACTCCGGCATCATCATCGACAACAAGGGCGAGCTGCGTCTTTACTATCGCAAGATGCATCCGTGGGTGCCGGTCGAGCCGTGGGAGCCGGGTGACCTTGGAATCCCGGTATGCGATGGACCCAACGGCTCGAAGCTCGCGCTGATCATCTGCCACGACGGCATGTTCCCCGAGATGGCGCGGGAGAGCGCCTACAAGGGCGCCAACGTCATGATCCGGACCGCAGGCTACACCGCGCCGATCCGCCAGAGCTGGCACTTCACCAACCAGTCCAACGCCTTCTGTAACCTGATGTACACGGCCTCAGTCTGTCTCGCGGGTTCCGACGGCAGCTTCAACTCGATGGGCGAAGGCATGATCGTCGACTACGACGGCACGCCGCTCGCCACCGGGAACGGCATCCCCGACGAGATCATCACCGGCGAAGTGCGGCCGAAGCTGTGCGACGAGGCGCGCACTCACTGGGGCGTCGAGAACAACATCTACCAGTTTGGCCATCGCGGCTATGTCGCAGTGAAGGGCGGCGCGCGCGACTGCCCCTACACCTACATGCATGACCTGGCCGCCGGCCGGTACGAGCTGCCGTGGGAGAAGCAGGTCAGGGTCACCGACGGCACGAGCTGTGGCTTCGCCGCTCCGACGCGAGGCTTCAAGCCGGTGCCAACCACCATGCGGACCGCTAAGATCGCGGCTGAATGATCCTCCGAAACGCAACGCTCGCGAACGGCACCCGCCACGACATCGAACTGAAGGACGGCCGCATCTCGGCCTTCCTGCCGCCGTCCAACGACGGGCCATCCCTCGTCGTCCTGCCACCACTGGTCGACGGCCATATCCATCTAGACAAGACACTGCTCGGCCTGCCTTGGGTGCCCAACCGCGCCGAGGGCAGCACGGTCAGCGACCGCATCGAGGCCGAGCGGCGCGTGCGGGCCGAGCGCTCCATCCCGGAGACCGTGACCGGAGCCAATTTGGTGAAGCAGGTCGTGGCCAGCGGAACCCTGCACATGCGCAGCCATGTCGACATCGACAACCAGCTCGGCCTCCGGAACTTGGATGCGATCCTAGAGGTGCGCGACCACTTCCGCGGCCTGGTGACGATCGAAATCGTGGCCTTCCCGCAAAGCGGCATCCTGCACTCACCGGGGACGGCGGCACTGCTCGACAAGGCGGCAGCCGGCGGCGCCGATCTAATCGGCGGCCTCGATCCAGTCGGCATCGACGGCGACCTGGCCGGCCATCTCGATCCGGTGTTCGCCATCGCGGCCAGACACGGCAAGGGCATAGACATCCATCTGCACGACGGCGGTGAAGCGGGTATCGCCCAGATCGACGCCATCACTGACCGCACGATCGCGGGCGGCCTGCAGGGCAAGGTCGCAATCAGCCACGCTTTTGCACTGGGCTCGGTGCCGCTCGACACGGCAAGGCGCACCGCCGATCGCCTGGCTCGCGCGGGCGTCGCGATCATGAGTCACGGGCCGGGGGCGGCGACCATGCCGCCGCTGTTGATGTTGCGCGATCACGGCGTCAGGGTGTTCGCCGGCTCCGACAATATCCGCGATGCCTGGTCGCCGTTCGGCAACGGCGACATGCTGGAGCGCGCAATGTTGATCGGTTACCGGGGCAACTACCGACGCGACGAGGAGTTGGCATTCACGCTCGATCTGGTGACGGCCAATGCGGCCAAAGTACTTGACCTCGAGGACTACGGTCTCCGCGTCGGTGGTCCCGCAGATCTGGTCGTGGTCGAGGCCGGTACCGTGGCCGAGGCTGTTGCCACTCGCCCCGGGCGCAAGATGGTGATAAAGGCCGGGCGCGTCGTCGCCCGGAACGGCGCGCTGGTTTCCTGAATTGAGACTGTGATGGCGTCGCGTCAGGCCGTGCTCGGCATGGAGCAGGCCTCCTTCTTCTACGGCTCCGCCCGTGTATTCGAAAACGTGTCATTCCAGCTGGATGACGCGCGCACGGCGCTGGTCGGAGACAACGGCGCAGGCAAGTCGACCCTGCTGAAGTGCTTGAGCGGACAGCTCGAACTGAATGCGGGGCAGGTCGTGCGTTCGCGCGGCCTGAGGGTTGGCACCCTGCAGCAGGACATTCCCGCAGGCCTGGGCGATCGATTGCTGCGCGACGTGCTGGGCGACGCACTGGAGCGCGCCGGCCTGGGCGACGACCGTTGGCGAATCGACGTATTGGCCGACGAGATCGGCGTTGCGCAGGAGACGCTCGACAAGCCGTTCGGCACTCTTTCCGGTGGCTGGCAGCGCCTGCTGTTGATCGCCTCGGCGGCGCGACTGGAAGAACCCAACCTCCTGATCCTCGACGAGCCGACCAACCACCTCGATCTCGGCAACATCAACACGCTCGAACGCTGGTTGACCGTCGACTTCGCGGTGCCGTTGCTGATCGTCAGCCACGATCGCGAGTTCCTCGACCGGGTCACCGAACGCACCCTGTTCCTGCGCGCCGACGGTGTGCACTCCTTCAAGACCCGCTTCTCGACGGCACGCGAGGAGCTGCTGCGCCGCGATGCCGAGGCGGCCGCACGCGCCCGTCTCGAAGACAAGGAGATCAAGCGGCTGGAAGCCGCTGCGGCGCGCTACAAGATCTGGGCAGTCAAGAACCCCGACCTCAACAAGCGCAAGAACGCCGTCGAGAGCCGCATCGCGCGGATCGAGAAGGACCGTACGCAGGTCTACACCCAGCGCGAGCGCCGTCTCGAGCTGGCCGACGGCGACATCGACGCGCGGGTAGCGCTCCGTCTCGCCAACCTGGAGGTGAAGACTCCTGACGGCCGGAAGCTGCTTGGCATCGAGAAGCTCGCGATTGCAGCCGGCGAGCGGGTGGCGATCCTGGGCATCAACGGCGTCGGCAAGTCGACGCTGCTTTCTGCACTGGCTACCGCCTACGACCCCGCGCGCGAACACTACGACAGCGTCTCGCCCGTACGCTTCAATCCGGCCTGCCGGCTGGTTTACTTCGATCAGACCCTGAACGATCTGCCTGTGAAGAAGTCGATCCTCGACTATGTCGTGGCGGCCGAGGGCATCACGGAGAAGGATGCCGTTCGTCGGCTTGCCGGCGCAGGATTTCCCTTCGCCCGGATCGGCGAACCGATCGAGGTCTTGAGCCACGGCGAGCGAGCACGGCTGGTGTTCCTCAGAATGAAGCTGCTGCGGCCAAATTTCTATCTGCTCGACGAGCCGACCAATCATCTCGACATCGAAGGTCAGGAAGATCTGGAAGACCAGCTCGAGAAAAGCGACGTTTCCTGCCTGTTCGTGAGCCACGACCGATTCTTCACGCGCTCAGTGGCGACCCGCATTCTCGAAATCCGCAAGGGCCGGTTGGTCGACGTCGAGGACGCCGAAGCGTTCTTTGACTCTCAGACCGACAGGGTCGCCTAGCTCGCCTCCTAGGATACCAGCTCTCCGCGGAACGCCCAGCGGGTCATGCGCTTCTCGACCAGGGCGCAGACGGCGTACATCGCCACACCCATGATGGCGATCGCGAACAGGCCGGCAAAGGTCGTGGGCGCATCGTTACGCGCGCCGGCCGATAACATCAGGAAGCCGATGCCGTTGTTGCCGCCCACCGTCTCGGAGATCACCGAGCCGATGAAGGCGAGAGTAATCGCCACTTTCAGGCTGGCGAAAAGGTAGGGCATGGCGCGCGGGATGCCGACCTTGGTCAGGATCTCTGTGCGGCTGGCGCCGAGGCTGCGCAACACGTCGCGCATCTCGGGTTCGATCGTTGCAAGGCCGGTTGCGACATTGACCACGATCGGGAAAAAGCTGATCACGAAGGCGGTAATCACCGCCGGCAGCGAACCGACGCCGACCCAGATCATCAGGATCGGCACGATCGCCACCTTCGGGATGGCATTGAAGGCGATCAGCAGCGGATAGAGGCCGGAATAGACGAACGGCGAGGCTCCAATCGCCAGCCCGAGCAGCAGGCCTCCGGCGATCGCCAGCAGGAAGCCGATGACGGTCGTCCACAGCGTGTCCCAGCAGTAGGCCATCAGGATGTCGAAGCGTGCCACGAATACGGTAAAGATCTTGCTCGGTCGAGGCAGGATGATCTCAGGCACGTCGAAGACGATGCAGCAAACTTCCCAGATCGCCAGCAGCACGAGGGTCGCCAGCCACGGCATGGCGAGCTTCAGCGCCTCACGTCTGAGGTCGCCGTTCATGAATGCTCCTGGTGGATGCGGTCGCGCAGCTCGTGGACGATGTCGACGAAGTGCGGCTCGAAAGTGGTGGCAAGCGTCCGTGGCCGCGGGATATCGATCTTCTTGCTGAGCACGATGCGGCCCGGCCGCCGGCTCATCACATAGACGGTGTCTGCGAGATAGACCGCCTCACGCAGATCATGCGTCACGAGTACGCCGGTGAAGCGTTTCTCGAGCCACAGCGTCTGCATGACGCCCCAGAGTTCCTCCCGGGTGAATGCATCGAGGGCACCAAACGGCTCGTCGAGCATCAGCAGTTCGGGTTCGTGGATCAAAGCGCGACAGAGGTTGGAGCGCTGCTGCATGCCGCCAGAAAGCTGCCAGGGAAACTTGTCGGCAAAGTCGGCCAGCCCCACGGTGCGCAGCAGCGTCATGGCGCGCCCGACATACTCGGCGCGATTGCTGCGGAAGCGGCGCTTGTGCGGCTCGACGACCTCCATCGGCAACAAGATGTTGTCGATGGTGCTGCGCCACGGCATCAGGGTCGGATTCTGGAAGGCCATGCCGACGCCCTTGATCGGCCCGGTAACCTTCTGGCCCGCCACCGTCACCACACCGCCCGACGCCGGCAGCAGGCCAGTGACCAGCTTCATGATGGTCGACTTGCCGCAGCCGGACGGACCGACCACGGCAATGAACTCGCCCTTGTCGATGCCGAGCGTGGCATCGGCGAGGGCGAGCGTCGTCTCCTTGCCCAACCGATAGGTCAGGCTGACGTTCTTCAGATCGACGAAGGTCATCTACAAAAGCCCTCCTCCCCCGCGCCGCGGGGGAGGAACGAGACGGATCACTTGGCGACCATCCGGTCGGCCTTGGGCGGCAGGAACTTGCCGGTGAAGACCTTGTCCGGCGCCGGCGCCGTCGGGAGGCCGAACGCCTCGGAGACGAGCTTCACGGAGTTGGCGAAGCGATTCGAGTCGACGTCACCCATGCCGTTGGCCTTGACGTACGGCGTCAGAATATTGGTCTGCAGCGAGATCTGCAGCCGCTCCGTCTCCAGCGCCTCGTCGATCAGCGGATCGCGCTTCTTGGCGGCGGCGATGCCGACCTTGTTGTCGGCAATGACATCCTTCCAGCCCTTGACCGTGGCGGCAATGAAGCCTTTCACGGCCTTCTCGTTCTTCAGCATGTCGGCCGAAACGATGATGCCGTTGGCGTAGAGATCCATGCCGAAATCGACGTAGCGCATGGCGACGATGTCGTCGAATTTGACGCCGCGGGCCTTGAGATCGAGCATCGACGAGAAATAGTGACCCGAGATGAAGTCGACCGAGCCTTGCACGAGGCTCTGCTCACGCAGCTGCGGTGTCAGGTTGACGTGCTCCCACTTGGTGACGCCGGTCTTCTTGGCGAAGGCCGGGAACAGGCGGAAGCTGGCATCGAACACCGGCGCGCCGAGCTTCTTGCCCTCGAGATCCTTCGGCACCTTGATGCCGCTCTTCTTCAGGGCATAGACGCCGAACGGCGCGTAATCGTACGCCATGAAAACGCACATCACTTCCTTGCCGGGGTTCTTGGCGTTGTATTCGATGGTGGCGTTCACGTCCGCGAAGCCGATCTGGTAGGCGCCGGTCGCAACACGCTGCACCGCGCCAGCCGACCCCTGGCCGGGGTCCATGGTGACGTCGAGGCCCTCGGCCTTGTAGTAGCCCTTCTCCAGCGCCACCAGGAACGGTGAAGTCGGCCCCTGGAACACCCAGTCGAGCGTGAACTTGATCGGCGTCTGCGCCGACGCCGGCAGCGCCGCCAGCATCATGCCCGCGACCGCAGCGCCACCCAGCCATTTCTTCCACTGATTCATTGCAGTCCCCTCGCTTGAAGCCCTTCCGGCGACTCTTAGGCGGACCCTGCCGTTCCGCCAAGGGGATATCAGGCAGATTCTATGCCAGCCTGCTGCGTGGCCACGAGGCGGGCGAACGCACCGCCGGCGGCCGCCAGAGTGCGATAATCGCCCTGTTCGACGATCCGGCCATGCTCCAGGACCACGACCAGGTCGGCGTCCCGGATGGTCGAAAGCCGGTGGGCGATCACGAAAGTGGTGCGGCCCTGCATAAGCACTTTCAGTGCTTTCTGGATGCGTGCCTCGGTCACCGAATCGAGCGCGCTGGTCGCCTCATCGAGGATCAGGATCGGCGGGTCCTTCAGCAACGCCCGGGCGATCGCCAGCCGCTGACGTTCACCGCCCGACAGGGTGGAGCCGCGCTCGCCGATCTGGGTCTCGTAGCCCTTGGGCTGACGCTGGATGAAGTCGTGCGCCTCGGCCAGCCGGGCAGCTTCCTCGAGCTCGGCTTGCGTCGCGTCGGGCTTGCCGATCCTGAGATTGTCGGCGATCGAACGGTAGAACATCGTCGAGTCCTGGAACACAACGCCGATGTTTCGCCGCAGGGAAGCGAGGCGGATGTCGCGATGATCGATGCCGTCGATGAGGATCGAGCCCGACTCCGGGTCCCACATACGATGCAGCAGCGACAACGCCGTGCTCTTGCCCGCACCGGTCGGCCCAACGAGTGCCACCGTCTTGCCGGCAGGAACCTTCAGGCTGAAATGCTGCAGCGCCGGCCGCTTGCCGTCGTAGGTGAAGTTCACGTCGTCGAATTCGACATCGCCGCGGACGCGACCGACTTCCCGGGCGTCCGGCCTGTCCGGCACTGTCGATTCCGTGTCGAGGACGCGGAAGAAATCGGCCAACGCCGGCATCTGGAAGAAAACGCGGCTGACGAAGCCGGATGCCTGGTCCATGCGGCCGATCAGCATGGTCGCGAAGCCCATGAAGCTCACGATCTGGCCGACCGTGGCTTCGCCGCGCGTGTAGAGCCACGTGCCGAGCACGAAGATCAGGATCACCGTCAGGGTCGAGGCCGCACGCGTCAGCACAGACAGCAGCGCCCACCAGTTCAGAACCGGATACTGGGCGTCGAGCGTGCGGCGGATGATGCCGTGGATTTCGCCCGCTTCAGCCGACAGCCGCACAAAGCTCTGGATCAGGTGGATGTTGCCCAGTGCGTCTCCGGCGCGGCCGGCGAGTTGGCTGTGATACTCCTCGACCTCGGCCTGCAGACGGTCCGTCTTGCCGACCACCCAGGCATTGGCCACAGCGAAGAACACGATCAGCACGATCAGCAGCAACCCGAGCCGCCAGTTCATGAACAGGCTGAGCGGCAGCATGACGAACAGCGCCACGAAGGTGGCGAGGTTCTCGCGGAAGAAACTCAGCCAGATGCCGAAGAGGTGATCGACGCCGGTCAGCATGATCTTGAGCAGCCGGCCCGAATGCTGCGCGTTGTGGAACGCGAAGGGCAGCACCAGCACGTGCTCGAAGTAGCGCGCCATG
This sequence comes from Reyranella sp., assembly GCA_044225265.1. Classification (GTDB taxonomy): domain Bacteria; phylum Pseudomonadota; class Alphaproteobacteria; order Reyranellales; family Reyranellaceae; genus Reyranella. The sequence continues at coordinate 9,321 of JBGAIW010000059.1, forward strand.
GCGCCGAGCCGCCGCCGGTGCGCCATGCGGTCGGCCTGCAGCGAGACCACGATGTTGGCGACGATGCCGCCGATCCCGACCGCCGCCCACAGCATGAGGAGCTGGATGGCGTCGTGCCATAGTGCCTCGGTCGATCGGCCCTGGGCACCCGAAAGCAGATCGACCACTTTGCCGAACAGCACGGGCTCGTAGAACTGCAGCGCGGCGACGGCGATGTTGGCGAGAGCCAGCGTAATCGCCAGGCCACGCTCGTCGCGGAGCAGCCCGATGACCCGTCCGTAAACGCGGAAAAATTCCATTTCGATTGGCTGCTGCGTCTCAGGCGGACTTGTGATCGCCCAGGAAACGCTCGACGGTGCGCACGAAGAAGCTCACGCCGAACGGAATCGCCATGTCGTTGAAGTCGTAGCGCGAGTTGTGCAGTCCGACGCCGTTGCCGTCCTCACCGCCGTTGCCCAGCCACACCATGGCGCCCGGCACCCGCTCGAGCATATAGGAGAAATCCTCCGCGCCCATGCTGGCCTGGATGTTGTCGCGCACGCCGCCGGCGCCGCAGACGCCGGCCGCCACGTCGATGGCGAAGGCCGCGCGCTCGGCATTGTTGATGGTTGGCGGGTAGCCCGGCCGATGCTCGACCTCGATATTGACGCCGAACATCTGGGCGGCGCCGTCGCAGATTTCCTTGATGCGCCGCTGGATCAGCTCGCGTTCCGCCGGCTTGGTCGTGCGGGTCGTGCCACCGACATGCGCCTCGGTCGGGATGACATTGTAGGCCGAGCCGCCCTTGACGAAGCCCACCGTGACCACGGCGTTGGAGAACGGATCGAGGTTGCGCGCGACGATGGTCTGCAGCGACAAGACCAGGTTCGCCGCCACGACCAGCGGGTCGTTCGAAAGATGCGGATGCGCGGCATGGCCGCCCTTGCCGGTGATGCGCAAATCCCATCGGTCGGCCGCCGCGAGCAGCGGACCGGGGCGCGTGGCGATCGTACCGAGCGGCAGGCCAGGCTTGTTGTGGATCGCGAACACCGCATCGCACGGAAACTTCTCGAACAGCCCGTCATCGATCATCGCCTTGCCACCCCCGCCGCCCTCCTCGGCCGGCTGGAAGATGAAGTGTACGGCGCCCTCGAAGTCCTTCTTTTCAGCGAGAAGCTTGGCTGCGCCCAGCAGCATCGCGGTGTGCCCGTCGTGGCCACAAGCGTGCATGCGGCCCTGATTCTGCGAGCGGTGTGCGAAATCGTTGGTTTCATCCATTGGAAGCGCGTCCATGTCGGCGCGCAGCCCGATCGACTTCACCGAATTGCCTTTGCGCAAGGTTCCGACCAGGCCGGTCTTGCCGAGATCACGCGTCACTTCGAGGCCCCATTCCTGCAGTTTTGCCGCGACGATGTCGGAGGTCCGGTTCTCCTGGTAGGCGAGCTCGGGATGGGCATGAATATCGCGGCGAATGGCAGATATCTCGCCCTGAATCTCGAGCGAACGCGGCAGAACGGGCATTGCGTACTCCGGTTGGAACCATCGGCATCTTAGACCAAAGTGCAGGCATGTTGTCGCTCCCCGAGATCGAAAAGGCTGCAGCAATCGTGCATGGCGCCATGCCGCCGACGCCACAGTATGCTTGGCCGCTGCTGGCCGCGCGCACCGGCTGCGAGGTCTGGGTGAAGCACGAAAATCACACCCCGATCGGCGCCTTCAAGGTGCGCGGCGGGCTGGTCTATCTCGAACGCCTCAAGCAGCGCGCACCAGAGACCAAGGGCGTGATCAGCGCGACCCGCGGCAATCACGGCCAGAGCATCGCGCTGGCCGCGCGGCGCACCGGAATCGCGGCAACGATCGTGGTGCCGCACGGCAATTCCCGCGAGAAGAACGCCGCCATGCGCGCCTTCGGCGCCGAGCTGGTCGAGACGGGGCACGATTTCGACGCCGCCAAGGAGGCCGCGACGCGAATGGCGGGAGAGCGTGGGCTCACGATGGTGCCGTCATTTCATTCTGACCTGGTGGCCGGCGTGGCAAGCTACGCGCTCGAACTGATGCGCGCGGCGCCGCCGCTCGACACGATCTATGTGCCGATCGGACTGGGCTCCGGCATCTGCGGCATGATCACGGTGCGCGATGCGCTCGGCCTCGCGACGAAAGTGGTCGGCGTCGTCTCGACAGAGGCGCCGGCCTACGCCTTGTCGTTCGAAGCGAAGAAGGTCGTGGCGACCAACAGCGCGAACACCATGGCCGACGGCATGGCAGTGCGCGGTCCTGATCCGGATGCGCTTGCCGTGATCCTGAAGGGTGCCGATCGGATCGTGCAGGTGAGCGATGCCGAACTGACCGCCGCGATGCGCGCCTACTTCGAGGACACGCACCAGCTCACCGAAGGCGCGGGCGCCGCCCCGCTCGCCGCGCTGCTGCAGGAGCGCGACAGAATGAAGGGCAAGCGCGTGGGCGTGATCCTGAGCGGCGGAAATATCGACCGCGACGTCTACCTGCGTGCCTTGGGCGGCGCCTGAATCGATTGGGGCTGGGGCGCCCAGGCGAGGTCGCTCTTCACCGCCTGCATGATGAAGGATGAGCGCGTGCCGCGAACGCCCGGCATGCGGAGCAACGCCTTCAGCGCGAACTCGCTGAAGCTCGCAAGGTCGGGCGTCAGCACGTGCAGCAGGAAATCCATGTCGCCGGTGACGGCATAGCAGGCCACGACCTCAGGCCGCGCGCGGATCGCCGCTTCGAACGCCTCGACCGTCTTCTCCGAATGATCGTCGAGCGTGATCTGCACCAGGGCCTGGAGCGCGAGGCCGACAGCCGGCGGCGATACCAACGCGGCATAGCGGCCGATCACGCCCTCGTCCTCGAGCCGCTTCACCCGACGCTGGCACGGCGTGGGCGAGAGACCGACCTTGTCGGCCAGGTCGACCATGGCGAGCCGCCCATCGGCCTGCAGGGCAGTGACGATGCGTTTGTCGATGTCATCCAGCTCGATCATGGTGTATTCACCTAATATTAAAACCATTCTTGGATAATACCTCCAATCCGGTGCGTTTTGTAGGTTGAGTTCGCTGGGATTCCCTACCGCCTCCGTCGCCATATTCAGGGCATGGAAACCTTGATCCTCCCCTCAAGCGTCCGCGGCGACTACACGGCCAGGGCGGCCGACTGGACCGTGCCGCAGCAGCTCGGCCTCTACGCCGACGAGGACCACGCGGTCTGGAAGATCCTCGCCGAACGGCAGACGGCCCTCGCTGCCAAGTACGCCTGTGCGGAGTTCAACGAGGGTCTGCGCACGCTTGGTATCAACGACGGCATTCCCGACTTCGCCGCGGTCAACGAGAGGCTGATGAAGCTCACCGGCTGGCAGGTGGTGGGCGTACCGGGTCTCATTCCCGACGCGGTCTTCTACGACCATCTCGCGAATCGCCGATTTCCGGTGACGGTGTGGATCCGCAAGCGATCGGAAATCGACTACCTGGTCGAGCCCGACTTGTTTCACGATTTCTTCGGCCACGTGCCGCTGATGTCGAACCCGGTGTTCGCCGACTACATGCAGGCCTACGGCCAGCGCGGCGTTGAGGCCGGGCCGCACATCGACCTGTTGGCGCGGCTCTACTGGTACACCGTCGAATTCGGCCTGATCCGCACGCAGGACGGCCTGAAGATCTACGGTGCTGGCATCCTCTCCTCGGCGCGCGAGATCGAGCACGCGATGACGAGCATGGACGTCGAACGCCTGCCCTTCGAGGCGATGACGGTGATACGCCGCCCGTACGAGATCGACAGGCTCCAGAACACCTATTTCATTCTGGACGATTTCGGGCAGCTCTTCGAAGCGGCACAATTCCGCTTCGATCGTCTGGCCTAATCCAGCACCGCCGTCGCCACCAGCTTCTGGAACTCCCCGACCAGCTTCTCGGCTTCGGTGAGGAAACGGCCCTGCGCGGGGATTCCGGCATTGAGGCCACGCTGAACCGAGCTGGTCAGCACATCGTCCTCCTCTCCCACCTGGCGATTGAACTCGACCAGGTCGCGCGCGAAGCCTGGATCGACGCCCGGCGCGAAGTACTGCTCGCTCATGCCGATCGTGCGCAGCGGGCCGTCCGAACGCCAGGTGTCGATCGACAGGTTGGGAAAGCCCGGGTTGATGTTGATGGTCATGTTCGGGAACAGCAGATGATACTGCGCCTGCGTCACCGCACCCCTGGCGTCGTACAGCTTCACGCCTTCCTTCACCGGCGCGATCTCGGGCCGCACATGGCCGACCTGGCTCAGCAACAGCCCGTGCGCCGCGGCCTCGTAGCTGCCCGGCCGCACATCGATCGCCGCGCTGAACCCCGGGTGTGCCACCGGGCAGTGGTAGCACTCGAGATAGTTCTCGAGCATCGTCTTCCAGTTGGCATCCGAATCCCATTCGACGCGCGAATGGAGTTTCAGTGAACCGAGGTCGATGCCGGCCTTGCCGATGATCTTCGACAGCATGCCGAACTGCGACGCGAGCGGCGACGCCTGGGCGTCGGCATTGACGAACGCCCACGCTCCCAGGGTCTCGACCCTGAGCTTGAGCAACGGATAGTCGTCCATTTTGAAGCCAGGTTCCTGCGCCGTGCGCGGCGCCGCCTTCAGGCAGCCTTCGAGATCATAGGTCCAGGCATGGTAGCCGCAGCGCAGGGTGCGCGTGGTACCACGGCCCTTCATCACCTCGTGCCGGCGATGGCGGCAGACATTGACGAGGGCCGAGAGACCCTTGTCGTTGCGCACGACGACGACGGGAATCCCGCCGACATAGGTGGAGATGTAGTCGCCAACATTCGCAAGCTCGCTGAGCGGCCCGACGTAATTCCACGACCGGCGGAACAGACGCTCGCCTTCGAGGCGCGCGATTTCAGGATCGGTGTACCAGCGCGCCGGCAGACTCTCGCCGCGCGTCAGCGCCGCGCACATGTCGCGCACGGATTCCACGGCCGTATTCATAGGAAGCCTCCCCGCGAATATCAGAGTTTCGCGGGGATCACCAACCCGTCCACCGCGACGACGCCCTCTCCGTCTTTCTTGACGAGCAACGGATTGATCTCCGCCTCGGCGACGCCCATGAATGTCGCATGCGCGAGTGTCGAGAATTGGGCGATGGTTTTCGCGAGCGCCGCAATGTCGCCACGAGGCAAATTGCGATAGCCCCGGATCACCGCAAGTCCTTTGACCTCATCGATCATTTGAAGAGCTTCTGATTCGCTGACGGGGGCGAGTCTCGTCGAGGCGTCCTTGTAGATTTCAGCGAGCACGCCGCCCAGACCGACGGTGATCGTCGGTCCCACCAGCGGATCGCGGCGGAATCCCAGGATCACTTCAGCCAGTCCTCGCTCCATTTTCTGGACGAGAAAGCCTTCGAGCTTCGCGCGAGGCGAATGCGCTTTCACGCGCTTCTCCATTTCGCGTGCAGCCATCGCGGCAACCTGTCCGTCGGGCAAACCAAGCGCCACGCCGCCGGCCTCGGTCTTGTGCGCGATGTCGGGCGACAGGATCTTCAGCACCACGGGCCCGCCGATTTCGTTGACCGCCGCCGTCACGCGCTTGGCATCGGGGATGGCCATGGACTTGGCCGTCGGAACGCCCAACGCGCCGAACAGATCGGCGGCGCGGCGTTCGTCAAAACCGTTGACCTTGCCGGCGAGGAACGCATCGACGCTGCCCTGCGACGGTTCCGCGAGACTAGGCTCGGGTTGGGGAGTTGCGCGCAACAGACAGAGCGCCATCGCCTCGGCGCACGATTCGGGATGGCGAAAGGCCGGCACGCCCGCCGCCGTCAGCAGCGCCAGCGATTTCTCGGCCGCCGGAGTCAGCGCCACGGCGAACGGCTTGTCGGTCCTGGCGAACTTCACCAGAGGCTCGACCGCGAGCTCCGGATTGAACTGCGCCGACGAGCCGACCACGAAGATCGCCGCGTCATTGGCGGGATCGGCCAGCAGTCGCTCGATCGTGCCCGACACGATCTCGGGCTTGGCGCCGGCGAGCGTGAGATCGACCAGCTTGCCCTCGCCCGCCGCGATGCCGAGCGGCTTCAGCCAGTCGACCAGCTCTTGGGGCGGACCGGCGATCTCGAGACCGGCCATCGCCATGTTGTCGACCACCATGGCGGCGCCGCCGCCGGTCGTGGTCGCAACAGCCACGCGCTTGCCCTTCGCCGCTGGCCGATCGATCAGCAGCGCCGGCACGTCGACCAGCGATTCGAACATCGACACGCGCGCGATGCCGTGACGCCGGCAGAAGGCGTCGAAGGTGGCGTCGCTGCCAGCGATCGCGCCGGTGTGCGACTTGGCCAGTTCCTGGCCGATCTCCGAGCGGCCGAGCTTGTAGGCGATCACCGGCTTGTCCGCCGCATGCGCCCGCCGCGCCGCATGCGCGAGGCGGTCGCCGTCGCGCAGCGTCTCCATGAACAGCAGGATCGCCTTGGTCTTGGGATCGTCGACCATGAGATCGGCGATCTCGCCCACCGCGAGATCGACCTCGTTGCCGACCGAGATCAGGCGCGAGAAGCCGATGCCGCGCGCGTCGGCCCGCGAGAGCAGCGCGCCGATCAGACTGCCGCTCTGGCTGACCAGGCCCCAACTGCCGGTACGCAGCTTGTCTACGGCGAACGCGGCATTGGCGGTCAGCGCCATCGGCGGATCGCTGGAAACAGTGCCGATCGAATTGGGCCCGACCAGCCGGATGCCGGTCTCCTTCACGATGCGCACCAGCTCCTGCTGCAGCGAGGCGCCCGCTTCGCCCGCATCGGCAAAGCCGCCGGCCAGGATCGAGGCCACTTTCACGCCGCGCCGGCCGCAGGCCTCGAGGGCGTCCACCGCCTGCTTTCCATTCAGCAGAATGTAGGCGTGGTCGATGGCGCCCTCGATCGCATCGATATCCTTGTAGGCCTTTACGCCGAAGATCTCGGCACGGCCGGGATTCACCGGCAGCACCTCGCCCCTGAAGCCGTGCTTGGCGAGAAAGCGCTGCGGCCGCGAGGTGGTGCGTTTTTCGTCAGACGAAGCGCCGATCAACGCGATGCGCCGGGGCTCGAAGAGAGAAGTGAACAGGCTCATGTGGGGAGTATACTCGGTGCATGTTGTACCGTCGTCGTTTCCTCGCAGCGTCCCTCACCGCCGTCGCCGCCCCTGCTTTTGCGCAGGCGCCGTGGCCCAGCAAGCCGATCAAGCTCGTGGTGCCCTACGCGCCCGGCGGCACCACCGATGTGATCGGCCGCGTCATCGCCGAGTATCTCGGCCAGCGGCTGGGCCAGAACATCGTGGTTGAGAACCGGCCCGGCAAGGGCGCCACGATCGGTACATCCCAGGTCGCCAAGGCGCCGCCGGATGGTTACACGCTGCTGGTTTCCAATATCTCGTCTTTCGCCGTTGCACCGCCGCTCTACGGCGATCTCGATTACGATCCGGTGACCGACTTCACCCACATCACGCTGGCCTCGTTCAATCCCAGCGTCCTGGTGGTGAACCCGAACTTCGCGGCCAAGACGCTTGCCGAGTACGTGGCCTACGCCAAGGCCAATCCCGACAAGCTGGCCTTCGCCACGTCCGGGCCTGGCTCGAGCAACCACATCCTGGGCACGATGCTGGCGCTGAAGGCCGGCATCAAGCTGGTGCACATCCCCTATAGCGGCGCGGGCCCCGCCATGCAGGACACGATCTCGGGCAACGTGCCCTCGATGTTCGATTCGCTGCCGTCGGCCGCGCCGCACATCAAGGCCGGCAAGGTGCGGGCGCTGGCCGTCAGCGGCGCGGAGCGCAACCCGAGCTTCCCCGACGTGCCGACGCTGAAGGAACAGGGCTTCCCTGATCTCGTCTCCTATTCCTGGTTCGGCCTGTCGGGCCCGGCCAAATTGCCGGCGCCGATGGTCGAGCGCCTGGCGAAGGAGATGCAGGTCGTCCTGAAGGACCCCGAGGTGATCAAGCGCTGGCAGGACATCGGCGCCGAATCGAGCACCATGACGCCTGCGGAGTACACCGCGTTCGTGAAGAAGGAACTGGAGAACGCGACCGTCGCCGTGAAGGCGTCCGGCGCCAAGCCTGGTGACTAATCTGAGAGCTAGGCCCAACGACTAAGGGAGAAAGACCATGACCATCCGCCGCGTGACATCACCGCATGTGCCCGAACCGCCGCCCGAACGCTGGTCCAACTGCCTGGTGTGCGACGGTATCGCCTACGTCTCGGGCATGACCGCTCGCGCCGGCGACAAGGTGTCGGGCAACGACGAGTACGAACAGTCCAAGGCGATCTTCACCAAGATCAAGGGCATGGTCGAAGCCGCGGGCGGCATGATGTCGGACGTGGTGAAGATCACGGTCTACGTCACCAACATCAAGAACAACACCAAGGTCTGGCAGGCCCGCCGCGAATTCTTCACCGGCAACTTCCCGGCCTCGACCCTGGTCGAGGTGAGCGCGCTGGCCGCGCCCGAGATCCTGGTCGAGATCGAGGCCATCGCCCATATCGGCAAAGGTCCGCGCTAACTCACGCGTGTGAGTACATCCTCTTGCCACCGACCGGCATGGTCGCCTTGAGCACCGTGCCGCCATCGATCTTCGCACTGGGCCGCGACACCACGAGATAGAGGTCGCGGCCGGAGAAGGCCACGTTCGTGCAGAAGATGTCGTCGCCGGCATCGACGTGATGCGTCGGCCGGCCGAGAGAGTCGAAGCGCCAGGCCGTCGTGCTGGGATGAGCCACGACCAACCCGCCCTCTTCGTCGAGCGCCATACCGTCGGGGCCGGCGTGGCCGCCCGACATCTGGATGAACAACCCGACCTTGCTCGCCATGCCGTCGCCCATCAGCGGCAGACGCCACACGGCGTTGCCGCGCGTCACGCCGACATAGAGCACGTTCTCGGCCTTGTTCATGACCAGGCCGTTGGGGCTGGGCACCGTGTTGACCAGCAGGGTGAGTTTGCCCGCGGTGTCGTAGCGATAGACCCGGCCGGTCGGGTCGTGCAGGCCTGTCTGGCCCTGGTCGGTGAAATAGAGATCGCCGTTGGCTGCGAAGAAAAGGTCGTTGACGCCCTTGAAGCTCTCGGACGAGCGATGGTCGATCACCGGCGTCACTTTGCCGGTCGCGGGATCGAGCAGCATGATGCCGCGCTTGTAGTCGGTGATGAACAGACGGCCGTCCTTGTGGATCTTCAGGCCGTTGGGCCAGCCGTCGTACTCGGTGACCAACGTCCACTCGCCAGCCGGGCTGATGCGGAAGACGCGACCGAACGGAATGTCGGTGACGTAGAGGTTGCCGACGCGGTCGAAGCTCGGTCCTTCGAGAAAAGATTCGAGCTCCTGTCCTGCCGCGTTGGCATCGCCCCACGACGAGCGCCGCTTCTTGCGGAACTGCGCCGGCATGCGGCTGAACTCCGTCGCCGGCACTCCCTTCGTCATGCCGTACATGACTAGGCCGCCTTCACTTCGCGTTCGGCCTTGAGCGCACGGACGGTCATACGCAGCGCATGGACCGTCCTCTCGATCTCCGCACCGCCATGCATCGCCGAGACGAAGCCGCCGGGCGCGCCCATGACGTCGACGCCGTGAGTCATCAGGCCCATGCGGATCTTGCCGGTGAGCGGGCCTGCGCCGCGTGCGCCCTTGAGCTTGGCGAACGGCACTTTCAGAGGATCGAAGCTCGCGGGATCGATCGGGTCGCCGAACGGATTGGGATAGATCAGGAAAGTCGAACTCTGGCCGTAGATGCCCCACGGCACGCCTTCCTTCACGAGCACTTCGGTCAGCGCCTTGCGCAGTTCAGCTGCCGTCTTGTTGGCCTTCTCCGCGAGGTCCTTGTCACGCACTAGGGTGAGCGCGGTCACCGCCGCGGCGGCCGACAGCGGGTTGGCGTTGTAGGTGCCGGGATGGAGGATGCGCTCAATCTTCTTCGCCGCAGTGGCGTCGTGATCGATGCGGTCGAGGATGTCGCGCTTGCCCGCGACCGCGCCGCCCGGCAGGCCGCCGGCGACGATCTTGGCCTGGATGCACAGGTCGGGCGTGATGCCGAAAGCCTTCTGCGCGCCGCCCGAGGACCAGCGGTAGCCGGTGATGACCTCGTCCATCAGCATGACGACGCCCTTCTTCTTCGTGGCATCGCGCACGGCCTGGATGAAGCCCGGTGGCAGCGGCGCCTGGCCCCACGACGCACCGGACGGCTCGAACATCACGGCCGCGACGTCGTCGCGCTCTTCAATGAGCTTCACGACCGCAGCGACGTCGCCTTGCGGCATCACGATCGAGAGTGCGCTCACATCCTGCGGCACGCCCGGCGTCGTGCCGCCGTCGTAAGTGGCACCGGCGCCGGCCGTGACGTTGTCATGCCAGCCATGGAAATGGCCGACGAAGCGCACGATCTTGTCCTTGCCGGTGTAGGCCCGGGCGAGACGGATCGCCATGTGCGATGCTTCGGTACCCGATGCAGTGAATCGGACCTTGTCCGCGCAGGGCGTCAGTTCGCACACCAGCTCCGCCCAGCGCACTTCCAGTTCGTGGCTCGACCCGTAATGCGTGCCAAGTTCCATCTGCCGCTTCACCGCCTCGACCACGGCCGGATGCGAATGACCAAGCAGCATGGCTCCGTGGCCGCCGAAGTAGTCGACATATTCGTTGCCATCGACGTCCCATTTGCGCGGGCCTTTGGCCTTGGCGACGTGGATCGAATAGGGGTCGAGGTAGCGCGCGTCGTGCGTAATGCCACTGGGCAGCACCTTTCGGGCGCGCTCAAACAGCGCACCCGAGCCCGGGGTCCGGGCCCGGTAATCCGTAACAATCGCGGAATTCGTGCCTGAACTGGGCGGTGCGGCGCTGCTCATGTACTCGGGTCTCCATCGCCCTCAAATGGGCTCATGCGAGAACATCGCAAGCCTCGCTTGCTTAGCCAAGGGCGGCGGTCTAATCCCCTGCCCACTTTCCGCAGACCGGAGTCGCCAAAAGTGACTGCTCAAGTGAACGCCAAACCGCGCGGCCGTCAGTTCTTCAACAACCCCGGCCCGACCAACATTCCCGACCGCGTGCTGCGTGCCATGGACCGCCCGGTCATGGACTTCCTCGCGCCTGAGTTCCTCGAGATCCAGCGTGCCTGCACCGCCGGTGTGAAGCGCATCTTCAAGACCGACCAGGAGCTGTTCTTCCACGCCTCGACCGGTCACGGCGCGTGGGAAGCCGCGGTCGCCAACCTGTTCTCCCCGGGCGAGCTCGTGCTGGTCATCGAGACCGGTTACTTTTCTCTGGGCTTCAAGGAGCTCGCCGAGGCGATGGGCCTCAAGGTCGAGATGCTGCCGGCCGACTGGCGTAAGGGCCTCGTCATCGACAAGCTCGCCGAGCGTCTCGCCGCCGACAAGAACCACGAGATCAAGGCGGTGCTCGCCGTCCACAACGAGACCGCGACCGGCCTCTTCCTGCCGATGGCCGACGTGCGCCGCGCGCTCGACCAGGCCAAGCACCCCGCCCTGCTGCTCGCCGACACGATCTCCTCGCTCGGCAGCATGGAATACAAGATGGATGCCTGGGGCATCGACGTGACGATCGCCGGTTCCCAGAAGGGCCTGATGCTGCCGACCGGTCTGGCGATGACCGGAGTCAGCGCGAAAGCGATGGAAGCCGCCCGCAAGGCCAAGCTGCCCAAATACTATTTCAATTGGGAACTGATGGCGTCGCGCAAGCCGCAGCGCTTCAACGGCACGGTGCCGGTGCACTTCTTCTTCGGCTTGCAGGAGTCGATCAAGCTGATCGAGGAAGAAACCTTGGAAGGCGTGTTCGCCCGCCATGCCCGTCTCGCCGAGGCGACCCGCGCCTGCGTGCGGGCGTGGGGTGGTCCGAATGGGGGTGCGGACGGCAAGGGCCCATCCCTGTTCGGCCAGACCGAGGACCGTCTCTCCAATTCGGTGACCACCATCATGATGCCGGAGGGCCACACCTCCGACGCCATGCGCAAGACGGCGCTGGAGCGCTTCAACCTGTCGCTCGGCGGCGGCCTCGGCCCGCTGATGGGCAAGGTGTTCCGCATCGGCCATCTCGGCGATCTCAACGAGCCGATGCTGCTGGGCTGCCTCGCCACCACCGAGCTCGCGATGAAGACTGTCGGGATTCCATTCGCGCCGGGCGGCGTCGACGCCGCGATCAAGTCGCTGGCGAGCTAGCCTCGACGAACGCCTCGATCTCCCGGTCGCTGCGCAGGCGCACGACCGGGACGCTCGGCCCATTTGCCAGTCGTTCGACCTCGATGCGCGGCGTGCGCACCGCATCGTACTTCCACGCCTCTTTCACCAGCATCCAGTCGAGGGCCTCCGGGCATACTTCCGGCAGGTCGGGGCGCCTGCAGTCGCGCTCGAAGATCGACCGCATCAGCACGCGCCACATCCGAAGCCAGCCCGGCCGCCAGTAGAGCACGTCGAGGTGAATGACCGGCAGTCCGGGCTTGCGGCCGAGCGACGGCGACAACCGGGTCTTGGAGCTGCCCTGCCCGCCTACGATGATACGGCGCACGGCCCGCACGCTCAGAAGGCCGGCTTCTTGTCCGCCAGCGCCAGCAGCAGCCGCTCGGGCTTGATCGCCGACAGGCGCGTGCCCTGTCGTACCGTCGGATTCACGGCGATCCCCGTGACCGGCTCGAAGGTCGCGCTGTCGGCATTGAATGCGTAGAGCTGGCCCTCGGTGAGATTGAACCACCAGGCGTGCAACACCAGCTTGCCGGCGCTCACCCGCTCGGCGAGCCAGGGGAAGGTCATCAGGTTGGCGACGCTGTTGACCACCGCGGCCTGCTCTACTGCGCGCACGATCTGCTCACGCGGCCGGCCGGCAAGGTCGTGCACGGCGACGTCGCGCACCGTGCGGGCGACCGCCGTCCAGGTCGAGACATACTCGTAATGGGCGTAGGCACTGTTCGCGCCGTCGACCAGGGCGGCGATACCGCCGCACAGGGCATGGCCCAGGATCACCACATGCTCGACCTCGAGCCCGCGGACCGCGAACTCGATCGCGGCCGAGGTGCCGTGCTGGGCCTGGTCGGGCGGAATCTGGGCCGGCGGCACCATGGCCGCGATGTTGCGCACAGTGAAGATGTCGCCCGGCCGGGTCTGCGTCAGGATGCCAGGATCGACGCGGGCATCTGCACAGCCGATGATCAGGATCTTGGGCGACTGTCCTTCCGTCGCAAGCTTCTCGAACAGGTCGAGATGCTCGCGGTAGTATCCCAGCCGGAAGTCTGCAAAGCCCTTTAGAAGTCTTTCCAAAGCCATGGTGCCCCTGCAATGACCCAAGAATTGCTCTACGACAAGCGCGATCAAGTCGGCTGGGTCACTTTCAATCGCCCCCAGGCACGCAATGCGCTGACTTTCGCCATGTATGAAGGTCTGTCCGAGATCTGTGCCCGGGTGGCCAAGACCCGCGAGGTCCGGGCCCTTGTGGTGACCGGCGCCGGCGACAAGGCGTTCGCCGCCGGCACCGACATTGCCCAGTTCCGCGACTTCAAGAGCGGCGAGGACGGCATCGCCTACGAGTGCAAGATGGACCGCATTCTCGAGACCATCGAGCGCTGCCCGGTGCCGACCATCGCGGCGGTCGCGGGCTTCTGCACCGGCGGGGGTGCCGCGATCGCGGCGGTCTGCGACTTCCGGATCGGAAGCGCCACCGCACAATTCGGATTCCCGATCGCCCGCACCCTGGGCAATTGCCTGTCGATGTCGAACTACGCCCGCCTCGCCGCGCTCGTCGGCCCGCAACGGGTCAAGGAGATGCTGCTGCTCGCCAAGCTGATCGACGCGCCGACAGCGCTGCAGATCGGGCTAATCAGCGAGCTACTGCCCGACGTCGCCGCCCTCCATGTCCGCGCCGAAGCACTGGCCAACACCCTGGCGGGCCACGCGCCGATCACCATGGCCGTCACCAAGGAAGCGCTGCGTCGTCTGCAGGCGAAGATGGGCGAGGAAAATATCGACGACCTGATCCGCCACACCTACGGCAGTACCGACTTCCGTGAGGGCATGGATGCCTTTCTGGGCAAGCGGCCGCCAAAGTGGACGGGCACCTGAGCGCCGGGTGCGCTAACTGCGCTAACCCGTCCCCTTAGCGATTTTCAGCCGCCAGCACCCGGCGCACGCTGTCGATTGTGCGCTCGATATCCTCGTCGGAGGTGCGCCAGTTGCTGACTGATACTCGCATCACCCGCATGCCGCGCCAGGTGGCGCCGCCAAACCAGGCGATGCCGTCATCCCGAATGAGACGAATGACTCGGTCGGTGAACTTGTCGTGCTCGCCATCCTTGGCGACGAAGCGCACCAGACCCTGGTTGATGACCGGTATGACCGCGATCTCCGCGCCTGGCAGACCGCCGATCCCACGCACCAGCCGCCCGGCATGGCGGCAACCGCGGTCGACGATCTCGGCGATACCGGCCCGGCCGAGCGCACGGAAGGCGGCATAGAGCGGGAAACCTCGCCCGCGCCGCGACCATTCGGGGTTCCAGTCCTTTTGATTGCGCACCGCATCGGTCGGCACCGAGTAGCTGGTGTCCTGCGCGAACGAGGCGCGATGGGCGGCGGCATCGCGCACGAACACCAGCCCCGAATCGAACGGCAGGTTCAGCCATTTGTGCCCGTCGGTTGCCCACGAGTCGGCCTGGTCAACACCCTGCAGCAGATGCCGGTATTGCTCGCTCGCCGCCACCCAGAGGCCGATCGCCCCGTCGACATGCACCCACGCGCCCGCCCGGTGCGCCACGTCGCAGGCCGGCCCGAACGGATCGAACACGCCGGTATTGAGATCGCCCGCCTGCAGGCAGACAATCGTCGGCACGTCGCCGCCCGACTGCAGTGCCTCTTCCAACGCCCGCAGTTCGATGCAGCCCGAGTTGTCCGCGCGCACATAGTCGACCGCATCGGTACCGACGCCCAACAATCGCGCCGCGCGCAGGATCGATTCGTGACGATTTTCCGTGGTCAGAATTCGAAGCGCTGGCGCGCCGGAGAGGCCCTTGGCTTCGACGTCCCAGCCGCGCTCGCGCAGCAGCTTGTGGCGCGCCGAGGCGAGTGCGGTGGTGTGCGCCATCTGGCAACCGGTCACCAGGCCGAACGACGCCGCAGCTGGCAGGCCGAGCAACTGCTTGGCCCACTCGCCGCACACCTGCTCGATCACGGCTTCGGCGGGCGCCGTAAGATTGGATGCCGCATTCTGGTCCCACGTCGAGGTCAGCCAGTCGGCGGCGAGGGCCGCCGGCAATGTGCCGCCGATCACCCAGCCGAAGAAGCGGCCACCCGCCGAGCCCATGATGCCGCCTTCGGTGTCGCGCACCAGTTCGTCGATCACGGTCGCATCGGGCAACCCTGTCTCGGGCAGAGGCCTAGCGAGCCGCCTGTGCAGGTCGGCGATGCTGGCCGTGGCCGCGATCGGACGTGTCGGTAGACTTTCCAGGTAGCGGGCCGCGTGCGCGGCGGCGAGGTCGAGAACATTCGTCATTTGTGGATCTATCCCCCGATTCCGGCCGGCATCGCTACGGTGGCCACCGAACTATCCCTCACTGCTGACGGCCGCAGACAGCAGTCACACCAGACCGCGCGGTTGGGCTATAGTGACGGCACAACCGGAGGATGGGTCATGCGTTTGTTCGGGCGAATGGCGATGGCGTTGGTGGGGTTGCTGCTCCTCGCGGGCTGCAACAAGGACGGCTTCGATACCGTCGCCCGCAAGGAAGACATGATGATCGCCGCGGGTTTCAAGTTCTTGCCAGCCAACACGCCCGAGCGCCAGGCGATGTTCCGCCAACTGCCGCCGCACAAGTTCCTGAAGGAGATCAAGGGCGACAAGCTGATCTACATCTATCCCGATCCGACCGTCTGCGTCTGCCTCTACATGGGCAACTCCAAGGCCTACTCGGCCTATCGCAAGATGATGTTCGACAAGAACCTCGCCGACGAGCAGTCGATGACCGCCCAGACACTCGACGACTTCAGCTGGAACTGGGGACCGTGGGGCCCCGGACCGCTCGGCTGGCCTTACTACGACTCGATCTACAACTACTGATCCGGCGGCCGCGGACTAGAACGTCGCCTCGACCGCACCCAGTTCCGCGAAGGCACCACGCGCCTTCGTGCCCGGCGGGAAGTAGCGCAGGCCGGTCCACGAGCCGGTCGTGATCGCCTGGCCTTTGGCGAGACCGCCGCGCCGACGGACCGCGTGATCGATCATCCAGCAAAGCGGCCGTACCGGATCGACCGCGCCGAGGCCGCCCTTCTGCTCGACCTCGACCTTGCCGTCGATCGTGAGCGACACCTGAAGATTGGCCCAGTCGAGCTTCTTCCAGTCCCTGATCGGGTCGCCGATCACCAGCGCGTGGTTCATCTGGTTGTCGGCCAGCAGCCACTCCGGATCGGCCGACCTGAAATCGGCGAGCCGCGTGTCGACCACCTCCATGCCGACGAAGGCGTCGCCGACTGCCGCCAGCGCCTCGTCGCGCCCGACCGGCGTATCGCGGGCCGCGATGTCCTGCGTGATGTGGAACGAGATTTCTATCTCGACGCCGATCATGTGCATCGCCTTGCCGTCGAAGCGGGCGGGCGATTGGACCAGCGCGCCGGCAAGCAGCGGCGCGGGATTGGGTTCGGCCTCCGGCGTGCGCGCGCCGACCTTCCAGCCCGAGACCGGCCCTGTGGCCGCAGCGACGCCATCCTGGATGGCATAGACCTGGGTGCGGTCCCGCAGGGCGAACGGTGGCGGCACCTGGCGGCCGGTGCGGCGCGCCCCCAGCAGGGACTGCACCGCGTTGGCGATCTCCGCGCTCATGCTAAGCTCCGGCAAAAGACAGACGACAGAGGGGAAACATGCCCTACGCCAGCGGCCGCGTCATTCACGACGCCGATGCGCACATCATGGAAGTGCCGGGCTTCCTGACCGATCATCTGGAGGCCAGATACCGCGCCGTCATCACCGACGAGGTGCTGTTCCCGACCGATCGCGGCCGCGGCCTGCACAAGCTGATGGACAAGAATGCCGGGAAGGACGGCGACGCCGTCGATGAGACGCAGATCATGCTGCGCAAGAACTGGGACGCGCTGGGCTCCTACACCAAAGCCGACCGGCCGCGCTCGATCGACCTGCTGGGCTTCGCCAGCCAGCTGATGTTCACCACGCAGCTCCTGAATTTCTCCGCCCTGCTCGAAGGCAAGGGCGACGTCGACGTGATCTATGCCGTGGCCCGCGCCCACACCCGCCACATGATCGGGTTCTGCTCGGTCGACAAGCGGCTGCTGCCGACGGCCTACGTGCCGCTCGCCGACTTCGCCCTCACGAAGCAGGCAACGCGCGAAGCGATCGATGCCGGCGCCAAGGCCTTGCTGATCCCCTCGCGCTGCCCGGACGGACATTCGCCGAGCCATATCGGCCTCGATCCGCTGTGGGCGATGGCCGAGGAAGCGGGCCTCCCGATCGTGCTGCATGTCGGCGGCGGCGGCGTGCTGCTGGAGAAGCAGTACTTCAACAATGGCCTGCCGCCGGTGCCCGACTTCCACGGCGGCGACGACAATTTCAAGTCGATCGACTACATGGCGATCGCCTACCCGCCGATGAAGGCGATGACCGCGCTGATCGTCGATCGCGTGCTCGACCGCTTCCCCCGGCTGAAATTCGGCGTGATCGAACAGGGCGCCTCGTGGGTGCCGGGCTGGATGCGCAACATGGATAGCGCCCACAACGCATTCTACAAGAACGAGG
>JBGAIW010000060.1:0-26567 GCA_044225265.1 Reyranella sp.
GTCAGGGTCGAGAACACCTGCTCGGTGGTTTCGAGCGGAATCGAGCCGATCAGATGGAGACGTTGGCCGCGCTCCA
This sequence comes from Reyranella sp., assembly GCA_044225265.1. GTDB lineage: Bacteria > Pseudomonadota > Alphaproteobacteria > Reyranellales > Reyranellaceae > Reyranella. The sequence continues at coordinate 77 of JBGAIW010000060.1, forward strand.
TCACTTGATCTTCTCGAGTTTCTGCAGCGAGCGCAGGTATTTGGGCACCGGAACGCCGGGATGCGTGCTCGGCCAGTTGGTGTAGCTCACCTCGCCGACATAGATGTCGCCGCGCGAGTCGACCGCCAGGCCGTGCGGCGACAGGAACTTGCCCGGTTCCTGACCCGGGCCGTGTTCGCCGCCCAGCCGGGCGATGGTCTTGCCCTTCTTGTCGACGATGGCGAGGCGCGGGCCGAGATTGGTGTGCTTGGAGTTCACCGGCATGCCGGGCCCGAGTTCGCCGATGATGAAGCGCGGGTTCCGGCCGCCGCAGCAATAGAGCGCACAGGGCCGGTGCATGTTGTTCCACTGCGCCTCGTACTTGCCTTTGCCGTTGAACACCTGCACGCGATGGTTCTCGCGGTCGGCGACGTAGACGTAACCGTCCTCGTCGGTGGCGATGTTGTGCGCGATGTTGAACTGGCCGGGGTCGGTGCCGGTCGTGCCCCAGCACATCAGGTGCTTGCCGTCGGGCGAATATTTGTGAACGACGCTGTTGCCATAGCCGTCGGAGACGTAGATCTCGCCTTTCGGCGAGAGGGCCGTGTGCGTGCAGCGGTTGAACGGCTTGCCGCTCAGGAACGGCGCGGGCTTGTCCGGCACGCCGATGGTCATCAGCACCTTGCCGTCGGTGGTCAGCTTGCGCACCGTGTGGTCGCCGTCGTCGGTGCAGTAGAGGACGTCGTCCTCGTCGATGTCGATGCCGTGCGCGCGGCTGAACAGGCCTTCGCCCCACGAGCGCAGGAAGTTGCCGTCGCGGTCGAACACGATCATCGGGTGCTTGCCGCGATTGAAGACGTAGACGCGGTCCTTGCTGTCGACCGCGACCGCGGCGACATCACGGAACTCCCAGCCGGCGGGCAGCTTCGCCCAGTTCTCGACCACGCGATATCGATGCTTGCCGGTGCCCAGAATCGCCGACATGTCCGTCCTCCTCAGCGTCCGGCCAGGATCGCGTCCGAGATCTTCTCGGACGTCATCAGGGTCGGGAAGTTGGTGTTGGCGCAGGGCACCACGGGGAACACGGAGGCATCGACCACGCGCAGTCCCTGCACGCCCTTCACCCGGCCGGCATTGTCGACCACCGACATCGGATCGTCGGCCCGGCCCATCCGGCAGGTACACGAGGCATGCCAGACGCCGATCGCGGCCTTGCGGATGAACGCCTCCAGCGCCTCGTCGTCGGTCATGACCTGTTCGAAGGTGAAGCCTTCGATCACGAAATTGTCGATCATGTACTTTCGCAGCGCCGAAGGACCGTCGAGCAGCCTGGCCAGGAGCGCGGTCAGGACCTTGTTCTTGTTGTTGACCACGCCGATCTGGCGCACGCGGTCGGAGTAGGAGGCCGGGAACGGATTGTCGGTCACCGCCTTCATCGGTTCGCTGAGCTGCAGCACCGCCATCTTCTTGAAGCCGGCCATCAGCCGGTCCAGGTCACGCTTGTCGGACAGCAGGTTGAACTCGACCACCGGCTCGGCCCGCCAGTCGCGCGAAGCGAGCTTGACCTGACCGGTCTCGGAATAGGTCTTGTTCACGAAAGTGATGAAAGAGGCGATCTGCTCGCCGACCGCGTGCCAGGCCGACTTGCTGATCACGGCCACGAACATGTCACCCTTCGGGATACCCGGCATGTTGGACGAGTAGCGGATGCCGGCATGGATGTGGCGCCGCGTGTGCTCGCGGATGCGCGCATGCGGCTTGATGAACGAGGACAGCGAGATCGACGGATGGTCCATCAGTCGCTGGCCGACGCCGGGGAGCGCGGCCACCACCGGAATGCCCATTTCGGTGAGGTGGCCGACCGGGCCGATGCCGGCGCGCATCAGATGCGCCGGCGTATGGATCGCGCCCGACGAAAGGATGACCTCCTTGGCCCTGAACTCCTGTTCCTTGCCGTCGATCACCGCCCTCACGCCGACGCAGGTCGTGCCCTCGAACAGCAGTTCCTTGACCTGGGTGTTGGTCGAAATGGTGAGGTTGGGGCGCTTTCGCGTCTCGACGCCGAGATAGCCGATCGCGGCCGACACGCGCTGCTCGTTGGCGTTGGAGTGGGTGACCGGGAAGTAGCCGTCGACGAACTCGCCGTTCTGGTCGGGCAGGAACTTCATGCCGGCCTGCTTGCAGGCCTCGCCGACCGCCTGGGCGTGCTTGGCCCAGTGCTCGACCGGGATGCGCCGCACCGGGATGTGGCCGTCCTTGCCGTGCCACTCGTTCTGGAAATCGAGGTCGCGCTCGACCTTCTTGAAGTACGGGAAGACCTGGTCCCAGTTCCAGCCCTCGGCGCCGCGCTCGGCCCATTCGTTGTAGTCGGTCGGGGCGCCGCGGTTGGCCATCTGGCCGTTGATCGACGAGCCGCCGCCCAGCACGCGCGCCTGCTCGTACTTGCGCAGCGGCGGCCGGTTCTCGTGCGGATTGTTGTGGCTGACGATCTGGGTGTGGACCTTGAGTTCGGTCCAGTGGAAGCGCGGATCGAAGTAGGCGGTGCCCGAGTAGGAGTCGAGGATCTCCTTGGGAACTTCACCGGGCGGCGTGTCCTGACCGGCCTCGCAGACCAGGACCTTGTTGCTGCTGCGCGCCGACAGTCGGTTGGCCAGGACGGAGCCGGCCGAGCCGCCGCCCACGATGATGTAGTCGTACACGGTGCGTTTCCCCTTTGATTGGTCAGAGGGTAGCACGGCCTTGCCGCCTGCCGTCAGGGCTGCAATCGTTCGGTTCTGCGCCGAAGGAGGTTTCGTATGCCGGACGTCACAGCCGCCAACGCCGATATCGCCACCCCCGAACTGATGAAGGCGATTTCTGCCGCCTTCAACAGCCGCGACGTCGACCGGATCTGCGCGTTCTTCACCGAGGACGCGACCTTCTGGCTGGCGCGCGGACCCGAGCCGGTCGGCCGTACGCTCAAGGGCCGCGAGGTCATCGCCAAGACCCTGGCCGAGCGCTTCAAGGTGATCCCCGACATGCGCTGGGACCACAAGGAGTACATCTACGCCGGCAACCGCGCGATCTCGGTCTGGACCGTGAAGGGCAAGGGCGCCACGGGCGAGGACCTGAACTACGAAGGCTGCGACATCTACACGTTCCGCGGCGGCAAGATCTGCGCCAAGAACACGTTCTGGAAGATCGTCGAGAACAAGGACCGCCTGTGACGCTGCGCCGGTTTTCGGCGGCACTCGGGCTTGCTTCTCTCTTTGCCGTTCAGGCCGAGGCGCAAAGCGTCGGCGTGAGCATCATCGAGCACGGCCTCTACACCGCCGAGATCACCGCGACGGAAAGGATGCCCAACGGGGTGGAGCGCAACCTGCTGCGCAACATCTGCCATGTCGTGACCACCGACAAGGTGCCGGCCCGCCTGAACGTGATGTTCGGGTTCCGCTTCCGCACCGATGGCTCGCCGCCGGGCGAGGTCGTCGAATTGACGCGCGTCACGCGCTACCCGGTGTCGATGAAGCCGTCGCCTGCGCTCGGCGCGGTTCGGGAATACGGCCACGACATCCTGGTGCAAATCGGCTCGGTGTCCTACATCGGCTACGGCTTCGACCACGATTGGGAACTGCAGACCGGACCCTGGACGCTCGAGCTCTGGCAGGGCCGCCGCAAGCTCGCGGAAAAGACCTTCGATGTCGTCGATCGGGGCGAACGGCCCGCCCCGCCGGCCGACGATTCCAATTGTTTCCAGCTGTCGAGCTTCTAGCATCGCTGTAAAGCCGGAAAGAAAATCGCAAGGGGAAACGCCATGACTCTCGATCTGGTCGTTCGCGGCGGCACCGTCGTCGACGGTTCGGGAGCCGCGCGCTTCTCGGGCGATGTCGGCATCAAGGACGGACGCATCGTCGAAATCGGCAAGGTGACGACACCGGCGGCGCGCACGATCGACGCCGGCGGGCTGGTCGTGTCGCCGGGCTTCATCGACGGCCACACCCACATGGACGCGCAGGTCGCATGGGATCCGCTGGGCAGCTGCTCGTGCTGGCACGGCGTTACCTCGGTGGTCATGAGCAATTGCGGCTTCGCGCTGGCGCCCTGCAAGCCGGCCGACCGCGACTGGTATGCGCGTTGCCTTTCGGCCGTCGAGGACATCCCGACCGAGGCGATGGCGGCCGGCATCGACTGGACCTGGGAAACCTTTCCCGAATATCTCCGGACGGTCGAACGCCTGCCCAAGGCGATCAACTACGGCATGTATATCGGCCACTCGGCGCTGCGCATGTACGTCATGGGCAAGCGGGCGCTGTCCGAGAAGGCGACCGGCGACGACATGGAGCGCATGGCGGCGCTGGTTCAGGAGGCTCTGAAGGCGGGCGCCATGGGCTTCTCGAGTTCGCGCGCCTCGACGCACGTCACGCCGGACGACACGCCGGTAGCGAGCCGGATCGCCGAATGGGAAGAGATCGACCGCATCGTCGCCGGCATGGCCGCGCTCGATGCCGGCATCTTCCAGGTCGGACCGGACATTGCGAGCGGCGCGCGCCATCGCGCCTTCCTCGACCGGCTGCGGCAGGTCGCTCTGCAGTACCGGCGGCCGATCATGTTCGGGGTGCTGGCGACCAAGCAGGGTGACGATCCCAACCCCTGGAGCTACCAGACCAGATTCATCGACGATACGGTCGCCGCCGGCGGCCGCATGTTCGGGCAGGGCACGACGCGCTCGATCAACGCGATCTTCTCCCTGAAATCCTACCTGCCGTTCGACGTGCTGCCGGCCTGGAAGCCGATCCGCGCGCTGCCACTGGATGAACAGAAGAAGCGGCTTCGGGACCCGGAGGTGCGCCGGACCCTGGTCGAGGCCGAGGGCCGCATGAAGCCGCGCGACAACGTCTTCCAGGGCGGCGGCGCGGCGACGACCGACCCGCGCAAGCCCGACTATTCCAATCTGTTCGCGCTCAAGGGCGTCGACTGGGACGACCCCACGGTGGAGCAGCTTTCACGCGCCCGCGGCCAGCATCCGGTCGAGGTGATGATCGACCTGTCTCTCGCCGACGAGAACCAGGTCTACGTGCAGCCGCTGGTCAACGAGACGCCCGACGACGTACTGGGCATCCTCAAGCACAAGCGCACACTCGCGACATTCTCGGACTCCGGTGCCCATGTCTGCCAGGAGATGGGCTCGTCGCTGCAGACCCATTTCCTGAGCTACTGGGTGCGCAAGCGCGGCGCCTTCACCCTGGAGGAGGCGATCCGCAAGCTGACGCACGACAATGCCGTGGCCTGGGAGATGAACGGTCGCGGGTTGGTGCGCGAGGGCTACGCCGCCGACCTGGTGCTGTTCGAGGAGGACCGCATCCGTCCGCAGCTGCCGACCGTCGAACGCGACCTGCCGGGCGGCGCGCGCCGGCTGGTGCAGAAGGCCGATGGAATTCGCGCCACCATCGTCAACGGCGCGTTGGCATTCGAGGGGAGTGAGGCGACCGGCGCCAATGTCGGTACCGTGCTCAAAGGCAAGCTGGCGGCATAGATCGCCAAGCCGGCCTCAGCCGAGTTCCTTACGCACGATCGCGGCAGCCTCGGCCATCGACTTGAGTTTGCCGAAGGCCGTGGCGCGCGGCAGGTACTTCATGCCGCAATCCGGCGCCGGCAGCAGCTTGTCGGGGCCGACGAACTTCAGGCCAGCCCTGATGCGGTCGGCGATCTTCTGCGGTGTCTCGATTTCGGGATCGCTGAGGTCGATCACGCCCAGCATCACCTTCTTGGGGGCCAGGTCCTTCAACACCCCGAGGTCGATCCTGGGCTGCGCCGACTCGATCGAGATCTGCTGCGCGATCGTGTCGGAGAGTTGCGGCAGGAATGAGTACCCGGTGGGCTTCAGGCCGGTGACGACGGCGGCATAGCCGAAGCAGAGATGCACCACGGTCGGCACGGTGATGCCCTCAAGCGCGCGGTTGATCACCTTGACGGCGTAGCGCTTGGCTTCCTCGGGATTGTTGCGCAGCCACGGCTCGTCGAGCTGGATCACGTCGGCGCCGGCCTTGACCAGCTCGCGCGCCTCCTCGTTCACCGCCGCGGCGTAGTCCATGCACATCGCCTCGGCGTCCTTGTAGTGCTCGTCCTTGACCTGCTGGCCCATGGTGAAGGGGCCGGGCAGGGTGATCTTGGCCTGCCGGTCGGTGTTGGCGCGCAGGAACTGCATGTCGCGCAGCTCGACCGGCTTGGTGCGGCGGATCTTGCCGACGACCCGCGGCACCGCGGTCTTCTGGCCGCGGTTGTTGACGATGATCGCCGGGGTCTCGTTGTCGACGCCTTCCAGCGCCGTGGCGAAGTGGTTCGAATAGCTTTCCCGGCGCATCTCGCCGTCGGTGATGATGTCGATGCCGGCCCGCTCCATGTCGCGGATGGCGAGCAGGGTGGCGTCGTCCTGCGCCTGCTGCAGCCAGGGATCCTGCACCCGCCACAGCTCGCGAAGGCGCGTGCGCGGCACGCCCTTGGCGAGCAGGGCGCGATCCACCAGCCAATCGGGCTGCGGATAGGAACCGACGACGGTCGTCTGCAGAAGCTTATCGCTCATCACCATCTACCTGTTGGCTGTCGCTGGTTGCTCATTGGGCCTTGATGCCGGCGGCCTTCACCAGTTCGCCGTTTTCGGCGAGTTCCTTGACGACCAGCGCGTCGAACGCAGTGGGCGTGGTCGGCGCCGGTTCGCCGCCGATCTTGGCCAGCGGATCGGCCTTGGAAGCGGTGCGATTCCACACAGAAAGTCTGTGACCCGCATTGACCAGGCGCGCCGCCATGGCCTCGCCCATGCGTCCCAAGCCTATCCAACCGATGTCGTGCGATGCCTTGCTGCTCATTCCCTCGACCCTTGATTTCCTGCAACGCTTCATTGCGCCGTGGCTTTGGCGGTTGCGCGGCAGTTTGGGAGCGGATTTAGTCTCTGTCCATGCTTCGACGCCTGTCGGTCGCCGCCTTCGCCTCGTTCATCGTCGCTGCGGTCGCGTCCTGTGGCGGCATCCTTCCGAACTCGGCAGTGCCCGCACATGTCGCGCGCGGCTATTACCCGCTCGACGATACGACCCCGCTGATCGCCCTGATCCGCGAGCGCGGGATCGAAGCGCCCAGTCATTCCTCGCCGACGCCGATTCTCGACCAGCTGGCGGCCGAACTGGCCAAGAGCGACGTCGACGGCCGCTACAAGGGCATCACCTACGATCTGACGCGCGGCAACAGTCTGGCCCGCGACTGGATCGTGCAGAGCCCCGACCTGTGGGGCCGCAAGGCGAGCGACCTGAAGTTCTATCCGCTCGATTGCCCGAACTGCGGCAACGCATTGTCGTTGCCGTCCTGCAGCACCGGCGCCGATTGCGACGGCGGCACGTGCACGGCGATCTGGCCCGATCCCGACGACCGTCGCGGCGCGCTCCGGAAGGTCTGTCTCGGCCAGTCGGACGCAATGGCGATGCGCCTGCACGATCTGGTCGTGCGCGCCCAGCACCGGGTCGACATTGCCCTGTTGCAGCCGCCGGCGGACACGCGATTCCTCGGTGCGCTGAAGGACGCCCTGCGGAGCCTGGCGGCGAGTGGGCGGGCGGTCACGGTGCGCATCGTCGTGGGCCAGTATCCGCCGGACAATGTCGATGCTGCGGCCTTCCTGAAGTCCCTGGTGAGCGCGATCGAGTACTCGCCGAGAGCGCGGTTGCGGGTCAGCGTCGCGGCGATGCGCTCCTGCATCGCCTGGGAGGAGTGCAACAGCTATTCGTGGAACCATTCCAAGATCGTGTCGGTCGACGGCGTCGAGGCGCTGGTCGGCGGCCACAATCTCTGGTCCAGGGACTACCTGATCGACAGGCCGGTGCATGACCTGTCGATGCGGGTGCGTGGACCGGCGGCGGCGAGTGCCGCCCGCTTCACCGAGCGTCTCTGGGTTTATGTCTGCGCCAACCTCGACAAGGCGCCCAAGATCGCGGTTTCGAATTTCACCGTGAGCGAACGCGGCGGCGCTCCGGCGCAGACCTGCATGACGCCGCTGCCGCTGCCGCAGGCCCGGGCCGGAGGTGGCGTGCCGATCCTCGGCGTCGGGCGTCTGGGATCGGGCATCACCAAGGACTTCGCCAACCAGAGCGAACTCGCCCGCGACCTGATGTTCGGCAGTGCCCGGAAGTCGGTGCGGATCGTCCAGCAGGATCTCGGCTTCGCGCTCGGCCGTGCGGACAAGCTCTATCCGGAAAGCAGTCTCGCGAAGCTCGTCACCCTGCTGATCCAGGGCCAGGGCGACGTCTACATCGTTCTTTCGAACGAGGGCTCGGTCGGCAACAGCGGCAGTTCCTATTCGAACGACGTCAGCCTGAAGGAACTGGCGCGGCACATCCGGGAGCTGGTGCAGCGGCGGATCGAGGCCGTCGATCCCAAGGAGCGGTTCAGCATCCGACCCGTACCCGATCCGGTGAATGCGCTGCTGTGCGAGCACGTGTTCCTGGCACCCATGCGCTTCGGTCCCGACGGCAAGTGGCCGGGCGGCGCGGCGATCGCAAACCACGCCAAGTTCTGGATGGTCGACGACCGCACCTTCTATATCGGTTCCGACAACATGTACCCGGTGAACCTCCAGGAATACGGCTACATCGTCGACGACAGGAAGGCCGCCGGCGAGATACTCGAGGCTTGGTGGAATCCGCTGTGGCAGTGGTCGCAGCGCGCGGCCGTTTCCGGCCGCGGCGTCGACAAGTGCATCTTCCGCGAGGTGCTCAAGTAGCCGGATCGATCGGCTTCACGACGCCCTCGGCGGCCTCGATCACTTCACCGGCATCGAGGGTGAGGTCCTCGCGATTGCGCATCGCCAGAATTTGCACGCCGGTGCGCAGCTTGCCCGAACGGCCGACCGGCACGGCCAGACCGGGCAGGCCGAGCAGCGGCGCCAGGAGAACGGGCCGCATCGAGTCGAAGATCGCGCGCTGGCCCTCGACGGTGGTGTCCATCACCTGCTTGGGCGGCAGGTCGGCCAGGGTGGGAAAGATCACCAGCGGCCATTGCTGCATGAAGCTCATCCACTTGAAGGCGAGGCCTTCGCGTTCGGTGAGGGCCCCGACATAGGTAGGCAGGTCCACCGGCTTGGAAACCTCGAGCCAGGCGCGCATGGCGGCGATGCCGTCGGGGTCGCCCATCTTCTGCATCTGCGGCCATAGGCCGATACTCGACTCGGTGGCGATGATCTGGTGCCACAGTTCGACCCCGCGTTCGAGATCGGGCGGCATCACTTCCTCGACGACATAGCCCGCCGCTTGCAGGTGCTTGCCCGCTTGCCGAACCGCGGCAGCCTGCGCTGGATGCGTCCTGGTATTCGGGAACTCCGGAACGATTGCGACCCTGATCGGCCGCGCCGGTGGCGGGCCGACCATCGGCACGTCGTTCCAGCGCCAGTCGCGGCGGTCGCCGCGCGCCATCACTTCCAGCGCCAGCCGCGCGTCACGCACCGTGCGGGTGTGCGGACCTTGGACCGCCATGATCACGCCGCCGACCGGCCGGCCGTTCTTGGCAACCGTCGGGTTGAACGAGGGAATGCGCGCAAAGCCGGTGCGCAGGCCGACCACGCCGTTGCAATAGGCCGGGATTCGCACCGAGCCGCCGATGTCGTTGCCGTGGGCGATCGCGCCGATGCCGGTGGCGGTCGCCGCGCCCGCGCCGCCGCTCGAGCCGCCCGGCGTCACCGTCGGGTCGAGCGGATTGAGCGTGCGGCCGTGCAGGGCATTGTCGCTGTAGATGCGCATGGAGAAGGCGGGCGCGTTGGTGCGGCCGATCGTGATCGCGCCGGCATGCCTGAAGTTCGCGGCGACCGGGCTGTCCTCCTGGGCGATGAAGTCCTTGAGCGGCGTCACGCCGTTGTCGGTCGGCTGGCCGGCGACGTCGATGTTGATCTTGATCGTCACCGGAACGCCATGCAGGGCGCCCAGCGCATGGCCTCGCGCGCGGGCGGCGTCGGCGGTCTCGGCGGCGGTGCGGGCTTCGTCGTGCAGGGTCCTCACGACCGCGTTGATCGCCGGATTGACCTTGTCCAGGCGCGCCAGGACGGAATCCACGGCTTCGCGGGCCGAGGCCTGGCCGGTGCGGATCAGGCGGGCAAGGTCGGTCGCATCGTATTCCCAGAGTTCCATGCTTACTCCACTCAGTTCCGCTTCAGGGGCATGCCGAAGTAGATCATGTTGCCGTCGAGATCGGTAACGTCGAAATCGCGGATGCCGTAATTCTGGTCGCTCGGGTCGCTCATGACGCGGGCGCCACGGCGTACGAGGTCGGTATGCAAGGCATCGACGTCGTCGACGAAGATGCTGACGGCACCGCGGCCGGGCAGGCGATTGTTGCGCGTGGTGGCGATCAGGTGCAGCGACACGTTGCCTTCCTTCAGGCCGACACAGGAGGTCGGCTGGCCGTACTCGAAGGCAACGTCGAAACCCAGCCGGTCGCGATAGTAGGCGAGGCTGTCGGCAATGTTGGCGACCGTGAACACCGTCACGCTGTGGCGCATCATCGGAGCTTCCCCCGGGTGACATGGTTCTGGAATGCGACGAGCGCGCTCGAACTTACCATGTCGCGGCGGCGCACGAAGACCGTCTGGACTCGCGCCTCGGCTGCGGGCAGGCGGTGCACCGCGATCCGGCCACCGCGCCAGGTCTTGCCGGCCAACGCGCCCGGCATGAGCGTGACGCCGAGATCGGCCGACACCGCGCCCAGGATCGCCTCGAGGGTGCCGAACTCCAGCCGGCGCAATCCGACGACGCCGCGGCGAGCCAGCAATTCCTCCAGCCGTTGCCGGTAGGAACAGCCGGCCCGCAGGATGACCATCCTGAGGTCGGGTTGTTGCAGGATGGCCGAAATCGACCGGTGGCGAGGAGCGCTGAGCAGGGCCAGCTCTTCGCTGAACAGGACCGTCGCGGCGAGGTCCGGGTGATTGACCGGCCCCGCGACCAGGGCGCCTTCGAGTTCGCGATCGAGTACGCGCTCGACCAGTTCGGCGGTCGTTCCGGTGCGCAGGACCAGATCGACCTTGGGGTTGGCTGCAGCATAGGATGCGAGAAGTGGCGCCAGGCGAAGGGCGGCAGTGGTCTCGAGCGATCCGATCGTCAAGGCGCCGGCCGGCTCGCCGTCGTCGCGCGCAGCGCGTGCGGCTTCTTCGAGCAGGGCCTCCAGGCGCTGCGCGTACGGGACGAGGCGTCGCCCGGCGGCGGTCAGCCTGGCGCCGGAACGGCTGCGCTCGAACAGCGAGACGGCCAGCGACTCTTCCAGCCGTCGCACCCTCTGGGTGATGTTGGATTGAACGGTGTTGAGGGCGCGCGCGGCACGGCCCATGCCGCCCAAACGGGCGACCGCAGCGAAGGTGGCGAGATCTCGACTGTCCATCGCATCAGAATATCAGATGGCTGACTTCACTATAAATCACTAACCGTGATGATAGCGGGGCCTTAAACTCGGCAGAGGGAAGAACAAGGAGCGTCACCATGGCTTGGACGGACCGCCGGCTGATCGATCTCTTCGGCATCGATCATCCGCTGCTGCTGGCGCCGATGGCGGGTATCAACACGCCGGCGCTCGCGGTCGCGGTGTCGGCGGCGGGCGGGTTGGGGTCGATCGCTTCGGCCATGCTGACCCCCGAAGGGCTGCGCGGCGAGCTCGAGATCGCCAAGCAAGGCACCGGCCGGCCGATTAACGTCAATTTCTTCACCCACCGACCGCCGGCGCCGGATGCCGCGCGCGAGACACGCTGGCGCGAGCGGCTGGCGCCGTACTACCGCGAGTTGGGCCTGCCGCCCGATGCCGGCAAGGATGCGCCAACCCGCACGCCCTTCGACTCTGCGACCTGCGAGATCATCCTGGAATACCGGCCCAGGGTGGTCAGCTTCCATTTCGGCCTGCCTGAAGCGCCGCTGCTGCGCCGGGTCAAGGAGGCCGGCATTCTTGTCTTGAGTTCTGCGACGACGGCTGAGGAGGCGCGCTGGCTGGAGGGGCATGGCTGCGACGCGATCATCGCCCAGGGCAACGAGGCGGGCGGCCATCGCGGCATGTTCCTGGTCGACGACATTGCCCGTCAGGCCGGTACCATGGCGCTGGTGCCGCAGGTCGTCGACGCCGTGAAGGTGCCGGTGATTGCCGCCGGTGGGATCGGCGACGGGCGCGGGATTGTCGCCGCCCTGGCACTCGGGACGGCGGGCGTGCAGATCGGCACGGCCTTCATGCTGACGCCGGAGGCCAAGACGACGCCGTTGCATCGTGCGGCCTTGAAGCAGGCCAACGACAACAGCACGACCCTGACGAACGTCTTCACCGGCCGTCCAGCGCGCGGCATCGTCAACCGCTACATCCGAGGAAGTCGGCCCGATGAGCGACCTGGCGCCGGCCTTTCCGCTGGCCGCGGGCGCATCGCAGCCGATGCGCACGGCGGCCGAGAAGGCGGGTTCGGCCGAATTCACCTCGCTGTGGAGCGGGCAGGCCCCGACCTTCGCGCGCGAGATGCCGGCGGGAGAGTTGCTCGGCAAGCTGGTCGCCGAAGCCGCCGAGGTGGCGCGGCGCTTCGCCTGAGCGCCGCCCGGCGCGAGATCGTCAGACCGGCGTGCGCCGGAAGAACTCGAAGGCGTGTGCATCGCCCGGGAAGGCTCCTCTGAGCTCGCATTTCGTCACTTGTTTCGGCCACCTCTGATACAGGCGCACCTTCGATCGCGACGCGGCTGCAGCGTGTACTGGAGTGAAAGGTCGCGATTGTGCTGTTCTCGACTCAGCCATCCAAGCGAGAGAAGCGCCTGCTGGATTGCGCCCGGCCTGGCACCACCAGGGTGCCGCTGTTCGCGCTGTTCCAATCGATCGTGATGCTGCTGAAAGCGTTGACCATCGCACGCGAATAAAACAACAACGTCATGCGGCGATCGGAGATGGTGCCCGTGAGAAACCGCCAGCCAGACCTACCAACGTCATTGTTGGAGGCGTAGACGACGTTGGCGGTATCCCCTTCGACGCCTATCACGACAAACATCGACGGCACGCCCTCGTGCCCTTCGAATCTGAAGGCGCCGATTTTTTCCGCGTGGCGTGCGCCGCTCGGCGGTCGAACCGACACCATGCCCTCGGGAGCTATCATGCGGCGACTGTTGGCGCGCACGTAATCATATGTCTTGTCGAGTTCGACGAGGCGCGCAGGATCTAGTGCTGCGTCTGCGGCGGGGCCAGGGCGTTTCGCTGAAGCCCCGCCGTCGTCCAACACGGCCGGCCCGTCGAACCTGTAGACCGGGGACCAGGCGAATTGTCGGCCATTGGTCGCGACAATGAGGTCCCGGCGTACCCTGGCGAGCAGCGATCGCAGATCGACCGTCGGCGCGCCAAGGTGGCGCAGGAGAGCCGCGGCAAACGGACTGTTCTCGCCGGCAGGACCGTCGACTGCCACCCGTCCAGGCGCCGTGGAAAACAGGACGAGCGCGTTTTCCGGATTGCCAGAGTTGACCGAGCTGGCGAAGAGCCATGTGTCGAGCGCGCTGTCGCGCTGTCGCCAGCCGTCGGCGGGATTGTTGCGGCACGCATCGAACACAAACAGGCGATGGGCCGCGCCTTTCGTTTCACGCAGCACTCTATCCGCGGAAATGAACTCTTTGACGACGCCCGGATCGCTGAGATCGGCGTCTTCCGGTACGAGATAGGTGTTGTTCTCCCAATAGGCGCCGTGGCCGGCGAAATGGAATGCGGCGAACCTGGCACCACGCGCGGCAAGCGCGAACTTGTCGAATGCGGCGCGCATGGCATCGCGGCCCGCATCCAGCACAAGTTCGGTCTTGAGCCCCAGCTCCTGAAATCTCCTGGCGATGTCGGGCGCGTCGCGTTTGACGTTAGGCAACGACGATTCCCATCGATATCTGGAATTGCCGATCACCAGAGCGACACCGTTGGCTTGCTGCGCGCGAACAACCGACGGAGACGCCAACACGCTGCCGGCCGTCAACAACAAGTCGCGCCGGCGAAGGCTCCGTCTCAACCTGACTACCATCTGATGGCTCTTCTCAAACCACGGACGCTGCACACTTTCAGGTCTTCGGAAGTCTTGCGATGAATATCGCCATCGTGGATGCCGCCGCACGAGGATCTCGGCTTCGGTGGAGGGTTCTTGGCAGCGCGGATTCGCGGAATGTGAGCTGCCCTCCTCAGGGCGTGCGCCGGAAGAACTCGAAGGCGTGTGCATCGCCCGGGAAGGTCCGGCGCGCGCCCCATGGCACCGACGGATCGGGCGCGAAGCGCGGGGCAAGCAGAGCCGGCATCGAGAGATTGGGCGGCTCGTCCTTGCCGTTCCAGCCGAACACCATCAGGCCACCGGGCTTCAGTACTTTTGCCAGCGCCGAGGAAAGTTCGTCCATCTCTCGCGGCGTGCCGCCAATTCCATGGTCGCCCGTCTCGGGGATTTTGTAGAACAGCACGCCGTTGCACACGATCGCATCGAAGAAGGCCGGCGGGCAGTGGAGATGGACGTCCTGCAGCGGCGCCACGATGTGATGCTTGCTGCCCCAGAGCCTCAGGGATGCCAGCTTGTCGATGGTGAAGTACCGGTCGGGATCGTCGGAGAACAGGGTCTCGTATTGATAGGTGTACGAACTCGTACCGACGAACAGGACCTTCCGGCAGTTCGCTGCGACCCACGGCATGACCTCGTTGCTGAGGAACAGGCGCTCCGGATTTTCCCGCAGCATGACGTCGTAGTCCTTGTTGATGTCGAGGAACTTCAACAGGACGAAGCGATGGAGACCCCTCGGTACCATCCGTTTCAGCCATGGCGCGGCATCGTTGATCCGGTAGAGAAGGCGAACGAGGAAAGACATCGGCTCCCGGGTCTCGCGGCGTCGCGTTGGCTCACGACGCAATTGCAGATGGTATGACGCGTCGCGTCGCCGAAGGCTAGCGCGTATTTTCCTCGATCCAGGCGGCGTAGGGCGCCGAGACGTGCGCGAGCGGCACGGCGTGGATCGCCGGCAACTCGTAGGAATGCAGGTCGCGGATCGCGGTCTCGATCGTCGCGTAGCGCGCCTCGGTGGTCTTGAACAGCACGCGATATTCCTTGCCGCGTTCGAGCCTGCCTTTCCAGGCATAGACGCTGTCGATCTTCTCGATCTGCGCGCAGGCGGCGAGGTGGTTCTCGACCATCGCCAGCGCCAGCCGTCGTGCCTCCCTCTTGCTGCCGACAGTCGTGACGACGGCGATCGGCTTGACGATGGCAGTCATGGGCTTCCCTCTAGAAGATCGAAAAATACTCGCGCTGCTCCCAGTCGCCGGCCTTGTCGGCCTCGAAGCGGGCGATCTCTGCCTGCTTGAGCTTCACGTAGTAGTCGACGAAGAAATCGCCGAAGCCGGAGCGCAGGACCCTGTCGCCGTCGAGGGCGCTCAGCGCCTCGCCGAGCGAGCGCGGCAGCATCGGCGCCCGGGTCTCGTAGGGCGTGTCCGCGGACGGACCGGGATGTGCCTTGCGGGCGAGGCCGTCGAGGCCACTCACCACCTGGCTCGCCATGTAGAGGTAAGGATTGGCGGCGGGCTCACCGACACGGTTTTCGAGATGGGTGGCGGAATCTCCCGGGCCGCCGAGCACGCGCAGCATCACGCCGCGATTCTCGCGCGCCCAGATCGCGCGATCCGGTGCCAGCATGAAGGGTCGGTAGCGTTCGTAACCGTTCAGGGTGGGCGTGCTGAACGAAGCCGCGCCCTGGGCGTGTGCGAGCAGCCCGGCCATCCACTGCATGCCGACGGGAGACAACGGCTCATGGGCATCCATGAAGGCGTTGGCGCCGGTCTTCCTGTCCTTGAGCGACTGGTGCAAATGCCAGCCGCTCGACATCACGTTGGGAATCTTCGGGCGGCACATGAAGGTGACGTGATAGCCGTTGCGCTGCGCCACCTGCTTGGCGGCGCTGCGGAACAGCACCATCGAGTCGGCCGGCTCCAGACCCGTGGCGGCGCGGAACGTGAACTCGACCTGGCTGGGACCGAACTCGACCTCCAGCGAGCGCAGGGGGAGGCCGAGGCCCGCGATGTTGGCGCGCAGGATTTCCAGGATCGGGTCCATCTCGTCGTAGCGCTGCTCGGTCAGGTACTGGTAGCCCTGGTTGATCAGCGAAACGTCCGGCGGCGGGCCGGGCTGACCGGGCTGGCCTGCGTCTTCGAGCGCCAGACGTGTCCGTTCGAGCTTGAAGAGATGGAATTCCACTTCGAGGCCGGCAACGAAGTCGTATCCGGCCTCGCCGAGCGAGGCGAGGGCGCGGCGATAGAGGTGGCGCGTGTCCAGCGGTACCGGGCGGCCGTCGGCGAAGACGATGTCGCACAGCATCCAGCCGGTGTGCGGCGCCCAGGGAAGCACACGGAAGGTCGATGGGTCGGGCAGCATCACCACGTCGGCGGCGCCTTCCCATTCTTTGCCGCCGAACGCGCCGCCCTGGCCCCATACGGGGAACACCGTCTTGTGTGCAGTGTCCTTCATCAGCATGGTGGCACTGAAGCCGACACCGCTTTTCATCACGCCGGCGATCTCGCCCGCGACGTAGGTCTTGCCGCGCAGGATGCCGTGCTGGTCGGCAAACGAGAGGCGGACGACGGAAAGCTCACCGGCCTGGATGCGGCGCTCGACCTCGCGCGCCGCGGCCTTGCGCTCGTCGGTCCAGAGACCGGCCTTCTCGGCGAGATGCATCGCGCTCAGGCGACCAGCGGCGACCGCGTCGAGGCGGCCCAGCTCGAGCCGGAGCGGCGCTTGGCGTCGAACTCCTTCCAGTAGGTCTCCCACCCGACGGTCGGGCCCATGCCGTCGACCGTGACCGGCCCGCGGATCTTCGAGGCCCGCTCGGCATCGAGGCACATCAGTGGCTTCTTGCCGTCGGCGACTTGGCCGATCGCCGACAGCAGCAGGCGGCGGTAGGCCACGATCGCGCGGTCGCTGTAGCCGAGATGCTCGCGCGTGCGGTCCTGGATCTTGCCCTGGCCCTCGATCGCCCACTGATCGTGCACGTTGATGTCGAAACCCATACCGGTATAGGTCTGCGCCTTCTGCTCGGCGATCGAGTAGCCGTACTGATTGTGCTTGCCGAGCCGCGGGCGGTAATCGGGCAGCTCATAGAGCTTCAGGCGCATGTCGCGCATGTTCTTGTGGTCGACCGGGTCGCTGAAGCTGGTGAAGATCGCGTACCAGTAGCAGCTCTCGTCGTCGATCGGCACGTGCCACTGGGTGATCGTCATCGTCGGGCTCATCGGAATGACGAAGGCGTAGGGGAAGACGAGGTTGGTGACGCGCACATGCGTGTGCTGCTCGCTGACCCTGCGCAGCGCGAACAACCGCATGCCGTAGTCGGTGGCCTCGACGTCGATGGTCGGGCGACCGTACTCGCGCATCATGCGCGTCATCGGGATGTTGGAATCCGCCGAGTCGGCGCGGAATTGCCGGCCGTACTTGTCGCCTGACGGATCCTCGTCCTCGTAGAAGCGATGCAGGTACGAGGCGTGGGCCGGATCGATGCCGACTTCCAGCGCCTGCAGCCAGTTGCAGTCGATCAGGCCCTTGAACGCGAAGGCATGGGTACCGGGCGCGAGGAAGCAGTCGAACTCGGGAAAGGCCGGCGCTTCTCCTTCGCCCAGATAGGCGAAGACGATGCCGTTCTTCACCACGACAGGGTAGGAGCGCTGGCGGACGCGTTGGCAGAGCACGCTGCCTTCGGGCTCGGCCGGAGTCTCGAGGCACTTGCCGTCGACATCGAACAGCCAGCCATGGAACAGGCAGCGCAGGCCGCCATTTTCGAGCCGGCCATAGGCGAGATCGGCGCCGCGATGTGGGCAGTCGCGGTCGAGCAGCCCATAGCGGCCACGTTCGTCGCGGAACAGCACGAAGTCCTGGCCGAGCACGCGCACCGCCTTGGCGGGGCGCTCGTCGAGCAACTCGTCGGTCAGCGCCACCGGATGCCAGTAGTGCCGCATCAGCGTGCCGCATTTCGTGCCCGGACCGGACCGGGTGATCAGCTCGTTCTGTTCGGGGCTCATCATGCAAAAAGAGTGACGCAAACCAAGGCGGGACGGAAGAGCCGACTGCGTACCGAACGCCTGTTCTTGCAGTCGGCAAGCCCTTCGCCTTGTCGTTGCTCTGACCGTGCGGCGTCTTTACGCTCGCGGGCAGGACGGGGGAATTCCGTGGTGCGTGAGCAACGGCGGCTTGCAGCGATCCTGGCCGCCGACATGGTGGGCTATTCGCGGCAGATGAGCCGCGACGAGAGCGGCACCCTGGCGCGCCTGAAGATCTATCGTGGCGAGCTTTTCGAGCCCGCCTTGGTGCGCAATGGCGGCCGACTGGTCAAGTTGACGGGCGACGGTGCACTGGCGGTCTTCGGCAGCGCCGTCGATTGTCTGCGCGCAGCGATCGAGTTCCAGCAAGCCGTTGCGGAGGCCAACCGCGCCCGGTCCGAAGGCGACCGCATCGTCTTTCGCATCGGGCTGCATCTCGGCGATCTCATCGTCGACGGTGACGACTTCTACGGCGACGGCGTCAATGTCGCCGCACGGCTCGAATCGCAGGCATCGGAAGGCGGGATCCTTGTCTCCGGCGCCGTCCACGACGCCGTGGCCGGCAAGCTCAAGGCGGATCTCCATGAACTCGGCCCGCTGTCCCTGAAGAACATCGAGCGGCCGATATTGGCCTTTCGTGTCGGTTGGCGGAGTGAGGAATGGCCGCCGCCATCGCCTTCCGCATCGGAGTCTGCACCTCGCAGGTCGGCGCTGGATGCCCTCTCCGATAAGAGAACTCCGCCGCGTCTGTCGATCGTCGTTCTGCCGTTCGCCAATATCGGTGGCGACCCGGAGCAAGAGTATTTCGTCGACGGCGTGACGGAGAGCCTGACCACGGATCTGTCACGAATGGCGGGCACGCTGGTGATCGGCTGCAAGTCTGCCTTCACCTACAAGGGCAAGCATGTCGACCTGAAGCAGGTCGGTCACGAGTTGGGTGTCCGCTACGTCCTGGAAGGTTCGGTGCAACGCGGCGGCAACCGCATGCGCGTCAACGCGCAGCTGATCGACGCTGCCTCGGGCGGTCACATCTGGGCCGAGCGTTTCGACAAGCCGCTCGCCGATCTCTTCGACATGCAGGACGAGATCGTGGCGCGACTCGCCAGTCAGCTCGGCGTGCAACTGATCACCGCCGAGGCGCGGCGCGCCGAGCGGGCGCCGAATCCCGATTCTCTCGATCTCTTCTTTCAAGGCATGGCTTCGGTGGCTCGGGGCAACACGCCGGAGAACCTCGCGCGCGCCACGGACTACTTCCAGCGCGCCCTGGCGCTCGATCCCGGCAATGTCGAAGCCCTGGTGAACCAGGCGTTCGTGGACACGCTGCGGGCATCGATCTTCTCCAGCACCGAGCGAACCGCCCAGTTCGCCGCCGCCGAGGCGGCGTTGGCAAAAGTGCTTTCGCTGGCGCCGGATCATGCCTTTGCCCACATGTGTCTGGGCCTAGCGCAGATACAGACGAATCGCCCGATGGAGGGCATCGCCCAGTGCGAGAGGGCACTGGCCCTCGACCCGAATCTCGCCAGTGCCCATGCCGGCATCGGCCTGGCGCAGTATTGCATCGGCCGCAGCGAGGAAACCGAGGCGCATATCCAGCAGGCGCTGCGCATCAGTCCGCGCGACAGCAACGCCTATCTCTGGATGTCCATGGCCGGCGTCGCCAAGCTCTTCGCCGGTCACAACGAGGAGGCCATCGCTCGCTTTCGTCGCTCCCTCGAATTGAACCGCAACAATCCCAATACGCTCTTCATGATGGCGGGCGCCCTGGCCGAACTGGGCCGGGTCGACGACGCAAAGGAGGCCGTCAAGGCAGGCCTGGTGTTCGCGCCGATGTTCACCGTAGGGCGCTACCGGACGAGCGCCTTCAGCCACCATCCCGACTATCTGGCGCAGCGAGAGCGGGTGATCGTCGGGCTGTTGAAGGCCGGCCTGCCGGAATAGGCGAAGCGCGCTACTTCGCGATGTGGCCTTCGAACTGCGGCAGGCGGTCGGCGATGGTGAACCACGGCGCCTTGGAGCCCACGAAGATGTGGGCGCTGGGCCGGATCGACGGCGCATCGACCAGGGTGCCCATCGTGACGTGCACCCATTTGCCGTCGCGCACGAGGGAATAGAGCAGGGAGCCGCACACCCGGCAGTGCGCGTCGTGCGCCTTTTCGGGTTGCTGGCCGTAGATCAGCAGCTTGTCGGCGCCTTGGGTGACGGTGAGCTTTTCGCGCTCGATGCCTGCAAACGGCTTGAAGGCGGAGCCGGTGGTCCTCCGGCAGTTCGAGCAGTGGCAGTTCAGGGCGTACTGGAATTCGTCGGCCACCCGGTAGCGGACGGCGCCGCAATAGCACTTCCCGGAAAGTGTCATGACCACGGTCTTTCTCCCGCTGCTTGCGACAGTCTATACAATGCCGCTCATGAGTACCCTCGACGGCATGCCGGGCCCGACCTCGCGGCACTTCATTTCCCAGCGTCTGCGCATGCACTATGTCGATTGGGGCAACCCCGATGCGCCGCCGCTGCTGCTGGTCCATGGCGGCCGCGACCATTGCCGCAACTGGGACTGGGTCGCCCAGGCGCTGCGCAAGGATTGGCACATCATCTGCCCGGACCTCCGGGGACACGGCGACAGCCAGTGGTCGCCCGACGGCAACTACCAGATGTCGGCCTACATCTACGACCTGGCGCAGCTCATTCATCAGCAGAACCTGGCGCCGGTGACGATCGTGGCGCATTCGCTCGGCGGCAACATCTGCCTGCGCTACACCGGCATCTATCCCGGCAAGGTCCGCAAGCTGGTGGCGATCGAGGGACTCGGGCCGTCCCCCAAGATGATCGCCGAGCGCGGCAACAAGACCATGTCGGAGCGCATGACCGGCTGGGTCGAGGAGCAGCGCAAGCTGTCGGGCCGCCTGCCGCGCCGCTACCCGACGATCGAGGACGCCTTCAAGCGCATGCAGGAAGAGAACGACCACCTTTCGGCCGAGCAGGCGCGGCACCTCACCGTGCAGGGCGTGAACCAGAACGAGGACGGCACCTACAGCTGGAAGTTCGACAACTACGTGCGCGTGAACCCGCCCTACGACATGAGCTACCAGGAGATCGAGAAGCTCTGGACGCAAATCACCTGTCCTACCCTGCTGGTCTACGGCAAGGAGAGCTGGGCCTCGAATCCGGAGAAGGACGGCCGCCTCAAGCACTTCAAGACCGCCAAGGTCGTCGAGTTCGACGATGCCGGCCACACTGGGTGCACCACGACCGGCTGAATGCCTTCGTCGACACGGTGCGGGCGTTCATCGCCTGATTAAACGACCGTAATAGGACGGCCGCGCCTCTGCGCTTATTGTCGGCGGCATGGTTTCTCCGGCTGCCTTGTCTCGCCAGATTCCCGTCATTCCGATGGTTGCTCTCGGTGCCCGGCCGACGCCGGGGCTCGGTGTTCGCGTCGCAGAGCGAACCGCTCATGAAAACATGAGTTCCTGCTCTGGACGCAAGTCATTGATGCGAAACGATTCGCGAATCGAATTTTTTCTTCTGAGCTTGATGCATGCTGGCGTGGGAAAGTGAGAAGCGCGGCGGAAACATCAATGCCAACGGCAACTGGCGGTTCCCGCGGGCATGGGAAACGCCCGGAAAACCGCGAAGAGGAGAAGTGACGTGAGAGCAGCGATCTTTCGCGGCGGCGACATCGTCGTCGACACGATCCCCGAGCCCAAACCGGCGCAGGGGCAGGTGCTGGTGAAGACCCTGGCCTGCGGCATCTGCGGCTCCGATCTGCATGCCGCCAAGCACGCCCATCGCATGGTCGACATCAGCAGGCGCATCCCGGGCCGCATCCCGATGGATCTCTCGCGCGACGTCGTCATGGGCCACGAATTCTGCTGCGAGGTGATCGACTATGGTCCTGGCACCGAGAAGAAGCTGAAGCCCGGCACGCGCGTCTGCGCCATGCCGGTGATGCTCGAAGCCGATGGTCCGAAGGGAATGGGCTACTCGAACGCCTATGTCGGCGGATATGCCGAGCAGATGCTGCTGGCGGCCCCCTTGTTGCTCGAAGTGCCGAACGGATTGGCCACGGAGCACGCAGCGCTCACCGAACCGCTGGCGGTCGGCGTGCACGCGGTCGAGAAGGGGGCACTCAAGGGCGACGAGACTCCGCTGGTCGTAGGCTGCGGGCCTGTCGGCCTGGCAGTGATTGCCGCTCTTCGCCTCAAGGGCATCCGGCCGATCGTCGCCGCCGACTTTTCGCCCAAGCGGCGCGAGCTTGCGGTCAGGATGGGTGCGGACATCGTGATCGATCCGGCCAAGGAAGATCCCTATGCCAAACTCGCGCCGGGCAAGCGGGCCGCCTTGTTCGAGTGCGTCGGAGTGCCGGGTCTGATCCAGCAGATCATGGAGAAGGCGCCGCGCGATGCGCGCATCGTCGTGGTCGGTGTCTGCATGGAGGCCGACGCGATCGAGCCGATGTTCGGCATCGTGAAGGAGCTCAGCCTGCAGTTCGTGCTTGGCTATACGCCCGAGGAGTTCGCCCGCTCGCTTCGTCTGCTCGCGGAGGGCCAGGTCGATGCGCCGTCGCTGATCACGGCGAAGGTCGGGCTCGATGGCGTGAAGGGGGCATTCGCCGAGCTGGGAAATCCCGAGCGCCACACGAAAATTCTGGTAGAACCGTGGCGCTGAGGGAGGAAACAACATGAAGTTCTACAATTCGGTCGGTCCGAACCCGCGCATGGTCCGCATGTTCATGGCCGAGAAGGGCATCGACATCCCCAAGGTGGAAGTCGATCTGCGCGGCGGCGAGAACCGGCGCGAGCCCTATCTCAAGGTCAATCCGTCGGGCCAGTGCCCGGCACTCGAACTGGACGACGGCACCGTGTTGGCCGAGATCACGGCGATCTGCGAGTACCTCGACGAGAAGAAGAAAGACACGCCGTCGCTGATGGGCGACACGCCGGAAGAGCGGGCCAAGACCCGCATGTGGGCACGCCGCATCGACCTCAACATTGTCGAGCCGGCGGCCAACGGGTTCCGCTTCTCCGAGGGGCTGAAGCTATTCCAGAACCGCATCCGCTGCATCCCCGAGGCGGCCGACGGACTGAAGGCCACGGCACGCGACAAGCTCGCCTGGCTGAACGGGCTGATGGGCTCGAACCCGTTCGTCTGCGGCGCCAAGCTCACCATGGCCGACATCCTGCTGTTCGCTTTCGTCGACTTCATGAAGCAGGTCGGACAGCCGCTCGATCCCGCCAATGCCAACCTGGCGGCGTGGTACGAGCGCATGAAGGCCCGGCCCAGCGCCGCCGCATGACCCGCAGTGCCGGGAGGGCGCCCTCCTGGAGGCCTTGACGCGCCACCGGCCTTTGCCATGGTGGCGTCACTTTTTCGGGACTAGCCTCGCGCCGCCGCAATCCGGGGAATGCAGGCATACCAAGACGCAGGGAACAACGATGCGCCGTCTGATCGCTTTGCTTGCACTGATCGCCATGCCGGCTCTCACCGCCGTTCAGGTCTTTGCTGCCGACGTGCCCAAGGGCCTGTGGCTGCTGACCGACTATCCCTCCCAGACCGTGCGGGCGGGCGAGGTCGCGAACATCCGCTTCAAGCTGCAGAACTCGGGCATCCCGCCGGAGCCGCTCGCACTCTCGGTCGACGGCGTGCCGGCCGGCTGGAAGATCGACGTCCTGGGCGGCGGCCAGCCCGTGGCGTCGGCCATGCCGGCGGCCAACGAGAGCGTCAGCCTGCAGCTCCGCGTCGACGTCCCGAAGGACGCCAAGCCGGGTTCGCAGAACATCATGATCAAGGCCAGGGGCCTGCTGGTCGCGCTCGAGTTGCCGGTCACGCTGACCATCGCCAACGAGACGCCGGCCAAGCTCACGATCAAGACCAAGCTGCCCTCGCTGATGGGCACGCCGAAATCGACCTTCGACTACACGCTCTCGGTCAGCAACGACAGCGGCAAGGACCTGACGGTGGCGTTGGCGGCGCAGGCGCCGGCCAACTTCCAGACCAGCTTCACCGAGGGCTTCGGCTCCAACGAGATCAGCCAGCTGCCGATCGAGGCGGGCCAGTCCAAGGACATCAAGATCAAGGTGACGCCGCCGCGCGACGTCAAGGCCGGCAACTACCCGGTCACCGTGCGGGTCTCGGCCGAGGGCGCCACCGCCGAGCAGCGCGTGACCCTGCAGATCAGCGGCCAGGGCAAGCTCGCGCTCTCGACCAAGGATGGCCGGCTCAGCGGCGAGGCCCAGGTCGGCAAGGCCAGCGACTACACGCTGGTGCTGAGCAACGACGGCACCGCTGCCGTCGAAGAGATCGAGATGTCGGGCAGCGTGCCGGCCAACTGGAAGGTCGAGTTCGATCCCAAGACCGTGGCTTCGCTCGCCGCCGGCGAAAAGAAGGAGGTCAAGGTCTCGGTGACTCCGTCCGACAAGGCGATCGCCGGCGACTACGTCTCGTCGTTCCGCGCCAACGGGCGCGGCGAGTCGAGTTCGGCGGATTTCCGCATCACCGTCACGACGTCGACGGTCTGGGGCATCGCGGGCATCGGCATCATCGCCATCGCGCTGCTGGTGCTGCTCGGCGCGGTCGCCCGCTTCGGCCGGCGCTAGGGGCCGGTGGCAACGATGGACGGAAACGTCATCGAGGCCCGCGGACTGTTGAAGCTCTATGGCACGGCCCGCGCGGTCGATGCCATCGACCTCGACATCCGCCGCGGCGAGATCTTCGGCCTGCTCGGGCCCAACGGCGCGGGCAAGACGACCACGATCCTGATGATGCTGGGCCTCACCGAGACCAGCGGGGGGGCGGTGAGCGTGCTGGGCTTCAATCCGGTGCGCCAGCCGCTCGAGGTCAAGCGGCGCGTCGGCTACCTGCCCGACGCGGTGGGCTTCTACGACCACCTGACCGCACGGGAGAACCTCCACTACACGGCGCGTCTGCTCGAGATCCCGCGGCGCGAGATCAACGCGCGCATCATGGAGGCGATGAAGGCGGTGAACCTCGAGGACGTGGTCGACAAGCGGGTCGCCACCTTCTCGCGCGGCATGCGCCAGCGCCTGGGCATCGCCGAGATCGTGATGAAGAAGGCCGAGGTGGCGATCCTCGACGAGCCGACCTCCGGCCTCGATCCGCATGCCACCCACGAGTTGCTGGAGATGATCCGGGGCCTCAAGAAGGCGGGCGTCGCGGTGCTGCTGTCCTCGCATCTGCTCGACCGCGTCCAAAGCGTCTGCGACCGGGTCGCCCTGTTCAACAAGGGCAAGATCGCGTTGATGGGCACGGTGGTCGAACTCGCCAACCAGGTGCTGGGTGCCGGACATCCGCTGCTGGTCGAGGCGACGGGCATCGACGTTGCATCGGCGCTCAAGAGCATCGAAGGCGTGCAGCAGGTCGTGGACGCGGGGCAGGGCGCCTGGCGCGTCGTTGCCGACCGTGACGTGCGCGCCGCGGCGGCCCAGCGCATCGTCGCCGCCGGCGGGTCGCTGACGCGGCTCGCCGAACTGCAGCCCAGCCTCGAAGAAGTCTATACGCGTTACTTCCAGGAGCAGCGTCATGCGGCGTGAAGGCTCGCCCTTCACCGGTCTCGGGCCGGTCTTCATGAAGGAGCTGTCGGATCATCTGAGCTCGACGCGCATGCTCGTGTTGACGCTCTTCGTGATCGTGTTCGGCGCGTTTCCCGTGGCCTCCTCGCTGCAGGCGCTGCGCACCATGGTCAGCCAGGACGCCTTCCTGTTCCTGCGCATCTTCACCATCGAACCCGAGCAGGTGCCGATCTCCTTCATCACGGCGCTGAATTTCATCCTGCCGCTGATGGCGATCGGCCTGGGCTTCGATTCGGTGAACAGCGAATTCAACCGCCGGACGCTGTCCCGCGTGCTGTCGCAGCCGATCTACCGCGACGCGCTGCTGATCGGGAAGTTCCTCGGCGGTCTCGCCACCCTGGCGGTCACGCTGATCGGCCTGTGGCTGATCGTGTTCGGCGCGGGGCTGTTGCTGCTCGGCCTGCCGCCGCGCGGCGTCGAGGTGGCGCGCGCCGCGGGCTTCCTGGTCGTGGCCATCGCCTATGGCGGCGTCTGGCTGGCGGTCGCGATGTTCTTCTCGGTGGTGTTCCGCTCGACCGCGACCTCGGCGCTCTGCGCGCTCGGTCTCTGGCTGTTCTTCTTCATCCTGTGGCCGATGATCGCCAACGCGATCGTGATCGGCTTCGCGCCGCGCGAGATCACCAGCCTCGACCAGTATGTCGGCCTGCAGGAGTTCGCGCTCGCCATGCAGCGGCTGTCGCCCGGCACGCTGTTCAGCGAGGCCTTGCTCGGGCTTCTGAACCCCGAGACCCGCACCCTGGGCTTCACCCTGCCGACCCAGATGCGTGGCGCCATTCCGGGCGCGCCGCTGCCGCTCGACCAGAGCCTGCTGCTGATCTGGCCGCAGGTGACCGGCCTGATCGCCGGCATGATCGTGGTGTTTGCCGCGGCCTATGTGATCTTCCAGCGCGAGG
>JBGAIW010000061.1:0-25949 GCA_044225265.1 Reyranella sp.
GCCGCGCCTCTGCGAGCGGGACGCCGGGCGACTGCCGATGTTCAGGGTCGCGATCTCCTCCAGCACGGTCGATTCGCGGAAGTAGCGGTCGAAGCCGGGCGTCTCGTAGACCAGCGCACGATAGGCGCGGAAGGCATGGGCCGACAGTTCCTCCATCGCCGCGAGATGGTCGGGCGGCGGCGGCGGTCGTTTGGCCTCCAGTAAGGACGCCTCTAGGGTCGCGGCGGCCATGGTCTCGAGGTTGCGGCGCCCGACTTCCTGATTGGAATACTTGCCGGCGATCACCTCGCCCTGCTCGGTGACGCGGATCGCGCCCTGCAGCGCGCCCGGCGGCTGCGCCAAGATCGCCTCGTAGCTCGGCCCTCCCCCGCGGCCGACCGATCCGCCGCGGCCATGGAACAGCCGCAAGGCCACCTTGTGGCGGGCGAACACGTCGATCAGGGCCAACTCGACTTTGTAGAGCTCCCAGGTCGAGGTCAGGTAGCCGCCATCCTTGTTGCTGTCGGAGTAGCCCAGCATCACTTCCTGCCTGTCGCCGCGCGAGGCGAGCAGGCGGCGATAGGCGGGCACGGCGAACAGAGCCTGCATGGTCGAGCCGGCGCGCTGGAGGTCGGAAATGGTCTCGAACAGCGGCACGATGTCGAGATCTAGCCGGCCTCTGCCTTCCCGATCGCGTGGTCGCAGCAATCCGACCTCCTTCAGCAGCACGGCCACCTCGAGAATGTCGGATACCGAATCGGCCTTGGAGATCACGTACTGCGGCACGGCGGCCGTGCCATAGCGGCGGTGAGCGTCGGCGACGACCTTCAGCAGGGCGAGCTCGTTGGCGGTCTCCTCGCCGTAGCCCTGGCCGGGTGCGGCGAGTGCGCGCGGATTGGCGAGCTCGGCTGTCAGCAGCGCCACCCGCGCCGGCTCGTCGAGGCGGCGGTAATCGGCGATGGCGCCCGAGACCTCGAACAGTTCCGCCACCACCCGCTCGTGCACGTCGGAGTTCTGGCGGATGTCGAGCGAGGCGAGATGGAAGCCGAAGACGTCGACGGCCCGGCGCAGTGCGCGCAGCCGGCCGCGTGCCAGGGGCGCCAGATTGTTGACGGTGAGCGAGTCGTGGATCACGTCGAGATCGGCCTCGAGTTCGGTCGCCGTCGCGTAGGGTGGCGCCGGACCGACGGGCGGATGCGGCGCTTCCAGCCGGTCGAGCTCCCAGGCGGTCGCGGCCAGCCTTGCATAGATGCCGGTGAGCGCCTTGCGATATGGCTCGTCCTGGCGCTCGACGGCGCGGTCGGGCGAGGCGTCGGCCAGCGCCTGTAGCGCCGGCGAGACCAGCACCATGCGGCCGTCGAGCGGCAGCTCGGCGCCGAGCAGGTGGACCTGTTCGAGGTGCCAGCGCAAAGCTCGCTGGCTCTGCATCGCGAGCGCCTGTCGCGTCACGTCGGCGGTGACGAAGGGATTGCCGTCGCGGTCACCGCCGATCCAGCTTCCCATGCGCAGGAACGACGGCACGGCGATGTCGCGCCACGCCGGATCGATGCCGCCCAGCTGGTCTTCCAGATCGGCGTAGAACTCGGGCAGGCCCTTCAGGAAGGTGTGATCGTAGTAGGCGAGGCCGTTGGCGACCTCGTCGAGTACTCTGAGCCGCGAATGGCGCACCAGGCTGGTCTGCCACAGGGTCAGTACGTTGCGCCGCAATGCGCGGCGATTGTCGTCGAGTTCCTCCGGCGTGAACTGCACCCTGTCGCGCTCGTCGAGCAGGCGCGCGATCTCCATTTCGCGGTCGATCAGGCTTTGGCGGCGGACCTCGGTCGGATGCGCGGTCAACACTGGCATGCAGAGCGCGCTGGCGAAGAAGGTCTCCAGCCCCTCGCGCGTGACGCCGGCGGCGCGCACGCGGGCCAGCGCATCGGCCATGCTGCCTCGGCGCGGCGGCGCTTTCGCGAGCGCGTAGGCGCGAGTGCGCCTTATGTGGTGCTGGTCTTCCGCGAGATTGGCGAGATGTGAGAAATAGCCGAAGGCGCGGATGATTCTGATCGCCACGTCGGTCGGCAGTCCGCTCATGATCGCCTGCAGCTCGCGGCGCGCCTCTTCGTCGGCATTGCGATGGAACTGCACCGCCGTGCGCCGGATGCGCTCGACCAGATCGAACACCTTCTTACCTTCCTGAGAACGCACCGTGTCACCCAGGATGCGGCCGAGCAGGCGCGTGTCGTAGCGCAGTGGCACGTCCTTCTCGGGCGTGCCGCCGTTTGGTTGGCCGTCGTCTGGAGGCGTGCCTTCGCTCACCCCATCACTGTAGCGAGAATCATGCCGGCGGTACGGACCTTACACCGGGAGAGAACAGCCTCTAGACGATCCGGGCGACGCCCGGCAGGCGCCGCAGCAGGCTGGCCCCGAGCCAGCTGAGCAGCAGGCCCCCTGCCAGAACCAGCACGCCCTTGGCGATCGCGCCGGCAGGCTGGGCGAGCAGTGCGAATTGCAGCCACAGAACGACCGGCCAGTGCAGAAGGTAGATGCCGTAGGCGTTCCCCGAGAGGCTGTCGCCCCACCCGTTGTTGCGCCGTCCGAAGCGAACCGCGAGGGCCAGCAACCCGAGCGCGGTGGCGGTCGAGAACAGCGTGGCGGCAATGCCGTCGGCTAGCGGCGGCAAGCCCCTGTCGTCGAGCAGGAACCAGGCGACCGTCGCGAGCGCCGCGACAAGCGGCCAGCGCCACCAGTCGCTGTCGAAGGTGCGTGCCAGACGTTCGGCGCCGACCAGAGCTCCCACCGTGAACGAGAAGAAGTAGAGACCGATCCGGCTGGCCTGGATGCCGAACGGTCCCGATGTGAACCACTGGCTTCCACCGAATGCCAGGACCAGCGGGAGATAGGCGAGCCCCGACAACACGACGAAGGCAAGAAACCACGCTTCCGGCACGTGTCGATCGAGCCAGTCGTCTACTCGATGCACGAGGCGGAGCACGTCATCGTGCGACAGCATGAGGACCAGCAGCGCATCGAACACCAGCAGCGCGGAGACGAACCACAGAGGGCCGCTGGGCCACGGGCCGTCGGTCATCATGCCGGCCCAGAATTCCGCGAAGGTTCGTTGTCCACCACTCTCGAGATGGGCGGCGTAGTAGGAAAGCGGCACGATCGTCGCCAGCCCGATCAGCAGCGGCACGCCGAGTCGCAGTACACGGTCGGTCAAATATTCGCCGAGCCGCTTGCGGGCGAGCGAGGGCCGCACGAACAGTCCCGACAGCAGGAACATCAACGGCATGAAGAAACCGTCTGTCCAGCTCACCGCGATGTTGAAGCCACTCCAGGAAACGCGATCGACCACCGGAGCGGTGCCGTCGGTATAGCTACCGGCGGACGGCGCGCGGCCGCCGATGCAATAGGCCATCGCGGCATGCTGCAAGATGACAAGCACGATCACGAAGACACGCAGGTGGTCGAACGACGCGATGCGGCGTGGAGCCCTCGCGGGAACAGGCTTCATGGATGGCGTCCTCCGATAGACCATGACTATCCCCCTGGAAGGACACCCGGCTAAAGGGGCGTCTCCTTCCCGATCAGATGGTCACGTCGGGCCGAAGCGCAACGGGAGGACACCAATCCGACACACCGAGGGACGACTTAAAGGCGCGGTGCAGATCTCCGGCTAGTCCGGCAAGACGAAACGCACGCCGGCCCGCGCCAGACCACCGCCCAGGCCGACCGGCGTGCCATCGGCGCGCCAGCAGGCGGCCCCGGTCATGCCGCCGTCGTCGTCGAACTGGATGCCGTTCATGCCGCCCGACACGGTCGGCATGCGAACCAATTTGTGACCTTTGGCTTCCAGCCCACTGCGCACGGTCTCGGGGATGCCGTGCTCGACCTCGAGGAACGGGCCCTCGGTCCAGAGGCGCGGAGCCTCGACCGCCTCCTGCAGGCTCATACCGTGGTCGATCATGTTGAGCAGCGCCTGGAACGCAGCCGGGAAGATCTTGCGGCCGCCTGGCAGACCTAATGCGAACCGCGCCTTGCCGTCCCGGAGCGCGATCATCGGCGACATCGAGGTGGTGACCCGCTTGCCCGGTGCGATCGACAGCGCACTGCCCGGCCGCGGATCGAAGTTCGACATGTAGTCGTTGGGCACCATGCCGGTGCCGGGAATGATGAAGCGCGCGCCGAACAGGCTGTTGATGGTCTGGGTCGTGCAGACGATGTTGCCCCGGCCGTCGGCGACGGTGAGATGGGTGGTGTCGGCGCCTTCCTTTTCGAGCAGGCCGCCCTTCCATTGTTTCGCGCGGGCCGGATCGATCCCGGCGCGGCGCTCGGCGGCATAGGCTTTGGAAAGGATGCGCTCGACCGGCACCTTCACGAAGGCCGGGTCGCCGGACGCTTCGCCGCGGTCGGCGAAGGCGATCTTCAGCACTTCGGCCAGCAGGTGCAGCGTCTCGACGGTGCCGAAGCCCATCTGCGCAATGTCGTAGGCCTCGAGGATGTTCAGCATCTGGGCGATGTGCAGGCCCGACGCGGCGGGCGGCGGCGGTCCGACGATCTCCCAGCCGCGATACTGGCCGCGGATCGGCTGGCGCTCGACAACCCTGTAGTCCGTCAGGTCCATTTTCGAGATGTACGCGCCGCTCCTCTCCATGCACTGCACGACCAGGTCGCCCAGCGCGCCGCCATGCAGCGCGCCCTCGCCCTCCTTGGCGATCAGCTTCAGCGCCTCGCCGTAGTCGCCCTGCACGAGTTTCTCGCCAGCTTTGAGCGGTGAACCGTCGGGCACCAGCCGGTCGGCGGCGAAGGGATCGAGCATCAGGTCGGCTGCCGCGTCCTTGATGCAGTCGGAGAGGTACGGCGTCACGGTGAAGCCCTGCGTGGCGTACCGGACCGCGGCCTGCATCACGTCGGCGAGCGGCATCGTGCCGTAGGTGCGGAGCGCATGCGTCCAGGCCAGCAACGAACCCGGCGTCGCCACGGCCTTCGGCCCGATCTGGTTCTCGCGCTTCTCGACGTCGTAGACCGTGGGCGCGGCGCCCGCGACGGGCTTGAACATGGTGGGGTGGCCCGCGAGCGGCACGGCGCTCATGCCGTCGATCACCCGATGGCTGCCGTCGGCCAGGCGAATGTGGCAGGTCGTGCCGCCGATCAGGCCGACCATCATCGGCTCGACCACGGTCAGCGCGAACTGGCAGGCGACGGCAGCGTCGATCGCGTTGCCGCCCGCCGCCAGCACCTCGGCGCCGGCGGCCGAGGCCAGCGGATGGTTGGTGGTGACCATGCCGCTGCTGCCGTGCGCCGGCCGCTTCTCGCACACGAACTTCGTGCCGGCGCGGCTTCTCCAGTCCCGATTGCTCACGCGATGCTCCTGAACCTGATCGATCGCCGCATGCTAGAGGAAAAGCCTGCGGCGATCAGCCGTTCACGACTTCGCGGTCAGGAATCGCGCCAATCGAAGGCGAGCGGCGCCTCGCGGAAAGCGAAGCGATCGAGATGGCTCGCGACCGCGCCTTTCAGCGCCTCGAGTTGCCCGGGAGCGCTAGCTTCGAGCCGGCAGTCCAGGCCGTCGGAAACGGCCTGCGATTCGAGCCTCGCGTCGCCCGGCCAGTCGGCGCCGCGGGCATTGCGCGGGAAGACCACGCTGCCCTTCTGCTCGGTGAACTCGACGCTGAGATTGTGGCTTCAGTGCTTGCAGAGCTGCTGGAGGTAGCGGCTGGCATGCGCGGTCGGCACGCGCACGCTGCTGGAGATGGACATGGCGAAGGCCTCGCTGGTGAGCGGTGTGTCGATGGCGTGACGGCGGCCCAATGCTTCGAGCCGGGTCACGGTCAGAGCCGCTCGATCTTGCGCGCGGCCTCGTCGATGATGTCCGCCACGTCGTGCAGCGTCCCGGTCGAGACACCGTCGCGCTGCAGGCGGTCCATCAGCACCGTCCTGAGGTTGCCCATGGCGCGCCGTACCGGGCCGCCGTCGGTGCGCTCACGGCCGCTCGCCAGTTCGGCGAGCCTGGCGAACAGCGCCTCGATCTCGGCCTTCCTGGCCGCGAGTTCGGCGGTGCCCGCGTCGGTCACCGCAAACGCCTTGCGCAAGCCTTCGGACGCGGCCTCGGCGATCTGCTCCATGTCCTGCAGCAGGGTCAGGGTCGGATAGACCACGCCGGCGCTCGGCACATAGGCGCCACCCGTGAGGTCCTCGATGGCGCGGATCAGCTCGTAGCCGTGGCGCGGCTGGTCGGCGATCAGCTTCAGCAACACGAGCCGCAGTTCGCTCGAGTCGAAGACCCGCCGGCGGCGGCCGCCCCGGCCCTCGCCGTGATGTTCGCCCCAGGGCCCGCGATGCAGGCCGCGATGGAAGCCTCCGCGCGGACCGAAGCGATCGCCCCGGTTGTCGGAAGAGTGGAAATGGTGGGAATGACGCACTTGATGTGCCTTTCTATGTTTAGACATGTCTAAGATATATCTTACACGATCCCATATTCAAGCCCCATCCGGCAGTTTTTCTGCCCGACCCAAAATACTCCTTCACTAACAAAGAATTAGTGCGTGTCGCCCGGATTCCGGCCCGGCTCCCAACCGATCCACCAAGCCAGGCCAAACATGCCCGGATAGCGCCGCCCCAGCTCCGCCCGGTCGACCCGCGAGGCCCGGGACACAGCGCCTGCTGACAGCCGCGCCGCCCACTGCCGGACGGTCGCCGCGGGCACCGGCGTCGTCACGATCACCCGATCGACGAAGCCTTCGCCGTCGACCATCGCGAAGACCGCAGAGTCGCCGCGATCGAGGATCGACTGCAGTCCGGAGAGCACGGCCCCGCGCGCCGCATCGTCGAGCGACGGCGCCAGCCCTGCCCCACCATGGCGCGCGAGATAGAAGCCGAGCGACATCGGCGTCACGCCTTGCCAACGCCGCGTCGCCGTGCGGTCGATCTCGACCACCCAGCCGGTCAGAGCCGCGACGAGCGTGACCGCGGCGCTCACCAGCACGAACAGCGCCACGATGTCGGCCAGCAGCACGATCGTCGACGGCAGACCGAACGGCGGACCGAGCCCGTAGGGCGGCAGCAAATCCCAGAACAGCGCGATGACAATGGAGACGCCGACCGCCGCCGCGGCGAGCCGAACCGGCGTGGAGCGAAGATCGAGCGTCATAAGTGGCTCGCCTCTCTCGCGCTAGATCCCTCGCAGATGCTCGGGACGACGTCCAAGGACCGTCACGCCGTCTTCTGTGTCTTGAGCCCGAGCTTGCCGATCGTCTGCTCGCGCATCACGAACTTCTGGATCTTGCCGGTGATGGTCATCGGGAATTCGGCGACGAACTCGATGTACCGCGGGATCTTGTAATGGGCGATCTGGCCCTTGCAGAACTCGCGGATCTCCTCCGGCGTGGCGCTGTGGCCTTCGCGCAGCTTGATCCAGGCGCAGATCTCCTCGCCATATTTGAGGTCCGGCACGCCGATCACCTGGACATCCTGCACCTTGGGATGGCGGTACAGGAACTCCTCGATCTCGCGCGGATAGACGTTTTCGCCGCCCCTGATCACCATATCTTTCAGTCGGCCGACGATGTTGACGTAGCCCTGCTCGTCCATGGTCGCGAGGTCGCCGGTGTGCATCCAGCCGCCGTCGTCGATCGCCTCGGCGGTCTTCTCCTCGTCGTTCCAGTAGCCCTTCATCACCGAGTAGCCGCGGGTGCAGAACTCGCCGGTCTCGCCGCGCGGCACAGCCTTGCCTTCGCTGTCGACGATCTTGATCTCGATGTGCGGCAGCACCTGGCCCACGGTCGAGACGCGGCGCTCGACCGGATCGTCGGTCGCACATTGTGTCGAAACCGGCGAGGTCTCGGTCATGCCGTAGGCGATGGTGACCTCGTTCATGTGCATGTGGCTCTGCACCCGCTTCATCACCTCGATCGGGCAGGGAGAGCCCGCCATGATGCCGGTGCGCAGGCTCTTGAGGTCGAACTTCGCGAACTCCGGATGATCGAGCTGGGCGATGAACATGGTCGGCACGCCGTAGAGCGCCGTGCAGCGCTCCTCGGCGACGGCCTTCAGCGTCGCCAGCGGATCGAACGCCTCGGCGGGATAGACCATGGCCGAGCCATGGGTCAGGCAGCCGAGATTGCCCATCACCATGCCGAAGCAGTGATAGAGCGGCACCGGAATGCAAAGGCGGTCGTCGGGCGTGAGCTTCAGCCCCTCGCCGACGAAATAGCCGTTGTTCAGGATGTTGTGGTGGCTGAGGGTCGCGCCCTTGGGGAAGCCGGTCGTGCCCGAGGTGAACTGGATGTTGATCGCGTCGTCGAACTGCAGCTTCGGCGCAAGATCGGCCAGGTACGCGCGCTCCTTGTTGGCGCCGGCCTTGGCGACGTCGTCGAAATTCAGCATGCCCGGAGTCTTCTCGCTGCCCAGCCGCACGATGTGCTTGAGGTGCGGCAGCTTCCTGTCCTTCGTCAGATCGCCGACGATTTCCAGGTAGTTCGAGGTCTTGAGCGCCGGCGCGAGGATCAGCGCCTTGCACTCGACCTTGTTCATCGCGTACTCGAGCTCGGCCCGGCGATAGGCCGGATTGACGTTGACCAGCACCAGCCCCGCCTTGGCGGTGGCGAACTGGGTCAGGGTCCATTCGTACGTATTCGGCGACCAGATCCCGATGCGGTCGCCGCGT
The DNA here is from genome assembly GCA_044225265.1 of Reyranella sp. Taxonomy (GTDB): domain Bacteria; phylum Pseudomonadota; class Alphaproteobacteria; order Reyranellales; family Reyranellaceae; genus Reyranella. Next base: position 8,627 of record JBGAIW010000061.1, read on the forward strand.
TCCAACCCCAGCGCGACCAGGCCCGCCGCCAGTTCGTCGACCCGGCGGCCGAGCTCGCCCCAGCTCCAGCGGACATTCTGATGCTTCACAACCAGCGCCTCGCGGTCGCGATACGTTTCGACCGTGCGGTCGAAGAAATTGCCGATCGTCTCGCCGATCAGCTTCTTGGTGGAAACGCCGTGGTCGTATGAAATCTGGGTCATGGCGCGAACCTTAGCAGCGGCTTTCCTCCCCAGTCATCTGGCGAGGTGCCCGCGGAGCGGTCGCCGGCATTGAGGGGAGGAAAATGAGGGTGCGCCTCGAATAATTCTCGCTCGGTGCAGTGCCGCAGCGCCGCTAGGGTCCGCGCCATGAAATATGCCTTCCAGACCGTCGACGTCTTCACCGACCGGAAATTCGGCGGCAATCCGCTGGCCGTCCTGACCGACGCCCGCGGGCTGTCGAGCGAGCAGATGCAGGCGATCGCGGCTGAATTCAACTACGCCGAGACGACCTTCGTCCTCCCGCCCAGAGATCCCTCCCATACCGCCGAGGTGCGGATATTCACACCCAAGGCCGAGTTGCCGTTCGCCGGCCACCCCAATGTCGGCACGGCCTATGTGCTGGCGCGGGCCGGCCAAGCACTGGGCCGGAAGATCGCGGGCGACAAACTCGCCTTCGAGGAGAAGGCCGGGCTGGTGGCAATGGACGTGACGCGGCGCAGCGGCGAGGTCGTCGCGGCCCGGCTCGCCGCCCCGCAGCCGCTTGCCATCGGCGAGGAGATCGATGTGACGTTCGTTGCCGAGGCCTGCTCGCTCGCACCCTCCGACATCCGGGCCTCGACCCACCGCCCCTGCATCGCCTCGTGCGGTACGCCGCTGCTGTTCGTCGAACTCGAGTCGCGCGCCGCCCTGGCCACTGCCGCGCCGCGCGCCGATGCGATCCTGCGCGGCCTGCCCCGCGAGCGGGCGATCGGCATTCACCTCTATGTCCGGGCCCGCGAGGAGGACCGTGACATCCAGTGCCGCATGTTCGCGCCGGCGATGGGAATTCTCGAGGATCCTGCGACCGGCGGCGCCAACGTCGTGCTGGGTGGGCTGCTGGCGCACCACGACACGCGCGCCGACCTGACCTTGAGCACGATCATCGGCCAGGGCTTCGACATGGGCCGGCCGTCGATCCTCGAAGCCACGGCCGAGAAGAAGGCCGGCAAGGTCATTGCGACCCATATCGGCGGCAAATGCGTGCCGATGCTGGCGGGCGAGATCGAGGTTTAGGTTCCCGGCGGGGAAGGCCTACTTCCCGAGTTTCGCCAACTTGTCTGCAAAGCCGGTGATGCGCGAGGAATCGGCGACCGCGCGCAGATTCTTCTCCAGCACGCCGAGCGGCACGGCGAGGTCGCAGCGTTCGCCGGTCAGCCATTGCAGGTTGGGCAACTGGCGTTCGAGGTCGATCGCCTTGCCGATCTGGTTCGAGCCCGTCTTGGGGTCGAGTTGCGCGGCCGCCCTGCCGAGCGCGCCGGCGTAGGCGCGGCAGAGCTCCGACGTCGCATCGACGTCGAACTCGAGCAGGCTCGACAACTCGTTGAGGCGCCCTGCCTCGAGCAGCGCGATCGCGTCCTGTTGGCGCGAGCGCACAAGCCGGATGCCCTGGCGCGCCTCGCGTGCATGGTTGCCGTAGAGAAACGGCAGATAGTCGGCCATCGGCGAAGCCGGGCCAAGGGCCGCAAAATTCGCGGCCTCGCGCTCGTTGGCCTCGCGCACTGCCCTGTCCTGGGCCTCCAGCCGCGCCTTCTCCTCCTCGGCGGCACGCGCCCGGGCGGCGGGATCGGGCGCCTCGACCAGGGAGATGCGCACGAAAGGCGCACCGATCAGTACCACGATCAGGGCGGCGAGACCGAGTTCGCCTGCCAAGCCGCCGCCCCGAGCCCGAGAGACGAGGAAGCGCGCGCGCAAGGCGTAGGCCGCGATCAGCGGCGGCAGCAGGGCCGGGACCCAGATCGCCGACGCGTCGCGGCCGGCCCAGGCATCGCCTGCCAGCCACACCGCAATCATGCCGGCCGGCAGCACGACGAAGGCGCCGATCTTGCCGGCAAGCGTCATCCGCCCCTTGAGGGCGGCGACCAGCAACAGCAAAGCCAGCACCACGAACAGCAAGGCGGCGAAGATCGCGCCGAACGCCACCGCCATGCCGCGGCCGGCGGCGTCGCTATGCGGCGCATCGGCGAGGCTGCCCATCATTCCGGCATAGAGGATGACGGCGAGGATCAGCAGCACGATGGTGCCGAAGGGAATTCGCAAAGCTAGAACCCTGGCAAATGCTCGGGATGAGCGTCGCGGGCGCTCACGCCGCTTCTTCGCTCATCACGTGGTCGGCGCGCACCGGATAAATGATGCGCTCGGCAAAGCGGTACATGTCCTCGATCTCGGCCTGCGCGCGGTAGGAAGGCGTGGTGCCCTTCAGGGCCGCAAGCTTCTCGGCCTCCAGCACGCGGCGGACCTCGGCAGTGAAAGTGTTCAGCCGGTGATAGGCCTCGGAGATGTTGCGGCCGAGCGCGGTCAGGCCGTGGCCGACCAGCACGACCAGGTTGGTTTGTTGGATGAAACCCGCGACCGAGGAGACATCGGCCTCGACGTCGACATGGGCCGGTACAAAATGCACCGGCTTGCCCAGCACGAAGGGCGGATCGAGCGACAGCACCCTGAATTCGAGCGGCGCGCCGGAACTGTAAAGAGCCAGGGTCGCGTCGTCGTGGACATGGATGGTGGCGTTAATGTCGGGCCGGAGCCGCAGGATCTCGCGGCTGAGATTGTGCCCGACCGAGGTCATGCGGGTTCCGTGCAGGATCGCGGGCGACGGCACGTCGGTGATCACGAGGTCCGTCTCGCCCATCTCCTCGAGCGAGATCTGCGACGGCTTGGTGTAGGCGACGCCGTGCGGATGGTCCGGGTGCGGCACGCGCATCACGATGTTGCCCAGCGTGTTGTGGATGTAGCCGCGATTGGCGACCAGGTGGGCATAGCGGACGAACCGGCGAGCGACGTCAGGATCGACGGAGACGGGTGTGGACATTGTGTTCTCTCCCTGCCCCGATCTTCCCTCTTTCGCCTCTCCCTCGATAGTGGGGAGATCGGCTGAGAGGCTCATACCGGCAACGCCGTTCCCTGCTTGACCGGGCGCAACGCGAAGGAGCTCCTGATCTGGGCAATACCGGCGATCTTGGTGAAGTCCATGACGAAGCGTTCATAGGCCTCGAGGTCGGGCACGACGACGCGCAGCAGGTAGTCGCTGTCGCCGGTCATCAGGTAGCACTCCATAACTTCCGGCCGTGCCGCGGCGGCTCGCTCGAATTCCTTCAGCGACTTCTCGTTCTGGGTCGAGAGCGACACCGACATGAACACGTTGACCGAGAGCCCGACCTGCTTGGCGTCGAGCAGGGCCGCGTAGCCCTTGATGACGCCCGCCTCCTCCAGCGCCTTGACCCGCCGCCAGCACGGTGAGGAGGAGAGCCCAACTCTTTCGGCGAGGTCGGCGTTACTCAGCCTTCCGTCCTGCTGCAGCCGCTCGAGAATGCGGCGATCGATGGCATCGAGGGAGATCATTGCGAAAATATAGCATAATTGGGTAAGATTTACCCTATCCACCGGTCTGTGAGGTTCAAACGCAAGGATTTACCCCGATATCGGGCGTATCCAGATTGCCATGAACGCTCTTTCCCCGGTCAGGACCGAACGCACCCAACGACTGAAACTCCTGCGCGAGCTGGAGCGCAAAGTGCTGTGGCTTTCGGCGTGGACGATCCATCACGCCAATCACCTCAGGCCCAACCGCGACGGCCTGAAGGTCGGCGGCCACCAGGCCTCGTGCGCCTCGCTCGCCACGGTGATGAGCGCGCTCTATTTCTCGGTGCTGAAGCCCGAGGACAGGATCGCGGTGAAGCCGCACGCCTCGCCGGTGTTCCACGCCATCCAGTACCTGTTCGGCCATCAGACGCAGCAGAAGCTGGAGAACTTCCGCGCGCTCGGCGGCGCGCAATCCTATCCTTCGCGCACCAAGGACGTGGACGACGTCGATTTCTCGACCGGCTCGGTCGGTCTCGGCGTGGCGATGACGCTGTTCTCCTCGATCGTGCAGGACTATGTGCGGCTGAAGCAGCTCTCACCCGCCGAGCGTCCCACCGGGCGCATGGTGGCGCTGGTCGGCGACGCCGAACTCGACGAAGGCAACATCTTCGAGGCGCTGCTCGAAGGCTGGAAGCACGACGTCCGAAACCTGTGGTGGGTGATCGACTACAACCGCCAGAGCCTAGACGGCGTGGTCAATGACCGCCTGTTCGGCCGGATCGGCGAGATGTTCGAGCTGGTCGGCTGGCGGGTCGTGACCCTGAAGTACGGCAAACTTCTGGAGACCGCCTTCGCCCAGCCCGATGGCGAGCAGCTTCGGCAATGGATCGATGCCTGCCCGAATTCGCTCTACTCGGCGCTGGTGTTCAAGGGCGGCGCGGGCTGGCGCGAGGCGCTGACGCGCGACCTCAACCAGTACCCCGGCATCAGGCGCATTCTCGACCAGCACGACGACGAGGCACTACACCGGCTGATGACCAACCTCGCCGGCAACGACATGCAGGCGGTGGTCGATGCCTTCGAGGGCGTGAACGACGACACGCCGACCTGCTTCATCGCCTACACGATCAAGGGGCAGGGCCTGCCCTTCGCCGGCCACAAGGACAATCACTCCGGCCTGATGACACTGGAGCAGATGGCCCAGTTCAAGAAGGGCATGGGCATCGCCGATGGCACGGAGTGGGACAAGTTTGCAGGCCTCGGCGTCCCGGCACCCGAACTGGAGGCGTTCCTGAAGCAGGCGCCGTTCAATCAGGCGGGCCGCCGCCGCACCGAGGCGCCACAGGTCGCGATCCCGGCGGCGCTGCCTGCGCCCAGGGACAGGGAATCGAGCACCCAGACCGGCTTCGGCAAGATCCTGAATGCGATCGCCGGCGAGGACAGCGAGCTGGCGCGGCGCATCGTGACGACATCGCCCGACGTCTCGGTCTCGACCAACCTGGGCGCATGGATCAACCGGCGCGGACTGTTCGGCCATACCGAAGCAGAAGACGTCTTTCGCGAGCTGAAGGTGGTATCGGCGCAGCTCTGGCGCAAGACGCCGCGAGGTCAGCATATCGAGCTGGGCATCGCCGAGAACAACCTGTTCATCCAGCTTGCCGCGCTCGGCCTCAGCCACGAGCTGTTCGGTACGCGCCTGTTGCCGATCGGCACGCTCTACGATCCCTTCATCGCCCGCGGCCTCGATGCCCTGAACTACGCCTGCTACCAGGATTCGCGCTTCATGATCGTCGCAACGCCGTCGGGCGTGACGCTCGCGCCGGAAGGCGGCGCGCACCAGAGCATCCACACGCCGCTGATCGGCATCGGCCAGCCCGGCCTGCTCTCCTACGAACCGGCTTACGTCGACGAGCTGGCGGTACTGATGCGCTTCGGCCTGGAGTACATGCAGCAGCCGAAAGGCTCGTCGATCTATCTGCGACTTTCGACGCGCTCCCTGGCCCAGCCGGAGCGCACGCTTTCGGAGCAGCAGCAGGACGACATCGTGTCGGGCGGCTACTGGTATGCGCCGCCGGCCCGCGACGCCGACATCGCGATCGTCTGCATGGGCGCGCTGACGTCGGAGGCCATCGCCGCGCACGAAATCGTCGCGAAGGATTTTGCCGGTGCGGGCCTGCTGGTGCTGACTTCGCCGGATCGCCTGCATGCCGACTGGCTACAGGCGCAGCGCGAGCGTGGGCGCACGACGGGCGTAGTCGACCGCACTCCGTCACCGGTGGAGCGCATGCTCGGGGTCCTGTCACGCGACGCGCGGATCGTGACGGTGATGGACGGCCATCCGCTGGCGCTCTCCTGGCTGGGCAGCGTGCGCGGCCACCGGGTAGTGCCGCTGGGCATCGAGAAGTTCGGCCAGTCCGGCGACATCCAGGACCTCTACGCCACGTACAAACTTGACGCGGCGGCGATCATCGACGCTGTGGCACGCGCCGTCTAAACTGACCGCGTGAAAATCGACGGAAAACCCTACCGCACCATCTGGCTGGGCACCGACGGCACGACCGTCCAGGCTATCGACCAGACCCTGCTGCCCCACAAGTTCGTGGTGCGCGACTTCCATACGATGGAGGACGCCGAGAAGGCGATTCGCACCATGATCGTGCGGGGCGCGCCACTGATCGGCGCAGCGGCGGGCTACGGCATGGCGCTGGCCATGGCGGCCGATGCCTCGGATGCCAATCTCAAGCGCGCCTACGACGTACTGCTGGCGTCGCGGCCCACCGCGGTCAACCTGCGATGGGCGCTGGACGATCTAAGGGGGCTGCTCGGGCCGCTGCCCGCGAACAGGCGCCGCGAGGCGGCTTACAGGCGGGCCGCAGAGATCTGCGACGAGGACGTCGAAATCTGCCGGCGCATCGGTGAGAACGGGCTGGGCCTGATCCGCAAGCTCAAGCCGCGCGACGGCCAGCGCATCAACGCCCTGACCCATTGCAACGCAGGCTGGCTGGCGACGGTCGACTGGGGCACGGCGCTGGCGCCGATCTACCAGGCGCACAATGCCGGTATCCCGATCCATGTCTGGGTCGACGAGACCCGGCCACGCAACCAGGGAGCTTCGCTGACAGCATGGGAGCTCGGCAAGCACGGCGTGCCGCACACCGTGATCGCCGACAATGCCGGCGGTCACCTGATGCAGCACGAGCAGGTCGACTTCGTCATCACCGGCACCGACCGCACGACCCGCCGCGGCGATGTCTGCAACAAGATCGGCACCTACCTGAAGGCGCTGGCGGCGCACGACAACAACGTGCCGTTCTATGTCGGCCTGCCCTATCCCACGATCGACTGGACGATCGAAGACGGCGTCGCCGAGATCCCGATCGAGGAGCGCAGCGCACGCGAGCTGTCGCACATGACCGGGCGAACCGAGTCGGGCGAGACTGCGACGGTGAACATCCTTCCCGAAGGCAGCCCGGCAGCCAATCCCGCCTTCGATGTGACGCCGGCGCGGCTGGTGACGGCGCTTGTCACCGAGCGCGGCGTCTGCGCGGCCAGCGAAGCGGGCCTGCTGTCGCTCTATCCGGAGCAGGCGAAAGCGGCGTGAGGCTCCGCCTCCCGACGCCTGGCGCCACCGCCCGCGTCACGCTCGGCGTGGGGTTCACGCAGATCGTCGGCTGGGGCACGACCTACCTGATGCCATCTGTGCTGGGCCGGCACATCCAGGACGCGCTGAACATTCCCGCCGAGATGGTGTTCGCAGGCGTCACCGTGATGGCGGCAGTCGGCGCCATCTGCGCGCCCAAGGTCGGCCGGTTCGTCGACCGTCGCGGCGCGCGGCTGGTCATGGCGGTGGGCTCGGTGGTCTATGGGCTGGCGCTCGCGCTGTTAAGCCAGGCGGAAGGAGCGGCGACCTGGCTGTCAGGCTGGGTGCTGATCGGGCTCGCCTCGGCGCTGGCGCTCAGCACGCCGGCCAGCATCGCGCTGGTGCAGGTTGCAGGGCCCGGCGCGCGGCAGGCGATCGCCATGCTCACGATCATCGGCGGGCTGTCCTCGACCATCTTCTGGCCGCTCACCGGCGTGATCGATGCCGCGATCGGCTGGCGCGCGACCTTGCTGCTGTTCGCGGGCCTGCACCTCGTCGCCTGCCTGCCGATACACCTGCTGATCCTGCCGCACCGGCCTCCCGAACATCCCATTTCGTCCAACGCCGCGGCGACTGCCGGCGGCGTGGAACCGCACGACCAGCGTCGGGTCTTTCTGCTGTTGTCGCTCAGCCTCTCCTTCGGCGCGTTCGTATTCGCTGGCGTGCAGCTGCAGATGATCGAGATGCTGCGTGGGCTCGGTCATTCGCCGGCCTCCGCGCTGCTGCTGGCCTCGATGATCGGCCCGGCCCAGGTCGCCATCCGAATATTCGAGCTGCTGTTCGGCCATCGCTATTCGATCATGCGCTCGGCGGTGATCGGCTCGCTGCTGCTGCCGATCGGGCTCGGACTTGCGATGCTGGCGGGCAATCTCTTCGCGGTGGCGCTGGTCGTGGTGCTCGCCTACGGCTTCTCCAACGGGCTTAAGGCGGTGCAGCGCTCGACCCTGCCGCTCGCGCTGTTCGGCCGCGCGCAGTTTGGCCAATACGCCGGCAGGCTGGCGCTACCGCAGGGTATCCTCTCGGCGGTGTCGCCGCCGGTGCTGGCGCTGGTGCTGACCCAGTTCGGCACCCGGACGGCCCTCGCCCTGGCGCTCACCATGGCGGCGGCGTCGCTCTTTGCCATGATCGCATTGGCGCGGCGGGCCCGTCACATAAGCTGAAGGACGCGACAATATTTGCAGCGGCGGGCGCGGGCGGCGCGGCCTATTCTTGATCCGTTCGGCGACTGTTCCGGCCGACCAAGGGCACCTCATGACCTCCCGTCCCCGCATCGAAGCGTTCAAGATCCACGATCCCGCCTACGATCTCGTTCCGAGCTCGCCGCTGCGCGACTGGATGGATGCCTTTCCCGATCGACATCCCTACCGTTGCCTGCCGCTCGCGATCGCCAACGCCCATGGCTGGGACGTGCTGTGCCCGATCTCGTTCGACGTGACCTGGAACGGCGGACCTGAACTCAAGGATCTCACGATCAGGGCGCTGGAGCCGATGCCGGGCAACCAGACCCTCGACCACTATGCGCGCTCGAACTTTTCGCGCGGCATACTGACGTTGCACACGAACTACCTGTTCCGCACGCCGCCTGGCTGGAGCATTCTGGTGAGCGGTCCGTTCAACCGGCCCAAGCAGAACGCCTATGCGCTGACCGGCATCATCGAAAGCGACTGGCTGCCCTACCCGTTCACCATGAACTGGCAGATCATGTCGCCCGGCACGGTGCGATTCGAGAAGGGCGAGCCATTCTGCACCGTCATGCCCATCCCCAAGAACTACATCGAGGGCTGGGACATGGTCGTCCACGAGCTCGCCGACGATCCGGTGATCGATGCGGAGCAACAGACCTTCCGCGAATCGCGCGACAGCTTCATGAAGAAGGTCAATGCCGGAGACGACGAGTCGATGAAGAAGGCGTGGCAGCGCCACTACTTCGTCGGCCGCCATCCCGACGGGACGCGGGTCGAGGGCCATTCCAACAAGCTTCGGACCGCAGACCCGGTCTACGGCAGCGGCACGCGCCCGCTCTACGCAAAGGACAAGCCCTCCAGCGAGGAGGCGGTGCGCGTGCTCGCTGCCAAGCGCCAAAAGCAGACAGCTGCCGGGCAGGCAGCGGCGCCGGAGACTGCCGTGGTGGTCCAGCCAAAAGGGCCCTGGAAGGCGACCAGCGCCCTCAACGAAATCGACCAGTCCGAGAGTGTGCTCAACGAGGTAGGCCGCAAGCGGCTGCGCGACGGCGTCCTGAGGCGGTCCCCGAACACGCTCGACATCCCGGGTCCGCTCGACCCCTCGGCCTTCGACTTCATCTATGCGCCCGGCTTCGTCTCGGCCGAGGAATGCAAGATCATGGCAGACGCTTCACGTACACTCTCGGCCCTGCAGATGGTCGAGGGCGTGGACGACGACTACTGGTCGGGCCGGATCCTCGATTATCCCGACGTTCTCCGCGAACGTCCCGAAGCCGCGCGAGTCATGGTCGAGACGCAGAAGCGCATCTGCGAACGGATCAAGACATTCTACGAACTCACGGCGCCGGTCTTCGCCGACTTCATCCACCTCGTGCAATGGCGTGAGGGCATGTTCCTCAACCCCCACGCCGACCGCGCCAACCCAGGTGGCGAGCCGCACGGCATGCCGTGGCGCGACTTTGCGAGCATCGTGTACCTGAACGACGACTACGAAGGCGGCTCCCTCTATTTCTCCGCCCTCGACATGGTGATCAAGCCCACCGCAGGGACTCTGGTCGCCTTCACCGGCGGCTTTCATCACGAGCACGGGATAACGACAATCACCAAGGGGATCCGCATCACCCTGCCGGCCTTCTACACGTTCGACCGGAATCAACGGGACAAGCGCGTCTATCCCTGACGACGCCCCGCCGTTTCACGCCTTGGCGACGTAGGGCGTCGTCATCTTCTTCGGATCGACGACCCGGTCGAACTCGGCTTCGCTGACGAAGCCCAGCTTCAGCGCCGCCTGCTTGAGCGTCAGGTCGTGGTCCATGGCGTAGTGGGCGATCTGCGAGGCCTTGTCGTAGCCAATCACCGGCGCCAAGGCCGTCACCAGCATCAGCGAGCGCTCGACGTACTCGGCGATCTTCTTGGTGTTTGGCTGGGTACCCTCGACCAGGAACCTGCGGAAATTCGTGCAACCGTCGGTCATCAAGGCGATCGAGTGGGTGATGTTGTAGATGATCAGCGGCTTGTAGACGTTCATTTCCAGATAGCCGCCGGCACCTCCGAAGCCGACCGCGACGTCGTTGGCCATGACCTGGACGGCGAGCATGGTGAGCGCCTCGCACTGAGTCGGATTGACCTTGCCAGGCATGATCGAGGAGCCGGGTTCGTTCTCGGGGATGTGCAGCTCGGCGAAACCGGCACGCGGGCCGCACGACATCAGGCGGATATCGTTGGCGATCTTGTAGAGCGACGCCGCCAGCGTGCGCAGGGTGCCAGAGAGCTGCACCAGAGCGTCGTGCGAGCCCTGCACCGTGAACTTGTTGGGCGCCGACACAAAGGGCACGCCGGTGAGCTTCGCCAGCTCGGCCGCGGCAGCTTCGGCGAATCCCGGTGCAGCGTTGATGCCGGTGCCGACGGCGGTACCGCCCAGCGCCAGGCGATAGACGCCCTTCAGCGCGTCCTGCAGGCGTTCCAAATCGTCGGCCAGCATGCCGGCATAGCCCGACCATTCCTGGCCCAGGGTCAGCGGCGTGGCGTCCTGCATGTGGGTGCGGCCGATCTTGACGATGTCGCCCCATGCCTTGGCCTTCGCCTCGATCGAATCGTGGAGCGCCTTGACCGCCGGAATCAGGCGGCCGGTCGTCTCGACCGCGGCCGCCACGTACATCGCCGACGGGAACGAATCGTTCGACGATTGGGACATGTTGACGTGATCGTTGGGATGGACCGGCTTCTTGGAGCCAAGAGCGGTGCCGGCAATCTGGCAGCAGCGGTTGGACACCACTTCGTTGACATTCATGTTGAACTGGGTGCCCGAGCCGGTCATCCAGACATGCAGCGGGAACATGTCGTGGTGCTGGCCGGCGAGGATTTCGTCGCAGGTCTGCACGATCAGCTTGTGGACTTGCCTGTCGAGCCGGCCACCAGCATGGTTGGCGTTGGCTGCCGCCTTCTTGAGCTGGGCATAGGCAGTGATCATCTCGCGCGGGATCAGGTCCTTGCCGATACTGAAATGCTCCAGCGAGCGCTGGGTCTGGGCGCCCCACAGCCGGTCGGCCGGAACATCGACTTCACCCAGGCTGTCGAATTCCTTGCGCATGTCGGTCATGGCTCTCTTCCCTTCGCTATGCTGAGGCGTGCGGACGCTAACAAACGCGACCGGCGGACGAAAGCCCGCTACACTCCAACCCGACAGGCGGATTCGGGGGACTCTGAACAGGCATGATTGATTGCGTTCGACTTTGGACCGGCGAGGATGGGCAGTCCCACTTCGAGAAGGGCGTCATCGATCTCGCGCCCGGCGCGCGCGGCGACTTCCTGAGCGGCAAGATGGGCGCGGTCAGCGTCTCGCTGCAGGAAACCCATAGCGGCGGCACCTTCGAATGGCACACCGCGCCGGCGCGCCAGTTCGTGATCACACTGAGCGGCACGCTCGATTTCGTCACCCGCGAACAGGAGCATTTCACCCTGAAACCCGGGATCGTGCTGCTGGCCGAGGACACCGCCGGCGGCGGCCATTCCTGGAAGCTGATCGACGAGGAACCGTGGCGGCGCATCTACGTGGTATTCGCCCCGGGCGTCCACGTTCCTTTCAAGCCAGAAGCCCAAATCGTGAGAGACAGGCCATGAGCAACGAAACGGTCGACGTCGTCCTGGTGGGCGCCGGCATCATGAGCACGACCCTGGGCGTGTTCCTGAAGGAACTGAAGCCCGACCTCAAGATCGAGATGATCGAGCGCATGCCGGGCGAGGCGCAGGAAAGCTCGGGTGCCTGGAATAATGCCGGCACCGGCCACGCCGCCAATTGCGAGTTGAACTACACGCCGATGCGCAAGGACGGAACCGTCGACATCTCCAAGGCGCTGGAGGTCAATGTCGAGTTCGACCTGTCGCGGCAGTTCTGGTCGTACTTGATCAAGAAGGGCCAGATCGCCACGCCCGACAGCTTCATCCATCCCGTGCCGCACATGAGCTTCGTGATCGGCACCGACCGTCAGGCGTTCCTCAAGAAGCGCCATGCCGCGATGAGCGCGCATCATTGCTATCACGGCATGGAATATTCCGAGGACCACGGAAAGATCGCGGAATGGGCGCCGCTGATCATGGAGGGCCGCAATCCCAATCAGCCGGTGGCAGCGACACACATGATCAACGGCGCCGACGTCAATTACGGTGCCCTGACCAAGAACCTGCTGGGCGTGCTGAGGAAATTCCCCGACTTCTCCGCCCATTTCGGCGAGATGGTGACCGACCTGCATCGCCGCCCAGGCGGCGGTTGGCGAGTAGACGTCAAGGACGAGAAATCTGGCTCCAGACGCACCATCGAAACGCGCTTCGTCTTCCTGGGCGCCGGCGGCGCGGCACTCACCTTGCTGCAGAAGTCGGGCATCCCGGAAGCCTATGGCTTTGCCGGTTTCCCGGTGAGCGGCATCTGGCTGCGCTGCGACAGGCCCGAGGTGGTGAGCCGCCACACCGCCAAGGTCTACGGCATGGCCGCTGCCGGCTCGCCGCCGATGTCGGTGCCGCATCTGGACACCCGCATCATCGACGGCAAACGCTGGCTCCTGTTCGGACCCTATGCAGGCTTCTCGACCAAGTTTCTGAAGCATGGATCGTACCTCGACCTGCCGCTGTCGCTCAGGCCCGGCAACTTCCTGCCGCTGCTGGCCGTGGCCCGCGACAACTTCCCATTGGAGGAATATCTCGTCGGCCAGGTGCTGCAGACCAGCCGCCATCGCTTCAAGGCGCTGCGCGAGTTCTATCCGACCATGAGCCAGGCCGACTGGCATCTCTCGGTCGCCGGTCAGCGGGTGCAGATTATCAAGAAGGACACGCACCATACCGGCCAACTCGAATTCGGCACCGAAATCGTGGCCGCGGCCGACGCCTCTTTGGTTGCGCTGCTCGGCGCCTCGCCGGGCGCCTCGACCGCAGCCTACATCATGGTGCACATGATCGAGAGCGTCCTGCACAAGGACCTGATCGGCGAATGGGGTCCGAAGCTGCGCGAGATCATCCCGTCCTATGGCCACAATCTGAAAGATGACGCGGCGCTCCTGAAGAAGGTGCGCGCCGAGACCGCCGAAGTGCTGCGTCTCCAGAACGTCGCCTGAGCCGGCTGGCTTGAGCGACGCCTCGCTCGCTTCGGCGCTCGACGCCCTTCTGCGTTTCGGCGCGCTGATGTTGCGGTCCGGCGAGGCGGCATTCCGCGTGCGAGAGGACATGGTTCTGCTGGCGCCGCGCCTCGGCATCGAGCGGTTCTCGATGTTGGTCTCCCTCACCACGCTGACCGCCAGCGGTTGGCGCGACGGCGAACAGATCACACTCGTGCAGCATGTCGGACCGCTCGGCATCAATGCCGCCCGGCTGGGGGCGCTCGAACGCCTGGTGCGAGGCTGCCCGGCTACGCTCGCACCGGCGGATCTGTCCGCCCGCCTGGCGCGAGTCGAAAGAGAGACGCCGCAGCATCCGATTGCGATCGTAGCCCTGGCCGTCGGGATGGCTTCGGCGGCATTCGCCTGGCTGAACAACGGCAATGTGCTCGAAATGCTGGCGGCCTTCGGGGCAGGCCTCGGGGGACAGGCGTTGCGTTCGCCCATGCTCGGCCACAGGCTCAATCAGTACGTCGTGGCTGCCGTCTGCGGCGTCGCCGCGGCGAGCTTCTATTCCATTGCGGTGACCGTGCTGACCGCCGCGGGCCTGGCGCCCGGCCACGGCATCGGCGTGATCGCAGCCGCTCTGTTCCTTGTGCCGGGCTTCCCCTTGGTTGCCGCTCTTCTCGATCTGCTTCAGGACCAGATCCCCGCCGCACTGGCGCGGCTTGCCTACGGGCTCCTGCTCCTGACCTGTGCCGCGGTCGGCCTCGGCAGCGTGGCGTCGGTCGTGGGCTTCTCCGTTCACGCCGTCCAGCCCCTGTCGCTCGATTTCGCCACTACCCTGGTGTTGCGCGCCTTGGCGAGCTGCGTGGGCGGCATGGGCTTCGCCATCTTGTACAACGCGCCGTGGCGCACCGCGCTCGTGGTCGGAGTTCTGGCACTGGCCGGAAACGAGCTGCGGCTCGCGATGCAGGACGCCGGCGTCGGCCAGGCACCCGCGACCTTCGCCGGTGCCTTGTGTGTGGGCCTTCTTGCCTCACTGGTGCAGCGCCGCCTGCGCGAGCGGCGGATCGAGCTAACGGTTCCGGGCATCATCATCATGGTGCCGGGCAGCGCCGCCCTCCAGTCCTTCGTGCTATTCAGCCGGGGCGACATGCTTGGCGGCCTGCAGGCCGCCGTCACCGCGGTCTTCGTGGTCGGGGCCATGGCGCTCGGCCTCGCGGTTGCCCGCTTCGCCAGCGAACGCAAGTGGCTGTTCGAAGGATGAGGCCCCAGTCATGAGACAAGCGTGAGGCGTTCGCTGGTGCTGCTGCCGGGATTCATGTGCGACGCCGAGTTGTGGCGTGACATGGTGCCGGACCTCGAAAGGCTGGGATCGCTGCACTATGGCAACGTCTTCCAGGACGACACGCTCGAAGGCATGGCGCGCCGCGTTCTGGCCGAGGCGCCCGCTCGCTTCGTGCTGGTCGGCTTCTCGATGGGCGGATTCGTCGCCCGCGTGCTCACCCTGATGGCGCCCGAACGGGTGATCGGCGTCGCCTTCGTCGCCTCGTCCGCGCGTGAGTACAGCGAAGCCGAGCGCGAACGCCGGCGCGCAGGCGCCCTGCCGGGTGACAGGCCGAAGAAAGCCAGCCCAGGCGTGGCGCTAGGCCTGCATCGCGACCGTGACACCGATCCCGTGCTGCTCGACCGCCTGCGGTCGATGCAACGCCGGCTCGGGCCGGACGTACGGGCGCGGCAATCGGCGCTGATCCGCAAGGATGGCTACGCCGACCTCGAACGCATCGCCTGCCCGTCCCTAGTGGTCGCTTGCCGTCAGGACCGGCTCCGCACCCTTGCCGAGACCGAGCGAATGGCCGAGCATCTGCCTGGCGCCCACTTCGAGGTGATCGAAGAATGCGGGCACATGGCGCCACTCGAGAAGCCGCATGAGCTGGCGACAGTGCTCGCCAGCTGGATCGCCACCAACGATTTGTAGCCCAGGAGACTCCGATGTCGTTTCCTCTGCGCCGCGGCACCCCTGCCCTCGCCGGCCTCCTGCTGGTCGCGCTGAGCGCCGGGACAGCCCGCGCCGACGCCATCGACGGCGACTGGTGCCATGCCGACGGCAAGCGCCTCACGATCAACGGCTCCGACATCACCACGCCTGCCGGCGCCAAGCTCAAGGGTGACTACGACCGACACCACTTCTCCTACGTGGTACCGGCCGGTGAACCGGGCGGCGGCGCGACCGTCTCCATGCAATTGCTGAACGAACTCAACATGCGCCTGACGCCGCCTGCCGGAGAAGAACAGCAGTGGCGTCGCTGCGGCAAGCCGATCAGCTGACCGTCCGACGTCGGCCCAACAGCAATTCGACGAATCGGGCGCCCGACAGCGCCGACAGCTCGGTCACCGTCACGTAGACTAGAAAGCAGACGAACAGCCAGACCTGGATGGCGACGAAGCGCTCCCACGTGAAGGCCCCGATCGCCGCCTCGCGCGCGGCTGTATAGCCGCGTGGATCCCGCAGGAAGTCGACGTATTGCTCCACGAGCCGGACCAGCATCACCAGCGCCGAGTACATCACCGACTTGAACAGGATGGGTCGCCACAGCGGCGCCCCTCGGAAGCGGTCGATGAAGTGGAACTTGTCGGTGATCAGGATCACCTTGCCAACGATCAGCGCCAGCACCGTGACGAACAGGAAATTGGTCAACGCGAACCAATAATGACGCATCACCAGGTTGCTGGTGAAGACGATGACGTTGAAGGCGCAGAAGAAGTAGATCGTCGGCGGCAGAATGAGCTTCAGTTCATGCAGCAGGAAATGGCCGATCTTCGCCGCTTTCACATCCGGCCTCCATCGACTACGAACGTCTGCGCCGTAATCAGACGGCTGTCGTCGGCGCCCAGGAACAGCGCCGTGCGCGCAATATCGGGTGGGTAGACCTTCTCCTTGAGGCATTGCAGCTGCATCAGCTGCGCCTCGGCCTCGGGCGTCAGCCAGAGTTCGATCTGGCGCTGGGTCATGATCCAGCCCGGCGTGATCGAATTGACCCGGATCCCGTGCTCGCCGAGATCGCGCGCCAGACCGCGCGACATGCCGATCACCGCCGCCTTTGCCGCCTGATAGACGCTGAGATGGGGTGTCATGGTGTGATAGCTCACCGAGCTGAAATTAACGATCGAGCCGCCGCCCGCCTGCTTCATGCCCGGCACCACGGCCTGGATGGCGAAGTAGGCATGCCGCAGGTTGACCGCCATGCGCTCGTCGAAGAACTCGACGGTGACGTCTTCGATCCTGTGGCGGTCGTCGCGCGCGGCGTTGTTGACCAGCACGGTGACCGGTCCGTTCTTGGCGGCCGCCTCGCCGATCACGGCCTGGTAGGCCTTCACGTCGCGGATGTCGCACTTGTAGAAGGAAGCGCCGGTCCTGGCCACCACCGCCTTCGACGCGGCCTCGTCGATGTCGACGAAGGCCACCTTCGAGCCTTGAGCCGCGAAGTGCTCGACGATCGAGGCGCCGATGCCCGAGCCACCGCCCGAGACGAAAACGCTGCGACCTCTCAGGCTTGGATAGGAAGCGAATTCAGCCATGGCTCCTCACAGAGTTGATATCCTGAAGACGATCTCCGCCGAGACTTCCGCACCACCAGCCAGCCGCGTTCGCGCGATCTGTCCGTTCACGTGGCTCACCGGTTCGACACAGAAGTGCGGCCGGTGCGGCGGAGTATAGACAACCAGATGCTCAAGCGGCGCCGCAGCGGATAGTTCCAGCCGCAACCGGCGTGACGGCCAGACGATGGCGGCCATGCCGTCCCACTGCTCGAAGCAATTGTCGAGCGCGGCCGTGTCGGGATTGCGGCCGTGGCAGAATTCCCAGGCGTCGGG
>JBGAIW010000062.1:0-25842 GCA_044225265.1 Reyranella sp.
ACCGACGTCATCAAGGCGATCGCGCGGCTGGCCTACTTCTACAAGCACGAGAGCTGCGGCCAGTGCACGCCCTGCCGCGAAGGCCTGGGATGGGTCTGGCGCGTGATGGAACGCATGGTCACGGGCAACGCGCGGATCGAGGAGATCGACGCGCTGTACGACGTCACCAAGCAGATCGAGGGTCACACGATTTGTGCGCTGGCCGACGGTGCGGCGTGGCCGGTCCAGGGCCTGATCCGGCATTTCCGGCCGGTGATGGAGGCGCGTATCCGCGCGCGCACCGAAAAGCTGGCGGCGGAGTAGGCGCATGCCCAAGGTCAAGATCGACGGCAACGAACTGGAAGTTCCGGCCGGCATCACGGTGCTGCAGGCCTGCGAGATGGCGGGCGTCGAGATTCCGCGCTTCTGCTACCACGAGCGCCTGTCGATCGCCGGCAACTGCCGCATGTGCCTGGTCGAGGTGAAGCCCGGTCCGCCCAAGCCGCAGGCGAGCTGCGCGCTGCCGGTCGGCGACAAGATGGAGATCACGACCAACTCTGCCGTCGTCAAGAAGGCGCGCAACGGCGTGATGGAATTCCTGCTGATCAACCATCCGCTCGACTGCCCGATCTGCGACCAGGGCGGCGAGTGCGACCTGCAGGACCAGGCAATGGCGTTCGGCCTCGACCGCAGCCGCTACCACGAGAACAAGCGCGCGGTGCCCGACAAGGAGCTCGGGCCGCTGGTCAAGACCTCGATGAACCGCTGCATCCACTGCACGCGCTGCATCCGCTTCGCGACCGAAGTCGCGGGCGTCGAGCAGCTCGGCGCGACGGGCCGCGGCGAATACATGGAAGTCACGACCTACGTCCAGGAGACGCTGCAGAGCGAGCTCTCGGGCAATCTGGTCGACCTCTGCCCGGTCGGCGCGCTGACCTCCAAGCCCTACGCCTTCGAGGCGCGGCCGTGGGAGCTGCGCAAGACCGAATCGGTCGACGTGTTCGACGCGCTGGGCGCCAGCATCCGCGTCGACACCCGGGGCGGCCAGGTAATGCGCGTGCTGCCGCGCCTGAACGACGACGTGAACGAGGAGTGGATCTCCGACAAGACCCGGCATGCGATCGACGGCCTGCGCCACCAGCGACTCGACCGGCCGTACGTGCGCAAGCAGGGCAAGCTGGTCGAGGCGAGCTGGGAAGAGGCGCTGGGAGCTGCCGCCACCAAGCTGAAGGCGGTCGAGGGCTCGAAGATCGCCGCGATCGCGGGCGACCAGTGCGACGCCGAGGCGATGGTCGCGCTCAAGGACCTGATGGCGGGACTGGGCTCGCCCAACGTCGATTGCCGCCAGGACGGCGCCAGGCTCGGCGGACCGCGCGGCTCGTATCTGTTCAACGCCGGGATCCGCGGCATCGACCAGGCCGACGCGATCCTGCTGGTCGGCAGCAACCCGCGCTGGGAATCGCCGGTGCTGAACGCGCGCATCCGCAAGCGCTACCTGTCCGGCCACTGCGCCGTGGCGAGCATCGGGCCGGCCGTCGATCTCACCTATCCGGTCGAGCGGCTGGGCGCGGGCCCCGCGACGCTGCGCGACCTGGCGGAGGGCAAGCTCGCCTTCGCCGGTAAACTGAAGGCCGCAAAGAACCCGCTGATCATCGTCGGCATGGGCGCGCTGGCGCGCGAGGACGGTGCCGCGGTGCTGGCGCTGGCCCGCAGCCTCGCCGTCGTCCGCGACGACTGGAACGGCTTCGCCGTGCTGCACACCGCCGCCGCGCGCGTCGGCGGGCTCGATCTCGGCCTGGTTCCGGGCGAGGGCGGCCGCGACGTCGCCGGCATCCTGGCCGGCACCGCGACCAAGGAGATCGAGGTCGTCTATCTTTTGGCGGCCGACGAGATCGATACCCAGAAGCTCGGCAAGGCCTTCGTGATCTATCAGGGCCATCACGGCGATGCCGGCGCGCATCGCGCCGACGTCATCCTGCCGGGTGCGGCCTACACCGAGAAGCCGGGCACCTACGTGAACACCGAGGGCCGCGTCCAGCTCGGCCAGCGCGCTTCCTATCCGCCGGGCGAGGCCCGCGAGGACTGGGCGATCCTGCGCGCGCTGTCGGAGCGGATCGGCAAGCCGTTACCCTACGACACGCTCGACCAGGTGCGTTCGCGCCTGGTGGCGGTGAACAAGGTGTTCGCCGCGCTCGACCATCAGGCGCCGGGCGCCTGGGGTGAATTCGGCGCCGCTGGCAGCGTCTCGGACGCTCCGTTCGTCTCGCCGATCGGGAATTTCTACATGACCGACCCGATCAGCCGCGCCTCCAAGACGATGGCCGACTGCCGCGCGGCGCGTCACCAGCTGATGGCGGCGGAGTAGGGGCATGGTCTCGACCGTCGTCACCGCCGTCGTCACCTTCCTCACCACGCACTGGCTGGGGCAGGCGATCCTGATCCTGCTCGAGTGCCTGGCCGTCACCGTGCCGCTGCTGCTGGCCGTGGCCTACATGACCTACGCCGACCGCAAGATCTGGGCGTCGATCCAGTTGCGCCGCGGTCCCAACGTCGTCGGGCCGTTCGGCCTGCTGCAGCCGATGGCCGACGGCCTGAAGCTGGTCCTGAAGGAGACGATCGTTCCGTCGAGCGCCAACGGCGTGCTGTTCGTGATCGCGCCGATGATCACCTTCATCACCGCGCTGGTCGCCTGGGCGGTGGTGCCGTTCGGCAACGGCATGGTGATCGCCGACATCAATGTCGGCATTCTCTACCTGTTCGCGATCTCCTCGCTCGGCGTTTACGGCATCATCATCGCGGGCTGGGCGTCGAACTCGAAGTACGCCTTTCTCGGCGCGCTGCGCTCGGCGGCGCAGATGGTGTCGTACGAGGTGTCGATCGGTTTCGTGCTGATCACCGTGCTGCTCTGCGCCGGCTCGTTGAACCTTTCCAAGGTCGTCCTGGCCCAGTCGGGCTGGTTCTGGAACTGGTACTGGCTGCCGCTGCTTCCGATGTTCGTGATCTTCTTCATCTCGGCGCTGGCGGAGACCAACCGCACGCCGTTCGACCTGCCGATGTCGGAGGCCGAGCTGGTGGCGGGCTTCCATACCGAATATTCGGCGATGACCTTCGGCCTGTTCTTCCTCGGCGAATACGCCAACATGATCCTGCTGTCGGCGCTGGGGGCGGTGCTCTTCCTCGGCGGCTGGATGTCGCCGATCCCGATGGCGCCCTTCACCTGGGTGCCGGGCGTCATCTGGTTCGCTCTCAAGATCGCGTTCCTGCTGTTCGTCTTCTCCTGGACCAAAGGGACCCTGCCTCGCTACCGCTACGACCAGCTGATGCGTCTCGGCTGGAAGGTCTTCCTGCCGGTGTCGCTGGGGTGGGTCGTGCTCACCGCCGCGGTGCTGCAGTTCGGCGGCTTGGTCCCGGGCAAATAGGGCATACATCATGGCCTCACTCGACCGTACCGCGCGCGCCTTCCTGCTCTCCGAGCTGTTGACGGGCTTCGCGCTGACCCTGAAGTACATGTTCAAGCCCAAGGTGACGGTGAACTATCCCTACGAGAAGGGACCGCTCAGCCCGCGCTTCCGGGGCGAGCATGCGTTGCGCCGCTATCCCAACGGCGAGGAACGCTGCATCGCCTGCAAGCTCTGCGAGGCGATCTGCCCGGCGCAGGCCATCACCATCGAGGCCGAGCCGCGCGACGACGGCAGCCGGCGCACGACCCGCTACGACATCGATATGACCAAGTGCATCTACTGCGGCTACTGCCAGGAGGCGTGCCCGGTCGATGCCATCGTCGAGGGACCGAACTTCGAGTTCTCGACCGAGACCCGCGAGGAGCTGATGTACAACAAGGACAAGCTGCTCGCGAACGGCGACCGCTGGGAAGGCGAGATCGCCGCCAACCTCGCGGCCGACGCGGCGTACCGCTAGGGCCGGCAGGGGGATATCGCCGTCATGATCCTGCAAGCTCTGGCCTTCTGGGTATTCGCCGCGGTCACGGTCGTGTCCGCGTTCATGGTCGTATCGTCGCGCAATCCGGTCTATTCGGTGCTGTTCCTGATCCTGGCCTTCTTCAATTCGGCGGCGCTGTTCGTGCTGATCGGGGCGGAGTTCGTGGCGATGATCCTGGTCATCGTCTATGTCGGCGCGGTCGCGGTGCTGTTCCTGTTCGTGGTCATGATGCTCGACATCAACCTCGCCGAGATCAGGCGCGGCTTCCTCGAATACCTGCCGGTCGGTGCCGCGATCGGGCTGGTGCTGTTCGCCGAGATCCTGTTCGGCCTGGGCGTGATCGGCAGCGGGTCGGATACGATCGCGGCACTGAACAAGGCGGGGCCGCATGTCGCGGCGGTCGACAACACCCGGGCGATCGGCCGCGTGCTCTATACCCAGTACTTCTACCTGTTCCAGGTGGCGGGCCTGGTGCTGTTGGTTGCCATGATCGGCGCCATCGTGCTGACCCTGCGCAGCCGTCCGTGCGTGCGCCGCCAGCGGATATCCGACCAGCTCTACCGGTCCAAGGAAGACGCGATCACGGTCGTCAAGGTTCCGACGAGGGGAGGGGTCTGATGCTGACCATCGGCCTCGGCCACTATCTGGCGCTCGCCTCGGTGCTGTTCACGCTGGGCGTGTTCGGCATCTTCCTCAACCGCAAGAACGTCATCGTCATCCTGATGTGCGTCGAGTTGATGCTGCTCGCGGTGAACATCAACCTCGTGGCGTTCTCGGTGTTCCAGGGCAACGTCGTGGGCCAGGTCTTCGCCATGCTGGTGCTGACCGTCGCCGCCGCCGAGGCCGCGATCGGGCTGGCCATCCTGGTCGTGTATTTCCGCAACCGCGGCACGATCGCGGTCGAAGACATCAACGAGATGAAGGGCTAGGGGCGGGCGCGTCATGGATCTTGCCATCAAGCTCATCGTCCTGCTGCCCCTGGTCGCCGCCGCCATGGCCGGCCTGTTCTGCCGGGTGATCGGCGATCGGCCGGCGCAGATCGTCACCTGTGCGGCCCTGCTGATCGCGGCGGCGCTGTCGGTCTTCGTGTTCGTCAAGATCGGGTTCGGGCCGGAGTCGGCCAAGCTGGTCGTGGTCAGGCTGTTCACCTGGATCGACTCGGGCAATCTCGAGATTGCCTGGGCTCTCAGGGTCGACACGCTGACGGCGGTGATGTTGATCGTGGTCACCGGCGTGTCGTCGATGGTTCACGTCTACTCGGTCGGCTACATGGCCGAGGATCCGTCGATCCCGCGCTTCATGTCGTACCTCAGCCTGTTCACCTTCTTCATGCTGATGCTGGTGACGGCCGACAATCTGGTGCAGCTGTTCTTCGGCTGGGAAGGCGTGGGGCTGGCGTCCTACCTGCTGATCGGCTTCTGGTACGACCGGCCGTCGGCCAATGCCGCGGCGATGAAGGCCTTCATCGTCAACCGCGTCGGCGACTTCGGCTTCGCGCTCGGCATCTTCGCGGTGTGGATGCTGTCGGGCTCGGTCGGGTTCCACGAGATCTTCGCCAAGGGCCCCGAGATGGCGGCCATGCGCATCAAGTTCCTTGGCATGGACCTGCCGGCGCTCGAGACCGCCTGCCTACTGCTGTTCGTCGGCGCCATGGGCAAGTCGGCGCAGCTCGGCCTGCACACCTGGCTGCCGGACGCGATGGAAGGCCCGACCCCGGTGTCGGCGCTGATCCATGCCGCGACCATGGTTACCGCAGGCGTGTTCATGGTCTGCCGGCTTTCGCCGCTGTTCGAGCTCGCGCCGGTGGCGGGCCAGGTCGTGACGCTGATCGGCGCCGCGACCGCCTTCTTCGCCGCCACGATCGGCCTCACGCAGTTCGACATCAAGCGCGTGGTCGCCTACTCGACCTGCAGCCAGCTCGGCTACATGTTCTTCGCCGCCGGCGTCGGCGCCTATTCGGCGGCGATGTTCCACCTCATGACTCACGCCTTCTTCAAGGCGCTGCTGTTCCTCGGCTCGGGATCGGTGATCCACTGCCTGCACCACGAGCAGGACATGCGGCAGATGGGCGGCGTGAAGGAGAAGGCGCCGCAGACGTTCTATCTGATGTGGATCGGCACGCTCGCGCTGTCGGGCATCGGCGTGCCGTTCGTGCTGGGCCACGGCATCGGCTTCGCGGGCTTCTATTCGAAGGACGCTATCCTCGAGGCGGCGTTCGGCGTGCATACGTCGGTCGGCACGATCGCCTACTGGCTGGGCATCGTCGCGGCCTTCATGACGGCCTTCTATTCGACCCGCCTGATGTTCATGACGTTCTACGGCAAGTATCGCGGCGACCACCACACGTGGGATCACGCCCACGAATCGCCGCCGGTGATGCTGATCCCGCTCTATGTCCTGGCAGCGGGTGCACTGCTGTCGGGGCTGGTGGCGGTCGGCTGGTTCGTCGGCGCCGACTGGGAGCATTTCTGGGGGCACGCGATCGCGGTCAAGGCGACCGAGGCGGTGATCCATCACATGCACGAGGTGCCGCTGTGGGCCAAGCTGCTGCCGCTGGTCATGGGCGTGGGCGGCATCGCGCTGTCCTACGTTTACTACGTCGTGCAGCCCGATTTGCCGGGCCGCACCGTGGCGGCGTTCCGCTCACTGCACACGCTGTTCTTCAACAAGTGGTACTTCGACGAGCTCTATGACGCGATCTTCGTGCAGCCGGCGCTGGCGATCGGCCGCTTCTTCTGGAAGAAGGGCGACGGCGCCACGATCGACGGGCTGGGTCCCGACGGCATCGCCGCGCGCTCGCTCGACCTGGCCGGCGTGCTGAGCCGCTTCCAGTCCGGGTACCTCTATCAGTATGCCTTCGTCATGCTGCTCGGTGTGGCGGCGGTCGTGACCTACTTCGTGCTGCAGGTGAGGTAGGTCCGATGTCGAGCTGGCCGATCCTTTCCCTCGTCACCTTCCTGCCGCTCGTCGGCGCGCTGTTCTGCCTGGTCGTGCAGGGCCCCAAGGAGGCCGTCGATCGCAATTGCCGCAGCGCGGCGCTGCTCACCTCGCTGGCGACGTTCCTGATCTCGCTGCTGCTGTGGGTGCGCTTCGATTCGACCAGGGCCGGCTTCCAGTTCGAGGAAAAGCTCGCCTGGGTGCCGGAGCTGAACATCGGCTACCACATGGGCATCGACGGCATCTCGCTGTTCTTCGTGCTGTTGTCGACGCTGCTGACCCCGATCTGCATCCTGGCGAGCTGGGAATCGGTGCAGAACCGGGTCAAGGAATACATGGTGGCGTTCCTCGTGCTCGAGACCTTCATGGTCGGCATGTTCTGCGCCCTCGATCTCGCCCTGTTCTACGTCTTCTTCGAGGGCGTGCTGATCCCGATGTTCCTGATCATCGGCGTATGGGGCGGCAAGCGGCGCGTCTACGCGGCCTTCAAGTTCTTCCTCTATACGCTGCTCGGCTCGGTGCTGATGCTGCTGGCGATCATCGCCATCTACTGGCAGATCGGCACGACCGACATCCCGACCGCGTTCGAGAAGCTCAACCTGCCGTTCCGCTGGCAGTTCTGGCTGTGGCTCGCCTTCTTCGCGTCCTTCGCCGTGAAGGTGCCGATGTGGCCGGTCCATACCTGGCTGCCTGACGCCCACGTCGAGGCGCCGACGGCGGGCTCGGTGATCCTGGCCGGCGTGCTGCTGAAGATGGGCGGCTACGGCTTCATCCGGCTGTCGGTGCCGCTGCTGCCCGAGGCGACGCAGTACTTCGCGCCGCTGGTGTTCGGCCTCTCGATCGTGGCGGTGATCTACACCTCGCTGGTCGCGTTGGTGCAGGAGGACATGAAGAAGCTGATCGCCTATTCGTCGGTCGCCCACATGGGCTTCGTGACGATCGGCATCTACGTCATGAACCTGCAGGGCGTTCAGGGCTCGATCTTCCAGATGCTGAGCCATGGCATCGTCTCCGCCGCGCTCTTCCTCTGCGTCGGCGTCGTCTACGACCGCATGCACACCCGCGAGATCGCGGCTTATGGCGGCCTGGTTCATCGCATGCCGCGCTACGCCTTCACCTTCATGTTCTTCACCCTGGCCAGCGTCGGTCTGCCGGGCCTGTCGGGCTTCGTCGGCGAGTTCCTGGTGCTGATCGGCGCGTTCAAGGCCAACACCTGGGTGGCCTTCCTGGCCTCGACCGGCCTGATCCTGGGCGCGGCCTACGCGCTGTGGCTGTACCGCAAGATCGTGTTCGGCGAACTCACCAAGGACTCCCTGAAGACCATCCTCGACATGAACAAGCGCGAGATCGCGGTGTTCCTGCCGCTGGTGCTCATCACGCTGTGGATGGGCATCTATCCCGCCTCGTTCCTCGATCCGATGGCGCCCGCCGTCGACAAGCTGATCGGCGACTACAACGCGGCGCTTAAGCTCGCCCGCACCGCGGCGTTGCGGTGAAAGGCGAGGAGTGACCCATATGCTCGGCCTCGAAAACTGGACTCTCGCCCGACCGGAGATCTTCCTCGCCGCCGCCAGTGCCCTGCTGCTGCTGTACGGCGTGCTGCGCGGCGAGGCCTCGGCGACCTTCGTCTCCTATGCCAGCGCGCTCGCGCTGCTGGTGACGGCGGTGCTGCTGTTCACGCCCTTCCGCGACGGCACGGCCTTCGCGAACCTGTTCGTCGCCGACCGGCTGACCGCGACCATGAAGGCGCTGGTGCTGGTCGGTTCGGCGGTCGCCATCCTGATGTCGCGCGGCTATTTCGAGCGCGTCAGGGTGTGGCGGTTCGAGTATCCGCTGCTGGTCGCGCTGGCCACGCTCGGCATGATGCTGATGATCTCGGCCAACGACCTGATGTCACTGTATGTCGGGCTCGAGCTGCAGTCGCTGGCGCTTTATGTCGTGGCGGCCTTCCAGCGCGATACGGTCCGCTCGACCGAGGCCGGCGTGAAGTACTTCGTCCTGGGCTCGGTCGCCTCGGGCATGCTGCTGTTCGGCGCCTCGCTGATCTACGGCTTCTGCGGCGGAACGGCCTTCGTCCAGATCTCCAAGGCGCTGCTCGACGGCAAGGCGGCCGAGATCGGCGTCGTGATCGGTCTGGTGTTCGTGGTGGCGGGGCTCGCCTTCAAGGTCTCGGCGGTGCCGTTCCACATGTGGACGCCCGACGTCTACGAGGGCGCGCCGACCCCGGTGACCGCGCTGTTCGCGGTGGCGCCCAAGATCGCCGCCATGTCGCTGATGGTCTCGGTGCTGATGGGGCCGTTCAAGCCGCTGTTCGTGCAGTGGCAGCAGGTGATCGTTGCGGCCGCGCTGATGTCGATGGTGCTCGGCGCCTTCGCGGCGCTGCGCCAGAACAACATCAAGCGTCTGATGGCCTATTCCTCGATCGGCAACGTCGGCTACGTGCTGCTGGGACTGGCGAGCGGAACCGAGAAGGGCATCCAGAGCGTGGTGTTCTACCTTGCGATCTACCTGGTCATGACGCTGGGCGTCTTCGCCGTCATCCTGCTGATGAAGCGCAAGGAGATCATGGTCGAGGAGGTCAGCGACCTCTCGGGGCTGGGGCGCAGCCATCCGATGATGGCGCTCGCCATGCTGATCTTCATGTTCTCGCTGGCCGGCATCCCGCCGATGGCCGGCTTCTGGGGCAAGCTCTATATCTTCATGGCCGCCGTCGAGGCCAAGCTGTTCTGGCCGGCCATTCTCGGCGTGCTCGCCTCGGTGGTCGCTTCCTACTATTACCTTCGCGTCGTGAAGGTGATGTATTTCGACGAGCCGGCCGAGGCGCTCGATGCGCCGGCCATGGGCGTCGCCCGCGCGGTGGCGTTCGCCGCGGCCCTGCTGATCGCGGTGTTCTCGCTGGCGCCGCAGCCGCTCAGTTCCGTCGCCGCCGCCGCCGCCAAGGGCCTGTTCCCGTGAGTTCCTCGCCCGTCCTGCCGGACGGGTGGAGGCTGGTCGCGCTGCCGAGCGTCGGCAGCACGAACGACGAAGCCACGCGTCTGGCCGAGGAGGGGGCGCCGGAAGGCACCTTCGTCTGGGCGCGCGAGCAGACAGGCGGGCGTGGCCGCCGCGGCCGCTCCTGGGCATCGCCGTCGGGCAATCTCTACTGTTCCACGGTGCTGAGGCCCGGATGCCCGGCCAACCGCGCGGCCGAACTCGGTTTCGTGGCGGCGCTGGCCGTGGGCGACATCGTCCCGGGCGAGCGCCAGATCCGCCTGAAATGGCCCAACGACGTGCTGGTTGACGGTGGCAAGATTGCCGGAATCCTGCTCGAAAGCTCGATCGGCCAGGACGGCCGGGTCGAGCACGTCGTGGCGGGCATCGGCGTCAATGTCGGGTTCGCGCCCCAGCTTCCCGACATGCGCTACCCCGGCGCCATGTTGGGCGGCACGGTCGAGGACGCAGCCGGCCGGCTGGCCCGGGCACTGGCGCACCGGCTGGCGCAGTGGCGGCAGGAAGGCTTCGAGGACATCCGGGCGGCCTGGCTCGCCAAGGCGGGCCCGCTCGGCGCCGAGGTCGATGTCCGGCTGGGGACCGAGTTGGTGAGCGGCCGCTTTGCCGGGCTGGACCGCGATGGCGGCCTGCTGCTGGATACCCCGGCCGGGCCGCGCCGCATCGTGTCGGGCGAACTGCTGGGCCGTACGGCCTGAAGGAGAAGGGCGATGCTGCTCGCCATCAACTGCAACAACACCAACATCAAGTTCGGCGTCGTCGATGGCGAGCGGATCGTGGGCGAATGGCGCTCGCATACGTCGGCCATGCGCACCGCCGACGAGCACGCGGTCTGGCTGATCCAGCTGATGAAGATGGAGGGCATCGACCCGAAGTCGATCACCGACGCGATCATCGGTTCGGTCGTGCCCAACGCCAATTTCAACCTGCGGCGTCTCTGCACGCGCTATTTCAACACCGAGCCGATGTTCATCGGCGACGCCAACGTCAAGCACGGCATCATCATCAGGGGCGTCGGCGCCGGCGCCGACCGCATCTGCAACACCGTGGGCGCCGGCCTGATGTTCCCGAAGACGCCCGTGGTCGTGGTCGATTTCGGCACGGCGACCAATTTCGACGTGGTCGATGAGGAAGGTGCCTATTGCGGCGGCGCCATCGCGCCCGGCCCAAATCTCAGCATCGAGGCTCTGGTAAACGCGGCGGCGCTCCTGCCGCGAATCATCGTCGAGAAGCCAGCCCAGGTGATCGGGACGACGACGGTCGCCTGCATGCATACCGGCGTGTTCTGGGGGTATGTCGGCCTGATCGAGGGCATCGTCACGCGCATCAAGGCCGAATTCGGCAAGCCGATGAAGGTCGTCTCCACCGGCGGCCTGGCGCCGGTCTTCGATGGCCACATCTCGGTGATCGACCAGATCGCGACCGACATCACCGCGCGAGGCCTGATCGAGATCTTCCGGCGCAGCAAGGCATGACCGTTCCCTCAGCCGACGAATTGCTGTTCGTCGCCCTGGGCGGCGCCGGTGAAATCGGCATGAACCTCAATCTCTACGGCCATGCCGGCAAATGGCTGATGGTCGATCTCGG
Source organism: Reyranella sp. (assembly GCA_044225265.1). Classification (GTDB taxonomy): domain Bacteria; phylum Pseudomonadota; class Alphaproteobacteria; order Reyranellales; family Reyranellaceae; genus Reyranella. Next base: position 11,431 of record JBGAIW010000062.1, read on the forward strand.
CATCGCCTTTACCGACGACACGATGCCGGGCGTCGAGGTGGTCATGCCCGACCCTCTGTTCATCGAGGAGCGGCGGGAGGACCTGGCCGGCATCGTGCTGACCCACGCCCACGAGGATCATCTGGGCGCCGTGCCCGATCTCTGGCCGAGGCTCAAGGCACCGGTCTACGCGACTCCCTTCGCTGCCTCGGTGCTGCGCCGCAAGCTCATCGAGGCCGGCCTGCGCGACGAGGTGCCGGTCGTCGAGATCCCACTGGGCGGAAAATTCCGGGTCGGGCCCTTCGAACTCGAAATGGTCACCATGACCCATTCGATCCCCGAGCCCAATGCGCTGGCGATCCGCACCAAGCTCGGCACGGTTTTCCATACCGGCGACTGGAAGATCGATCCCGATCCGCTGCTCGGAGAGCTGACCGACGAGGCACGCCTGAAGCAGATCGGCGAGGAGGGGGCGCTCGCCATGGTGTGCGACAGCACCAACGTCTTCGTCGACGGCGAAGCGGGCTCCGAGGCGACGGTTCGCGCCAACCTCGAGAAGGTCGTGCGCACGCGCAAGAACCGCGTCGCGGTGACGTGCTTCGCCTCGAACCTCGCCCGGGTCGAGAGCATCGCCAAGGCCGCGGTCGCGGCGGGGCGCCATCCGGTGCTGTCGGGACGGGCGCTGCAGCGCATGGTCGAGGCGGCCCAGGAATGCGGCTACCTGCTCGACTTTCCCCCGACCGTGGGCGAGCGCGAGGCCGGCTTCCTGCCGCGCGACAAGGTCCTCTACATCTGCACCGGCAGCCAGGGCGAGCCGCGCGCCTCGATGGCCAAGCTCGCTTTCGGCGACCATCGCGATCTGGTGCTGGAAGAAGGAGACTGCGCGGTCTTCTCCGCGCGGGTGATCCCGGGCAACGAGCGCGGCGTTGGCCGCCTGCACAACGCCCTGATGGCGCGCGGCGTCGAGATCGTCGACGACCGCGACGCACACATCCATGTCTCGGGCCATCCCGCGCGCGACGAACTGGTGCGGGTCTACCAGTGGATCAGGCCCAAGATTGCCCTGCCGGTGCATGGCGAGATGCGCCACATGGTCGAGCATGCAAGCCTCGCCCGGGGCTGCCAGGTGCCTGAAACGGTGCTGGCGCCCAACGGCACGATGGTGCGGCTGGCCCCGGGGCCGGCCGAGGTGATCGATCATGTCTATGCCGGCCGTCTGGCCCGTGATGGCGACGGTCTGGTCGAAGTCGAGGGCGAGGCGCTGCGCGAACGGCGCAAGCTGCTGTGGAACGGGGCAGCGGCGGTCAGCCTGGTGGTGGACGTGCAGGGCAGGCCCAAGGCACCGCCGGTCGTGTCGCTGCGGGGAATCGACGACGAAGACGGCGACCTCGGGCGGGCCATCGTGGCGGGGCTCGAGGAGATGCTTGCCGACCTCAGTGCCGGAGAACGGCGGGACGATGGGAGAATTCGCGAGGCTGCCCGCCAATCCGTGCGGCGCGTCGTGCGGGCGCACCTTGGCAAGAAGCCGTTGACGGACGTGCATATCGTCCGCATCTAGAGCCCATGATCGGACGCCTGAACCACATCGCCATCGCCGTTCCGGACCTCGCCAAGGCCACGGAGCTCTACGCCAAGGTCATGGGGGCCAAGGTGAGCGCTCCCAAGGCGCAGCCGGCGCATGGCGTCACGGTCGTGTTCGTCGAGCTGCCCAACACCAAGATCGAGCTTTTACATCCTCTGGGTGAGAAATCGCCGATCGCCAATTTTCTGGCGCGCAATGCCGACGGCGGGATCCATCACGTCTGCTACGAGGTCGAGGACATCTACGCGGCGCGTGACAAACTGAAGGCCGGCGGCGCCCGTGTCCTGGGCGACGGCGAGCCCAAGATCGGCGCGCACGACAAACCGGTTCTGTTCCTGCATCCCAAGGATTTCACTGGGACCCTGATCGAACTCGAACAGGTCTGAGGCGCGCCATGAGCTGGGCGACCGGCGTCATGGTCTATCTCGTGATCTGGTGGACGATCCTGTTCGCCGTGTTGCCGCTTGGCGTGCGGCGGATCGAGAATCCTGGCCCCGGCGAGGAACGAGGCGCCCCCGAGCGGCCCCAGCTTCTGCGTAAGGCAGTGATTACGTCACTGGTCGCGGCCGTGCTCTGGCTTGGGTTTTATTTCCTGCACCGGGCCGACATTTTCAGCTTCCGCGCCATGGTAGGCAGTTAAAGTAGAACTTTAACTCGGTGTGCTAAGCCCCTGAAATGAAAAACGGCAAACCGCAGTTTGCCGCTTCTCTCAACCCCGAAACTCTTCGCAGGCGGCTTATGCCGCTCTCCTCCCTAAACTCGGGCCAAGCCCAAGCCGTAGGCTGTGTACCTGCCGCCCTGCGGCTTGCCAAGACCTTTTATTTCGATCGTCCCGTATTGACGGAACGATTCTTCTGACCGTCGGTCGTTCGACGACATGCAAATGTCCGCATTCGTCGTCTGACTACTTGATGTACAGATATTTGATCACAAACAGGACAGCGAGAATTCCGACGGCCGGATGGATGTCGCGATAGCGACCGGCCGCCAGCTTGATGCCGGCGTACGAGATGAATCCGAACGCGATGCCCTCGGCGATCGAGAAGGTGAACGGCATCGCGATGGCCGTGATCACCGCCGGCGCCGCTTCGGTGATGTCGTTCCACTCGATCTCCGCCAAGCCGCGCGCCATCAGGATGGCGACGTAGAGCAGGGCCGGTGCGGTCGCGTAGGGCGGGATCGATCCGGCGAGCGGAGCGATGAACAGTGCCAGCAGGAACAACACCGCCACCGTCAGTGCGGTGAGGCCGGTGCGGCCACCCGAATTGATGCCCGACGCGCTCTCGATGTAGCTGGTGGTGGTCGACGTGCCGATCGCGGCGCCGATCATCGCGGCACCGCTGTCAGCCATCAGAGCGCGATGCAGGCGGGGCACCGTACCGTCGGGCCGCATGAAGCCGCCGCGGTGGGCGAGCGCGATCAGCGTGCCGGTGTTGTCGAACAGATCGACGAACAGGAAGGCGAACACCACGGTCACCAGGCCGACGCTGAGGGCGCCGGCTAGATCCATCTGCAGGAACACCGGCGCCACCGACGGCGGCATGTCGAACACACCACCGAACTTCTGCTTGCCGGCCAGGATCGAGATCACGGTTACCGCGAGGATGCCGATGATCACCCCGCCGATCACCTTGCGGTGCTCGAGCGCGACGATCAGGGCGAATCCGAGGACCGCCATCAGGACTGGCCAGGAGGCGAGGTCGCCATGGGTCACCAGCGTGACCGGATGGGCGACGACGATCTTGGCGTTCTCCAGCGCGATCAGGGCGAGGAAGAGACCGATGCCGGCGGCGATCGCCATCTTGAGAGACTTGGGGATCGCGTTGACGATCCATTCGCGGATCGGCAGCACGCTGATGATGAAGAAGATGATGCCGGAAATGAACACGCAGCCCAGTGCGACCTGCCAACTGTATTTCATCGCGCCGACCACGACGAAGGCGAAGTAGGCATTGAGGCCCATGCCGGGTGCCAGGGCGATCGGGTAGTTGGCCAGGAAGGCCATCAGCAGGGTGCCCACCGCCGCCGCCAGGCAGGTTGCTGCGAACACCGCGCCGAACGGCATGCCGGTCGTGCTGAGGATGCTTGGATTGACGAAGATGATGTACGCCATCGTCAGGAAGGTCGTGATCCCGGCCACGACCTCCGTCCGCACGTTGGTCTTGTTTTCGCTCAGCTTGAAGAGTTGTTCGAGCATTCGCGGTCTCCCCCGTCGATTGTCGCCCGTCGATTGTCGCAGTGTGCGGGCATAGTCCTGTGCAAAACCAGAGTCCGGGTCTCACAAATCGGCCCAGGTTTGCCTTTGCGGGAGCCGTTCCCTACAGTCCGCCGCCATGCGCATGAGCCAATATTTCCTGCCCACCATGAAGGAAAACCCTTCGGAGGCGCAGATCGTTTCCCACCGCCTGATGCTGCGGGCAGGCCTGATTAGACAGACAAGCGCCGGCATTTATGCCTGGTTGCCGCTCGGCTTTCGCGTGTTGAAGAACATCGAGCGCATCGTGCGCGAGGAGCAGGACGCCTCGGGCGCGCAGGAAGTGCTGATGCCGACCATCCAGTCGGCCGATCTGTGGCGCGAGAGCGGACGCTATGACGCCTACGGCCCCGAAATGCTGCGCATCAAGGACCGTCACGACCGCGAAATGCTCTACGGCCCCACCAATGAGGAGATGATCACGGTACTGTTCCGCGATGGCGTGAAGAGCTACCGGGATCTGCCGAAGAACCTCTATCACATCCAGTGGAAGTTCCGGGACGAGGTTCGGCCGCGCTTCGGCGTCATGCGTGGGCGCGAGTTCCTCATGAAGGACAACTATTCCTTCGACATCGACAAGGCGGGCGCGATCCATTCCTACAACAGGATGTTCGTGGCGTACCTGCGGACCTTCGCGCGCATGGGCCTGAAGGCGATCCCGATGCGGGCCGACACCGGCCCGATCGGCGGCGACCTGAGCCACGAGTTCATCATCCTGGCGGACACCGGCGAGAGCGCGGTGTTCTGCCACAAGGGCCTGGTCGACAAGGACATTCTCGGCCGCAGGATCGATTACGGAACCGACCTGCAACCGATCGTCAACGAGTGGACGTCGCTCTACGCGGCGACCGACGAAATGCACGACAAGGACGCCTTCGAGAAGATCCCGGAGGGCGAGCGGCTTGCCGCACGAGGGATCGAAGTCGGCCACATTTTCTACTTCGGAACCAAGTATTCGAAGCCGATGAACGCGGTTGTAGCGGGCCCCGGCGGCGAACAGATCACCGTCGAGATGGGCTCATATGGCATCGGTGTGTCGCGCCTCGTCGGCGGCATCATCGAGGCGAGCCACGATGATGCCGGCATCGTCTGGCCGGAGTCCGTGGCGCCGTTCAAGGTCGCCATCGTCAATCTCAAGCCCGATGACGGCGCGGTCTCCGGAGCTTGTACGAAGCTCTATGACGCGCTCACCGCCAAGGGCGTGTCCGTGCTGCACGACGATCGCGACCTGCGCCCCGGCGCCAAGTTCGCCGACATGGATCTGATCGGCACACCGTGGCAGGTGATTGTCGGTCCCAAGGGGCTCGCCGCCGGCAAGTTCGAGATCAAGAACCGCAAGACCGGTGCGCGTGAAGAGCTCGCCGCCGAGCAAGTACTCGCTCGCTTCGGCTGATCCGCGGGCATCATGGCCTTTGCCGCCGTCGAGCGCCTGATCGCCTTCCGCTACCTGCGGGCCCGCCGCGACGAGGGTTTCATCTCGGTGATCGCCGGCTTCTCGCTGGTCGGCATCGCGCTCGGGGTCGGTACCCTGATCGTCGTGATGTCGGTGATGAACGGCTTCCGCATCGAAATGCTGCGCCAGATGGCGGCGATCAGCGGCCAGCTCGGGGTGCAGGGTGCGCGCGAGGGGCTGGAAGCAACGCCCGATCTGATGACACGACTGCGGGCCATTCCCGGCATCGAGGTGGCATCGCCTTCGGCAGAGGGCCAGGTGATCGTGGTGGTCGGAGACAAGGTGCGGGGCGTCGTTCTGCGGGGCATGACGGCAGAAGATCTCCGGGCGCGCATTCCGCTGTCGGCCGCCATCGATGGCCCTCCGGGCGTGCGCGAGCGATATCGGGCCCTGTGCCGAGGCGACGAGGCGGCGGGAGACTGGGGGACGCTGAAGGATTTCGGTGACGATTTCACCGTGGCGATCGGCCGGCGTATGGCAGACATCCTGGGCGTGAAGGTCGGCGACCGCCTTCAGTTCGTGTCGCCGGTATCCGTCGCGACGCCGCTCGGGGTGATGCCGCGCTCGGCCCTGGCGCGGGTGAGCGCCATCTTCTGCGCCGGCATGTACGACTACGATGCCAACTTCATCTATGCGCCCCTGGCGGATGTGCAGCGTCTCCTCAACCTCGGCAACAAGGTGACGGCGATCGAGATCTTCCTCAAGGAAGGGGCCTCGCTGGCGGATACGCGGAACCGCCTTCTTCAGACCGTCGGCCTGCGCGGCTGGGTGTTCGATTGGTATCAGGCGAATTGGGGGTTCTTTGCCGCGATCCAGGGTCAGACCAACGTTCTGTTCATTGTCCTGACCATGATCGTCGTGGTTGCTGCCTTCAACATCGTCTCGAGTCTGGTGATGCTGGTGCGGACCAAGACCGGCGACATCGCCATCCTCCGCACCATGGGCGCGACCCGCGGCGCTATCCTGCGCCTGTTCTTGCTGGATGGCCTTGCGATTGGCGGCATCGGGACGGCAATAGGTACCGCTCTGGGCATTGCCTTCGCACTCAACATCGAGGCAATCCGCCAGTGGCTGCAGCACACGTTCGGTCTCGTACTGTTCGATGAAACCCTGTACCTGCTGGCCGAGATGCCTTCGCATATCACCTGGCAGGAGGTCGCCGTAATCGCTGGCATGGCGGTAGCGTTCGCCCTCGCGGCGTCGATCTATCCGGCTGTGCGCGCGGCGAGGCTTGATCCGGTCGAGGGGCTGCGCCGTGGGTAGGGCCGTCAACAGGATCGTCGCCAGCGGCGGGGGGCGTGCCGTCGAGCGCTGGCTGGCTCTGCGTTACCTCGCCACGCGCCAGAGCGAGGGCTTCGTCTCGTTCATTGCGATCTTCTCCTTGATCGGCATCGCCCTTGGCGTTGCCACGCTGATCGTGGTCCTTTCGGTCATGGGCGGCTTTCGCGCCAGTCTGATCGGCCGCCTGATCGGCATGAACGGCCACATCGTAGTTGCCGCCAAGAGCGGCTTGCTGCAGACCACGCCCGAATTGCTGGCTGCGCTGCGTGAGGTCCCCGAGGTCAGGGCGGTGCGACTTTCACTCGAGCGGCAGGCGCTGGTCAGCACGCCAAACGGCCAGACCCGCGGCGCCCTCCTGCGCGGCGTGCGGGTGGAAGATCTCACCTCACGCGACATCGTCACCAGGAACATCGTCCAGGGAGAACTCGGCGCCTTCGATACGCGCCCCGGCGTAGTGATCGGCAACCAGCTGCGCCAGGCGCTCGGCTTGCGCGCCGGCGACAAGCTCACGGTCGCGACCCATGCCTTGAATGCGTCGGGCATCGTCGCGCCGCGTTACTCGGACTACGAGATACTGGCCAGTTTCCTCACCAAGCGATACGAGTTCGACAATGTCCTGGTGTTCCTGCCGCTGCACACCTTGCAGGACGATCTGGAATACGATCATCGTACCGTGAGTTCGATCGATCTGGAGTTGGTCGATCCCGATCGTGCCCCGCAGGTCGCCGAGGCGGTGCGCAAGGCGCTGAAGCGCGACGATCTCAAGGTATCGGACTGGCAGACGCTCAATGCCCGATTTGTTGGCGCCCTGCAGGTCGAGCGAGTCATGATGTTCATCATCCTGACCCTGATCGTCATGGTGGCGGCCATGAACGTGATCGCGAGCTTCACCATGCTGGTGCGGGTAAAGCGCGGGAGTATCGCCATTTTGCGAACCATGGGCGCGGCGCCAGGCACGATCGTGCGGGCTTTCTTCATGGCGGCGGCCGCGGTCGGCGTCGTCGGCACCGTGGCCGGTGCGGCGCTGGGGCTGGTGGTCTGTGCCAATATCGCGACACTGGCGCGCCTGGTCGGGCAGATCAGCGGCGGAAACGGCGGCCGGGCCGAGATCGATTTCATCACGTCCGCGCCGGTGCGCGTGCAAGCGGGCGAAGTCCTGATCGTGATCGCTATCGCGCTCGCCGTGTCGTTGGCGGCAGCGGCGTACCCGGCCTGGCGCAGCACGCGAGTGGAACCTGTCGAGGCCTTGCGCAATGAGTGAGCGTTTCCCTCTATCCCTGCGAGATGTGCGGCGCACCTTCCTTCAGGGCGACCGCCGGCTCGACGTGCTGCGCGGCGTCACGCTGGATCTGCGGGCCGGCGAGATCGTTGCTCTGGTCGGGCAATCGGGTAGCGGCAAGTCGACCCTGCTGCATATTGCAGGATTGCTGGAGCGGCCGGATGGCGGCGACGTGCTGGTCGATGGTCGCGCTGCGGGCAGCCAGAGCGATCGCGAGCGTACGGCCCTGCGGCGGCGCTTTCTCGGTTTCGTCTATCAGTATCACCACCTGCTGCCGGAGTTCTCGGCGCTCGAGAATGTGATGCTGCCGCAGATGCTGAACGGTCTGTCACGGGCCGAGGCCAAATTGCGCGCGGCCGAGTTGCTCGCGATGGTTCACCTCAAAGACCGCGCCGATCACCGGCCGGGCCGGCTGTCCGGCGGTGAGCAGCAGCGCGTGGCGATCGCGCGTGCCGTCGCCAATGCGCCGCGCGTGCTGCTGGCGGATGAGCCGACCGGCAACCTCGATTCGGAAACCGCCGATACGGTATTTCGCCAGCTTCTGGCGCTGGTGCGGGAGACCGGCATGGCGGCACTCATTGCGACGCACAATCACGAACTGGCAGCGCGCATGGACCGCACGGTGCATCTGCGCGACGGTCTGTTGTCGTAGCCGACGGTTGGCTAGACCGGCGTGTAGATCACGAGTTTCAGTCCGGGTTCGTCATTGCACTGGAAGGAGGCGTGCTGGAACTGCAGCAGGCCCTTCTTGGGATGGACCATGCGCTTGCGGCCGGCGGCGACATCACGAACGTCGTGAGCCTTCCACCAGGTCGCGAACTCGGGGCAGCCGCGACGCAGGCGTTCGAGCAGTTGAACGAAGGCGGGATCCCCGGCCCACAGATCGTGAGTCTTTCGGAACTGCGCCACCATGCGGCGGGCTTCTTCGGTCCATGAGGCGCCGAACAGGCGGCGGGTGGCGGGATTGAGCAGCACGCAGATCAGGGTATTGCGATCGTCTTCAGGCATGCGCTGGAAGGCGAAAATCTCCGCGGCGGCCTTGTTCCACGCCAGCACATCCCAGCGGCGGCCTGTGATGTAGGCAGGGTGAGGCAGGCTGTCGATGACGCGCCGGATCGCCTCGGGCACGGCCTCGCGTGCAAAGGCGCGGCGGTCGCCGTGGTGGGCGAGGGATCGCAGATGATGGTGTTCGCTCTTGCCCAGTCTCAGGGCGCGCGCCAACGCATCGATCGTTGCGAGCGACGGGGTGACGCTTCGGCCTTGTTCGAGCCGGACGTACCAGTCGACACCGATGCCCGCGAGTTCGGCGACTTCTTCCCGGCGCAGTCCCGGCGTGCGTCGGCGGCGGGTGGTCGGCAGGCCGACCGATTCCGGCCGTAGCCGCAGCCGGCGCGAGCGCAGAAAGTCGCCGAGTTCGCTTCTCCGGGCATCCATGACGCGGGCTCTTCGAAAAAGGGTGGGAGTGGTCAATCCCAGGATAATACCAGGCCTGAACCAGCATAGGTCGGCAAGTCAGAATGGGCCATCCCCGAAAGAGGAATTGCCATGAAAGCTGCCGTACTCCGGGCCCTCGGCTCGCCGTTGACGATCGAAGACGTGCCTGAGCCAGTGCTCGGCACTGGCGAGGTGATCGTCGATGTCGTCGCCTCCCGCATGCTGGCCTATGCCGGGGATGTTTACAGCGGCAGGCGCCGCTATCTGCTGGAGCTGCCGATCGTGCCGGGCGCCGGAGGCGTCGGGCGGGTACGCGCGGTCGGGCCCGATGCGACGCGACTCGCGATCGGGGACTGGGTGTCTTGCGATCCCACGGTCCGCTCGCGTGACGACACGATTTCGCCCGACATCATCCTGCAGGGTCTGACGGCAGGCAGCGAGCAGGCATTGCGACTGCAGCGCTACTATCGCGATGGCGCCTTTGCCGAGCAGGTACGGATGCCGACCGAGAATATCGCTCGCATCGGAGACATCGATCGCGCCGATGCAGGGCGCTGGTGCGCGCTCGGAACCATGCTCGTTCCCTATGGCGGGTTGCTCGCCGGGCGTCTGCAGGCGGGCGAAACGCTTGTCGTGAACGGCGCCACCGGTACCTTCGGCAGTGCTGGCGTGGCGGTCGCGGTCGCCATGGGAGCTTCTCGTGTGGTCGCCACCGGGCGAAACGAGGCCACGCTTGGCGATCTCGAGCGGCGCTTTGGCGCACGGGTGCGCGGCGTGAAGATGTCCGGCGTGGAAGACGAGGACCGTCGCCGGATGCAGCAAGTGGCGGGCGGGCCGATCGACTGCGTGCTCGACCTGCTGCCGCCCGTGGCCAGCCCGAGCTGGGCCCGGGCGGCCATGCTCGCGGTGCGACCCTACGGGCGGGTCGTGCTGATGGGCGGCATCGGAGCCGACGTGTCGCTGCCCTATGCCTGGATGATGCGCAATTGCATCGAGGTAAGGGGACAGTGGATGTATCCGCGCGATGCCACCCAGCGCCTGGTGGCCATGATCCGTGGCGGGCTGATCCGGCTCGGCGAATACGCGGTCGATGAATTCGCGTTGGACGACATCAATGAAGCCGTCGCTCACGCCGCCAGCCATTCCGGTCCCTTTCGGATGACGGTGATCCGGCCCTGAATCATACCTCGCTTTCCACAACAATGACGCGCGATAGTGGCGCGTGGCCATTGCCGATTTCGTCCATCTGAAGGTCCGATCCGCCTATTCGCTCACGGAAGGAGCGAACAAGGTCGACAAGATCGTTTCCCTAGCCAAGGAAGCGGCCATGCCGGCCGTCGCCGTGACCGATCACGGAAACCTGTTTGGTGCGCTGGAATTTTCCCAGTATGCCTCCGGCGCGGGCATCCAGCCGATCGTCGGATGCGACATCGCCATCCGCCGCGAGGACGAGGGTGGCATTGCCACGGCCGGCAAGCTGCCGACCATCGATTGGCTGACCCTGCTGGTGCAGAGCGAGCAGGGCTATCTCAACCTGATGCGGCTGGTCAGTCGGGCGCACCTCGATTTCAAGGTGGGGTCGCTCGCCGCCCTGCCGCTTTCGGAAATCGACGGCCATACCGACGGGTTGCTGGCAATGACAGGCAGTGCCGGCAGTGCGCTCGGTCGACTGCTCGCAGCGGGCCAGGGACCGGCGGCAACTCATCTGGTCGAACGGCTGGCGCGGCTGTTCGACAAGCGCCTCTATGTCGAACTGCAGCGCCACGGCGAGGACAGCGAGCGGCGCGTAGAGGGCCCCTTGCTCGATCTCGCCTACGCCAAGGGCCTGCCGATCGTCGCTACAAACGACGTGCACTTCCCGAAGAAGGCGATGTACGAGGCCCATGACGTGCTGCTCTGCATCGAACAGGGTGCGCACATCGAGGATCCCAACCGGCGACGTCTGACGCCGGAGCACTACTTCAAGTCGGCAGCCGAGATGCGGGCGCTGTTCGCCGACCTGCCCGAGGCGTGCGACAACACTCTCGTGGTGGCGCAGCGCTGCGCCTACATGCCCCAGCCGCGAAAGCCGATTCTACCGAGCTACACCAAGCTCGAGGGCCGCTCGGAAGGCGAAGCGCTGCGCGATCTGGCGCGGAATGGGCTCGAAGAGTGGCGGGCGGCAGGCCGGCTTGCCGAAGGCATCGACTTCAAGAGCTACCAGGATCGGCTCGTCTACGAACTCGACATGATCGAGAAGATGGGCTTCGCCGGCTACTTCCTGATCGTTACCGACTTCATCCAGTGGGCCAAGGACAACGGCGTGCCAGTCGGACCGGGGCGCGGTTCGGGCGCCGGCTCGCTGGTCGCCTGGTCGCTCAAGATCACCGATCTCGATCCGCTGCGCTGGGGATTGCTGTTCGAGCGCTTTCTCAATCCCGAGCGCGTGTCGATGCCGGATTTCGATATCGACTTCTGCCAGGACAAGCGCGATCGGGTGATCCGCTACGTCCGCGACGAATATGGGCACGACCGCGTCGCCGCCATCATCACCTTCGGCAAGCTGCAGGCGCGCGCCGTGCTGCGCGACGTCGGCCGTGTGCTCGGCATGCCCTACGGCCAGGTCGACCGGATATGCAAGCTGGTGCCGAACAATCCGGCAAATCCTGTCACCCTCGCCAAGGCCCTGGAAACCGAGCAGCTCCTGAAGGGGCAATACGAAGGCGACGAGGAGATCAAGCGCCTGATCGACCTCGCCTTGCAGCTCGAAGGCCTCTACCGCAACGCCTCGACCCACGCGGCGGGCGTGGTGATCGGCGACCGGCCGCTCGAACAGCTCGTGCCGCTGTTCCGCGATACCGACAACAGGGAGTCGCTGCCCGCCACCCAGTTCAACATGAAGTGGGTGGAGCCGGCGGGACTGGTGAAGTTCGACTTTCTCGGTCTGAAGACGCTGACCGTGATCGAGAAGGCATGGGACCTCATCGGCCGCGACAAGATCGACATTCCCAAGCTGCCGCTCGACGACAAGAAGACGTTCGAACTGCTGGCCCGGGGCGACGGATCGGGGGTTTTCCAGCTCGAAGGCAACGGCATGCGCGACGTGCTGCGCAAGATGAAGCCGGACCGCTTCGAGGACATCATTGCCGTGGTGGCGCTCTACCGGCCGGGTCCGATGGAGAACATCCCGAGCTACATCAAGCGCAAGCACGGCGAGGAACAGCCGGACTACTTGCATCCGATGCTGGAGGGGATCCTGAAGGAGACCCACGGCATCATGATCTACCAGGAGCAGGTGATGCAGATCGCGCAGGTCCTGTCCGGCTACACGCTGGGCGGCGCCGATCTGCTGCGCCGCGCCATGGGCAAGAAGATCCAGGCCGAGATGGATGCCCAGCGTCAGAGCTTCATCGAGGGCGCGGAGAAGAACGGCGTCAAGAAGGACAAGGCCTCGTCGATCTTCGATCAGGTCGACAAGTTCGCCGGCTACGGCTTCAACAAGAGCCACGCGGCTGCCTATGCGCTGGTCTGCTACCAGACGGCCTATCTGAAGGCGAACCATCCGGTCGAGTTTTTCGCCGCGACGATGACGCTCGATATGGGCAACGTCGACAAGCTGAACGGCTACCGGCGCGATCTCGAAAAGCTCGGCATCGAGCTTCTGCCGCCAGACGTTACACGCTCGTCGGCCGAGTTCACGGTCGAGAGAAATGCAGAAGGCAAGAAGGCGATCCGGTATGCGCTGGCCGCCATCAAGGGCGTCGGCCGTGACGCGATGATCCGGCTGGCTGCGGAGCGCGAGGCGAACGGGGAATACAAGAACCTTTTCGATCTGGCCGAGCGGCTCGACCAAAGGGTTCTGAACAAGCGACTGGTCGAAAGTCTGGTCAAGGCCGGGGCATTCGACACGCTGAACAAGAACCGCGCCCAGACCTTTGGCGCCATTGAGGCACTGTTGCGCCACTCGCAGGCCACGCACGAGCAGCGGGGCAGCAACCAGGGTGGCCTGTTCGGCGACGATACCGCGCAGCGCCGGCCGCAACTGCCCAAGATTCCCGACTGGGCACCGATGGAGCGATTGCAGCAGGAATTCTCGGCGATCGGCTTCTATCTGTCCTCGCATCCGCTCGCCGCCTATGAGCGCAGCCTGCAGCGCCTGGGGGTGACGCGGGCCGCCGATCTGCTCGCCCTGCTGCAACGGGGAACCTCGGGCCGCATCAAGCTTGCTGGCACAGTAATCGACCGGATGGAACGGACCTCGGCCAAGGGCAATCGCTTTGCCTTCGTGCAATGTTCCGACCAGTCGGGCGCGTTCGAACTTACCGTGTTCAGCGAAGTGCTGAACGCCAAGCGGCCGCTGCTCGAAGCGGGACAGGCGGTGCTGATTTCGGCCGATGGTCGGCTCGACGGCGAGCAGGTCAAGTTGATGGCGCAGTCGGTCGAGAAGCTCGAGGACGCGGTTGCCAACGCCGCCGCCGGTCTGCGCATCGTGATCTCCGATCCGGTGGCGCTCGATGCCTTGCGCAAGCATCTCGACGGCAAGAAAGGCCGTGGACGCGTTACCCTGGTCGTTCCGATGCCTAACGACACAGAGGCCGAAGTGACCTTGCCCGGCACCTATTCGATCGCCGGCGGCCTGCGTGACGCAATCGGCAGTCTGCCCGGCATCGCGCAGGTGGAGGAGATTTGAGCCGTCAGCCCGGCCTGTTCGAGCAGGCCGCGTCGCTTCGGCGCTCGAAACAGGCGGCGGGGGAAGTCCACCCCTGTCGAGACTCGCCGCTGCTGGAAGTGCCCGCGCTGCCGAGCGATATCAGGCTCGGCACATCTTCCTGGTTCTTTCCCGGATGGCGCGGTCTCGTCTATGAGGGCGTGTATCCGCAGACCGCGCTGAGCAAGCGAGGTCTCGAGGCCTATGCCCAGATCCCGCTGCTGCGCACGGTCAGCCTCGACCGGACCTTTTATGCGCCGATCACGACGGTCGAGTACGTGCGCTACGCCCACCAGGTACCCGATCATTTCAGCTTCGTCGTGAAGGCACCCGCGCTGGTCTGCGATGCCGTGACGCGCGATGAGGAGGGGCGGGGGCGGGTCGCCAACCCGCACTTTCTCGACGCTGGCATTGCAGCGCGCGAGTTCGTCGTGCCGTGCCTCGAAGGACTGCAGGGCAAGGC
>JBGAIW010000063.1:0-25444 GCA_044225265.1 Reyranella sp.
CTGCCACAGCACGTTCTTGTCGTCGGTGTGCGCCACGCTCGCGAGATTGAGCAGCATGCCGAAGCTGACGCCGCCGGAATGGTGGTCGACGCTCTCGCCATTGTGAATGTGCCAGGCCGGGTTGTCGAGCGCCTTCGCCGGCTCTTCCTTCGGCAGCTTCTCGACCGCCGCGAGATAGTCGTCGATGGCCCGCGGGATGACGTCGAAGTAGAGACGCTTGGCGCGGCGCGGCTGCTGCTGCATGTACAGCGCCAGTGACTCCGGCGGCGCATAGCGCAGCCATTCCTCGACCGAGAGCCCGTTGCCCTTGGACTTGGAGATCTTCCTGCCCTGATCGTCGAGGAACAGTTCGAAGTTGAATCCCTCCGGCGGTTCGCCGCCCAGGATCTTCACGATCTTTGCGCTGAGCTCGGCCGACTGGATCAGGTCCTTGCCGTACATCTCGTAGTCGACGCCCAGGGCGAACCAGCGGCCGGCCCAATCGGCCTTCCACTGCAGCTTGACGTTGCCGCCGGTCACCGGCGTCTCGATCAGGGTGCCGTCCTCGTCGCGATAGACGATGGTGCCGGCATCGACGTTGGTCTGGATCACCGGCACCTGCAGCACGCGGCCGGTCTTGGGCGAGATCGGCAGGAAGATCGAGTAGGTCGCCTGCCGCTCCGCGCCGAGCGTCGGCAGCATGACAGCCTGGACCTCGTCATAGTGCTGCAGCATGGCGAGCAGCATCTTGTCGAAGCGGCCGGACTTGTACCAATCGCTCGCCGACTGGAACTCGTACTCGAAGCCGAACGAATCGAGGAAGGCGCGCAGGCGGGCGTTGTTGGCCGCACCGAAGCTGCCGTGCTCGCTGCCGAACGGATCGGGCACCGCGGTCAGCGGCTTGCCGAGATTCTGGGCCAGCATCTCCTTGTTGGGTACGTTGTCCGGCACCTTGCGCAGGCCGTCCATGTCGTCGGAGAAGCAGAACAGCCGCGACGGCACGTCACTCAGCCGCTGGAAGGCCTGGCGCACCATGGTCGTGCGCACGACCTCGCCGAACGTGCCGATATGCGGCAGGCCAGACGGGCCGTACCCGGTCTCGAACAGCACGTAGCCTTTGGCCGGCGTTTTGACGCCCCCCTTCGAGTCCGAAATGCGGGTCACCAGCTTGCGGGCTTCTTCGAATGGCCACGCGCGCGCGGCCTCGGCGAGAGTGCGATCGATCTGAGACATGGAAAGGTCAAATTAGGGCATTTGCGCCAGGGTTGCCACCGGACCAAAGTGCGCGGCCACCATGAAGAAAAGTCCCCTCTCGCTGGCCTTCGGCGGCTTCCTGGCCATGGCCGCGGGCATCGGCATCGGCCGCTTCGTCTATACGCCGATCCTGCCGCCGATGGTCGAGGCGGTGCCGCTCACCAAGAGCGCGGCCGGCCTGATCGCGTCGGCGAATTTCGTGGGTTACCTCGCGGGCGCGCTGCTCGCGTCGTGGCCCGGCCTGCCCGGCACGCGCCGCTTCTGGCTGTTGCTCGGACTTGCGACCAATGCGCTCTGCCTCGCCGCAATGGGCCTCACCCACTCGATCGCGCTGTTCATGACGTTGCGCCTGGCGGCGGGCGTGGCCTCGGCCTTCGCACTGATCTTCAGTTCGGCGCTGGTGCTCGACCGGCTGGCGCGCGCCGGACGGCCCGGGCTCTCCGCCCTGCACTTTTCCGGCGTCGGCTCGGGCATCGCCCTGTCGGCCGCGGTGGTCGCGGTCCTGCTCGCGGGCCATTCGCCGTGGCCGAACCTGTGGTTCGCCTCCGGCGCCCTGTCGCTGGCCGCCGCGATCGGCGTCGTCCTGCTGGTTCCCGCCCAGGAGGGCACTGCGCCAACTGCGCCAACCTCCGGCGCGAAGGCCGGTGGCGGCTTCGCCGCCCTGCTCGTGGCCTACAGCCTGTTCGGGTTCGGCTATGTCATCACCGCCACCTTCCTGATGGCGCTGATCCGCGCGGCGCCCGGCCTCGCGCCACTCGAGCCCTTCGCCTGGGTGTTCGTCGGTCTCAGTGCGGCGCCCTCGACGATCCTGTGGAACGCCATCGCCGCGCGCTGGGGAATCCTGAAAGGCTTCGCGCTCGCGGCCCTCGTCGAGGCGATCGGGGTCGCGGCCTCGGTGCTGTGGGTCAGCACGCCGGCGATCGTCCTGGCGGCAGTGCTGCTGGGCGGCACCTTCATGGGCCTCACCGCGCTCGGCCTGATCGCCGCCCGCGAACGGGGCACCGGCGATCCGCGGGCGCGGCTCGGCCTGATGACCGCAGTGTTCAGCGCCGGCCAGATCGTCGGGCCGGCTTTCGCGGGCTACGCCTACGATCTCACCGGCAGCCTGACCCTACCCTCGCTGGCCGCCGCCGCCGCGTTGCTGCTCGCGGCGGCGCTCGCGCTGTTCGCCGACCGTCGCTGACATCGTCCCGCAACCCGTCCCTCAGGCGCGCCCGAGGATCGCCAGCGCCTCTTTCGCCGCGCGCTGCCCGGAGGCGTGCGCGCCCATCAGGCTGCCGTCGGCCGTCGCCTCGCCGGCAAACAGCACCTTGTCGTTATGCGGGCGCGCCAGCTCGGCGCGATCCGATTCAGGGCCGATCGACCAGGCACCGCGCGCATAACGGTCCTCACCCCACCGCGTCGAGCGTGCGCCGGCAAAGGCGCTGCGCACCTTCGCGCCGAATATGTCGGCGAGCAGGGACATCGCCGTCGAGCCGGCCGCCGTCGGCCCGTTGGCCTCGATCTGCCGCGCCTCCTCGCCGGGAAAGAACAGGATCGCGCCCTCATGGCCCTGCGGGCGGAGCAGCGCCTGGACCACGCGGGCCTGCCCAGCCTTGGAAACCAGCGCCAGGATACGTGCATCGGCCGGCGCATCGATCACCTTCTGCGAGAAGGCGACGGCGACCTTGTCGTAGTACGCCATCGGCAGCGCCCCGATCGCCCCGCGTTTGGCGATGCTGAGCGGCGGCGCGAACCCGACCTCCGGCATGACTCCGGTCGGCACGGTGACGATCGCGGTGCGCGCGGCGTACTCGCCGTTCGACGTCACCAGGCGAACCAGCGGCCCGGTCGAATCGACGCGCAGGACGCGGGTGTTGAGCTTGATCGGCTGGCCGGCCGCCGGCCTGATATCGATCTGGACCACGATCGGTGGAAAGGACGGCGTACGGCGCATCGCCTGCGCAAGTGCCAGTTTCTCGAGCGGATCGTCCGGCCGGATCAGCGCCGCCGGATCGATCCCCGGGCGCTGCCGGCGCACCAGGGTGACACGCTTCTCCATCTCTGCCGCCACCGACTCGTAACGATCATAGTCTTCTCGGGCGAGTTCCTTGCCGTCGACCAGGATGGCGGCGTCGCGCCGCGGCACGATCGAGGTCGGCGCACCCCAGTCGAAGTCGAACCCCAGGCTCCTGTCGGTGTAGACGCGGCCGCCGATGCGATCGCGTGCCTCCAGCACCAGGACGCTCTTGCCGGCGCCGATCAGCGCGCGGGCCGCCGCGAGGCCGGCAATGCCGGCGCCGACCACGACTGCATCGGTGGTGGCCGCCTGCGCCCTGGACACGAGCCCCACGGCCATCGCGCCGCCCAGCAGCAGGCGACGACGCAGCGGGCAGCGGCCCATCAGTGCCTCCAGGTGAAGGGAAAGAGCTGCTGGCGGATGTAGCTTGCCGGCATGTAGTCGCCCAGCACGCCGTACATCCCGGGGAAGCGGCGATCGGACTTCACCGCGGTACCGAAAATGTAGTCGATGAAGGCGAAGTGGGCGGCGTAGTTGCGGTCGATCGCCTCGCGTTCGGAGCTGTGATGCCAGTGGTGGAAGTCCGGCGTCACGATCAGCCACTTGAGCGGCGCCCGCGCGAAGGCCGACGGCAGCGCGACGTTGGCATGGTTGAACACCGCCTGGAAGCCCACGATCACGATGTAGACGTTCATCGCCGCTTCCGTGAAGCCCAGCACATAGAGCACGCCCAGGATCGAAACACGCGTGGTCAGGAGCTCGAACAGATGCAGCCGCGAGCCCGCCATCCAGTCCATGTATTCGGCGCTGTGATGCACGGCGTGGAAGCGCCACAGGAACGGGATCTCGTGATAGGCCCGATGCGTCCAGTACTGCACCAGGTCGGCGACCAGCAGCACGCCGAACAATTCGGCGAAGAACGGCAGCCCGCCGACCCATTTCTGCAGCGGCGGCCAGACCGCCCACCCGAACAGGCGATGGATGGCGAAGTTCACGATCACCAGCGCCAGCCCGACCAGCAGGTGATTGACGATGAAGTGCGTGAAATCGATCTGCCAGCCCGGCCGGAACACCGGCTGCTGCCTGTGCAGAGGGAACATCTTTTCGATCAGGATGAAGACCATACTGGAACCCAGCAGGTCGATCAGAAACCAGTCGAGACCGAGATAGGGCGTGTTGTCGGGAAAGTCGCCGACGGGCACGCGATGGCCGCCACCCGCCATTGCGATCGCCAGCAGCGCCAGTGCCGAGCCGTTGAGCCAGCGATTGCGCGCCTTGATCAGGTTGGCGACCGCCAGGCCGCCCGCGATCACCATGCCGACCAGCATGATCTCGCGCAGCACGCCGACGTCGTACTTCTTCCGAAGGTCCGGCGTCGTCAGGTATTCGGGGAAGTGAAAGGCGAGAACGGCCAGCACCGCCATGCCCGACAGCGCAAAGGCAATCACGCCGGTCACCTTGCCGTAGCCCGGCTCCATCGCGCCGGACTGGCGGAAGATGGCGGTCGTCCTGGCGATCGGCTTCGGCGACTTCATGCTGCGAGCATAATTGCAACCGACACTCGGTGCATCGGCGGAATGGGGTGTGATATTCACCGGGCATGGCATTCCCCGCCCTGATCGCGACGGCACGCGGCGCGTTGTGGCTGACGCCCGACGGCGAGATCGAGCGGCTCTCCGCCCCCGACGCCGCCTTGCGTGCCGCCGGCAGTCTGCCGCTCTGCGTACATGCGCCGGCCATCGCGGCACGACTGGGGCTGGACTCCCTGCCGGCGCGCGACCTCCTCGAGCTCTATGCTTTCGTGCGGCCGGCCACATTCTGCCTGCCTACCGTGCGCGGCCTCGCCGACGCCCTCGATCTTCCCTGCGAGGACGAGCTTGCCGCCCTGCCCGCGATCGCCGGCACGCTGGTCGACGAACTGGAGGACATGGCCGCCCTCGCCTCGCCCGAATTGAAAGACGTCGCGCTCACCATGGCGCGCGGCAACTGGGTGTGGGGCGAGACGGTGCTGCGGGCGTTGAACATCGATCCAAATCCGGCGCGGAAGCCGCGGCCGGGCGCCGGGCTCGACGTCTGGAAGAGCCTGCCCGCCTGGGAAGACCCGCCGCCCGCACCGCCACCCTCCAGCGAGCCGGTCGAGCCGCGAGAGGCGCGGTTGCGGCTGGCCCAGATGGTCGCCGCCGGCCCCAACATGGCCGAGGCACGGCCGACCCAGAGCGACTACGCGTCGGCCGCCAGCCAAGCCTTCACCCCGCGCGAGGAAGAAGACAAGCCCAACGTCGTGCTGGTCGAGGCTGGCACCGGCGTCGGTAAGACCCTGGGCTATGTCGCGCCCGCGTCGCTGTGGGCGGAGAAGAACGGCGCACCGGTCTGGATCGCGACCTACACCCGCAACCTGCAGCGCCAGATCGACAACGAACTCGATCGCCTGCACCGCGACTCCGCCGAAAAGCGGCGCCGGGTCGTGATCCGCAAGGGCCGCGAGAACTACCTCTGCCTGCTGAATTTCCAGGAGGCCGTGCAGCGCACCGGCCTGATGCCGGAGAACGCCGTCGGTCTCGGCCTGCTGGCGCGCTGGGCGCTGGCCAGCCGCGACGGCGACATGATCGGCGGCGACCTGCCGGCCTGGCTGCTCGACCTGATCGGGCGCTTCCGCCTGCAGCGCCTCGCCGACCGGCGCGGCGAGTGCATCTATTCGGCGTGCGAGCACTACAAGAAGTGCTTCGTCGAGCGCACCATCCGCCGTGCCCGCACCGCCGACATCGTGATCGCCAACCACGCGCTGGTCATGGTGCAGGCGGCGATGGGCGGGCTCGACGACGCGACGCGCCCCATGCGCTACGTGTTCGACGAGGGCCATCACCTGTTCGACGCCGCCGACGGCGCCTTCGGCGCGCATCTCAGCGGCGTCGAGGCCTCGGACCTGCGGCGCTGGCTGCTCGGCGCCGAGGGACGGCGCGGCAGCCGCGCGCGCGGGCTGGAGAGGCGGGTGAACGACCTCCTGAGCGAGGATGCCGAGGCGCAGGGCGCGCTGCGCCGCCTGCTCGATCTGGCGCAGCGCCTGCCCTCGGCCAACTGGCAGACCCGGCTGGCCGACGGCAACGTCCTGGGACCGGCCGAGGAGTTCCTCGCCCTGCTGCGCCAGCAGGTGCGTGCCCGCGCCGCCGGAGAAGACCAGGGCTTCGGCATGGAATGCGACGTGCGGCCGCTCAATCCCGGCATCCTCGAGGCCGGCGACAAGCTCGCCGACACGTTCGAGGCGATGCTGGTGCCGGTTCGCAAGCTGCGCGCGGCGCTCCGGGCAAAGCTCGAAGGCGAAGCCGACAAGCTCGACAGCGGCCAGCGCGGCCGCATCGAGGGCGTCGCGCGATCGCTCACCAACCGGTGCGAGCTGACGCTCGAGGCGTGGCGCGGCATGCTGCGCGGCCTGCACAACGACGCCGACAAGGCGTTCGTCGACTGGTTCGCGATCGAGCGCAGCCAGAACCGCGAAACCGACGTCGGCATGTACCGGCACTACCTCGACCCGACCGAGCCGTTCGTGAACGCGGTGATCAAGCCCGCCCATGGCGCGGTCATCACGTCGGCGACCTTGCGCGACTCACTGGGCCTCGCCGCCCCGGCGAACGACGAAAACCAGAATGCGCTCGCCGACTGGACTTCCGCTGAGGCACGCACCGGCACGAGCCATCTGCTGGCGCCGGCGCTGCATGCCGCCATGGCGTCGCCATTCGACTATGCCGGCGCCACGAAAGTGCTGATCGTGCGCGACATCAAGCGCGACGACGCCGACCAGGTTGCCAGCGCCTACCGCGAGCTGTTCCTGGCAGCGGGCGGCGGCGCACTCGGCTTGTTCACTGCCATCGGCCGCCTGCGCGCCACCTACCAGCGCATCGCGCCGGCGCTCGAGGAGGCCGGCCTGCCGCTCTACGCCCAGCATGTCGGGGGCATGGACGCCGCCACCCTGGTCGACATCTTCCGCGCCGAGGAACATTCCTGTCTGCTCGGCACCGACGCCGTGCGCGACGGCGTCGACGTACCGGGCCGCTCGCTTCGCTTGATCGTGTTCGACCGCGTGCCCTGGCCGCGGCCCGACATTCTCCACCGCGCGCGCAAGGCGGCGTGGAAGGAAAGGTTGGGCGGCGGGACCAATTCCTACGACGACATGCTGGCGCGGCTGCGGCTCAAGCAGGCCTATGGCCGACTGATCCGGCGCGCCGACGACCGCGGCGTGTTCGTGATGCTCGACTCGCGCCTGCCGAGCCGCCTGCTGGGGGCGTTTCCCGCCGGCGTGTCGATCGAGCGCACCGGTCTCGCCGAGGCGATCGCCGCCGTGAAGGCGTTTCTCGGCGACGGCGCGGAGCCACCGCCGACAGGGGTGCGGTCGGCGCCGGACCCCGACGTCCCCTTCTGACGGCGACGCCGCCGCTCCGCTCAGGACGAGCCGAGGGCGACCGGACGGAACAGCAGGTAGAACACGAACGCCCACACCAGGATCCAGAAGGCCCAAGTGAGGGTCGGGTGATCGGCCTGCCATTCGAGAATGCGTTTGGGCAAGGCGGACTGTTTCATAGGTTACATTTTGTCCCGGCGCCGAGAGACGTCCTTGATCTGGATCACCCGCCGGCGGGCGATCTGCACTAGAATTTCCATCGGCTGTTCCGCTTCGTTCCGGGGTCCGCGCATGCGTCTGCTCGCCTTCCTGGGCCTCGCCGCCCTTCCACTCCTCGTGCTGTCGCCCGGTGCGGCCGGTCAGGACATCGGCGGGCAGGACACGGGTGGCCTGTCCTCGAATGCCCTCTCGCGCTGCGCTGGCAAGGTCGGCCGCGACACGCGTCAGGCCGATCCGGCGTTCGGCATCATCATGCTCGACGGCATTCCGTGGATGACCATCGAGCGCACGGAGGAGAAGGTGGGCAGTCAGCTGATCGCCACCACGGTCACCAGCAACGGTGCGATGATCCCCCACAGGGGCATCACGGCGTATTTCCGATTCACCTGCCTGCTCGACGACAAGGGCGAGGCGGTGTTGTTCCACATGCGTCGAGCCGATCCGCGCATCGGCGACGGCCTGCCTGCCGCGCTGACCGTGCGCGGCGTCGCCGGCTATCGCTCGCGCAACGCCCTGCCGCGCGGCGCCGAGCTGCGCGTGCAGTTGCTCGACCAATCGGCCTCGCCGCAGGGCGAGATCCTTGCCGAGCAGGTGGTGCGCAGCGGATGGGTGGTGCCGATTCCCTTCGAGATGCGCCTACCCAAGAACGCCTCGCTCGCCGGGCGCAAGCTGGCCGTGGCCGCCCGGTTGGTCGCCGAGCGTCGCGTGATCTTTCAACTCGCCCAGCCCCAGCCGCTCACCGGCGATGCGGCGAGCCAGCAGATCGAGCTGCTGCTCGATCCACCTTCGTGAGCCGGACGCTCCCATCGAACAAACGGAAAATGACAGGCGGAAATCGTCCGACAGATCGACATGACTCGTGACCCGATTTGGGAGAACGGGACGAAGACGCAGGAAAGCGGAACGACAAGGAACGAACGAGTCGTAGCCAGCGCCACTCGAGCGCGGACAAAGGGATTTGTCCGGCGTTCCCATCCTTCCCACCCCATTCCCGCCTGCATGGGAGGCATCGGATGCCGGTGCCATCGGCTTTGGTGTGCTTTTTCCCATTTACCCCGCACCCCGGGTCGCGGCGGGCAGAAAAAAGAAAAAGAGCCTCATAAGATGCTCGCGAAACGGCCTCGGAGGCCCGCCGTTCGCGGCTTCGGGCGAGATCCTCGCGAACGCCTCATGAGGCGCCGTCGAAGTCGCGACAACTGCTGTCCGTTGTTTCGGCGACAGGCCGCTTCCGCTTTCTTCGCGAAAGCCTCATCAGCCGCTAGCGAACGACTCATTAGGGGGTCGCGGACCTCGTCACGACCGGGACACGGCTTCACTGGCGGGAGATGTAGCTTGCGGGCGCAGTCTCACACCCGACCGGCAGCGTCGGTGAGCCGCCGAAGCCGGCTGAAGGCGAGCCGTGCACCGAGGCTGGCCTCCTGCAATCCGGCAGAGGGCAGGCCGGAAGAGCACAGAAGATGCGGCCTGATCGTGCAGGCCCGCGCCATGCGGTACCTCTCTGGCGACACGGCTTCGTGAGCTCCGTCACCATAGGAGCGGCCTCGGCCACCACCTATTTTGGTCGTTTATTCGGCCGCCCTACGCATCACTTGGCCAGCGTCGCCAGCATCGCGCGTGCCGGTTCGCTGGGCAGCTGCAACAGGCCGGCGAACGGCGTGCTGAGCTCGACGATCAGGAACAGCGCGCCAGCGACCGCGAGCGACGAGACGGCGAGCGCCCCGACCACGGTTGGATTGGGCTGCACATACAGACCGAAACTCGCGAAGATCGCCGAACTGCACACGATCAGGATGATGAGTACCGGGACCGGTAACGGATTGGGACCGGCCTGATCGGCGAGCAATCGGTGGATCTTCACGAGGTTCGCCATCAGCTGCAGAGACTGTCCCTTGAACCATTTCTGCGCCTCGTCGGCCGGCGCCAAACTCACCAACATGCGCTCCATATCGAACAGCGCCTGGTGCACGTCGGCGACGCCGACCGGCACGCCGGTAAAATCCTCATCCGACCAGCGTCGGCGCACCGAGCCGGCCAAGGCTTGCTTCAGCAGTTCGCGGATTGGCGCCGTCTCGGGTCCGTAGGCGCGCAGGCGCAGGTCGAGATGACCGATCGTGACCATGCTCTCGCGATACTCGCGCTCGATGTCCTGGCGGAAGCCGTTTGCCGACGAGATCAGCAAGCTGAGCACCAGCGCCACCAGGGTCGCCATCAGACCGGTCGCAAGCTTGACGACGTCGGTCGACTCGCGGCTGAGATGATGCGCCGGCAGCCGTTCGCGCATGATCAGCCCGCCCATCGCGCCGCAGACGATGCAAAGGAAGGCGACTGCCGCAAGCCCGAGCGCGCTCATCAGGTTCCTTCGGTGGCCGCCGATGACGGCCTGGGCCTGAAGCGCACCGGTTGGGTCGGCCGGTGCGGATTTAGGCCGGCGGCGTCCCACATCAGGCGTGGATCGAAGAACTCGGCGGCAAATATGGTGAGCAGCACGACGGCGCAGAAGGCGACGGCGCCGATGCCGGGCTGGATGGTCGCCACGGCGCCGAATTGCACCAGCGCGCCCAGCAGCGATTCCATGAAGATGTCGATCATCGACCAGCGGCCGATCCAGGCGACGACGTAGTACAGGCGCGTGCGCTGAACCAGCGCGAAGGATGCGCCGGATTCAGCGGCGAGCAGCATCGATGCCAGCAGCATGATGGCGAGCCCGATCAGCTTGAACAGCGGCACCAGGATGCTGGCGAAGAACACCAGCAGCGCCAACGGATACATCTGTGAGGACAGCAGTTCCTCGACGCCTCCCAGAATCGTGCTCGGCTGGCCGGACCCCGAGGAGATCACGGTGAGCACCGGATAGTAATTGGCCGGGATATAGAGGACGGCCGCGGCAAACACGAAGGCCCAGGTGTTATGGAAGCTGGCCGGCTTGCGCGCGTGCAGCGCCGCGCCACAGCGCGGGCAGTGCGCGTCATGGCCACCCGGGACGCTCACAAGACCGCAACTCTCGCAACCGACGGCGCCGTCGCGATGGCTCTGCAGGCGAGCCGAGGGAATACCCGCGACCGTGCCGCCCTGGCGCTCGATCTCTTCCCAGACCTCGTGACTGTCCAGCGCGGCGTCGGCCCAGACGACGACGAGGGTCAAGGCGACCAGGGCATAGACCGCCGGCCCGATTTCCATGTGAACCAGGTCGCCGAGCTTGGTGAAGGCCACGAACACGCCGAGCAGCAGGACCTCGAGCATCGCCCAGATGCCGATCCTCCGGGCGAGGCGGAACACCCGGCCGAGCCCCGGCAATTTGAGGCGAAGCGTCAGGCTGGACAGCACGTAGATCAGACCGAGATGCTTGCAGAGCGGCGCAAATGCGGTCGTGAAGGCGACGGCGATGGCGAGAGGCCACAGGCCCTGTCGCACCAGCTCGGCCGGTCCCGACACCAGCGTCGTGTCGTGCACGATGCCGGCGGTCGACACCCGCATCAACATCGCCGACCACAGAACGCCGACCAGCGCCAGAGCGGCCACATTGAGCGCCAACGCACGCGGCAAGGAGTCGACCCGTGTTCGCCTCAGGACGGTCGAGCATCGCACGCAGCGTGCCGTCTCTCCCGGCTGGAGGGCGGGCACGACCTGAAACCGGCCACAGCCCGGACACTCGCGCAACTCGGACTGAGTCACGGCGACTCCGTCATTGAAGCATCTGTGCGACGCCGTCGGTCAGTTCGGCGATTGCTTCGCTGATCGCAGCGACCTGACCCGCGACATTGGCCGCGGGCGGCGTCCGGGAAATCTGGAACGTGCGCGACGCCGAGCGGCGCGGGCGATTGAACTCGACGCCCGCCTGGGCCAGCAACTGCAGATTGCCGGCGCCGTCGAGATCGAGGCGCTGGATGTTGATGCCGACGACCGCGTTGTAGTCGGCCGAGATCGCGCCGCCCTCAAGCAGGATCTGGCTGGAGGGCAGCCGCTGGGAGAGCCCCATGACGACGACGCGCCCGAGCATCGGCCCCAGCGATTCGCCCCACCAGTCGTTCGACATCACGGCGAGCTTGTAGTCCTGGGACGAGCGCACGATCTCCTTGCGGTCGAGGTAGCTCGCGAGCGCAATATCGCGGACCTGCACGATCTTCGGGCCGCGCGGCAGCACGGGACCGGGCTTCATCTGCAGCGCATAGAGCACGGGCTCGGGCGACGACGAGCAGGCCGCCGCGGCAAGCGGCAGCGCGAAGGCCACGAGGGAGCGGCGGCCGAGCGGCATGCTTCATTCCTTTCCTGGAGCGGGTCGGCCCTTGATCAACGCCTCGGGATGCCTGGACAGAAGGTCGGACAGCGCGCGGATCGAGCGCGCGGTATCGTTGATCTGCGGCAGCAGCCGGTCCAGCTCGCGGCTGAATCGGGACTCCGAGCCGTAGGCGCGGTCGACCGATGCCGCCAGCCGATTGACGCGCACCAGGCTGTCCTCGAGCTGCTTCGAGATCTCGGGCAGACGGGCGAGGAACGGCCCGGCGTCGGTGTCGAGACGGCGCGTGAAGTCGCTGACGGCCTTCAGGCTGGCATCGAGAGACGCCAGCGTCTCCTTGATCTGCGGGCCGTTGACGATGTCGTCGACGCCCTTGGCGGCATCGGCGATACGCTTGCCGATCGCATCGAAATCGATGCGGTTGATCTTGGTCAGCACCTCGCTCGCCGACTGGGTCAGGCTGTCGAGACCGCCGACATTCGAGCTGGGCATCAACCAGACGTCGCCGTCGCGCGTGAGCTGGGCGGGCGGAGCGCCAGGCACCATCTCGATCGCCACGACCTTGTGGCCGGTGATCAGGCTGGCCGACTGCAAGGTGGCGCGGAAGCCGCGCCGCACCATCTCGGCCGCGACCATCCCTTCGGGCACGTCGGTGCGCCCCGAGACACCGGAGATCCGGTCGGCCTCGACCTGATAGCTGACCGGCGCGACGATGCGGTCGAGCTTGCGGTCGTAGACGAGGCCGACATCGGTCACCTCGCCGATCTTGAGGCCGTGGAGGGTCACGTCGGCGCCGACTTCCAGGCCGGCCACGGACCCCTCGAAGTGCGACACCAAGCGCAGACGGCGTCCGAAGCCGGCGGCGGTCGCGGCTTCCTTGTCGGGATAGAGCGAAAAGACGTGATTTGCCGCGCTCACCGGCGCCTTGGTCTCGGGCCGGGTTTCGAAGGCGATGCCTCCGAGCAGCACCGCCTTGATCGATTCGAACTGCAGCCTGATGCCCGAGGCGGCGAGCTTCACCGAGACGCCGGAGGCGTTCCAGAACAGGGAATCGTCGTGAACGTACTTGTCGAACGGCGCCTTGATGAAGGCGTGAATGGTGACGTGGCGTGCCATCTGGGACAAATCCCAGCCCAGCACCGTGCCGACCTCGAGATCGCGATAGAAGATCGGCGAGCCGAGGCTGATCGAGCCGACCTTACGGGCCAGCAGATGGAACACCGTACCGGGCACATAGGCCGGCAGCACGGGTGGGTCGGTATTGCCGATGAAGTGGTGACGGTGCTGCCCGGGTTCGCTGGACGGCAGCATGCCGATATAGGAGCCGGAGAGGAGCGTATCGAGGCCGGATACCCGGCCAGCGAAGAGTTGCGGCTTCACGACCCAGAAGATCGTCTTGTCGTTGATCAGGCGCTCGGCGTCGCGCGTGGTCTCCACGGTGGCCACGACCTTCGTCAGGTCGGACGAGATGGCGATGGACTTCACCGTCCCCATCACCACGTCCTTGTACTTGAGCTGGGATTGCCCGGCCTGCAGACCGTCTCCGGACTCGAACGTGATGGTGATGGTCGGGCCGCGTTTGGAATAGGTATCCCAAGCCAGCCAGGCACCGATCGCCAGCGTGATCAGCGGCACGATCCAGACGAGGGGGATGCGGCGCGATCTCTGGGTTTTCGCGACCGGCGTAACTGGAGACTTCGATTCGCCGCTCATCTTCGCTTCGGCGCGTTGGAACCAGCATGGTCGTACAAGGTAACGGCCGCAAACGCACGCGCCGATTGAGGGCCGGCCGGCGTGGCAGTCGTGCCGCGAGAATTGACCTCCCGACTAATTGCAGTCATCCGGGGCGTCCCGAGATTGGCTGTCTGCGGCCGGACTCCGCAAGATCAGGACGATCGCCTTGACCCGGCTTGCACCCGCAGCGTACCAAGCGCCCCGAAGCGGACCTCCCCCATGAATACACGACGATATTTCCTGCGAATCGCGGCTGCAGGCACCGGCAGTTCTCTCCTCGGCGCCTGCGGCGGCCTCGATCGCGGGACCCCGGTGCCAACCGGGCAGGCGCAACGCGCCAGCGTCCTCGGCCTGCCGAACGAGCGCTTCTTCCCGATGAGCGGCGCGGAAGGCCTCGAGCAGGAATTCGTGGCGGCCTCCAAGCGACAGGTGGAGCGACGCAAAGTCAAGTCGCCCAGCGACATCGACGCCAAGCTCCTGGCCGTCTCCGGCGGCGGCGAGGACGGCGCGTTCGGCGCCGGCCTGCTGTGCGGCTGGAGCGAACATGGCGACCGCCCGACGTTCGACCTGGTGACCGGCGTCAGCACCGGCGCATTGACCGCGCCGATGGCCTATCTCGGCCCGGCCTACGATCCCCAGCTCCGCCACGTCTACACCGAGATCACGCCCGAACGGGTGCTGATCCCGCGCGGTTTCTCGGCGGCGCTGTTCAACGACGCGCTGGCCGACAACTCGCCCTTGTTCAAGACGATCTCCGACGTGCTCGACGAGAAGATGCTCTCAGACATCGCCGCCGGCTACCGCGACGGCCGTCTCCTGCTGATCGGCACCACCGATCTCGATGCGCAGGCCCCTGTGATCTGGAATGTCGGCGCCATCGCGGCCAGCGGTCATCCGAGGGCGCTCGAGACAGTGCGGAAGATCCTGCTCGCGTCGGCGGCAATCCCCGGCGCCTTTCCGCCCAGCATGTTCGACGTCACGCTCGACGGCAAAGCCTATCAGGAGATGCACGTCGACGGCGGCGCCTTCGTGCAGTCGTTTCTCTACCCGGGGGCCTTGACGGAGGAGCGGCGCGAACGCATGGCCAAACGCCAGAAGGTGTCGCAGGTCGAGGCCTTCGTGATCCGCAACGGCAGGCTCGATTCGGACTGGGCGGAAGTGCGGCGCCAAATGCTGGGTATCGCCGGCCGCGCCATTTCCACCATGATCACGGCCAGCGGCTACAACGACCTGGTGCGCGTGTACTACACGACGAAGCGGGACAATATCGGCTTTCAACTCGCCTATATCGGCAGCGACTTCGATCGCAAGCTGCCCTCGCCGTTCGATCAGGCCTACATGCGCGCGCTGTTCGACTACGGCTTCCAGAAGGCCCGCAACGGCTATCACTGGGTCTCCAAGCCACCTTACGTCGGCTGAGTGGCGCCGCAGGACCATCGGCATCGCCGGGATCTTTCCGTGTCACTGCGAATACGCCCCTATTTCGATGCGCCGATGCATACCTGAGCGGTAAACTGCCCCTTTGATACATCGCGAGCCCGGTAATCGGCGTATATTGATCTCCCGATGCTGATCCCATTTCCCGAGCGGAGACACTCGATGAGCGACGGCCTGTGCGACGTGCTGATCGTCGAGGACGACGGCATGCAGTGCTTGGAGATGTCGGGCTTCCTGCGCCGTGCCGGACTGACGGTTGAAAGCGCACCAGACGGGACGCAAGCCGTGGCGCGCTCGCGCTTCCTGCGGCCCAGGGTCGTGCTGCTCGACTACAACCTGCCCGACATGACCGGCGTGCAGACAGCCGAGCAGCTGCGAGCCATCCTGCCCTCGGCCTCGATCCTCATGATGTCGGGCCGCATCGACGGGCTGTCCGAAAAGACTTTGGCCGAACTCGGCATCACCGTGTTCGTCAACAAGCCGGTGCCGATGGGCGCCTTGCGCCAGGCCGTGGTTAAACTGGTACGCGGCAGCGATGCCGCCCCCAAGGCAAAGCCGGGCTGGCTGACCGCGGGTCTCGGCGGAACGCGGCGCTAGCTCCCGGAGGGCACGCCACAGCAGCGACGCGCCCGGCAAAGAAGAAGGTTTGAGCTATACTCGGCCCGCGTCAGGCACCGCGGAGCCGATCATGACAGCGAGCGCATTCAGCGAAGCCGAAGCCCGTGCCGGATGGCCGGGGCTGGTCGACCTGGTGAAATCATTTCCCGGACAGGCGAGGCTGGCGCTCGGTACGCGCGGCGTGTTGTGGGCCACCGTGGCGGGCCTGGTTGGCATCGTGTGCTGCGTGGTGGCCTTCGCCGACATCGCGCTGTCGCTGCACCGGTCGGACGTCGATCCGCAGCGCCGCAGGGCGCGCGACGTGCTCGAGCTCGATCTCGCCAGCCGCAACCTGATGCGCCACATCCTGGCCAACTCCGCGGCCAATCCCGGCCCGGCGCGCGTGCGGGTCGGCGGCGAGCCGCTGCAGGGCTTCCTGCGCTCGCTCGGCAAGCTGTGCGACGAGTTCGAGCCGGCGGTGCAGAGCAAGCTGGGGGCCGTCTGCCGCGAAATGGGCGCGTTCACCGAGACGGTCTCGGCCGAGGTCGCCCGCTTCGACGATACGCGCCAGCCGATCCGTCCAGCGCTGTTGCGCGAACTGCTCGACGTGCGCGACGAGATCAGCGACCTGAGCCAGGTCACCACTCGCACCGCCGACGCGATCATCGGCCGGCTGGTCGACGATTACGCCGCCTCTCTGCTGGTGCTGACGGTCTGTACCACCGGCTTCGCCGCCTCGGGGCTGATGCTGATCCTGCTCGTCGGGCGCACCGCCATGAACTTCCATGCGCAATGGCGCGCCGCGGTCGATGCCGGCCGCGATGCCGCGCAGAACCGCGACATGCTGCGCGAAATCATCGAGGCGCTGCCGGCCGGTGTCGTGGTCTACGACAAGGACGAGCGGCTCATGATGTTCAACTCGGTGGCGCAGTCGATCACGCCGGCGCTGAACGAGCCGGGCGTGATCGGAAAGACCTACGAAATGCTGGCGCGCGATTCGGCGCAGCGTCTGGAGGCAGCCGGCATGGGGCCGCAGCCGGTCGAAGGCTGGATCGAGCGCTTCCGCACCAAGAGCGTCGAACGCATGCGCCAGGCGGGCGACGGCCGGTGGTTCAACTGGTTCGAGAAGAGCACGGCGGGCGGTCTGACCGTGGGCCTCCGGGTCGACGTCACCGAGATCAAGGAGCAGGAACTCGAAACCGAGCTCGCCCGGGCTCGCTTCCAGTCGCTGGTCGAATCGATGACCGACATGGTCTACACGATCGACGGCAAGGGGTACTTCACCTACGTCAGCCCCGGCGCCGCCGATCTGCTCGGCGTGCCCTCGCAGGCGATGATCGGCACGCGTTTCCGCGACTGGGTCGCGGCCGACGATGTCGGGATGGTGATGGCGGCGAGCCGTGCCTTCCACCTCGCCCCGAACCAGGAGCAGCGCCAGATCCGCTTTCGCCTGAGGGTCGCCGACGGCAGCCTGCGGCCGGTCGAAGTGCGCTACCGAAAGCCGGTCGGCGAGGACAGGACGGCGGCGCAGGTCGGCGTGATCCGCGACATCACCGAGCTCGAGCGCGCCCGTGCCGAGTACCAGAACCTGGTCGATTCGCTGGCCGATGTGGCCTATCGGCTCGACGTCGAGACCGGCAAGTTCACCTTCATGAGCGCGGCCGCGCGCGAGGTGTTCGGCGCCTCGCCGGAACAGATGGTCGGCCGCCATTTCATGGACTTCATCGCACCCGACTCGCGGGAACGGGTGCAGCGCACCACGACACGAGCCTACGATCCCTCGGACCAGGGCACATTCGCGCGCTTCACCATGCTGGG
Source organism: Reyranella sp. (assembly GCA_044225265.1). Classification (GTDB taxonomy): domain Bacteria; phylum Pseudomonadota; class Alphaproteobacteria; order Reyranellales; family Reyranellaceae; genus Reyranella. The sequence goes on from JBGAIW010000063.1 coordinate 17,665, forward strand.
CCAAGGCGGCGAGCCCCGGCACGTCGAGGTCCGTGCACGCCGGCGCCTCGACGAGCACGGGAGGCTGGTCAGTATCGGCATCATCCGCGACGTCGAGGAGCGGGTGCGGCTGGAGACGCGCCTCGACCAGGAGGTAAGTCGCCTGCGGTCGATCGTCGAATCCGGCGGCGCGCTGATCGTACTGGTTGACGGCCATCTCGATGTGACAATGGTCAACTCCGGCTTCACCCAGATCACCGGCATCGCCGAAGCCGACGCGGTCGGCAAGCCGCTCGCCGAGATCATGTCTTTCCCACTCGATCCTGGCCGCACGCGCCGCTCTCGCTTCGCCGTCAAGCTGACCGACCGCGTCGGCCGGGAGCGTCTGTTCGCCGTAACGGCCACGCCGGTGACCGATTTCAACGGCGCCGTCACCAGCATCGTGCTGCTGGGCGTCGACGACACCGAACGGCGCGAAGCCGAGCAGGCGCTGTACAATGCCGAGCGGTTCGCCACGGTGGGCGAGATGGCGGGCACCATGGCGCACGAGATCAGCCAGCCGCTGCAGGTGATCAACATCGCCTGTACCGCCGCGCGCGAGGAGCTGGGCGATGCCGCCGCGCGCGGCGTGGCGGCCGAGGCGACGGACTTCGTGCAGGAGAAGCTGGAGCGCATCGCCAACCAGGTCGACACAGCGAGCCGCATCATCGGCGACCTGCGCGCCTACGTGCGCGGCACGACCTCCGGCACGCCCGAGCCGTTCGACGTCAACGAGGCGGTGCGCTCGGCGGTAGACCTGACGGACCACGGCGTGCGCGAGGCCGGCCTGACGCTCGCCGAGCGGCTGTCGGACCGGGTGCCCACCGTGATGGGCGACGTGGCGCGGCTCGAGCAGGTGATGGTCAACCTGATCAACAATGCCCGCGACGCCGGCGGCAAGACCATCACCGTCACCACCGGCGCGGTGGCCGAGGCCGACCGCAACGGCGGCGAACGGCGCTTCGTGCGCATCCTGGTCGAGGATACCGGGCACGGCATCGCGCCCGAGATCCTGCCGAAGCTCTTCCACGCCTTCGTCAGCACCAAACCGCGCGGCAAGGGTACCGGACTCGGCCTGCGCATCTGCCGGCGCATTCTCGAGGAGATGGGCGGGCGGATTTCCGCTTCCAATCGCGACGAAGGCGGCGCACGCTTCGAAATCCTGTTGCCGGTCCACGGAGCATGATGTCCAGGAGGCTCAGCGGCGCCACATTGGGCGTCTTGCTCACTTTTGCAGGCGCTGCGGCACAGGAAGTCGAAGGCAAGAAGGAGGAGTGGCAAGCGCCGTTCGGTGGCCGCTGGAACGCCTACTTCACGATCGCATCGGACTATTCCTATGCCGGAATCTCCAACACCGAGCTGCAGCCCGCCTACCAGGTCTCGCTAGACTGGCGCTCGCCCTATCTGACCGAGGACCGCAGTGTCTGGATCTACGCCGGCACGTTCGGCAGCAACGTCGCCTTTCCCGCCACCGGGCCGGCCGTCGAGGTCGATTTCTTCGGTGGCGTGAAGACACGCCTGATGGACAGGAAGCTGAAGCTCGACCTCGGCTATTTCCGTTACCTCTATCCCGGTACGCCGGCTAATCTCGGCTACGAATACGGCGAGGTCGGCTTTCAGGTCGACTACGATCTCGGGCCGCTGACGGTGAGCGGCCGGCTGCGCCACAGCCGCAACTTCTTCGGCAATTCGGGCCAGAGCTGGAACAAGCGCGCGCGGCTCGGCGTGCCGCTCGACTTCCTGCCGCTGCCAGGCGGCATCAGTGTCCAGGCCTACGGCACACTCGGCAATTTCTGGGTCGACAACTTCCTGGCCGACGGCCTGCCAAGTCAGGATTACTGGTTCTGGCAGCTCGGCGTCGTGGCCAGCGTGTTCGGGTTCGACTTTCACGTCGCCTACACCGACACCAGCATCTCCTACGAAGGCTGCGGCTCCACCCATCTCTGCTCGGGGCGGGCACTTTTTTCCGTGACCAAGGCATTCTAGAGCGATGCCGGGGAGCGGCTTCGTCCTCCTCCTCTCGGCCGTGCTGGTGTCGACGACGTTGGACCCGGAACGCGCGGCGGCGCAGGACGGCGACAAGACGGGCTCGACACGCAGTGGCGAAGCGGGAAGCGAGAAGGCCGGCCCGCAAGCCACGGGAGACCGATGGAACGCGCCGTTCGGTGGAACCTTCAGCGCCGACTTCACGCTTGCCTCGGAATACAACTACGCCGGCATTTCCAACACGATGGGCCAGCCGGCCTATCAGTTCGGCTTCGGCTACAGCACGCCCACCTTCCTAGATGGCGGGCCGCCGGTCTGGCTGCACCTCTACAGCTGGAGCAGCAACGTCCGCTATCCGGCCGTCGGCGAGGCCTTCGAGGTCGATCTCGGTGCCAGCCTGAAGACCCGGCTGATCGGCGACAGATTGAAGCTCGACCTCGGCTATGTCCGCTATTTCTATCCCGGCACGCCGGTCGAGCTCGCCTACGACTATTCCGAGTACACCTTTACCGCTGAGTACGATCTCGGGCCGTTCTACGTCAGCGCCCGCATCCGCCACAGCGACGATTTCTTCGGCCAGTCCGGTCAGAGCTGGAACAAGCGGATACGGGTCGGCCTGCCTCTCGATTTTCTGAAGCTGCCCAAGGACGTCTCGATCGAAGCCTACGGCACGCTCGGAAACTTCTGGGTCGACAATTTCATACGCGATGGCCTGCCGGGCAATGGATATACCTACTGGCAGTTCGGGTTGACGACCGTGGCTTTCGGCCTCGAATTCCACGCCGCCTATGTCGGCACAAGCATTTCCTACGAAGGCTGCGCCTACACCAACTACTGCTCGGACCGGCTGTTCTTCAGCGCGACCAAGTCGTTCTGATCACTTGAACCGCGGCATCACCTCTTCGCAGAGAAGACGCAGCGCGGTCATGACCCGGGCGTGCGGGATCAGACTGCCGGGATTGAGCTCGGCGAGGATGCCGTCGAGACCCAGCTCCTCGCGCAGTTGCGACAGCCTGTCGATCACGCGGCCCGGCGTGCCGACGATCATGCGCTCGCGCAGCACCTCCTCGTAGTCGATCGACTGCATCTTGGCGCCGCGTGCCGCACGGTTCTCGATCTCGCGCGCGCTGTCGAGCTTGGCCGAGGCCTCGAGCCTGCCGCCGATCGAACGCAGCAGATGGAGGATGCTCTCGCGCGGTTCCTCGCGCGCGGCCTCATCGCTCAGGGCGACATACACCGGCACGCGCAGGAACACCGCGCCTGCGCCGGCATGGCCGGACTTCTTCCAGGCCGCCCGATAGGACTTCACCAGCGGCGCCAGCTCGGAAAGGTTGCCGGTGCGGGCAGCGACAAAGATCGGATGCCCCATCGTGCCCACTTCCTCGTAGGTATCGGGGCTCGCAGCGGCGATCCGGATCTCGGGCCAGGGCGTCTGCAGCGGCCGGGGCGCCAGGCGCACGTTGTCGTAGGCATAGTAACGGCCCTTGTGGCTGAACCGCTCCTCGGTGAAGGCGCGCTTGAGGATTGCCAGGACCTCGGTGAAGCGCTCGCGGCTTTCGCCGTAATCGACACCGTAGGTCGCGTAGGTATGAGCGAAGCCCGAGCGGCCGACGCCGAAGATGAGCCGGCCGCCGGAAAGCTGGTCGACCGTGGCGACCTCCTCGGCGAGCCGCAGCGGATGACAAAGCGGCAGCACCTGCACCGCCGTGCCGATCTTCATGCGACGGGTGCGTTGGGCGATCGTGGCGGCAATGATCAACGGCGAAGCCAGCACCGAACGCTCGGGCGCGAAATGCAGCTCCGCGAGCCACATGGCGTCGAGGCCAAGCCTTTCGGCTTCGTCGACCTGGGCCAGCGAATCGGCGAAGGACGAAGCCTCGCTCGACCCGGGCAGGCGCTGGAATTCGTGGAACATGCCGAATTCCATGTCGCCCGCCCTGTCGGCTATTTGCGCGGCGCCGAAGTCGTCTCGGCGGCGCGACGCTTGGCTTCCGCGAGCTCGGCAGGACTGAGACGCTGGGCGATGGCATCGCGGCTTGTTTCGGCCCGAGCAAACAACGCGTCGTCGTACTCGCCATCGTCGACCGAGGCGCGGCTGTACCACACCCAGGCCTGTACGAGATCCTTCGTCACACCCTTGCCCTCTTCGCAGAGCGCACCCAGGGCCATCATGGCCGCCGCGTCGCCCTGCGCCGCCGCCTTCTCGAACCACTCCGCGGCAGCCTTGTAGTCGACGGGCCCGCCAACGCCTTCCATCAGCATGTAGCCCAGTCCGACCTGGGCGAGCTTGTTGCCCTGCGCGGCGCTTGCCCGGTACCACTTCATGGCTTCGGCGTAGTCGTGCCGGGGACCGATCCCGTAACGCAGCATCATGGCGAGCCGCGTTTGTGCCTGGCTTTCGCCCTGATCGGCGGCACGCCGATACCATTGCGCCGCCAGCGCATAGTCGCGCCCCACACCCTTGCCTCGCTGATAGAGACGGCCAATCTTTTCCTGCGCCGCGGGATTGCCGGCCTGGGCCAGCGGCTGCAGGACGGCAAAGGCCTTGTCCCATTCGCCGAGGCGATAGGCATCCAGGCCATCTTCCAGAGGGCCGGCCTGGGCCGACATTCCGGCGAGCAACACGGACAGCAGCGAGAGGATCGACAGTATTGAGCGCATGCCATCATTCTAGCCGGACCATGCCCCGTAAGACCATCCTCGTCGCCGGTGCCACCGGCCTGGTCGGCTATGCCGCCATGAAGCACTTTGGGCGCGAGGCCGGTACAAGGGTAATCGCGCTTTCCCGCCGCAAGCCGGACGAGACGTTCGGCGCGGAATGGCTGCCGCTCGACTTGGGCAATGCCGCGTCCTGCCATGCCGCTGCCGCAAAATTCCGCGATGTGACGCACTTGGTCTATGCCGCCCTGTACGAGCGGCCGGGGCTGGTCGCGGGCTGGCAGGAGGACGAGCAGATCCGCCTCAACGAGGCGATGCTCAGAAACCTGTTCGAGCCACTGCAGCAGGTGGCGCAAGGCCTGCGACACGTCGCTCTGCTGCAGGGCACCAAGGCCTACGGGGTCCACGTGCGGCCGATGAAGGTGCCGGCGCGCGAGAACCGCTCCGAGATGCACGAGCAGAAGAACTTCTACTGGAACCAGGAGCGGTACGTCCGCGCTGCGCAGCAAGGCAGGAACTGGAGCTGGTCGATCCTGCGGCCCGTGCTGATCGTTGGCGACTCAGTCGGCAGCGCCATGAACGTGATCCCGGCGCTGGGTGTCTATGCGGCCATGGCCAGGCACGCCGGCAAGACGGCGCTCGACTATCCCGGCGGCGTCGGGCGCGTCGCCCAGGCCGTCGATGCCGACCTGCTGGCGCGGGCGATCGCCTGGTCGGGCGAGGAGGCGAAGGCCCGCAATGAGATCTTCAACGTCACCAACGGCGACGTCTTCGTCTGGCCCAACGTGTGGCCGGCCATCGCCGACGCGCTAGGCTTTGCGGCCGGCGAGCATGTCCCGCTGGCGCTCGACGGAGAAATCCGGCCGCGCGAGGTGGAGTGGGCCGAAATCCGCCGCCAGCACGGCCTTGTCTCGGGCACGCTGAGGGACTTCGTCGGCCTGTCGTTCGAATACGCCGACTACACGATGGGTTTCGGCCGCACCCAGCCCGGCCCGCCCGCGCTGGTCTCGACCATCAAGCTGATGCAGGCGGGCTTCACCGAGGTGATGGACACCGAGGCGATGTTCCGCAAGGCGTTCCGCGAGATGCAGGAAAAGAAACTTCTGCCGCCGCGCTGATCTGCTACCGTCATCGACGCATTTCCATGGCGGTTTTCCCGCGCAGATTTCGAAGGAGGATGGACCGATGACGACGCATCGACGCGCGCTGCTGGCGGGAGCCGCCGTGGGCACTCTGGCCGCAATCGGCGGCGCGGCCGCACAGGATCGCGCGGCGCTGCTGAAGACCCTGCTCGAGCTCGAAATCAATAGCTGGCAGTACACCAAGGACAGGAACGTCGCGGCGATGCAGACCTATCTCGCCGAGGAGGCGGTGCTGATCTTCGGTGACGGCAGCCGTTTCACCAAGGCCGAATTCCTGAAGGGCCTGCCGACGTTCCGCGTCGACAGCTTCGACGTCGACCGCAACAGCGGCGAGCTGCTGACGCCGACCGCCGATGTCGCCTGCCTGCTCTATCGCGTGACCTACAATCCCGGCACCGGCCCGATGAAGGTTCTCTCGTCCAACACCTATGTCCGTCGCGGCGGCGGCTGGCAGAGCGCGCTCTACCAGGAGACCAAGGCGGCGTAGTCCGAGATGAAATCCCTGAACATCGCCATCGTCGGCGCCGGCATGGGCGGCCTCGCCGCAGCGGCCGGCCTGCGCAGGATGGGCCACGACGTCACGATCTACGAGCAGGCCCGGCAGTTCTCGCGGCTGGGCGCGGGAATCCAGATCGGCTGCAATGCCATGCACGTGCTGCGCGGCCTGGGACTGGAGGCACGGCTGCGCGCCGATACCTTCTACCCGCGCTCGTGGAACAACCGCGACTGGAAGACAGGCGAGATCCTGTTCGACATGCTGTTCGGTCAGCCGGCCGAAGACAAATATGGCGCTCCCTATCTGCTCGCCCATCGCGGCGACCTGCATGCCGCCCTGGCGAGCGCCGTGCCGGACGAGATCGTGCGGCTCAACCACCGCCTCACCGGCCTCGAACAGAAGGCTGACGGTGCGGTGCGGCTCGCCTTCGATGGCGGCGCGACTGTCGAGGCCGATGCCGTGGTCGCCGCCGATGGCGTGAACTCGGTGGCGCAGGAAGTGCTGTTCGGCACGAGCGCCCCCAACTTCGCCGGCCGCATCGCCTACCGCACGGTGTTTCCTGCCAGCCGTCTCGACGGGCTGGAGGTCGCCAACTGCACCAAGTGGTGGGGCGAGGATCGCCACATCGTGGTCTATCCGGTCAAGCCCGACCGCTCGGAGGTCTATTTCGTCACCAGCCAGCCCGAGCCCGGCTTCGAAATCGAATCGTGGTCGGCCGAGGGCGACGTGAACGTCGTGCGCGAGGCCTTCTCCGGCTTCCATGAGGATGTCCGCCGGCTGCTCGCCGCCTGTCCCAGCGTCCACAAGCGGCCGCTGGTCGATCGCGAACCGCTGGCGCATTGGGTCGACGGCAATGTCGCCCTGCTGGGCGACGCCTGTCATCCGATGACGCCGTACATGGCGCAGGGTGCGGCAATGGCGATCGAGGATGCCGCGATCCTGTCGCGATGCCTGGAAGGCGTGAATGACCGCGCCGGCGTCAGCACCGCCCTTGCCCGCTACGAGACCACGCGCAAGGCGCGGACCTCCAAGATGCAGCTGACCTCGCGGCAGAATGTCTGGGGCAAGGGCGCGACCGACACCGACTGGGTGTACGGCTACAATGCGTGGACCGCGCCGCTCGCCGCGGCGTGACGTCCTACTTCTGGCTCTGGACCTGGCCCGAGCGGGCACGAATGACGTAGCCCGTCGCGCGCATCGTCGCGTCATCGAGGAAGGCCTGGCGTTCCTGCCCAGTCGGATTGGGGACGGCGTAGTAAACGAGCTTGTCGGTCTCCACGATGCACGACATGGCGACGAACCGGCCGATCTTGGAGGGCTCGGAGCTGCCGTCCTCGAACTGCGGCACGTTATTGACGAGGCACGCCGTCTGGGCGGCGCGCAACTCATCGATTTTCTTGATCTTGACGTTGGTCGGCAGCGTGCACGCGCCCACGGCGAGCGTGGTCGCCAGCGCCGCCGCGACGGCCAGATTCGGTCC
>JBGAIW010000064.1:0-25243 GCA_044225265.1 Reyranella sp.
GTCTACGAGACGCCCGGCTTCGACCGCTACTTCAGCGAATCGACCGTGCTGGAGGAGATCGCGACCTTGAACATTGGCAGTCGCCCGGCGTCGCGCTCGCAGAAGCGCGGCATCGAGGACCTGCGGGCGATCCCCTGGGTGTTCAGCTGGGCGCAGTGCCGGTTGATGCTGCCGGGCTGGTTCGGCTTCGGCGCCGCGGTCGACGCCTTCGTCGCCACGCGCGGGCCTGCGGGCCTCGCCTTTCTGCAGCGGATGCACGACGACTGGCCGTTCTTCCGCACGACACTCTCCAACATGGATATGGTGCTGGCCAAGAGCGATATCGCCATCGCCTCGCGCTACGCTGAGCTGGTCGGCGACGAGACGCTACGCCGTTCGATATTCGACCGGCTACGTGCGGAATGGCAGGCCTCGGTCGACGCTGTGCGCGCCGTCACCCGGCAGCAGGAGTTACTCGAAGGAAATCCGCTGCTCGCCCGTGCGCTGCGCGGCCGCGTGCCCTATATCGATCCGCTCAACCACGTGCAGATCGAGTTGCTGCGCCGCCACCGCGCCGGCGACACCGATCCCGGCGTGGTGCAGGGTATCCAGCTCAGTATCAACGGCATTGCTGCCGGGCTGAGAAACAGCGGGTAGGCAAATAGAACCTCATCTTCCTCATTCATATGGGGAGGTGCCCGCGTTTCAACTGCTGCGCAGCTTGCAGCACTCCAAGCCGACAGTCGCTTCGCGGGGCGTCGCGACTTAATCCGCGGCCGCGCGCTGCCCCATCGACGTGGCAGCCGCCGGCCGGTTGGCCTCCAGGAACATGCGGATGTGGCGCACGGCGTGCGGCACGGTCTCGGGCGAGACCTTCCACGGATAGAGCGTGACCTGGCTGTTGGGCGAGAGCATCGCCACTTCCATCGCCACCTTGTAGGGGTGCGGCGGGCTATCGTCGGGCGCGACCAGGATCGGCGTCTGGCAGTTGCGCACGAAGTCGCGGTCGACGGTGAACACGAAGTCGGCCTTCTTTGTGTACATGTTGTTCAGGTACTGGCTCACGTGGTCCATCGTGTATTCTGGCCGTTTCTTCACGAACTCCGCGCCCCAGCCCTTCATGTTGTTGTCGTAGAACTGGGTCGGCAGTTCGGGCCGGAAGCCAGACGGCTGGGTCAGCACCGCAGCGACGACGCGATCGCCAATCCTCTTGATCAGGTTCCAGATCAGTGGCTGGCCGATGCAGTAGCCCAGCACCATGAACTTCTTGATGCCGAGATGGTCCATCAGGCCGACATGGTCGTCGGTGATGGCGTCCCACGTGCGCTCGATGTCGAGCGGGCCGGTCGACTGGCCGGCATTGGCGTTGCGAATGTCGGCCACGATACAGCGGAAGGCGTTGGAAAATTCCTTCTGCGCGTTGAACGGATGGCCGGGCTTCATGTCGAGGCCGGCGATGGTCGAATTGAGTCCGCCGCCGGGAATGATCATCAGTGGGAAGCCCGAGCCCATCTCGGTGTAGTGGATGCGGACGGGGCCCTTCTCGAAGATCGGCATGGCGTTTCTCCCTCACCACGGATGTGTTGACGGGAGCCTGCCACCTGCGGGCGGGCGGCTCAACCGCACGCTAGCGCGCCATCTCGAGCAGTTTCGAGGCGAGGCCGATCCTTTCGCCCAGCAACCTCGAGCCTTGGACCGAGAAGTGCACGTCGTCGCGATAGAGCGGCAGGTCGGCCATGGCCGCCGGACAGCGTCCGGCCTTGCAGAGGAACGGCGCCAGGTCGAAGACTGGCGTGGCGGTCGCGGCGCCGATCCTGTTCAAGAGCTCGAACACCGCCGCGTGCTTGGCCGTGAACGCCGCCTGGTCGATCTCGCAGCGCTCGGGCGCGCCGATCGTCGGCAGGCCGGTCAGCCGCCTTTCCTCGCAGCTGGCGAGATGGAAATCCATGTTGCTGGGGGGCGGCGCCACCAGCACGACGTGTTTCTTCAGCGCGTGCAGCCGGTCGATCGTGTCCTTGAGAGTCCGGAACGCGATGTCGGGGTTGGGTCGAATGGTCTTGAAGCTCTTGTCCGTGCCTTCGAGCAGCGGGGCGCCGCTGAGGTAGGAGCCGTAGCGGCTGGCCAGCACCACGGTCTCGATCGACGGCGTGTCGGCCACGTATCTGATGACCGACTCGTTGAAGGCAAGACAGCCGGGGCCGAAGAAGATCGGCGCCACGCCGAGGAACGGCCCGCAGCCGCTGCTGGTCGCCTGTTCGATGGCGACCCTGGAAGAAGCGGCGATCCCCGGTACGAGATGTTCGGCGAAGGAGTCTCCCCAGACCAGGAGCACTGGTTTGTCACCGGTGCGGCAGGTCGCCTGAACCTTGAAGGGGCCGGCCACCTCGCATTCGCGGCCCAAGCCGTAGTTGGGCTGTCGCAGTGCCACGAAGTCGCGCGGATCGCGGTCGAGGGCGAACAGGATCGGCGGCAACGCGGCGATCAGCAACGACACCGCAACCGTACCGCCGACCAGGCCTCGGTTCGGTGTCCAGGCGGCTTGCCGTAGCGGCCGCTCGACCAGGCGATAGAGCGCGTAGCCGAGAGCGAGTGCCAGCGCGACGCAGGCCAACCGCACCTCGAGTGGCGCGTTGGGGCCGAGCCAGACGCTGTTGACGTAGGCCAGGATCGGCCAGTGCACGAGATAAAGAGAATAGGAGAAATCGCCCACGAAGGCGGCGCCCTTGACGGGAAGACTCGCCGAGAAACCCGGATGATGGCGCAGGATCACGACCAGGGTTGCGGCGCAGACGACGATCGCATCGAGGCCGGGATGACGGATCGTGTCGAACGGGAAGGAGGGTACCAGGAAGAGCGCGGCGACCGACGGCCAGAACAGAATTCGGATGCTGCGAGACGTCGCGCTGCCGGGCCGCGCCGCCATCCGGTCGAGCGCCAGCGCGCCGAGCGAACCGATCGCCAGCTCCCAGACGCGAAACGGCGTGAGGTAGAACGCCTCGCGCGGGGCGAACTGGACCTGCCAAAGGCAGAGCGCCAGCGAGAGAACGAGGATCGCCGCCGCGCCCGCGACCCGCCAGCGACGCGGCGTGAAGAACACCAGCGCCGGCAGGAACACGTAGTACTGCTCCTCGATCGACAGCGACCAGATGTGCAGCAGCGGCTTGAAGTCGGCGGCGCCGGCGAAGTAGTCGGTCTGAGCGAACAGGACGAAGTTGGCGGTGAAGGTCACCGCGCCGATCACCTGCAGCACGAACTCATGGCGCTCCGATGAGCTCAGCAGGAACGGCGCGGCTAGCGCTGTCAGCGCGAACGTCGCGTAAGCGGCCGGCAGCAGCCGCTTGGCGCGACGGAAATAGAAGGCTCGAAAGCTGAACCGGCCGTCATCGACGGCACGGTCCACCATGCCGGTGATCAGGTAACCCGAGATCACGAAGAAGATGTCGACCCCGAGATAGCCGCCGGGCAGGCCGAGGCGGGCGTGGGTCGCCAGCACCAGCAGCACGGCCAAGCCGCGCAGCGCCTGAATGTCGGATCGCACGTTTCGGAAAGCCCCGCCCGTCTCGTTCCTCCCCCGTCAGCGGGGGAGGTGTCGGCGTCATACGCCGACGGAGGGGTCATGAACAACAGACAGGCGGCGGGATGGCGCCATAAACGCCGCCCCTCGCCGCGTCAGGCCACGGCCGGCTTGTCCTTCGTGGCGGCGCCGAACTGCTCATAGGCATCGAGCGCGTGGGTGGCGTACATCACCGAGGGGCCTGCGCCCATGTAGATCGCCATGCCCAGTGCCTCGAGCACCTCTTCGCGGCTGGCGCCGGCGTGGCGCGCCGCCTTGACGTGGAAGGCGATGCAGTCGTCGCAGCGGATCGCAACGGCGATCGCGAGCGCGATCAGCTCCTTGGTCTTGAGGTCCAGCGCCTTGGGCGCGGTTGCCGCCTGCGCCATGCCAGCGAAGGCCTTCATCACGTCGGGCGCGCCGCCGCGCAGATTGCGCAGATGCGCCGTGAGTTCGGTCACCATTTGCGGCCAGTCGTTCATGGCAAGCTCCTGTGAATATTTCTACTTAGCTTAGGCCTGCGGGAGGCGGCGCGATTTGACCTGGATCAGCAATTCGCCAGCGGCGCCGTTCGACGATGGTTGTTGCGCGGCTTCCCCAAAGTCACAGCAAGGTCACGGATGTGGGCCTTTTGGCGACACGGTTATCGGGCACATTTTCGCCAGAAGGAGGGGTGACCGCATGACAATCGATGCCAGCACTGCCCACACCGGCTACCGTCCAACCGGCGACGAAGGCTTCCGCAATGCCATGATCGAGTTCGCGCGCAAGATCGGCAATCGTGCCGCCGCCGAGTTCGCGCCCGATCCGGTGGAGGCGGCCGAGAAGCGGCAGGCTGCGCTGTATGCCTACGATCGTGCGCGTCTGCGGCGTTGGCTGATCGTCGGCAGCGTCGTCGCGGGCGCGACTGCTCTGCTCGCCCTGCTGGCGGCCGGGATGATGTGGCTGCCATTGTGGGTGGGGCGGTCCGCCGTTCCCCCGGTCGAGTCGCGCCCGGTCCAGCCGCCGCGCGTGGCGGTCGCCCTGGTCCCGGCGCCGGCGTCGAGTTCGGTAGCGGCTCCAGCATCTATCCCGGCGTCGAACCGGGCACCGCCTCCGGCCCGCGCGACGCCGCCGTCATGGCCGATCGTGCTCATCGAGGCCGAGCCGCCGCCCGAGGTCACCATGGCCGAGCTGCGCGCCTCGGCGGCCGCTATGCTGCGGCCAGCTGAGATTCGCGAGGTGCAGGGCCGCCTGGTGGCCTTCGGATTCGATCCCGGCAAGGTCGACGGCACCGACGGGCCGCGTACGCGTGCGGCCGCGAAGCTCTACCGCGAGAAGCGCGGCCTGATTCCGGCGGGCGACTCCGTGGATCGCACCCTGCTGACCGCGCTGCGCAGCGATCCGTCGCCGAAGGCGGTAGCTCCCAAGCCGCGCTCAAGCGACCCGATCGACGCGATCTATAGATGGTGGAAGACGCTCTAACGTGTCGCGCTAAGGCGTCGGCCGGCAGGTTGTCCTGCGGCGCCAGGCGCCGAAGGCCAGGGGCCGCGCGATGCACATGACAGGCACAGCTATCCTAGGCGAAGCTGTGCTCGCGATATCCGCCCGCCGCGACGGCGTCGGCTCGCTCGCGATAGGCCGGCGCCGAACCGGTGTAACGTGCGACGGAGCGGGTGTCCTTGCCTTCGACGTTGCGGTTGATGCCGGTCATCCAGGAGTCAATCTCCATCGACAGCAGGCCGTCGGCGATGCGGATGACGTGGTCGGTCCATTCCCTGGCGGCCTCGACCTGGCACTCCGCGCGCGTCAGCTTTCGCTCGCGCATGTGCTTGATCAGGCCGGTCACCCAGTCGACGTTGTGCTCGATCGAACGTGGGATGTTGCCCAGCGCGGTGTGCGGGCCCATCAGCATGAACATGTTGGGAAAGCCCGGGACCTCTACGCCGAGGAAGGTCTGCAGGCCCTCGCGCTTCCACTTGTCCTTGAGGCCCTGTCCGCCGGTGCCGCGGAAGTCGATACGGTCGAAGGCGCCGGTTAGGGCGTCGAAGCCGGTGGCATAGACGATGACGTCGAAAGCGTAGTCCTTGCCGCCGATCCTGAGACCCGTCTCGGTGATGCGCTCGATCGGCGTCGCCTTGATGTCTACCAGGCTGACGTTGGGCTGGTTGTAGACCTCGTAGTACCTGGTTTCGAGCGGCACGCGGCGGGTACCGAAGCCATGGTTCGTCGGGATCAGCTTCTCGGCGGTCGCCGGGTCCTTGACCCGCTGGCGGATCTTGCGGGCCACGAAGTCGCTGAGCAGCCGGTTGGCCTCGCGGTCGACCAGTATGTCGCGGAAGTTGCCCTGCCAGATGCCGAAGCCCGGCTCGGCATAGAGCTTCTCCCAGAACGCCTCGCGCTCGTCCGGCGTGACCTCGAACGTGCCGCGCGGATCGGGCGTGTGCATGAAGCAGGCGAAGGTTTCTTGGCAGCGCTTGAAGATCTCGGGGTAGCGCTTGCGGATCTCGACCATTTCCTCTTTCGGGATCGGCCGGTTGTGCAGTGGCGCGCACCAGTTCGGCGTGCGCTGGAAGACGGTCAGCTGGCCGGCCGTCTTGGCGACCTCCTGGATGGTCTGCACGCCGGTCGCGCCGGTGCCGATCACCGCCACCCGCTTGCCGGCATAGTCGATGCCTTCCTTTGGCCAGCGCGCGGTGTGACAGGACACACCCTTGAAGTCCTCGATGCCGGGGATCTTCGGCATGGTCGGCGCCGACAGCGGCCCGATCGCGGTGATCAGGAAGGGCGCGGTGTGGCGGCTGCCGTCCTGCAGGGTCACTTCCCAGTCGCGCGTCGGCTCGCGCCAGTGCGCGGACACGACCGTGGCGTTGAACTGGATGTCGCGGCGCAGGTCGAACTTGTCAGCGACGAGATTCAGGTATTCGAGTGTCTTGGGCTGCGGCGAGAAATGCTCGGTCCAGTCCCACTCCGCGAGCAGCTCGGGCGAGAAGGAGTAGCCGTAGGACCAGCTTTCGGAATCGAAGCGCGCGCCGGGATAGCGGTTCCAGTACCAAGTGCCGCCGACACCGGTGCCGGCCTCGAACACCCGCGCCGTCATGCCGAGCTGGCGCAGCTTCAGGAGTTGATAGAGGCCGGAGATTCCGGCGCCGATGATGATGGCATCGCAGGTCATCGCTTGCTCCTAGCCTCCCCGTACGCAGGGCGCCCGGGAGGAAGATTACGTGACCCTATTATGAGGAGGGGGATTTCAGCCCCGCAACAAGCTGCCGTAGCCCTCGACCGCAGTGTGGACTCCGCTACGGCGCAAGCAGTGCCATAGGCTGGCCTGGTTGGCCGAGATCACGGGACGCTTCAGGTCGCGTTCCAGCGCCTCGAGGATGCCGACGCAGCGGAAGCCGGTGCCACCGATCAGCACGCCGTCGGCGTCGGCCGGGCATTTGGCTCGGATTTGGGCGTAGAGCGGCTCGATCTGCTGCGCGAAGCCCATGCCGTGAGCATACATCTCGCCCGGCGGCACGTCGCGCCAGCCCGGGCCCGGGTCGTAGCGCAGGTGACCCGGCGGCGAAAAGCCGCGCTCCGTGAAGTAGGCGACGACGGCTCGGGCGTTGGCGTCGTTGAACCATGGCGGCACGGCCAGGAACGGCCGCTTCACGTTCGAAGCTCTGAGCGCTGCCTGCATGTCGAGGCCGTTGGTGGTGGCGAACACGCTCTTGCCGACGATGGCGCCGAGATCGGCCGCCATCTTCTCGTCCCAACCCTTGCCGCCCACCACGCTGGAGGTGGTGTGGCCGAGCGTGATGGCATCGAGTTTCATCGCTGCGAACTGGCGCGCGCCGCGCTCGAGGTCGCCGTCTAGCGGCCACGGCGACTTGGCGGTCACCCTCGCGGCATGCACCGACACGTTGGGCGGCGCCATCGCCCACCATTCGGCCTCGGGCACCGCCTCATTGCCGACGATGAAAATGCCGATGCGGGCTTGCCAGCCCCAGTTGTCGCGCGCGGTCATGGCTCAGCCGAGCAGCCGGTTGACGACAGCGAGCTGGATCTTCGCCGCCTCGATCATCTCGGCGATCGGCACGCTCTCGTTGGCGGCGTGGCCCTGCACGCCCGAACCGGGGCCGAAATTGATGATCTCGATCTTGTCGTCGGCGTAGTAGCGGCCGTCCGAAACGCCCGTCGCATTCAGGAACTTTACCTTGCGGCCGGTCGTCTGCTTCACCGCGGCCTCGAACGCGCCGACCGTACGGCCGTTCTCCGGCGCGAAGAAGCCGTTGGTGCCGGTCAGGAACTCGACCTTGTATTCGCTCTTCGGCTCGCCCGCGCCGTCGATCACGCGCTTGAGTTCGGCGAAGGCGTCCTTGACCTTCTCGTTGGGCAGCAGACGGCGGTCGATCTCGACCGTACAGGCCGACGGTACGACGTTGGTGTTGTGGCCGCCATGGAACATGCCGATGTTGACCGTCGACTTCATGGCGCCCCAGACGCGCGGCTTGAGCGCCTTGTCGTAATAGGATTGCAGTGCCGTCATCAGCCGCATCATGCGCAGGATGGCGTTGTCGCCGGCGCTCGGATTGCCGGCATGCGCGGCGCGGCCCCTGGTCGTGACCTTGGCCCACATCACGCCGCGCTCGGCGACGATCAGGTTGTTCTCGGTCTGCGCGCCTAGGATCAGTGCATCGGGGCGCACCCTGCCGCTCTTGCGCAGGTACTCCATGCCCTCGGGTCCGAGATTCTCCTCGTCGGCGACGAACGTGAAGATCAGCTCGCCCTTCTTCGGCCCGCCGCGGCGCGCGATCTCTTCGGCCAGCCAGAGCTGCACGGCCATGGAACCCTTGCAGTTGCCGGCGCCCAGCCCGTAGACGAGGCCGCCTTTGACGACCGCCTTGAAAGGATCGGTCTTCCAGTTGGCGCGTTCGCCGACGCCCACGGTATCGACGTGCGCATTGAAGGCGATCACGGGGCCCTTCCCATTACCCTTCATCCGCGCCACGACGTTGTCGACGCCCTTCTTGTGGGTGGCGATCTCGACCTTGTAGCCGGCCTTCTTCAGTCGCTTCGCCGCATAGGCGCAGATTTCGACCGACGTGCCGGGCGGGTAGGGGCTCGGCAATGCGATCAGGTCGGAGAGGATGGAGACCAACTCTTTCTTCATGTTCAAATTTCCAGTTCCAAAGATGACCTCATCCTGAGGAGCGCGAAGCGCGTCTCGAAGGATGAGGTTGTTGTTGAATTCCTACCTGTTCGCCAGTGCCTCTAGCACCTCGACCAGCACCCTTGCGCCGGCGGCGAGGTCGGCGGGCGTGGCGTTCTCGGCCTCGTTGTGGCTGATGCCGCGCTCGCAGGGCACGAAGATCATGCCGGCGGGGCAGAGCCGGGCGATATGCATGGCGTCGTGGCCGGCGCCCGACGGCATGTCCATGTTGCTGAGCCCGAGATCGATTGTCTTGGCGCGCACCAGGTCGATCACGACGGGATCGAAGTCGGTCGGCGCCACGTTGGTTACCCGCTCGATACGGGCGGGGCAGGGCGCGGCGCGGCTGGCGACGATCTGCTCCAGCATCTTCTCGTGCGATTCAAGTACGTCGTTGTGGGGATGGCGCATGTCGATCGTGAAGATCGCCTTGCCCGGCACGGTGTTGGGCGAGCCCGGCGCCACGTCGACGCGGCCAATGGTGAAGCGCAGCGTGTCGTCGGCGTCGGTCGTGACCTCGTACATCGCCGAGGCGATGCGCGTCGCGGCTGCGAAGGCGTCCTTGCGGGCGGAGCGCGGTGTCGTGCCGGCATGCGCCTCCTCGCCGTCGACCGTGACGATGTAGCGGCGGCTGCCCTGGATCGCTGTAACCACGCCGATCGTCTTTTTCTCGTTCTCGAGCCGCGGGCCCTGCTCGATATGCGCCTCGACATAGGAGTCGACTTTGAAACCCGGCGCGCCCGGCCGCAGCGTCGCCGGTGCCGCCTTGAGCGTCTCGGCGAGCGCGTCCTTCAGCACCACACCTTTCCAGTCCTTCACGGCGAGCATCTCGTCGAGCCTGTTGTGCCCCGCGAACACCGCCGAGCCCATGGCGCCGGGCTGGAAGCGCGAGCCTTCCTCGTTGGTCCAGGCCACCGCCATTACCGGGCGCTTCGTCTTCACGCCGGCATCCTCGAGCGCTTCCAGCGCCTCGAAGGCGGCGAGCACGCCGTACATGCCGTCGAAGCGGCCGCCGGTCGGCTGGCTGTCCATGTGGCTGCCGCTCATCACCGGCGCGGCGTTCGGGTCGCTCCCCGCGCGCTGCACGAAAAGATTGCCGATCGCGTCGGTGAAGATCGTGAAGCCGCGGGCCCTCGCCCACGCGCCAAGCAGGTTCCGTGCCGCCGCGTCCTCGGCCGACAAGGCCTGTCGGTTGACGCCGCCCTTGGGCGTGCCCCCCAGCTTCGCCATGTCGGCGTGGCGTTGCCACAGGCGATCTTCTTTGACCGCGTCAGCGCCGCTCATGCATCCTCTCCATAAGCGCGTGTTCTAGTCGGGAGCCCCCCAATGCACAATCACCTCGAACGCAATCTGATCGGCTACGGGCCCAATCCGCCCGACCCTCAATGGCCGGGCGAGGCGCGGATCGCCGTGAGCTTCGTGCTGAACTACGAGGAGGGCGGCGAGAATACGATCCTCAACGGCGATCCCGCGTCGGAAGTCTACCTTACCGAGGTGCCCGGCGGCACACCGATGGTCGGCGAGCGCGACTACTCGACCGAATCTGTCTACGAGTACGGCAGCCGCGCCGGCTTCTGGCGCATCCTGCGGCTGTTCAACGAGCGCAACCTGAAGTTCACGTCGTGGGCTGTCGGCAAGGCGCTGGAGCTCAATCCCGCCGCCGGCAGGGCGATGGCCGAGGCCGGCCACGAGGTGGCGAGCCACGGCTACCGCTGGATCAACTACAAGGATTTCACGCTCGAGCAGGAGCTCGACCACATCCGGAAGGCGTTTGCCGCGATCGAGAAGAGCGCGGGTAAGGCCCCGGTCGGGTGGTACACTGGCCGCTTCGGCAAGAACACGCTCAAGGCCGTGGTGCAGCATGGCGGAATTCTCTATTCGAGCGACTCCTACAACGATGACCTGCCTTATTGGGTGAAGGTGGAAGCCACGCCGCACCTCGTGATCCCCTACACGCTGGAAGTGAACGACATGAAGTTCGCAGTCCCGCCGGGCTTCAGCCAGGGCGACGGCTGGCTGCAGGCGATGACGGACGCCTTCGACATGCTTTATGCCGAGGGCGCGCGCAGCCCGAAGATGATGTCGGTCGGTATCCATTGCCGCCTCGCCGGACGGCCGAGTCGGGCTGCGACCTTGGCGCGCTTCCTCGACTACGTCGCCTCCAAGCCGAAGGTCTGGGTGGCGACGCGCGAGCAGATCGCGCGGCACTGGATGAAGGTGCATCCCGCCAAATGAAAAGCGCTAGGGCATGACCGGACGCCTTTACGTCGTAGGGCTCGGCTTCAGCGGGCTGGAGATCGCCAGGCGCGCCAAAGCGGCCGGCTGGGAGGTCGCGGGATCGGTGACCGGCGAAGCGAAAGCCGCGCGCCTGCGCGCCGACGGGATCGATGCCGAGGTGCTGTCGGCCGGCAGCGCGCGGCTGCGCGCGGCGAGCCATCTCGTCTGCACCGTCGCACCCGATGCGTCCGGCGATCCCGTGCTGTCGCGGGTTCGGCACGCACCGGTGAAGTGGTTCGGCTATCTCTCGACCACCGGCGTCTACGGCGACCGCGGCGGCGGCTGGGTTGACGAGAGCGATGCGCCAAATCCCGGGCAGGCGCGCAGCAGGTATCGTCTTGCGGCCGAGCAGGAATGGCAGGTGCTGGGCCGCAAGGCCGGCGTGCCGGTCGCCATCTTCCGCCTGCCCGCGATCTACGGGCCGGGCCGTTCCGCGCTCGACCAGGTGCTGGAGGGCCGCACGCAATGCGTCGACAAGCCGGGCCAGGTCTTCAGCCGCGTGCATGTCGACGACATCGCCTCGGCAGTACTGGCGGCGATGAGCCGGGACCTCGGCGGCATCTTCAATGTCTGCGACGACGAGCCGTGCGCGCAGTATGAAGTCGTGGCGCTTGCCGCGAAGCTGCTCGGCAGGGCTGCGCCGAAGCTGGTGCCGTGGGACGAGGCGGCACCGAAGATGAGCGAGATGGCGCGCTCGTTCTATGCCGAGAACCGGCGTGTGCGGAACGGGCGCCTGAAGCGCGAGCTGGGAGTCGTGCTGCGCTATCCGAGCTATCGCGAGGGCTTGAGCGCAATC
This sequence comes from Reyranella sp., assembly GCA_044225265.1. GTDB lineage: Bacteria > Pseudomonadota > Alphaproteobacteria > Reyranellales > Reyranellaceae > Reyranella. Next base: position 11,779 of record JBGAIW010000064.1, read on the forward strand.
GCGGCCCAGCGGAAGGCGCCGTAGCCCGCGACCGTGAGCACGATCGCCACGATGGCAAACACCATCGGCGCGTAGGCATCGCCCGTGCGGTCGCGCAGCCAGCCGGCGATCGCGGGCGCCGGCGCGGTCATCAGGAACCAGGCGCTGAAGAACACGCCCATGCCGAAGGCACGCTTGTGCGGCGCCATCGCCTCGCCGGTCAGCGCCATGACCAGGCCGGCCGGCGCGAAGCCGATCATTCCGGCGGCGATCGAGACCGGCAGCGCCCAGCCGGGCCACGGCAGGGCGACGAGACAGACGATCGCCACGGCCATGCAGACCGTGAGCACGAGACCCGCTCGGCCTGTGCGGTCGGCGATCACGCCGGCCAGCGCACCCGAAGCGATCAGCAACCAGCTCGCCACGCTCACGATCGAGGCCGCGTCGATGGCATTCATGCCGCGCGAAGTGAGGACGTCGGCCGCGAAGCTCGCCCAGACGAGGTAGGCCGCGTTGAAGGCGGCCCACACGAAGGCGGCAATCAGGACCAGGATCCATTCGCGGCGGCTGAGCCACGTCGAGGTAGGCGCAGTTGCCGCAGTGGCCCGGGGCGGCGGGCGGTAGAACAGCAGCACCAGAGCGGCGCTGGCGAGGCAGTAGAGCGCGGCGATCACGAAGGCCACGCGCCAATGCTCGGTCGTGGCCAGCCAGCCATGCACGACCTGCCCCATGGCGATTCCGAACGGCCAGCTCATCACCAACACCGCCATGGCGGTGGCGATCTCGCGGCCGGCGAACCAGTCAGCCACCATCTTGGCGAAGAAGATCGTCGAGAAGACGAAGCCCGCGCCGCACAGCAGCCGTCCGATCGCGAACAGTCCGAAGCCGTGCGCGAGTGCGTCGGCCGCGCCGCCGAGTGCCAGTGCCAGCAGTCCGCTCGCGATCAGTGTCCTGTCGCTCGCCCAGCGTCCCGCGACGCCGGCCGGCAGCGACAGCACGAGTCCCGGCACGAAGAAGAGGCCGATCAGCGTGCCGATCTCGCTGAAGGAAAAATGCATCTCGCGCGCCAGCGGATCGGCGACGGAGCCGAGAGTCTGGAACTGGAAGCCCAGTCCGACGCGTGTCGCGAAGCAGAGCGCCAGCATCAGCCACCGCCGGTTCGCGGCGTTGTCGTTCATCGAATCTCCCCGAGGCGCATGACGTTAGCACACAGCCCGCGCAAAATATGGGGCGTAGGACCCAGAATCGGTTGCCGATCTTGTGGTCGTGCGGGTTTGCCCGCGCGCGCCAGTTGTGGGATCAATGACCCGATGCTGTCATGCAACCGCCCGGCGATCGCCATCGCCCTCGCCGTGCTGTCCCTGACGCTGGGTGGCTGCGTCACCCGTCAGGCGCACGCTCCCGATCCTCATGCCGCCGCGCGAGCCGCCGAAGCCGAACGCGAGCGGCAGTTCGACGACGCCAAGGATGAGGTGATGCGCCAACTCGCGATCTGCGAGAGCGGCGGCTATGGCCCTTCCGAGAAACTGATCTATGGCGGACGCGGCCTCTATCACGGCCGCTTCCAGTTCGCGACCCGTACCGTGATGATCTACGTGCAGCGCCGCGACGGCATCGCGCTCAATCCGAAGCAGGCGTCGGAACTCGCCCATAATTGGGACAGGTCGAAAGACCTCGCCAAGTACATGATCTTCGATCTCGAGGAGCCATGGCACTGGCCGTTGTGCTCGCGCAAGATCGGCATGCCCGCGCAGGTCGCCGCCGTAAAGCGCAACCACGGCCAGCCCGACGACATCGTGGTGGCGGGTAACCGTCGCTGATCTTCAGCTTCCCGAACGCGGTCGCGAAATCGTCAGCGCAATGCCGCCCAGGATGGCGGCCGAGGCCAGCAGCAATCGCATCGTGATCGGCTCGGCGAGCAGCAGCACGCCGCCCAGGGCCGCGATCGCCGGCACGCTGAGCTGAACCGTCGCCGCCGAGGTGGCGGTGAGTGCGGGCAGGGCGGCGTACCACAGCGCATATCCAAGGCCCGAGGTGATGGCACCGGACAGCACGGCATAAAGGGCGCCTGTCATATCGACACCGGAGGTCCCGTGCGAACCGGCCAGGGCAAGGGCCGCCGCGAACGGCACCGCACGCAGGAAATTGCCGGCGGTGGCGATGGTCGGCTCGCCGAGGTTCTTGCCGAGCAGCGAATAGACGCCCCACGAGGCGCCGGCCAGGATCATGAAGGCGGCGCCCAGCAGCGGCGGCGCGGCGAGCCCCGGCAGCAGCAGCGCCACCAGGCCGGCGAGCGCAACCAGTACGCCCACGAGCTTCAGTCCGCCCAATCGCTCGCCGCGGAACAGGCCGTAGCCGGTCATGGTCATCTGCACCGCGCCGAACAGCAGCAGCGCGCCGGTCGCGGCCGAGAGATCGCGGTAGGCGTAGGAGAAGAACGCGGCGTAGGAGAACAGCATCGCCGCGGCCCTCCAGCTGCCGCCGGTCGCCGGCCGGATGCGGCGTGCGGCCAGGATGACGGCCAGCATCAGCGCGCCCGAGGCGATGCGCACGGCGGTGAAGGTCGCGGCATCGATCGCGGTGTCGCGCAGTGCGATGCGGCAGAGCAGGGAGTTGCCGGCGAAAGCGAGCATCGCCAGCGCCGTCAGAACGACGATACGCACGAGAGGGTGTCTACGCCTCTAACTCGCGAGGCGATACAGCTTCATCGCATTGTCACGGACGATCTTCTGCCGGACCGCGGGCGCGATCTCGGTCAGTTCGTTCTTCAGGAACTCCTGGCTGTCGGGCCAGATGCCGTCGGGATGCGGGAAGTCGGAGCCCCACATCACGTTATCCTCTCCGAGATGCTTCAGCAGTTCGATGCCCACCGGATCGGTCTGGTAGGTGGCGTAGAACTGGCGGTGCCAGTATTCGCTCGGCTTCATCTTGAGGTCGAGGTCCTTGAACTGGTCCTCCCACTCGAGGTCCATGTGCTGCAGCACGTAGGGGATCCAGCCCAGCCCCGCCTCGCCGATCACGATCTTGAGGTTGGGATAGCGCGCCGGCGCGCCGGAGAAGATCAGGCCCATCAGCATGCTGCTCATGTGCATCTGGAAGCCGGTGATGTGGACGGCGAAGATGCGGCGCTGCACGTGCGGCGGGAACTTCGTCACGTCGGGCGAGCGGCCGCCGATCGTGTGGAAGTGCAGCGGAATGCCGGTCTCGTGGCCGAACTTCCACAGCGGCTCCCAGTGCTCGTCCCACAGCGGCACCATGTCGGGCCGGTTGGCGATGTCGAGGCCTCGCACGCCGCGCTTGGCGCAGCGCATCGCCTCGGCGACCGACTCCTCCATGTTGTAGTTCGGGATGTTGGCGAGACCGATCAGGCGATCGGGCGCGGCCTTGCAGAAATCGTGGAGCCAGTCGTTGTAGATGCGCAGCATCTCCAGCGCCGCTTCCGGATCGTTGAGGCGGCCACTGGAACCCAGCACGCCGTACAGCACCTCGGCCTGCACGCCGTCGCGGTCCTGGTCCTTCAGGCGCAGGTCGACTTCGGTGAGGCGACGCACGCCCTTCTTGCCGTCGTCGTAGAGGCCGGTCGAGGCCATGCGGTCGGAGCGATGGATGATCCCGGGAACGTACTCGCGGCCCGCTGAGCCCATGCCGTTCATCAGCCCGAACTTCGCGCCCTTGGCGCTGACCCATTCCGGGCCCTTCGGTCCGTCGACGACGTGCGGCATGCGATCCTTCATCGCTGCCGAGGCGTTCTCGGTGAAGAGATCGGGAGGCAGCCAGATCAGGTCGACATGGCCGTCGGCGGAGATGACGTCGTATTTCATGGGCGCGTTTCCTCCACCTATGATCATCCTCCCGGCGACGGCAGGTTGCCAATCCTTATGCGGTCCGCTGAGCGATATGCAGGCTATCGGTAAACGCGGGCCAGGCTGCGGGTCGGGGTCACCAGTAGGACGAGGACCGCCGACAACGAGAGCGTGAGGCCCATCGGCAGGATCGCGGCGGCGCCGGCATCCCAGCGGATGTCGAGATTGTAGAACTCGAGCGCCACCACCAGCAGCGTGCCCGCGGCGTACATGCCGAGGTCGGGCAGGCTGCGCATGCGCTTGTCGCCCAGGCAGTCGATCACGGTGACCAGGGCGGTCGCCGCCATCATCGCCAGGCCCACGACCAGCAGCCATTCGGTGATATCGGCGATGTCCTTGGCGTCGTAGCGCGCCAGGATATTGGCCTGCGAATAGATAAGGTCGACGGCGCAGACCGCGAGGAAGTAGCCGATGGCGAACGGGCGCAGCAGCGGATAGAGCGCGCGGCCGGCGATCTGGGCGGTGATGCGGGGCTTGTCGAGGTTCATGGTCTCTCCGGGCGATGCCCTTCTGTGCACTGGCAAATGCAGCAAAAGCCGGGCCGCTCCCAGAGGTGCGACAGTCCGCCTCCGCTAGGGATGGGGGCGCCGCTCGTGTCGTACCGCTTGATCTGCGTCTAAAGTGCCCACGATGACCGAATCCAAACGCTGGCTCTCCGACTTTGCCGCCCAACTCGAGCGTGGCACCCCCGAAGATGTCGCCCGCTGCTTCGCGCCGGGCGCCTACTGGCGCGACCTGATCGCCTTCACGTGGAACATCGTGACCCTCGAAGGCGAGGCGGCCATCGTGGCGATGCTGAAGACGCGGCTCGCCGAGGTGAAGCCGCGCGGGTTCAAGGCCGGCGACCGAGACGGCTGGTTCGTCTTCGAGACCGCGGTCGGCCGCGGGCAGGGCAGGGTCGTCCTGAAGGACGGCAAGGCGCTCACCCTGATGACCGCCCTCACCGAGCTGAAGGGCTTCGAGGAGAAGGCGGGGGCCACCCGTCCGTTCGGCACCGAGCATGGTGCGATCCGAAACCGCGTCACCTGGACGGACCGTCGTGAGGCCGATCGCGACGAGTTCGGAGTCACGCGCCAGCCCTACGTGCTGATCGTCGGCGGCGGACAGGGCGGCATCGGCTTGGGCGCGCGGCTGAAGCGCATCGGCGTGCCGGCACTGATCGTCGATGCCCACGAACGGCCGGGCGATGCCTGGCGCAGCCGTTACAAGTCGCTCTGCCTGCACGATCCGGTCTGGTACGACCATCTGCCGTACCTGCCGTTCCCCGATCACTGGCCGATCTATACGCCCAAGGACAAGATGGGCGACTGGCTGGAATCCTACGTGAAGATCATGGAGCTCGACTACTGGAGCTCCTCGCCGTGCAAGAGCGCGTCCTGGGACGAGACGCGCCGGGAATGGTCGGTAGTCGTCGAGCGCGACGGCAAAGCGATAACGGTTAAGCCGAAGCATCTCGTCATCGCGACCGGCATGTCGGGCTTCCCGGAAGTACCGCGATATCCCGGCGCAGAGACCTTCAAGGGACGGCAGCATCATTCGAGCCAGCACAGCGGCGGCGCGGCCTACAAGGGCAAGCGCTGCGTCGTGGTGGGCTCGAACAATTCGGCGCACGACATCGCAGCCGATCTCTGGGAGCACGGCGCCGAAGTGACGATGATCCAGCGCTCGCCGACCCTGGTGATGCGCTCGGAGACTCTCTCGCGCTACCGGCCACTCTATTCGGAGGAGGCCGTCGCGAGCGGGATCACCACCGACAGGGCCGACTTCACCTTGGCCTCGGTGCCGTACGCGATCACCGACTCGGCGCGCGCCATGGTCGCGAAGGTGAAGCAGGAGGATGCCGACTTCTATGCGCGCCTGAAGAAGGCAGGCTTCCTGCTGACCTTCGGCGAGGACGAGACCGGCATCGGCACGATGTATATGCGCCGCGGCTCCGGCTACTACATCGAGGTCGGCGCCTCGGAGCTGATCGCCAACGGCTCGATCGGGCTGAAGGTCGGCGAGGTGGCGCGACTCACTGCGGACTCCATCGTGATGAAGGACGGCACCGAACTGAAGGCCGACCTCGTCGTCTATGCCACCGGCTACGGCTCGATGAACCAGTGGGCAGCGGCGCTGATCTCGCAGGAAGTCGCCGACAAGGTCGGCAAGTGCTGGGGGCTCGGCTCCGGCACCGCCAAGGATCCCGGACCGTGGGAAGGCGAACTGCGCAACATGTGGAAGCCCACGGCGCAGGACGGCCTGTGGTTCCACGGCGGCAACCTGATGCAGTCGCGCTTCTACTCGCAATTCCTGGCGGTTCAGTTCAAGGCGCGGCTGGAGGGCCTGCCGACGCCGGTCTATGGTCGCGGCCCGGTCCATCACCGCGTGTGAGGAGGCGATCGATGAGAAGGCTGCTCGTTCTGCCGCTCGTTGCTCTGCTCGTCCTGCCGCTCGTGAGCGGCTGTACGGGCTACATGAGTGACCCGATCGGCAAGAAGCCCGCCTTCACGGCGTCGCTCAAGGGCGCGAACCAGACGCCGCCGACCGACAGCATAGGCTATGGCACGATGGAAGCGCGCTACATGCCGACGATGCAGACCATCGAGTGGAAGTTCTGGTTCGGCAAGCTGAGCGGCCCGGTGACCTACGCTTTCCTGCAGGGGCCCGACGGCGTCGGCAACGAGCGCGCCGACATCGTGCCGATCGATCCGCCGTTCGAGAGCAACGTGCAGTTCGGCAGCGCCACGCTGACGCCGCAGCAGTCGGCCGATCTTCTGGCCGGCCGGTGGTCGGTCGAGATCCGGACCGAGCGTTACCCCGCAGGCGAGATCCGCGGGGCCTTGGTGCCCAAGTAGGGGCTACGCCTTGCCCTGCAGGGCGTCGTAGTCCCAGTGGATCCACTTGCACAGCGCACGGCCCATCACCTTCTCGAGGTCCTGGCCCTTCAGCCAGGGCAGCTCTTCAGTGAAGAAGGTGACGCACTGGCGGTAGCTGCAGGGCATGCGGGTGATGTCGGTACCCCAGAAGCAGCGGTCGGGCCCGTAGGCATCGACGATGCGATGCAGGCCATCCTGGATGTTCTTGAACGGATAGGGCTGCGTCGAGTAGTGCGGCGCGCCGGTCATCTTGACCGCGACGTTGGGCAGCTTGGCGAGCGCCAGCATCTCGTCGAGATGGATGAAGGCTTCGGCATCCTGACCGTGCCGGTTCAACCCGCAATGGTCGAGGATCAGCTTCAGGTCGGGGTAGCGCTCGGCGATGCCGCGGAACTCTTTCAGGAAGATGCCACCCATCATGCCGATGGCGAGGCCGGCCTTCGCCGCTTCCGGCCAGATCCAGTCCAGTGCGCCTTCGTGCAGCAGCTCCTGCTCCTTGGGCTGCAGCAGCGCCCAGCGCAGGCCCATCATGCCGGTCTGCTTTCGCCAGGTCGGGATCAGCGCCTTGTTGGCCGGGTTCTTGGGATCGAATTGGCCCATCACGGCGAAGCGCTTGGGATACTTCTTTGCCGCTTCCAGCGCCATCTCCTGCGAGCTCGGGTCCCAGGAGAGCGGCGGATGGATGAGCGCGGCATCGACGCCGGCCTCGTCCATCTCCTTCAGCATCTGCTCGGCGCTGACCAGCGATACCTTGCGGTGTTTGCCGGTCGGCGGGCTGACGGTCTGGCGCCAGATGTGGACCTGCGCGTCGACGATCTTCATGGGGCTGTCCTCAATTTGGAGTGGGCGACGCGGGGTCGATCAGCTTCTCGCGCTTGAGCTCGCTCCACAGCTCGACCGGGATCTTGGCCGAGAGGCGTGCAACGTTCTGCTTCACCTCGGTGACGCTGAGCGCGCCCGGAATTACCGCGCAGAATGCCGGATGGAACAGCGGGAACTGCATCGCCGCCGCGCCGAGCTCGATGCCGTGACGTTTGCAGATCGCTTCGATCTTGCGCGCCTTCTCGATGAGCTCGCGGGGCGCCTGGGCGTAGTCGTGCGTGGTGTTGTCCTTCACGCCACCGGTCAGGATGCCCGAATTGTACGGTCCGCCCAGGATCACCGAGACGTTGCGCCTGATGCATTCGGGCAGGAACGCTTCCAACGCGCCCTGCTCGAGCAGCGTATAGCGGCCGGCCAGCAGCATGCAGTCGAAGTCGCCGGCCTGGATGAAGCGCAGGCTGGTGTCGCTTTCGTTGATGCCGACGCCGATCGCCGAAATGATCCCGGCCTTGCGCAGCTCGTCGAGCGCCTTGAAGCCGGAATCCATCGCCGTCTTGAAGCGCTGGTTCAGGATCTCGCGGTCCTTGATTGTCCAGAAGTCGACGTCGTGGATCAGCGCGATGTCGATCTTGGCGAGCCCGAGCCGCAGGTGCGAATGCTCGAGCGAACGCATGACGCCGTCGTAGGAGTAGTCGAACACCGGCGCGAAGCCCGGCAGGCCGTTCTCGCGGAACTCGGCCGGCTTCTGCTCGCCCGGCCTCATCGGGTGCATGATCCGGCCGATTTTGGTCGAGAGAACGAAGTCGCCGCGCGGCTTCTCGCGCAGGGCCGCGCCCATGCGCAGCTCGGAGCGACCATAGCCGTAGAATGGCGAGGTGTCGTAGTAGCGCACGCCCAGATCCCAGGCGGCTTCGGTCAGGGCATGAGCCTCGGCATCGGGAATGGTGGCGCGGAAGCCGCCCATCGGCGCGCCGCCGAGGCCGATTGTCGTCACTTCGAGCTTGGTCTTGCCGACCCGGCGTTTGGGGAGAGTCACTAAGCAGCCTCCTGCGCGACCGTCGGCCCTTCGGCCTGCGTCGTGGTGCGCCGCACATCGCGCACGATGTTGAGATCGTCGAAGCGGCGCACGCGGTGCATGGTCGTGCGGTTGTCCCAGATCACGAGGTCGTGCTGCGTCCATTTGTGGACATAGACGAACTGTTCCTGGGTCGCGTGCTCCATCAGGTCGCGGATGAACGCCATCGCCTCGGGTTGGGGCCAGCCGACGATGCCGCCGATGTGGCTGGCGAGGAACAGCGACTTGCGGCCGGTGACCGGGTGCCTGCGCACCAGACGCTGGCGCACCGGCTTCATGGCGACGCGCTCGTCGGGCAGGAAATCGGTGAAGCCCAGCTGCCCGCGCGAGAAGATCAGCGAATGCTCGCACACCAGATCCTCGATCTCGGCCTTGGTCCTGGCGTCGAGTGCATCGTAGGCCGCGCGCATGTCGGCAAATTCGGTGTTCGGGCCCTCGGCCGGGACGAGGCGGCCGCTCAGGATGGAATAGCGCGCGGGGATCGGCCGGAAGCTGGCATCGGTATGCCACAACCGGTTGGCCAGCGCGGCCATGCGCTTCTTGGTCTCGCGCGCGGCGATCTTGCCGTCCTTGTCGAGGTTGGAGACGTCGGCGAAGACGACCGGCAGGCGCAGTTCGGAGTCGCGGGCGCCGGAATTCGCGCCGTCGACCAGCGGCCCGAAATTGAGCGAGAAGGCGAGCTGCTGGGCGTCGTCGATGTCCTGGTTCGGCAGGACCGTGACGGCGTGATCGTCCATCGAGGCCTCGATGGCGGCCACTTCGGCCGGTGTGAGCGGCTTGCGCGCGTCGATATGGGTGATGCGTCCGGGCGTGAACATGTCCGGATCATAGTGCGAGGCCGACCGGCGTTGCCACCGTCAGCCGTCGCCGGCGGAAGGTCCTACCGCAGTGCGGCCGCGATGTTGCCGCCGTCGACGGTGACCACCGCGCCGGTGGTCTTGGGCGCCTTGGCGAGCGAGACGAAGGCCTGGGCCACGTCCTCGGCGGTCACTTCCAGTCCGAGCAGGTTGCCGCCCATGTAGTCGGCTTCCGAGAGGCCGCGCGCCTTGGATCGCTGGGCGATCATCTCGTCGGTCAGCAGGTTCGAGCGGATGCGATCGGCGTTGACGGCGTTGGAGCGGATGCCGTCGGCGCCATGGTCGACCGCGTACTGGCGCGACAGGAACATGGTCGCGGCCTTCGGGAGTCCGTAGGGACCGAAATCGACGCCGGGATTCACCGCCTGCTTGGAAGCGTTGAACAGCAGGCAGCCGCCCAGTCCCTGCGCTCTCATAATGCGCACGGCGTTCTGCGCCACGCTCTGGTGCGCCCAGAAGTTCAGCTCGAAGCTCTCGCGCAGCACCTTTTCGTCGACCGAGCCGATCTTGCCTTGCCAGGCGGCGCCCGCGTTGGACACGACGATATCGACGCCGCCCAGGGTGGCCGCGATCTTGTCGAACGCCGCGCGCACCTCGTCGGACTTGGTCACGTCGCAGGCGATGGCGAAGCCCTTCACCTTCGAGACGTCGCGGTCGAGCACGACGACTTCGGCGCCTTCCTTCGCGAGCGCTGCTGCGGTTGCCGCGCCGATGCCCGACGAGCCGCCGGTCACCACGGCGATGCGGCGTGCCAGCGGCTTCTCGGCCGCGGCGCTGAGCTTGGCCTGCTCGAGCGACCAGTACTCGATGTCGAAGATGTCCGGCTCGGGGATGCACTGGTAGGTTCCGAGACGCTCGGCATCTCCGATCACCTCGACCGTGGTCTCGGCAAGGTCGGCGGCAATCTTGGCATCCTTCGACGTGTTGCCGACGCCAAACAGGCCGACGCCCGGCACCAGCACGACGCGCGGCACGGGATCGAGCTCTTTCTTCGCCACAATCTGCTTGCCGTTGTAGCGCGTGAAGTAGGCGTGATAGTCGGCGGCGAACTTCTCGAGCGCGGCTTGCGTATCTTTGGCGAAGGCGTCGAGCTTGCCCGCTTCCGGCGCCGGCGCCACGAACGGTACGCCTTTGGTACGGATGGCGTGGTCGGGCGTCACCGGGCCCTGCTGGCTGTAGCGGCCGATCTCCTGACCGTTCACGAAGGACAGGATCGCGGGGTTGCTGCGGAACTCGAACACGAAGCGCTGGGAAGCCTCGCGGCCGCCGCCCTTGCTCGGGATCGACATCAGGCCGCGCAGGATCGGGGCGAGCTCGGCGACGGTCGGCGCCTTCGCCGGCAAAGTCGCGCCGGCAAAGATCTTGCGCGTCGCCTTGGCCAGCCGCTTCTCGGCCAGGGTCACGAGATCGATCATGCGGACGTAGGCTTCTTCGGCGGTGGCGCCCATCGAGAAGATGCCGTGTTTCAGGAGGATCAGGCCTTCGACGTCGGGATTGGCCTTGCCGACCTCACTGCACTTCTTCGCGAGCGCGAAGCCCGGCATGACATAGGGCACGAGCGCGGCGCGCTTGCCGTAGACGTCGGCGGCAAGCTCGGCGCCGTCGGGCTGGTCGGTCAGCGCCAGCACGGCATTGGAATGCGTGTGGTCGATGAACTTATGCGGCAGGAAGGCATGCAGCAGCGTCTCGACCGACGGGTTCGGCGACTTCGCATCCAGCAGGTTGCTGCGCTGGACGTTCACCATGTCTTCGTCGGAGAGGGCCTGCAGGCCTTCGAGCTCGCGCAACGGATTGAGTCGAACCGCCGGCAGGCCGGGCGCCTCGATCGTGCCCATGTCCCAGCCGCTACCCTTCACGCACAGCACGTCGATCGTCTGGCCGCTGATGTCGGCCATGCGCGTCTTCACCGAGGTGTTGCCGCCGCCGTGCAAGACGAGCTTCGGTTCGCCGCCCAGCAGGCGCGTGGTGTAGACGCGTAGAGCCAGATCTTGGCCGATGCCCTTCTTGGCGTGAGCGGCGATCGCCTCCTTGGCGCCGGCGGCGGTCCAGAGATTCTCCATTGGTCTCTATTCCTCGGGCTGGATGCCAGCGTCCTTGGCGATCTTGATCCAGGTCGCGATCTCCTGCGCCTGATAGGGCTTGAAGGCCGCCGGATCGCGCAGCTCGACGGTGAACCCGAGCTTGTCGATCTTCTCGACCACGTCGGGCTTCTTCAGGCTGGCGACGATCTCCTTCGACAGCCGGTTGAGGATCGGCGCCGGCGTCTCTGCCGGCGCGAAGAAGGCGGCCCATGACGAGGCGTTGGCGCCGGTGACGCCTTGCTGCTCGAGCGTCGGCACGTCGGGCAGCTTGGGGTTGCGCTTGGCGCTGCCCAGTCCGATCGCGCGCATCTTACCGGCCTGGATCTGCGCCAGCACGCTGGGCAGGGTCGAGTTCGACACGTCGATGCGGTCGCCGATGATGTCCTGCACCAATGGCGGCGCGCCGCGATAGGGAATGTGGGTCATCTTGGTGCCGGTGCGCGCCATGAAGAGTTCGGTCGACAGATGCGAGCCCGAGCCGATGCCGGTCGAGCCGAAGTTCAGCACGCCGGGCTTTTCCTTGGCGAGCGCGATCAGCTCTGGAATGGTCTTCACCGGCAGTCCGTTGCGCACCACGAAGACGTGCTCGAAGGCGCCGGCACCGGCGAGCGGCGCAAAGTCCTTGATCGCGTCGTAGCCCGGCTCCTTCAGCATGAACATGTTGTTGCCATGCGTCTGGTTGTTGCCGAACGTGATGGTGAGCCCGTCCGGTTTCGCCTTCGCGACGGCGCGCGTGCCGATCGCGCCCGAGGCACCCGACACGTTCTCGACCACCACCTGCTGGCCGAGCGGGCCGGAGATATCGGCGGCGACGATGCGGGCAATCGCATCGGTTGGGCCGCCGGCCGGGTAGGCGACGACCATCTTGATCGGGCCGGAGGGCGACCAGGCCCCTTGGGCGAATACTGGGGTGAAGGCCGGCTTCACGAAGGGCGCGGCCACCAGGCCCGTGGCGAACAGACGACGCTTGATCATGTCGGGTGGACTTCCTCAACCGTGCGAAATGACGATCTTGCCGAGATGCTGCTGGCTCTTGAGGTGCTTATACGCCTGTTTGGCCTCGGCGAAAGGGAACACCTTGTCGATCACTGGCCGCAGGCCGCCGGCCTCGATCGCGCGGTTCATGGCCTCGAACATCAGCGTGTTGCCGACATAGAGACCCTGGATCTTGATGTTGCGGCGCAGGATCGGCATCGGGTCGATCGCGGCCGCTTCGGTCAGGAGGCCGATCACCGAGATCGTCCCACCCAGCCGCACCGCGTTGAAGGAGCGGGGCAGGGTGCCCGCGCCGCCGACCTCGACCACGATGTCGGCGCCGCGGCCGCCGGTAAGTTTCAGCACTTCCTGGTCCCAGTCGGGTGTCTTCCGGTAGTCGACCACCGCCGCGGCACCCATCGCGCGCAGGCGCTCGGCCTTGGCCGGCGAGCCCGAGGTCGCGATCACCCTGGCGCCGGCCAGCCGCGCGAACTGCAGCGCGAAGATCGCGACGCCGCCGGAACCCAGCACCACGATCGTCTCACCGGTCTTCATCTGGCCGATCTCGACCAGCGCGTTCCACGCGGTGACGCCGGCGCAGGGAAGCGTGGCACCTTCTTCGTAGGAGAGATGCGACGGCAGCTGCACGACACCGTCTTCTTCCAGCACCGCGAACTCGGTCAGCATGCCGTCGATCGCACCGCCCATCGCCGAGGCGCCGACCCGTTCGTTGATCGGTCCGCCGAACCAGCGCTGCATGAAGCAGCCGGCGACCCGGTCGCCGGTCTTCACGCGCTGCACCCCGGGCCCGACTGCCACAACCTTGCCTGCGCCGTCCGACAACGGGATCAGGTCAGGCGTGGGGGCGGCGCGCGCCGACCTGCCTTCGATGGTCAACAGGTCGCGGTAGTTGAGCGACGTGGCGTGCACCCGCACCAGCACCTGACGCGGACCT